>DBXK01000021.1:21221-69171 GCA_002309375.1 Christensenella sp. UBA1214 | reverse complement strand
TCGCGGCCGATGATGCGGCCCTTCATTTCGTCGTTGGGCAGAGCCACGACGGAGACCGTTGCCTCGGCAACATGGTCCGCCGCGCAGCGCTGGATCGCCATGGAGATGATGTTCACCGCCCTGCGGTCCGCTTCCGCCTTGGTCTTTGCTTCAATGTCGCGGATGATCAGCGCGGCGTCGTGCCTTGCGTCCTTTTCGACGTTTGCGAGGAGCACTTCCTTCGCTTCATCCTGGGACATACCGGCGACCCGTTCAAGCTCCTTCTTCTGGTCTTCATAGAGCTTGTCGATGGACGCCTCCTTCGCGTCGATGGTCTTTATGCGCTTGTTAAGCTGCTGTTCGCGCTGTTCAAGACCGTCCTGCTTCTTGTCGAAACTCTCCTCCCTCTGCTGGAGCCTGCGCTCGGCGCGCTGGAGTTCGTTCCTTCGTTCCTTGTTTTCCCTCTCGTTTTCGTTCTTGATGCGGTAGACTTCCTCTTTTGCTTCGAGGATCGTCTCCTTTTTGAGGGTTTCCGCTCGCTTCTGGGCTTCTTCGATCATTTCTTTGACCGTTGCATCAGCCTTCGCGACCTTTGATTCTGCATTATTTTTATCGTACATATGAATCCCGACGGCTCCTGCGACCGCGCCGACCGCGACGCCCGCTATCGGAAGAACAATTGTAAGAATATCCATACTCACAGAATTTCACCTCCTTATATATTAAATGCACCGCCCCTTGGCCCTCGCCGGCACAGCAACCCCGGGTACAGCTTCGGCAGCATACAGGCATTCAGTTTATTATATCCGAGAGAAAATAAAAAGTCAATGGCACGAAGATATGAAATTTTGTACAAATAGACTATATATTTATTTCAAGCCTTCCGAAGCCCTTTCAGAACGCACGGACCGGCGCTTTTGCATAAAGCGCAAAAATGACCGGTGCGGAGCAGCAAGCTGCTCCGCACCGGTCTATAAGGAGTCCTACAGAAGAAGTCTTATTGTACGTTCAGCGCGATGCGCATGATGTTGATCGCATCGGTCGCGTTGACGACGCCGTTGCCGTCCATATCGCCGCGGGCGATCTGATCGGCGTCAAGGGTGATGACGCCCATCGCAAAACGCAGAGCAAGCAGCGCGTCGGTGACGTTCACAACGCCGTTGCCGTCCACATCGCCGGTGAGGCCGGGCTGCGGAGGATCGGGGATCTCGAGCTGCGGGGGCTCAGGCGCGGTGCTGCCGAGCTCGCCGCCGATCGCGATGACGCGGATCGTTCCGAGAGTGGTGCCGAGAACGGTGACGGTCATTTCATAGTTGCCGGGTTCGCCGACTGCGAAATCGGGATTCCAGCTGTATGCTACGCGGCTGTCGGTCCAGGCGAGAGTCTGCTCGCTCGCATTGACGCCGGTCTTGAACTTGATCGTCGCATTGGCGAGGATCTGCGCTTCGGTGATGCTTTCGCCGTTATCGGTGTCGATCAGGTACTCGGTCGTGCCCTGCAGGGACGCCATTGCGGAATCGGGCGAATAGACATAGACGCTGCCGGAGCTGGTGGAAAGGGTGAAGCTCGAACCGCTCGAAGTGAGGTACAGGGTCCTCTGCTGACCGCCGGGGCCGCCTCCCGGGCCGCCGGGGCCGGGCTGGCCGCCGCCGATCGTGGTGGAAATGCGGGCATAGCTGCCGCTCGAGGAGACCGTCCAGGTCGCGCCGGAATCCGCGCTCGTTGTCATAGCGATCGTGTAGGTCGGGTTCCAGCCGCTGCCGCTCTGGGTGTAGCCGAGGTAGTAGTTCGTGCCGCCGATGGTGCAGTAAATCTTGCCGGCGTTGGTGCGGTACCAGGTGTTCGCCTCGCTGACATTGGTGATCGAATAGCCGCCGGTGACGGAGCTGACGGATACGGAGGTTCCGGAAACGGTCGAACCGCCGGTGAGAGCATAGGAATTGCCGGTGTTGGTGATGACTGCGCCGACGCCGGGAGTCATGCTCGTGACGCGGGCGTAGGTGGAGGAAAGCTCGCCGACCGCCTGCCAGGTCGCTTCGGAATCGGCGGGAGTGGGTGTGGTGCCGCCGGAGTTGCCGCTCGCGGTCGCGCTGGTCACCTGGCTGCCGTTCTTATAGAGCTTATAAGTCTGGCCGGAGGAGAGCTGCGGGCTTGAGAAGATGACGCAGGTGCCGGTGCGGTTGGAATTATGGTAGTGTACGGTGCTTTCGAAGATCTTGGTGTTGGAAGAGTTGTAGATCGCGATCGTGCTGCCGTCCGCAAAGCCGCTCGATGCGTTGAAGCGGACGTAGATGCCGTAGTTCGGGGTCTCGACCATGTCGCTCGAGCCGACGGACATCACAGTACCGCCGATGAGGCTCATCGTGCCGTCGCTGTCGAGAGCGGCGTTGCCATTGCCGGGAGAATAGACCTCCACATGGCCGCCGCAGATGGTGAACTCGCCGTTGGAGTCGAGACCGTCGCCGGTGTTGCCGTAGCAGTAGAAGTTGCCGCCGTAGATGCGGAGGGTGAAGGCATAGTTGCCGAGGTCGGAGTTCGCGGCATTGATGCAGTCTTCGTTGGTCCAGATCGTGTAATTGCCGGAATAGCCGTTGATGTTTGCGCCCTCGATACCCTCGTAGCAGGTGGTGACGGTGAGGTTGACGTCGTCGTCATTGCCGTTGTATTCGCCGAGGTTGAGGGTGTAATCCGCATGGACGCCGTCGTCGGTGGTGGCAAGGGTAAAGGTGCCGCCGGTGATGGTCATATTGCCGTTGGAATGGAGCGCGTCGTCGGCGGAGTTGATGTTGAAGGTGCCGCCGCGGAATGTCAGCTCGGTGCCGGCCTTGATGCCCTTTGCGCTCGGGTCGCTGTCCTTATTATAAGAAGAGTTGGTCGAGCCGCCGCAGCAGGTCGCGGTGATATTGCCGCCGTAGAAGGTCGCGGCGCCGGCCGCCTGGAAAGCGTCGCACTGGGTGGTGATCGTGAAGGTGCCGCCGCAGATGACGATGTCGCCCGCGGTCTCTGTCGCATTCTCGGCCTTCACGGCGTCGCCCTGGCAGGTGATGTCGAAGGTGCCGCCGGTGATGGTCACGGAGCCCCTCGCGACGATCGCTTCGTCCGCCGCATTGAGGTGGAATTCGCCGCCGCGGATGGTCAGCTTGCCGATCAGCTCGTCGTCGTCCTCAGCCTTGATCGCATCCTTCTGCTGAGCGGTGACGGTGATCTTGCCGCTGTTGAATTCGAGCTCGTTCTCGGTCGCGATGCCGCTGTTCGGCGCGGTGACGGTGAGGTCGAGGTCGGCGATCTCCGCCCAGGAGCCTGCGCCGAACTTGATGCCGTTCTTCGAGTTGCTGTTGATAGTCAGCTTGCCTTCGCCGTTCAGATAGACCCTGGTGTTGGACTTGGCCTTGATGACGGCGCTTTCGGCGTAATACTGGTTGGCAAGGTTGCCGCCGTCCTCCTCGGGACCGTAGACGTCCGCATTGTTGAGCGCGGCGTCGGTGAGGGTGTTCTCAGTGCCGGCAAGAGCGGTGATGACCGCGCAGGCCGTGGAATCCTTCTTGATCGTGATCGGCGCAGTGAAGCTGCTGGTCATGTCAAGACCGTTGAGGAGCAGCCAGGTATTGCCGGTCGCCTGCTTTTTGACGTTGATGGAGCCGTTGGTGCAGGTACCGTAGAAAACGTATGCGCCGCCTGCTTTTTTGATCGAAACGGTCAGTGTTGCATCCGAATTGTTGGTATAGACGGTGTTGCCGTCCGTGTCGGTCGTAACGGTCAGCGCGTGATCCGCTTCATCGGCGGGGTTCTGGCCGGTGACTTCGTATTTCGAATCGGAGCCCTCGATAACGGTGACGGACTCGCCGTCGAAATAGAAGGTGGTGTAGCCGACGGGAACGTCCTGGATGGATTCATAATTCCTGCCGTTTTCGTCGGTCGCGGTGACGGTGATCCTCGCGACGCCGACCGCGCCGGGCTGACCGGTGACGGTGACGGTATTGCCCTCGACCTTGACGGATGCGATGCTTTCATCGGAGGAAACGGCCTTGACGGACGCGCCGCGCATGCCGCTTGCCGAAACGCTCAGGATCGCGCCGGTGTTGCCGACGTTGGTCCTTTCGACCTTCAGCGCAGCAGCGGTCTCGGTCTGCTGTTCGCCCGAAGCGAAGGAGAAGCCCGCCGGAAGCAGCGTCAGCGCCAGCAGCAGGGCCATTGCGATAGAAAGAAGCCTTTTTTTCATTGTACTTTCCTTTCCGTTTTGGTTTCCCCGGCCGCAAAGGATGGCGCGCCGGGCTTTTCCCGAACCGGCGGGAAAGGCCTCTTTCCCACCTTATCGGTTACTGCATTATATAATAAAGAAATGTTCTTAAATTAATCTTAAAGTCGGAAGGACGTTTTATTAAATCAAAGGTTTTGTTCCTCCGCCGGCATCCTTTCCCGGCCTCTTCCGCCTCAGTTTCGGGGATCTGCCCGCGGCAGGCGCAAATATAACTTGCTTTTTTCCAAATCTGTGTTATACTTTCCATCCGTAAATCAAGCGGAACGGAAAGGATACGAATGTCTGCCTTGAAGAAAAAACTGTTCAGGAAAAACCTTTTTATCAAAGAAGGCTCTTTCCTTTACCCCGAAAGCGGGCTCTCCGCGGCGGAAAAAACGCCGGACGAGCACGACGAATCCTATTATGAGGAGCTGCTCGAATTCGCCGTCGCGCTCGCGAACCGTCTGCAGAGCTGCGGCGCGGAGACCTACCGCGTTGAGGAAACGATCACGCGCATCATCGAAGCTTACGGCGTCGACAAGGTCGATACCTTCGTGATCCCGAGCGCGATCATGGCGAGCCTCGAAACGAACGACGTCGTTCTCACGAAGATCCGCCGTCTGAAGAGCGGCGGCACGATGCTCGACGGCATCGAGCGCTATTCCGCGCTCTGCCGCAGGATCTGCATCGAAAAGCCGGATCTCAAGTCAGCCCGGAAGCTTCTTGTCGAAACCGACCGCAGCGTGCGCGAATACGGCAGCGTGATCTATTACTTTGCCGCGTTCATGATCGGCCTCGGCTTCGGTTTCTTCTTCGGCGGATCGGCTTTCGACGCCCTCGCCGCCGGCGTTTGCTGCGCCGCGACCGGCGCCGCGCTGCGTTTCACCGGAAGACTGCACGCCAACGCCTTCTTCTCCTCCTTCGTCGGGAGCTTCATCCTCGCCTTCCTCGCCAACGCCCTCGCCGCAGTCGGCTTCTGCGGCAACGCGGATATCGCGACGATCGGCGCGCTGATGCTGCTCGTGCCGGGCTTTTTGTTCACCAACAGCCTGCGGGACGTTATCTACGGCGACACGATGAGCGGCGTCAACCGCCTCGTGCAGGTGCTGATCATCGCCGTGGCGCTCGTTTTCGGAACGAGCTCCGCCGTCACCCTTGCGCAGCATATCTTCCCTACCGCCGTCACGCCGCCCGCGCCGATCGACTATAATCTTGCGATCCAATGCATAGCGGGCTTCATCGGCACGCTCGGCTTCGGCCTCTTCTTCAACATGCACGGGAAGGGCACCCCCTTCGCGCTGTTCGGCAGCATCATCTCCTGGCTCGTGTGCAGCATCATGATGCGCATCGGCGTCAGCGAACCGGCAAGCTATCTCATTGCCGCCGCCGCATCCGCCATCTATGCGGAGATCATGGCAAGGATCCGCAAATTCCCCGCGACGAGCTATCTGCTCTGCGCGCTCGTGCCGCTGATCCCCGGTGCCGGGATCTACTATACGATGGACTATATCCGCCGCGGCATGGGTGCGGAGGCTTTCGAAAAAGGCCTTCTGACCGCAGCGATCGCCGGCTCGATGGCCGTGGGCGTGCTCCTCGTTTCGACCGTTTTCCGCATGTGGGGCGTACACAAGAAAAGCAAGCTCAAAAAGCTCAAATGAAAACTCAAAGGCTCCCCCCTCGGCGGCGGAGCCTTCGTTTTTTATTGACTATTCGGACACAAGTGTTATAATCTTTATATTAAGTACCGTTCTTTCCGAAAGGAGCGCTTATGGCCGATAACAAGATTTGTCCCGGCTGCGGAAAAAGCGTTTCAATGCTCGATTCCGTCTGCCCTCACTGCGGCACGACGATACCCGAAACAAAAAGCACCGGCGCCGAGCCTGCCGAAAGCTCTGCCTCGGAGCTTTATGACGACCCGCGCAAGGCGATCGTTCGCCCGAAAACGATCGAGGAACTGCGCCAATACTGCGAAGTGCGCAAAATGCCGCTCGAGCGGATGCGCTTCTTTATCGGCGAGGATTACCGCCCTCCGAAGGCCTTCGGCATCTATCGGGCCGGAACTTCCTTCGTCGTGTATAAAAACAAAGCCGACGGCAGCCGCGCGGTGCGTTACCACGGTCCGGACGAGGCCTACGCCGTGAAGGAGCTCTTCGAAAAGCTCCTTTCCGAATGCCATAACCGCAATATCTATCCGGAAAGGGCCTTCTCCTCCTCCGGCGGCGCGGACCGCTCAGCCGACACGTCAGACATATCCAATCAGCTGCAGCGCTCAAGCAAGCCCGCGATCATCACCGCCATTGTTGTTGTTTTGCTTTTCATCGCCCTTATAATCGGCATCTGCTTCTGCAGCAGTTCAAAGCATAAGAATGACGGCTATTATCAGGACGACAGCGGCGGTTATTATTACCGCTACGGGGATTATTGGTATTACGGCAACGACGGCGACTGGGAATACGTGAAGCATTTCCCCGATTCGGACTATGAAGACCATTTTATCGGCAGCAGCTACGATTCCGATTGGGGTGTCAGTGATTTCAAGGACTCCGAAATCTGGGAAAACTTTCACAACCGCTCTGACAGCGATTCCGGGTCGGATTACAGCGATTGGGATTCCGGCGGAACCGATTGGGATTCGGATTGGTAAAGCAAGGATCAAGGGGC
The DNA here is from genome assembly GCA_002309375.1 of Christensenella sp. UBA1214. Taxonomy (GTDB): domain Bacteria; phylum Bacillota; class Clostridia; order Christensenellales; family CAG-138; genus PeH17. The sequence continues at coordinate 62,294 of DBXK01000021.1, read as the reverse complement.
TCCTCCGGGAGCCCTTTTTGATATGCGAAATGCTCTTTCCGTCTTTACATCCGGCCCTGCTTCTGCTATAATGTAATTTGTGGTTTTGTTTTGGTATTCGGCGCAACAGTACGCAAAACCGCGAAAAAACTGCAAGGACGGTCAACGATGGAAAGCCTCGCAACTCCTCCGAGGGAGATCGCCGTCAGCATGACGGATATCTCTAAGAGCTTCGGCTCGATCCAAGCAAACCGGAATGTTTCGCTCGATATTTATAAGGGGGAGATCCTCTCCCTTCTCGGCGAAAACGGCAGCGGAAAGACGACGCTGATGAACATGCTTTCCGGCATCTATTTTCCCGACAGCGGCAGTATCGCCGTGAACGGAGTTCCCGTCCGCATCAGCTCTCCGAAGGACGCGCACGCGCTCAAGATCGGCATGATCCATCAGCACTTCAAGCTCGTGGATGTTTTCACCGCCGCCGAAAACGTGAAGCTCGGGCTGAAGGCTTCCCTGCGCAGCGTCAAAGCCGCGGTCGCGGAGATCTGCGAACGCTATAATTTCTCCGTCGATCCCAATAAAAAAGTTTATGAAATGTCCGTTTCCGAAAAGCAGACGCTTGAGATCGTCAAGGCGCTGTACCGGGGAGCGGATATTCTCATTTTGGACGAACCGACCGCCGTTCTGACGCCGCAGGAGACCGACGCGCTTTTCGAAGTCATGCGCGCGATGAAGGCGGACGGCAAGAGCATCGTCATCATCACCCATAAGCTCAACGAGGTCCTCGAGATCTCCGACCGCGTCGCGATCCTCCGCAAAGGTGAATACGTCGGGGATGTTGTAACAGCCGAGGCGGATAAGCAGACCCTTTCGGATCTGATGGTCGGCCGATCCGTTTCGCTGAACATCGAACGCCCCTTCGTTGAGGAGAAAACTCCGCGTCTGATCGTCGAAAACCTTTCCGTAAAGGATAAAATGGGCGTGCTCCGCCTCAATGACGTCTCCTTCACCGCATACAGCGGAGAGATCCTCGGCATTGCGGGCGTTGCGGGAAGCGGTCAAAAGGAGCTTCTCGAAGCGATCGCGGGCCTCACTCCGGAGGAATCCGGTTCGAAGATCCGCTATATCAATCCGAAAACGGGCGAGGAGGAAGAGCTCTGCAAGCTCTCGCCGCAGAAGATCCGCGCCCTTGGCGTCAGTCTCGCCTTTGTTCCCGAGGACCGCCTCGGCATGGGCCTTGTCGGAAGCATGAATATTCCGGACAACATGATGCTCCGCAGCTACCGCGAAGGAGGTTCCATGCTGACGAACCGCGCAAAGCCGCTGAAGCTCGCCGAAAAGGTCGTCGAGGAGCTGGAGGTCATAACGCCGAACCTCGACACGCCTGTCCGGAAGCTTTCCGGCGGCAACGTGCAGAAAGTCCTCGTCGGGCGCGAGCTCGCGGGCGAGCCCTCGCTGATGATGGCCGCCTACGCCGTGCGCGGCCTCGACATAAACACGAGCTACGCGATCTATCGCCTTTTGAACGAGCGCAAGCTTGCCGGCGGCGCCGTGATCTATGTCGGCGAGGATCTCGACGTTCTCCTCGAGCTCTGTGACCGCATCATGGTCCTCTGCGGAGGCAGGATCAGCGGCATCGTGGACGGACGCACCGCGAAAAAGGAAGACGTCGGCCTTCTGATGACGAGCGTCCCCTCCGACGCCGAAGGCGGAGAGGCGAAATAAGATCTGTTGTTCGGCGCGGTCTTTCCGCTGCCGGTTAAAATAAAACGAAAGGGAAGGTAAAAAATGCTTCGTATCCAGAAACGGACCAATATGCCATTTGAAAAGCGGCTCCTCGTGCGTGTGCTTGCGATCCTTGCGGCGCTTTTGCTGGACGGTCTGATCATCTTCTTTTTGACGAAGATGAATCCCCTGTCGGTATATGCAACGATGTTCACCGGTGTTTTCGGGATGTCCGGAAGGATCTGGAACGCCGTCAAGGAAATAATGATGCTGCTGTGCATCGGCGTCGGACTTGCCCCGGCCTTTAAAATGAAGTTCTGGAACATCGGCGCAGAAGGCCAGGTCCTTGTCGGCGGACTCGCTGCGGCGCTTCTGATGAAGTACATCCCCAACGCACCGCTGACCGTCCTTTCCTGGATCTTCGGCAATTCCCCCGGGACCCTTGCTTCGCTTCGCGGGCCTTCGAACGCGATCCTTCTTATCCTCATGTTCATCGCCGCAATCACTGCCGGCGGGCTGTGGGGCTTTATTCCGGCCATCTCGAAAGCAAAGCTGAATACAAACGAAACCTTGTTCACCCTCATGATGAACTATATCGCGATCCAGCTCGTTTCCTTCTTCGTGACCTTCATGGAGAAGAGCTACGGCTCCGGCACGGTCGGCATCCTCAACGGAGATACGCAGATGGGTTGGTTCCCGGCGATCGCGGGGCAAAAGTATCTCCTTAATGTGATCATCGTAATGGCGGTCACGGTGCTGATGTTCTTCTACCTGCGCTATACAAAGCACGGTTACGAGATCGCCGTCGTCGGCGAAAGCCACAATACCGCGAAATATGCCGGCATAAACGTCGGCGCCGTTACCATCCGCACAGTGACCCTCTCCGGCGCGATCTGCGGCCTTGCGGGTCTGCTGCTGGTCGCCGGCACGAACCACACGCTCACGCCCACCATTGTGGACGGGCGCGGCTTCNNAGGCCGGCGGCCGCGGCTTCCTTGCGATCATCGTCGCCTGGCTCGCGAAATTCAATACCTTCGTTATGATCCTGATCTCGTTCCTTCTCGTTTTCCTCGAAATGGGCGCCAACGAGATCGTCAGCAAATTCCCCGTGATCAACGAATTCCTTTCGAAGATCATCATCGGCGTGATCCTCTTCTTCATCCTCGGCAGCGANNAGCGAATTCTTCATCAACTACAGGCTTGCTTTCACGAAAGCCGAAAAGGAGATCCGCGCCGAAGAGCTGCCCGAAGAGAACAAAGCCGGCAAAACCGAAGCCGCTCCCGCGGAAGAAAGGAACTGAGTTTATGGACAGTATTATCACTCTGATCCGCAACGCCGTGCTTTTCGGAACGGTCATCATGTTCGGCNNCTGTACGGCAGCACCGGTGAGATCCTGACGGAAAAATCCGGCAACCTCAACCTCGGCGTTCCCGGAACGATGTTCCTCGGCGGCATCGCGAGCCTCGCAAGCTCCTTCCTTTATGAACAGGCCTGCGAAAAAGCGGGCACGGCTCCCAGCCCCGTGCTGCTGATCCTGATCCCCTTCGTCTGCGCTTTCGCTGCAGGCGCGTTCGGCGGACTTATCTACAGCTTCCTCACGACGACCCTCCGCGCCAATCAGAATGTTACGGGCCTTTCCCTGACGATCTTCGGCGCAGGCGTCGCGAATTTCTTCGGCGGCTCGCTGAACCGCCTTGCGGGCGGCGTCGGCCAGATCAGCGTCGCGAAAACGAGCGCTGTCTTCCGCACCAAGATCTTCGACTTCCTGCCGCTGCCGACCGTCATCAAGCAGGTGCTCTTCGGCTATGGCTTCCTCGTCTATTTCGCAGTGCTTGTCGCGATCGCGGTCTGGTACTTCCTGACAAAAACGAGCGCGGGGCTCAACCTGCGGGCCGTCGGCGAGAACCCCGCAACGGCGGATGCCGCCGGCATCAATGTCACGAAGCATAAATATCTTGCGACCTGCGTCGGGACCGGCATCTCCGGTTTCGGAGGTCTCTACTTCGTAATGGACTATATCAACGGCACCTGGGCGAACGACAACACGATCGAGAACCTCGGCTGGCTCGCTGTGGCGCTCGTCATCTTCGCAACTTGGAAGCCGCTTCGCAGCATCTGGGGTTCCTACCTCTTCGGCGTCTTCTTCTGGTTGTATCTGCTCTTCTCCAAGGACCTCACAAGGCGTTCACAGGAGATTTTCCGAATGCTGCCCTACCTTGTTACGATAATCGTGCTGATCGTCGTTTCCCTCCGCAAAAAGAAGGAGGATCAGCCGCCGGAAGCGCTCGGACTGCCCTATTTCAGGGAAGACCGGTAACGGCGCGCCGCCTGTCTTCCGCGGACTAATATATCCCGCGCCGCTCTTGAAAAAAGCAAATAATCAATTATAATAATACTGAAAGTGTTCAAGGCCTCAACAGCCGAACAGGAGGAAACTATGGAAACCAAACTGATCTTCGTCACCGGCGGCGTCGTGTCCGGCCTCGGCAAGGGCATCACCGCGGCTTCCCTCGGCCGCCTTCTGAAGGCGAGGGGATACAGCGTATCCATCCTCAAACTGGATCCCTACATCAACGTCGACCCCGGAACGATGAACCCCTACCAGCACGGCGAGGTTTTCGTGACCGACGACGGCGCGGAGACCGACCTCGATATCGGCCATTATGAGCGCTTCATCAACGAGGAGCTCACCAAGCTCAACAACACCACCACCGGCCAGATCTATTCCGCCGTCATCGAGCGCGAGCGCAGCGGCGGCTACCAGGGCGGCACGGTCCAGGTCATCCCGCACATCACGGACGAGATCAAGCTCCGCATCCGCAAGGCTGCGACGAGGCTGAACCCCGACGTCCTGCTCGTCGAGATCGGCGGCACGGTCGGCGACATCGAATCCCAGCCCTTCCTCGAGGCGATCCGCCAGCTGCGCACAGCCCTCGGCGGCGATAACTGCTGCTTCATCCACGTCACCCTCGTTCCGTACCTCACAGCGAGCGGCGAGTTGAAGACCAAGCCGACGCAGCACTCCGTCAAGGAGCTGCAGAGCATCGGTATCCAGCCGGACATCATCGTCTGCCGCAGCGATTATCCGCTCGAGCGCAGCATCCGCGCGAAGATCGGCCTTTTCTGCAACACTTCCGAAGAAAACGTTATCGAGAACCTCAACGCCCGCTCGCTGTATGAAGTTCCCCTCATGCTCGAAGCGAACGGTCTTTGCAAGGCGGCTTTGAAGAAGCTTCATCTCGAAGACCGCGAGCCCGACCTCACCGAATGGAAGGCGATGGTCGAAGCGGATCTCCATCCGACGAAGGAATGCACGATCGGCCTCGTCGGCAAATACGTCGAGCTGCATGACGCTTACCTCTCCGTTGCGGAGGCGCTCAAGCACAGCGGCATCGCCAACCATGCCCGCGTGAACATCAAATGGATCGCGGCGGAGGATCTTGAGGGCGGCGACGTGAACGCGATCCTCGGCGACGTGGACGGCATCCTCGTTCCCGGCGGCTTCGGCGAAAGGGGCCTTGAGGGCATGATGGTCGCGGCGCGCTACGCCCGCGAAAACAAAGTCCCGTATTTCGGCATCTGCCTCGGAATGCAGATCGCGGTCATCGAATACGCAAGGCATGTCCTCGGTTGGAAGGACGCGCACTCCACGGAGGTCGATTTCAACACGAAGCACCCGGTCGTTGCGCTGATGGCCGACCAGATCAACAACCTCGACCGCATCGGCGGCACGCTCCGCCTCGGCAGCTACACCTGCCGCCTTGAAGAGGGCAGCCGCTCCATGGAGCATTACGGCGAGAAGGAGATCCACGAGCGCCATCGCCACCGCTACGAATTCAACAACGAATTCCTCGAGGATTTCAAGCGTTCCGGCATGAAATTCGTCGGCTGGAACCCCCGCAGAGGCCTTGCGGAGATCATCGAGCTTCCGGATCACCCGTGGTTCGTCGGCGTCCAGTTCCATCCGGAATTCAAATCGAGGCCGGATAAGGCGCACCCGCTCTTCAAGGGCTTCATCGCCGCTTCGATCGCGAACCGGAAATAATTTGCAAAAAACGCAACCGGCGGGCCCCGAAAACAGTTATATGTATCGGAAGCCCCGCCGGGCGAAACAATAAAAACACAATACCAAAGGAGATAAAACCATGGAAATCAACAAGAAAATGACCATCGAAGAGATCATTAACGTAAATCCCAACATCGCGAACATCCTGCTCGCGAGCGGCATGCACTGCCTCGGCTGCGTCATGGCCAGCGGCGAGAACCTCGAGCAGGCCTGCGGCGTGCACGGCATCGACTGCGACGAGCTTGTCAACAGGATCAACGAGATGCTCGCGAACAACTGAGCTTTCAGCCCAACAGACCCGCGCTTCGGCGCGGGTTTTTTGTTTTCACGCAGCTTTCCCGAAGTTCTTCAAAGCGCGAAAAACGAAGCTCAAGACAAATAAAAAGGCGCCGCACAGGACGCCTTTGAAAAAACCGGAGAATAACCGGAATCAGGTACGGGCAGAATTGCCTGCAGAGAACTGCGATTCACAATAAGGACAAGTAATGGTTTCTGCAGCATCGATTGCATCGCTCGGTATGGAAAGCGTTTCTCCGCACTTCGGGCAGATTATGTCAACAAAAACCGGCTCAACGAATTCCGGCTTTTTACATTGTTCGGCAGCGGGTTCCTCCTGCTCTGCAGCAGGCTTCCTCATCGTTTTCGTGCTTTCCTTGCTTGGCTTTTGAGCTGAAGGGGTGCGTGTCTGCTTTGCGGGACCCGCTCCGGTTTCGTGGCTTCGCCGGTCAGTGCGGGGATCAAGGCTGTTGGCAATACGGTCGCTGTTGCTTATCAGTTTTCCATACCCCGAAAGAAGCAGACATATGACCCAGAAAGCGAAGACCATTACAGGAATGTAGGAAATTCCGATAATAGCCAGCCATAACATATGGAGCGCGATCCCAGTAACGATCATTGCGATCGCGCCGGTAACGGATGCTGCTGCGCCGATAAAGAAAAATATCCGCGCAATCTTCATGATTTTTTCGCCTTGGTTATCAAACATCAGTCGATCCTCCCTGAAAAGATTCTAACTGCTTTATGTATTATAATACTTAGCTTGCTTGTTTACAAGCCTAAGAATCAAGCTCCCGCTTATTTTTTGGTTTTTCATAAAGTCGACAAGCTCAAAAGCAGCAGGATCAACGAGATGCACGCGAAAAACTGAGCTCTTGGCCGGGCAGACCCGCGCCGAAGCGCGGGTTTTTGTTTTCTGCAGGGACGATATTTCCGCTCTTGATATTATTTCCGAATTGCGTTATAATAAAATTTGGATTATTTTGAACGGCGTTTCCCCCTGAAGCGCCGGAAAGGACATACAATGAGCGAAGAATGCACTCACAACTGTGAGACCTGCGGCGCCGACTGCTCATCCCGCCAGGAAAGCGGAAGCATGCTCGAAACGCCCAACGCGAACAGCAATATCAAAAAGATCATCGCTGTCGTGAGCGGCAAGGGCGGCGTCGGCAAATCCCTCGTCACCTCCCTGCTCGCAGTGAACGCGCAGCGCGCCGGCTACAAGGCCGCCATCCTCGATGCGGACATCACCGGCCCCTCCATCCCGAAATCCTTCGGCATCCGCGAAAAGGCAATGGGCACCGAGTTCGGCATCCTGCCCAACAAGACGACCACCGGCATCGAGATCATGAGCACCAACCTCATGCTCGAGACCGATACCACCCCCGTCGTCTGGCGCGGCCCCGTCATCGCAGGCGCTGTGAAGCAGTTCTATACCGACGTCATCTGGAACGACGTGGACTTCATGTTCGTCGACATGCCTCCGGGAACCGGCGACGTGCCCCTCACCGTTTTCCAGAGCCTGCCCGTGGACGGCATCATCGTCGTCACCTCCCCGCAGGAGCTCGTTTCCATGATCGTCGAAAAGGCGGTCAATATGGCCGGCATGATGAACATCCCCGTGCTCGCGCTCGTTGAGAACATGAGCTATTTCGAGTGCCCCCACTGCGGCGAAAGGACCAATATCTTCGGCGAAAGCCACGTTGAAGAGACCGCTGCGCGCCACTTCATCCCGATGACCGCGAAGCTGCCGATGAACATCAAGCTTGCCGCCGCCGCAGACGCGGGCATGATCGAGCTCTACGAAGGCAGCTGGCTCGACGGCGTCACCGAGATGCTGAATAAAATGATCAAAGACTGATTCCCCGAAAGGTTCGGAAAACACTATGAAAACTTTAACAACAGCGGAGCTGCGCAAGCTCTTCCTTCAGTTCTTCAGCGAAAAGGGACACGCCGTGATCCCCTCCTCCTCGCTGATCCCGGAAAACGACCCGACCGCGCTGTTCACGATGGCGGGCATGCACCCGCTCGTGCCGTATCTGCTCGGCGCGAAGCACCCGGCCGGAAACAGGCTCTGCGACGTTCAGAAATGCGTCCGCACCGGCGACATCGACGAAGTCGGCGATGCGAGCCACTGCACCTTCTTCGAGATGCTCGGCAACTGGTCCCTCGGCGATTATTTCAAGCGCGAGGCGATCGAATGGAGCTGGGAATTTTTGACCGATGAAAAATGGCTCGGCATCCCGAAGGACAAGCTCTATTTCACCTGCTTCGCGGGCGAAGGCGAGCTCCCGCGCGATGAAGAAGCGCACGACCGCTGGGTCGAGATGGGCGTAGATCCTTCCCATATCTTCTACCTCGGCCGCGAGCATAACTGGTGGGGTCCCGCCGGCCAGACCGGCCCCTGCGGCCCCGATACCGAGATGTTCATCGACACCGGCAAGGAGCCCTGCGGTGAAAACTGCTTCCCCGGCTGCCACTGCGGCAAATATCTCGAGATCTGGAACGACGTCTTCATGCAGTACAACAAAACCGCGGACGGCAAGTATGAACCGCTCGCGCAGAAGAACGTCGACACCGGCATGGGCCTCGAGCGCACGGTCGCGACGCTCCAGGGCGTTCCTTCCGTTTACGACACCGACGCCTTCACCGGCATCCTCGGCAGGATCGAGGAGCTTTCCGGCAAGAACTACGGCGATTCCCCCGAGGTCACGAAGGCCTTCCGCATCATCGCGGACCATATGCGCACCGCAACCTTCATGCTCGGCGATCAGCGCGGCGTCGTTCCCTCTAACGTCGACCAGGGCTATATCCTCCGCAGGATCATCCGCCGTGCTCTCCGCTATGCGATGCAGCTCGGCATGCCCGAAATGAGCCTTTCGAAGGTCGCCGGCGCGGTCATCGATACCTACGGCGATATTTATCCGGAGCTCAGCGAGCACCGCGAGACCGTCATCTCCGAGCTCGATAAGGAGGAAAAAGCCTTCCAGCGTACCCTCACCCAGGGAACGAAGGAATTCGAGCGCGTCAAGAACAGCTTCCCGAACGGGCAGATCGACGGCGTTACGGCGTTCCATCTTTTCGACACCTTCGGCTTCCCGATCGAATTCACAGAGGAGCTTGCGCGCGAGAACGGCCTGACCGTCGATATCGAGGGCTACAGGGCGGCGTTTGCGGAGCATCAGGCGAAATCGAGAGCCGGCGCGGAGCAGAAGTTCAAGGGCGGTCTTGCCGACCATTCCGAAGCGACGACGAAGCTCCATTCCGCGACGCATCTGCTTCAGGCGGGCCTTCGCAAGGTCCTGAACGACGATTCCGTCTCCCAGAAGGGCTCCAACATCACTCCCGAAAGGCTCCGCTTCGACTTCTCCTTCGGAAGGAAGGTCACTCCCGAGGAGCTTGCGGCGGTCGAAAAATTCGTCAACGATGCGATCGCGGCGGACGTTCCGATCACCTGCGAGGAAATGCCCTATGAAGAGGCGAAGAAGCGCGGCGCGATCGGCCTGTTCACCTACGGCGACGTCGTTAAGGTTTACACGATGGGCGAATATTCCTGCGAGATGTGCGGCGGCCCGCACGCGACGCATACCGGCGAGCTCGGCACCTTCAAGATCAAGAAGGAAGAAGCTTCGAGCGCGGGCGTAAGGCGCATCAAGGCCGTGCTGATCCCGAAGGAATAATGCTTCCGCGCGTTCAGTCACTGCACAGAAGGAGCTTTTATGGCAGCGGCAAAGAAGAATCTTTTTGAATACGACTGGCGGCTCGAGGGCGAAAAGGCACGCTTCGTCGTGGACCTTGCGCTCTATGACCGCGGCGCGAACGGGGATTATCCGATCCTCGCCTTCGTCGGCTGCGGCGCAAAGAAGGAGGGAAAGGAACTCTCCTCTTCGGATCTTCGGCATATCTCCGCCTTCGCCGCGAAATGCGAAAAGAAGCTTGAGATGCTGCTTGCCGGCTACATCGAAAAAGCCGATATCCGCCAGTATTATTTCTACCTTGCCTCAAAGGAGGAGTATTCCCTCCTCCGCGAGCTTGCCGAAAAGCAGCGCGGTTTTTCCTGCCGCGTCGGCGGCAAGGCTGAGGAGGATTGGTCGAGTTATTTCCGCATCCTCTATCCCGATGAAGCGAAGTATCAGACCGTCCGCAACGAGGAGCAGATCGAAGAGCTCTATGAGAGCGGCGATTCCGAAGCTCCCCGCCGGCTGAACCTCCATCTCGCCTTCCCCGGCCACGGCGAGCGTACCCGCTTCGGCGAAGAAGCGCTTTCGGAAGGCTTCGCGCTCGGCGCGAGCGACGAATTCGAAACGGGCGATCTGCCCTGCGGCCTCGTCGTTTACAGGATCTGCGCCCTCAAAAAATGGGACGTCGACGCCGTCACGATCCAGGCCATCCGCCTTGCGGAAAAATTCGGCGGGCGGCTGCTTTTCTGGGACTGTCCGATCGTTCCCGGGAGAGGAAGATAAGCTTCCTTCAACAAAACGCATATCAAAAGAGCCTTCCCGAAATGGAAGGCTCTCTTTCATTCTTATCGCTGTCAGTCGGCAGTATTGCCGCCGTAGAGGTATTGATGCAGCTTCGCCCTGTTCGCGGCGATATCGATATGGATGACCGCCATCCTGCCCTCCCAGGCATAGCGCCAAGTGCCTTCGAAGGGGACAGCCCTGTTCGCGAGCGAGACCGTCGGCTTGCCGAAAATGAAATCAAGCGCAAGATCGATGCATTCTCCGGCCGTCAGGTTCGTTTCAACGTAGTCCGTGAGGGTCCTGACAAGGCTGATCAGCGAGCTGACATTCGCATCCTTCTTAATGCTGTTCAGCATCGCATACAAGATATCCCTCTGCCTGCGTGTACGGGACCAGTCGCCGTCGCCGCCGATGGACCTGTTGCGCGCATGGCGGAGCGCCTGATCGCCGTTGAGGTGATAAACGCCGTCGCCGTTCTGCGTGAGCTTCCAATTGCTGTGTTTGTTGATGTAATCTACCTCGCGCGCGGTAAGCTGGACGTCAACGCCGCCGACAGAATCGACGATCTCCCTGAGGCTGTTGAAATCGACCCGCATATAGTACTGGATATCGAGGTCGAAATTGACGTTGATCGTGTTGATCGCAAGACCGACGCCGCCGAAACGGTATGCGGTGTTGAGCCTGTTCCATGTTGAGCGGCCGGGGATATAGATCCAGGTATCGCGCAGGAACGAGACGAGTTTCGCCGTCCTCGCTTTGCGGTTGTAGGAGAGCAGCATCATCGTGTCCGAACGGCCGTGATCGTATTGATCCCTCGCGTCGTTGCCGAGCAGGAGGATGTTGACAACGTCACTGTTTATGCGGTCCCTGTGAAAGATGCTGTCGAAGCTGACTTCAAAATCATCGAGGTCCTCAAAATCGTCGTTTGCTTCCCAGTCGATCTCCGACGGATCCTCGATCTCCGGCATATCCGGAGCAACAATTTCATCCGGCACAACAAGGGGAGTCGTTTCGTCGACCTTGACTGCGTTCTTGGACATATTGGAAAGCCTGATCCAGATAATCAGAAAAACGATTCCAAGCACAAGAATGAGCGCAAGGAAGATGAAGAGGATTATCTTCAGCGCCTTATGCTTTTTCTTTTCCTTTTTCTTTTCCTTTTTCTTTTTTCCCGTGAGCTCCGTCTTTTCGTTCAATTCTTCCATTTTTCAAGTTCCTTTCGGTTGATTTTCAGCCGCGGTAACCGTTCGGATTCTGCTTCTGCCAGCGCCATGTGTCGCGGCACATATCCTCAAGGTTCTTTTCCGCCTTCCAGCCGAGCAGCTTCTCGGCATAGGAAGGATCCGCGTATATCAGCGCCGCGTCGCCGGGGCGGCGGGGCATTATCGTATAAGGGATATCGATCCCGTTCACGCGCATGAAGGTGTTGACGATGTCGAGAACGCTGTAGCCGACGCCTGTGCCGAGGTTGACAGCCTCGCAGCCGTCATGCTTTTCGGCATATCTGAGCGCGGCGATATGGCCCTTCGCAAGGTCGACAACATGGATATAGTCCCTAACTCCCGTGCCGTCGGGCGTCGGATAATCGTTGCCGAAAACACCGAGGCGCTCGCGGCGGCCGATCGCTACCTGGGAAATATAGGGCATGAGGTTGTTCGGGATCCCCTCGGGATCCTCGCCGATCATGCCGCTTTCGTGCGCGCCGATCGGGTTGAAGTAGCGAAGGAGCATGCAGCAGAGCTTTTCATCGGCAATGCAGGCGTCTCGCATGATCTGCTCGCTCATGTATTTCGTCCAGCCATAGGGATTGGTGCACCAGCGCGGTGCGCTTTCATCGACCGGAACGTTCTCCGGGATGCCGTAAACCGTTGCGGAGGAGCTGAAGATAAGCTTCCTGCAGCCGAATTCCCCCATCACTTCGAGAAGAGTTATGGTCGCGTCGAGATTGTTGCGGTAATACATCATCGGCTTTGCGACCGATTCGCCAACGGCTTTTTTGCCGGCGAAATGGATCGCGGCTTCGATATCGTTCTCTTTGAAGACCCTTCGAAGCGCTTCCTTGTCGCAGACGTCGATCTGATAAAAGGCGACCTTTTTCCCGCCGAGCTGCTCGATCCTTTCGATCACGAGTTCACAGGAATTGGAAAGATCGTCCGCGATAACGACGTCGTAGCCGCTCGTTAAAAGCTCAACGGCGGTATGGGAGCCGATGTAGCCGGCGCCGCCGGTCAGAAGAATGGACATAGTTATCCCTTTCCGCGGTTTTTCCGCTGAAGCTTATTTTTTGATGCCGTGGACCTCTTCCTTCAGCACGCCGACGAAGGGGAGGTTGCGGTAAGCCTGCGCGTAATCGAGGCCGTAGCCGACGACGAATTCATCCGGCACGACGAAGCCGTAATAATCCGGATTGATCGCGCAGCGGCGGCGGGCAGGTTTATCGAGAAGGGTCACGATCTTGATCGAAGCGGGCTTCCTCGCGTTCAGCATGCCGGTGAGGTGGTTGAGCGTCAGCCCGGAATCCATGATGTCCTCAACGATAATGACATGGCGGCCGGTGATGCTCATATCGAGGTCCTTGTTGATGCGGACGATGCCGGTGTGCTCCGTGCCGTCGCCGTAGCTGGAGGATGAGAGGAAGTCGATCTCGCAGTAATCATCGAACTCGCGCACAAGGTCGCTGAAGAAATGGACGGAACCCTTCATGACGCAGACGAAGATCGGGTTCTTTCCCCTGTATTCTTCGGTCAGGAGCGCGCCGATCTCCTTGACCTTCTTCTTCAGTTCCTCTTCGGAAACAAGGACGTAGGCAATGTCTTCATGCAGGCCCATTTTGTTGATCATCGTATTTTCCTCCGTGATTATTATTTGCCGAGGTATTGGATCTTGACCGCCGTTTTCGTTTCTTCGGTGATCTTGAAATCATCGGAAACGAGAAAACCGGGAATGAAAGCGATCTCCCCGCCGCAAATAACGAGGGGGATGCCGTCCCGTTTCGTCTGGTCCGTTTTTCTGCCGATAAAGAAATCCTTCAGCTTCATCCTGAAAGCGGAATTGACGGGCTTGAACCGATCTCCCGCTCTTCTTGTGCGGATCTGCAGGGAATCCCCAGCCTTCTCCGCATCGATGAAACCGACGTTGTTCCCGAATTGGCCGTACTTATTCACATTATACTCCTCTTTATTGCATTTTTCCATAGCAAAAGAGGATAATATTTCGATTCTGAACCTTCCCAAAGGCGTTTCATAGTCGCCATCGCGGACAGGAATAAAAGAATCGGGTTCCCGGGAGCTTGTTCCGCTTTCTTCCCTGCTTACAGCAGGTTCGATCAGAAGTCTTCCGAAGCTCAGCCTCGCCCTTGCGCGGGGAAGGTCCAGCGCTGCTCCGGACTGCATATCGAGAAGCTCCGAAAGGCTTTCAAGATGAGTCCTTTCGATATCGACAAGCGACGATTTTTCCGAAAGAGCGAGCCTCAGGCAGCGTTTTTTGACAGGATCCGGAAGCACGGAAAGCTTTTTCGCCGAAAAGCCCTCTCCGCTCCTCGCTTTTTCAAGCGCTTCACGGGCTTTTTCGAGAAGATACTCGTCATCCTCCGAAAGGATCTCCCCGGCCCTGACGATATTGAGAGCGGCGGCGGGATTGAGCTTTTCGATCTCCGGGATGATCTGAAGGCGCAGGCGGTTCCTTGCTGTGTCGGCCGTAAAATTCGTTTCATCCGTGCGGTAGGACATCTCCTGCTCTTCAAGGTAGGAAAGGATCTCCTCCTTCGTGCATCCAAGCAGCGGACGGATCAAAACAAGGTCTTTTTTTATTGCTTTACCTATGTTTTTTTCCGCATAGGAAAGGTCGAGAACATTCTTGTAACGGATCCCTGTGAGGCCGGAAAGCCCGCTGCCGCGGATCAGGTGAAGGAGGATGCTTTCCGCACTGTCCTCCGCATGATGGGCGACGGCAACGGATGAGGCGCCTGTTTTCTCCGCAATCTCCGAAAGAAAACGGTAACGAAGCAAGCGGGCGGCGGTTTCGAGAGAAAGTCCGCTTTCCCTTGCAAATTCCGGAACATTCCCCTTCTCGGAAAAAAACGGAAGCGCGAGCATTTCCGCGGCTTCGCGGCAAAAGCTTTCATCAGCATCGGCATTCCCGCGTATCCCGTGATTATAATGAGCAGCAATAAGCTCAAAACCGAGGTTTTCCCGGATCTCGGAAAGCGCAAACAAAAGCGCTGTCGAATCCGCGCCTCCGCTGAATGCGGCAAGGACGGTATCGCCTTTTCGGATCAGGCCGTGTTCTTCGATTGCGCCGAGAAGCTTTTCGATCATCAGAATTTCTCTCTGTGAAGGGGGTTATAGATCATCTTTCCGTTTTCGCGCCTCGATTCGAAAAGCGTGATGCCGGAAACCGTCATTCTCGTTTTAAATGAAAGCTTTTCCATCTCCATGCCCACAAGCTCATCATGCTCGACATTCCTTCCGAGCGTGATATGCGGCACGAAGCGGTGATAATCCCTCGAAAAACCGTTGTCCGCAAGCGCGGATTCGAGCACCTCTCGAAGAACGGAGAGCTCATCGAGCTTCCCTCCGACGGAGATGAACGAAGTTTTGCGGTCACCCTTCTCGAAAAACCCGTATTTTTCAGGATAAAGCTCGAAGGGACGGATGCCGCGGCAGGCCGCCTTGACGGCGTTGACGGCGCCGACAAGATCATTGGACTCCCCGATGAAATGGAGGGTGATATGAAGGTTTTCCTCAGGAACGAAGCGCCCGCCGCTCGAGCGGGAACGGAGCTCCCGAAGGGCTGCCGAAAGCTCGCTTCTCATGGTTTTCGGCAGCTCTATCGCTATAAAAAGTCTCATTGGCTTCCCTTTCGGAAGTTTTTCTCCTTATCCATTTAACGCTTAAAGCGAATAAATGGACGTCATTTTCTCAGTCAGATAATTTATATAATAATCCGGATCGAAATCCTCGCCGCAGGCATTTTTCAAAACTTCCGCCGGGCGCAGGAGCATTCCGTATTTATAGATCTTCTCGGTCAGCCACGCTGTGATTATATCGATCCTGTTTTCACGCACGAGCTTTTCAACATCAAGATCCTTCTTCATCGAGTGAACGATCTGCGCACCGTATGCGGAACCGAGGGCGTAGCTCGGGAAATATCCGATCATGCCGCCGCTCCAATGGGAATCCTGAAGCATGCCCTGACGATTGTTCGGAACGTCGATGCCGAGATATTCCTTATAAAGCCTGTTCCATTCCGAAGGAAGCTGCTCGGTCGTGAGCTCGCCGCTCATCATACGCTTTTCGAGCTCATAGCGGACCATGATATGCAGCGAATAAGTCAGCTCATCCGCTTCCGTTCTGATCAGCGAAGGCTCCGCCTTGTTGACGGCAAGATAAAAATCATGCGCGTTCACGCCGTCGAACTGAACGGGGAAAAGTTCCTTGATCTTCGGGAAAATAAGCTCGCAGAAAGCTTCGCTTCTTCCGATGATGTTTTCATAGAAGCGGGACTGGCTCTCATGGATGCTCATCGAGGTTCCTGCGGCGATAGTGGTGCCGATCAGATCATCACCGGTGTTGAGCTCATAAAGCGCATGACCGCCTTCATGGATCACGGAATACATATTGCTGACAACCGAATCTTCGTGATAATGGGTCGTGATGCGGACGTCATGCTTGTTGAAATGAGTCGTGAAGGGATGCTCGGTCTCTCCGATGGAGCAGTCCTCACGGTTGATATGCATAACTTCCATGATGTAATCGGAAAGCTGCCTCTGAAGCTCGATCGGGCATTTCTCGTTCATGAAGTCCGTGCGGAAGATCTCGCCTTTTTCCACGACCTTTTTGATCAGCGGCACAAGCGCCTCTCGGACTTTTCCGAAGAATTTATCGAGGATCTCGGTATTAAGACCCTTTTCATATTCATTGAGCCAGAAGTCATAGGGATCCATCGAAGGATCGCAAAGCTCTGCAACGCGCTTATGGAACGCGATGATTTTCTTGAGATAAGGCTCGAAAAGGCTGTAATCATCGGAAAGCTTCGCATCGACCCAGGCAGTATGCGCTTCCATAAGAAGGCCCTGATAGGAGGTGTATTCCTCCATCGGGATCTTTCGCATCATCCTGAGACCCTTTTCCGCAAGCTCTGCTTCGCGGCGGGTGATCGGATCGAGCTCATCGATATGCTCCATCAAAACGTCGATTACTTCGAAATATTCTTCGTTGACGGTGAGTTTATAAGCAAGCTCGCTCAATACCTCGAAGGTCTTTGCAAGGCCGATCGAAGAATTCTTCGGAGCAGCGGTCTCGTTGTCATAGCTCATGACGCCGAAAGCATGATTATATGCCATAGAGATCCTTTTCTTTTCGTTGAAAAGTTCAAGCGCTTTTGTGAGTTCCATATTATTTCCTCCTTATTTTTACTAAAAAATTAAACTCCTGTGAAGAGACGCACAGGAAGGATCATATAGTAGAACGCATCGCCTTCAAGCGGCTCAACAATGCAGGGAGTGACGGAATTGTTCATTCTGAAGATGATCTTTTCATCCTCGAGAACACGCATCAGATCGATAATGTATTTTGAATTGAAGGCGATCTCCATCGGTTTACCGAAAAGCTGGATGGTCATCTGATCGTTGATGCTGCCTTTTTCGCTGTTCGCGGAAATAGTGAGCTGTTCCTCTTCGAATGAAAGCTTGATTAGATTGGATTTTGCTTCCCTTGCGAGCAAAGAAGCCCTTTCTGTGCTCTCTTGAAGCTCACGGCAGCCGATAACCGCATAGGTAACATAGTTTTTCGGCATGAAGCCCGCATAATTAACATATTCTCCGTCGATAAGGCGGGAGATGAGCTTCGTATAACCGACTTCTATCTTGATATGGGTTCCGGAGAAAACGAGTTTGATATCCTCGTCGCCGCCTGTGAGGAGGTTGGAAATTTCCTGCATCGCACGGCTCGGGATCACGACCCGCTTTGATCCGGTGCAGTTTTTGGTCTTTTCGCTGCGGATTGCAAGACGGAAGCCGTCCATTGCGACCATTCGGAGAGTGTTGTCCGGGCTGAATTCCATGCAGACGCCGTTCAAAACCGGCTTGCTGTCCTCTGTTGAAACCGCGAAGAGCGTTTGCTTGATCATGCTGCGCAGTTTGTTCTGGCTTATCTGTGCGGAAAACTCATCGTTTACGCGGCGCATTTCGGGGTATTCATCGCTCGAAGAAACCTGAAGAGAAGTCCTGACGCGGTCTGAACTGACCTTCAAAGTAGTTTTTTCGCCTTCGAAGAAAACGCTTTCGCCAGTAAGACGGCGAACGAGCTCCGCAAAAAGTCTTCCGGGAAGAACAGCGCTTCCTTCTTCTTCAACAAAAGCGGGGATCTCCGTTTCGATTTGAAGCGAAAGATCGGAGCATTTCAAAAAGAGAGTGTTGCCGGAAGCATAGAAATAGATCCCTTCGAGAAGAGGAAGGCTGCTGTGGGAAGGCATTGCCTTCGTAACGATCGATACGGCTTCGTTAAGTTCCCTGGTGTTGACGGTAAAGCGCATTGCGTGCCTCCTATTATGATTATCTATTAGTAACAGCAGTAGCAGCAGTATTAGTGAGGAAACTGTGGAAAAGGCGTTTTTTACCTTTCATGGATTGATTTTCATTTGTTGAAAACCGTTTGATAAGTTTGAGGATAAAATGATGCTTTATCCTCAGTTTCCGAGTTTTTAACAGATTCCACATCTTTTAAAAAGTTTTCCTTGTGGAAACTGTTGAAAACAAGGATAAAACAGCTTTCTCAAAAAGGTTGAAAGAACGCCGAAAAAGCCGTTTCCTCACATACTCCCATCATGTATTATAATGTAAAAATTTTTACGGGTCAACTGCTTTTCCCTTAAAATAAGCAACTTCGTACGGATTGAATTGCTCAATGCTGTTATGATATAATATCGGGAAGGAATTAAGTGAAATGAAGGAAAAGAAAGAAAAAACGAATAAAGAACGCAAAGATAAGGAACTGCGGCCTGCCGCGAGGTATTCTTTTGCTGCGGTGTTTTTTGTGCTGATCCTGCTTTTTCTTATCGTTTTTCATTTTCTTTTGCGCAGCGGGAGGATAGAATACAAAGAAACGTATTCTTCGACCCTTCTTCGTCTCAAAAGCGCATACAGGGAATCATCTTCCGTTGTTGAAGCTTTCTGCCTTTATTCTTATAAGGAAAAAAGCGGTGAAGGCTATTCCTGCTATGAAGTGAGGCGCGTTCTTTCGGGAGAAAACAAAGAATTAACGGATGATTCACTGATCAACGTCAAAACTTTAGATAATGCCGGTGAAAGGCATCTTCTTTATCTTTCCGGACCGTATGAAGACAGTGAAAAAGGATTGGTATATGAGGTCGTCAATGATAACAACTATTTGATCAAAAAGGAAGGTATAGTTGTGGACGGCAAATCAGCTGTTCCGATCGAAAAACTGATTGAAGAGATCAAAGAAATCAGAAGCGAGATAATGCTTCCTTACAATTACAGCTATTTCCGTTCAATAAAGAATCTTGTCAAAAACTGCGATCTTATTCTGATCGGAAGGGTCGAGAGCATTTCCGATGAAGGAAGGGTCAAATGCATGATTTCTTCAAACGGAGAAAAGCAGGAAATGCTTATCGGCGTCAGAAAAATACAGATAAGTGTTCTCAATAATCTCGAAAGCGATGTTCGATACGGGCAAAAGATCGAAATAATAATGACCGAAAAAGATGCTCTTCAAACTCTCGATTATATGACAGGAAAAAGCGTTTCTTCTTATAAAGAAAACGATCCTCTTGAAGAGGATGACGTCTGCGTTTTTTTCCTGAAGGCCTGCGAAGACAGCAAGGAAAACATTTATTTTTTCATTAATGATTTCCAGGGCTATATAAAGACTTCAGGAGACAGCGTTTTTCCCTGCTCAAGCAACGCTCCTTTTTCGAGCATTACCTCTCTTTACGGAGCCGTTGAAGCTGTTATGAACGAAAAGCACAGTAAATAGAAGGAAGATTTATGTTTGATTGTTCAGTTGTAAAATGCAGTAGTTATGATGAAGAAAGCGTAAAAAAGGCTTTAAAAGAAGCTGTTGAAAAGATCGGCGGTCTTGATTTCGTTAAAAAAGGAATGAAAATTGCAGTCAAGCCGAATCTCGTTTCATTCAAAAAGCCGGAAGAAGCCGTTACTACGCACCCGATTTTAATAAAAGCGCTCGTTGAAATGCTGCTTGAAAAAGGAGCAACTGTAGTGATCGGCGACAGTCCCGGAGGCCCTCATACTTCGATGTATATCAATAAGGTCTATACCGCAACGGGCATGACTTCCCTTGAAGGGGAAGGAATTACGCTGAACCGTGATCTTACGGAAAAAACAGAGGAGCTTCCGGAAGGGAAAAAGCTCAAAAAACTCACTTATACAGCTTATCTTAAGGAAGCGGACGCGATCATCGATTTCTGCAAACTCAAATCACATGGGTTGATGGGAATGAGCGCAGCCGTTAAGAATATGTACGGCACGATCCCCGGGCTCAAAAAACCGGAGATGCATTATCAATTTCCCAATGAGGAAGATTTTGCGGAAATGCTGATCGATCTCAATGAATTTTTCAAACCGCGGCTTGCTGTTTGCGATGCGATCGATGGAATGGAGGGAAACGGACCTCTTAACGGCAGCAAAAGGCATATCGGTGCTGTCATCGCCGCGAAAACGACTTATCTCTGCGATCTTGCCGCCGCCGCGCTGATCGGAAGGAGCATTAAGGATATCCCAACTCTTAAAGCGGCATATGAACGAGGCCTTGCACCGAAGGATATCGGCGAAGTCAATCTTTACGGAGACATTGGATCGCTTGCAGTGAAGGATTTTGAAGCGCCTCCTGTTCGCGGTCTCAGATTCATGCGGGACGGCACTTTCATCCATTTTATCAGCAGTAAATGTCTTGCTCAAAAACCGGCGCTTAAAAAGAAGCTTTGCGTCGGCTGCGGTGAATGCGCAAGGACCTGCCCTGCGAAAGCAATCGAGATGAAGAACAAAAAGCCTGTTATAGACAGAAAAAAATGCATCCGCTGTTTCTGCTGTCAGGAATTCTGCCCAAGGGCGGCAATGGTCGTTCACAGGCCTCTTGTTGCCCGCGCTTTAAACAAAATGAAGCTCTGATCACCTTGAAAAAGAAAGGCAAAAAGCGAAATGTGGACAAAAGAACAGCTTGAAGCGATCAACAAGGAAGGAAATCTGATCGTTTCCGCCGCAGCCGGAGCCGGCAAAACCGCCGTTATGACTGAGCGCATAGCGCGCATCATCGCGGAAGGAACAAAGGTGGACGAGCTCCTTGTAGTGACATTCACAAAACCCGCGGCGGCGGAGATGAAGCAGCGCATCGAAAAGCGTCTCTCGGAGCTCTGCGAAGCGGAGCAGGATGTTGAAAAAAAACGCCTTCTTATAATCGCGGCGGGAAGCATAGCAAGGGCGAATATTTCAACGATCCACAGTTTCTGCAGCAGCGTACTCAAGCGCAATTACCACAGGCTCGGCATCGACCCTGCCTTCAGGATCGGCGACGAAGCGGAAACGGAGCTCCTGCGCGGCGAAGCGCTCACTGAAGCGATGGAGGAATTCTATCTCGAAGCCGAAAATACAAAGGATCCCTCTTCGGAGTTCATAAAATTCGTTCTCGACAACAACGAAGGCCTTTCTTCGATCGTAAATTCCGTTTATAACTTCATAATTGCCCGTCCGGATCCCGAAAGCTGGCTCAAAAAAGCCGTCGAAAACTATTTAGAAGGCTTTGAAGAGGCCTCAAAGCGTGCGGGAAGCTTCCTTATACGCGAAAAAAAGCGAGCGCTCGGCGCCGCGCGGAGGCTCTGCGAAAAAACTTATGATGAATTTCAGCCTCTCCTTCAGGGGAAGGAAACGGGCTTTTTGAACATTCTTTCGCAGGACAAGGAGATAATCGACACATTACTTGCGAAGGACAGCTATGAGGAATGGCAGCGAATCCTTGAAAATTATAAAAAACCGGCGCTGAAAGTCGGCGGCATCGCCGCGCCGGAAGGACTCAAGGTCTACCGCAAGCAGTACGGCGCAGTGCTCGACAAAGTGATCGAAAGCTTCGCTTTTCCTCTCGAGACAGAGCAAAAAGCGGCGAAAGCATTCCGGCCTGTTCTCGGCAAGCTTTCCGCGCTGATCCTCGATTTCATGAAGCGCTACGCCGAAAAGAAGCAGCAGGAAGCCGTCGTGGATTATTCCGATCTCGAGCAGATGGCGCTTGCCGCGCTTTCATTTGAGGATGCGGCGGAGGAATACAAAAAGAAATTCAAATACATTTTTGTTGACGAATACCAGGATACGAACCTTGTTCAGGACAGCATAATCTCGAAGATCTCGCGCGGGGACAATCTTTTCATGGTCGGCGACGTCAAGCAGAGCATCTATCGCTTCCGTCAGGCCGAGCCTGCGAGTTTCCTTGAAAAATACAGAAAATATGATGGAAGCTCCGGCACGAGGATCGACCTCAATAACAATTTCCGAAGCTGTACATCGATCCTCAATGCGGCAAACGCGCTCTTTTCAAAGCTCATGCTCGGCGAAGTCGGCGAGATCGATTACAGCGATAATGCCGCTCTCTGTCCGGGCGAGGACAAGCCCGCCGGAAAGGTTGAATTCGTTCTCGTTGAGAGGACTGAGGAATGCTACAGGGAGGCTGTCGGAGGAGAGGAGCCTTCGGAAGATGAAGGCGAGGATGAAGGTGCGCTCGATGAGATCAACAGCGTTGAAGCGGAAGCGGCGTTCATTGCGGAAAAGATCCGTGCTCTGATGCGCGAGGGCTTCGTAACAGATAAGACCACAGGCGCGGAGAGAAAGCCCGTTTTCTCGGATTTCGCCGTGCTGATGCGTCGGACTCGGGTGCCGGCGCTGCAGCTCATCAACGTTTTGAATGAAAGGGGCATCCCCTGCTCCGCGGAGCTCGGCGACGGCTATTTCGATGCTCTCGAGGTGCAGCTGTTCATAAATCTTCTCCGCGTGCTCGACAACGCGCGTCAGGATATCCCGCTCGTTTCGGTGCTCCGCTCGCCGATGTTCGGCTTCACCGACGCGGAGCTTGTTTCCATCCGCGCCGATTATGAGGGCGAAAGCTTTTCCGACAGGCTCTTTGCCGCCGCAAACGATCCGGAGGGTGAAGGCTCGACCTGCGAAAAAGCAAGGCATTTCGTTAAAAAACTCAATGAATGGCGGGAGCTTGCCGGCCTTGTGACGGTCGAAACGCTGATCGGGAAGCTCTTTGACGATACTCGTTTCTATATCTATACTTCGGCTTTGCCCGGCGGCCCTGTGCGCACAGCGAACCTCGATATGCTGCTCGACAAAGCGCGCGCCTTTGCTTCGAGTGGAAGGCGCGGAGTTCATGCTTTCATAACGCTTATGGACAGCGTTCGCGACAACACGAAACTCGGCGCCGCGCAGGCGGCGAGCATCGACGCCGTTCGGGTGATGAGCATCCATAAGAGCAAGGGCCTTGAATTCCCGATCGTCTTTGTTTGCGGTCTCACGGGCAAATTCAGCAAGGCAAATTCAAGAAGCGCCGCCCTCACGGACAGCGAGCTCGGCATCGGTTTGCGCGCGAATCGCGGTTTTTCGATCCTTCCGGAAGCGGAGGGCGTTCTTCCGGCGGCGCTCAGGGATCCGCTTTTCCGCCGCGCGATCGAAGCGAAGGACGCCGCGAAGCAATCGGCGGAAGAAATGCGCGTGCTTTATGTTGCGATGACAAGGGCGCGGGAGCAGCTTTATCTTGTCGGCGCGGCGAAGAAAATGGCTCTGACCGTCCGCAAGGCGGCGTCGGCGCTGACGGAAAACGGTATAATGAATGCCGGAAGCTTCCTCGATTGGCTCCTCGGCGCATATTTCCCGCTCGGCCTTAACCTTCAGAATGCAGCGGAAGGGGTCGTTTTGAAATCCGGGGAAAACGAAGAGCTTCTCACCGTGCGCTATATCCTTTCCGAAGCCGCAGGAGGAAGCGATGTTCGTGTGAAAAAGGCGGCTTTCGAAAGCTGGCGTTCGGAGGCGGAAAAGGCGGATCACAGTGCTTTCGATAAGATCTTCTCCGGGACTTATCCCTTTGAAGAGGACACTATGATCCCGGCGAAGACTTCCGTGACTGCCGTTTCGGAAGCGGAGCGCGAATACGAGCCCGCAGTGCCTGCTTTCATCAGGAACGAGGAAGGAAGAAAGCTCAGCGCCGCGGAGCGCGGAACGGCGACGCACCGCTTCATACAGCTCCTGCCGAAGGAGGAGGCGGACAGCGAAAAACTCAAAGTGTTGCTTTCGGAATTCAGGGAAAAGAATCTTCTTTCGCCGGAGGAAGCGGAGGGCGTTTACCTTCCCGCCGTCGAAAAACTCGTTTCTTCAAAGCTCTACCGCCGCATGATCGCTTCTTCTTTCGCAAGAAAGGAGCAGGAATTCTCGCTGCTCGATGAAAGAGGCGCCCTTATTCAGGGCATTATCGACTGCTTCTTCATAGAGGACGGAAGGATCGTTATCATCGACTATAAGACGACCGCCCTTCGGGGACGCACGATCGGGGAAACCGCCGGGGAATACCGCGCACAGCTCGAAAACTACGCTCACGCTCTCGAAAGGCTCACCGGCCTTCCCGTGAGAGAGAAATGGGTGTTTCTGCTCTCCGAGGGCTGCGCAGTGAAGCTTTAAAACCAATATATATCTGCGGCGCGGTTTACATGCCCGCCGTTCGGTGCTATAATCGCAGAGCTATGGAAAAATTTGACGAAAACATTATCAAACAGCAGGAAGCGGAGATGAAGGCAAGGCAGAACAAGATGGGCCATATGCCCGTCGGGAAGCTGATCTTCAAAATGTCCGTGCCGATGGTCATCTCGATGCTCGTGCAGGCGCTCTACAACGTCGTGGACAGCTATTTCGTTGCGCAGTACAGCAACGAGGCACTGAAGGCCGTTTCCCTCGCCTATCCGATCCAGATGCTGATGATCGCCGTCGGAGTCGGCACTTCCGTCGGTATGAATTCCTATATTTCAAGAAAGCTCGGCGCGGGCGAGGTTGAAAAAGCGAATAAAGGCGCTTCGAACGGCATCTTCCTCCTTTTCGTTTCATCGCTCGTTTTTGCGGCGATCGGCTTTGTGATCGCGCCGTTTTTCAAGCTGTTCTCGGATAAGCAGAACCTTATCGGCCTCGGCGTTGATTATCTCAGCATCTGTATGTGGTTCAGCTCCGGCCTCTTCGTTCAGCTCGGCTGCGAGAGGATCCTGCAGTCGATGGGCAAGACCGGGCTTTCGATGATCACTCAGCTCGTCGGCGCGGTCGTGAACATCATCCTCGACCCGATCATGATCTTCACCCTCGGAATGGGCATCAAAGGCGCGGCATATGCAACGGTCATCGGCCAATGGATCGGCATGATCGTCGCGCTGCTGCTGATCCTCGGAAAGGATCACGAGGTCAAGCTTTCCTTCAAAAAATTCCGTCCCTGCAGGGAAACGATCGTCGATATCTACAGGGTCGGTCTTCCTTCGATCGTCATGCAGGCGATCACTTCCGTTATGATGACCGGCATGAACATGATCCTTTCCCGCGTGCTGGCGGACGTCGGCGGTGAGAGCGCAACGAGCATCGTCGGCGTTTATTTCAAGGTCCAGAGCATGATCTTCATGCCTCTGTTCGGCGTTACGAATGCGAGCATGTCCATCCTTGCCTATAATTTCGGCGCGAGGAACCGCCTGCGCCTGATGAAGGCATGGAAGATCACGCTGATCACCGCCGTTTGCATCATGGTTGTCGGCACGCTGATCTTCCAGCTCTTCCCGAAGGAGATCATCGGAATGTTCGACCACGACGGCACGATCACGAAGGGCGGTACCGCTGCATTCCGTATAATATCGCTTTCATTCGTGCTTGCGGCGACTTCGATCACGAATTCCGTGACCTTCGGCGCGCTCGGCAAGGGCGTTGTGAGCATGATCATGAGCATATTGCGCCAGCTCGTCGTGCTGCTCCCGGCAGCGCTTCTGCTTGCCCTCACCTTCCATGAGGTGGAGGCGGTCTGGTGGAGCTTCTTCGTTGCGGAATTCGCGGCGCTGATCTACGGCTTCATCATGCTGTCGAAGCTTTATAAAAAAGAGATCGCTCCCCTGCCGGACGGAGCGCCGGTCTGAGGCATTAAAAAGAGGATAAACAAAAAGCTTTGCCGGCGGCAAAGCTTTTTTCGTACGCGGATTTCAGCCGGATGGCTGCATGTTAACCCTGCTTCTGCTGATTCTTCAGGTAGTTATAAAGGGTCTCCTTGTACTTGGGGCATTTTTTCTTCGTGATGAAGTAAAGCACACCGGATACGACAAGCACGGCTGCCGCGGCAACGAGCAGGATCACGGTGAGGAGACCGCCTTCTTCCGATGAGGAACTGCCCTTTGCCTTAAACAGGGAAAGGGCCATGCATGCAACGATCAGAAACGCGGCGGGAATGGTCAGATAGGAAGCCACCTTCCCGAGCTTTCCGTGCTGCAGGATGCTCTGCTTTTCTTCTTCCGTGAGACGGGAGGCGAGTTCTTCGATTGAGGTTTTGTTCATTATATTTCTCCTTGCATAAACTGAAGCTTTGGTTGGAAGATCGCCCGCCGCAGGAATGAAAGCGGCGGGCGACAGGGGTTTAAGTTTACGGGATGAGGCCCATGGCCTTTCTCATGATCGTGACAGCGTCGGTGACGTTCACGCTGCCGTTGCCGTCAACGTCGCCGCGTGCGATCTGCTGAGCGTTCAGAGTGATGATGCCCATTGCGTGGCGCAGAGCGAGGACAGCGTCCGTAACATTGATCGAGCCGTTGCCGTCAACGTCGCCGTTGCCGTGGCCGGGTGCTCCGCCGTTCAGAATGACCTTGACCTCCATGACCATTACGCAGTCATTTCCGCTTGAAGTGGAAGAATCCTTCGTGTACTCCCAGCGGAGGTTGTAGGTGCCGGTCGAAGGCGCTGTCCAGGTATAGAGCTGGATGCCGATCTCGCCGCTCTGGTGAATGACGCGCTGGTCGTTGATATAGAAGTTGAACCAGTCGTAATTCTCCTCGCTGTCGATGTTATAGTAGAAGCTCAGCGTATCGCCCTGCTGGAAGGTCGTGGTCGAGTTCATGGTCGACGAAGAGCTGTTCACGCCGCCGTTGGTGGAGTAGGCATAATACGAATTGCTGCTGGCTCCGACCGCGAAGGGATAGGTTCCGGACGTAGTGAAGTGGAGCGTCTTCTGAGTCTCATCGGAGTTCAGCGCATCGTCGAGGGAAGGCATCGGCCTCTCGACGAGGACGTTCTTGACCATCGCGCAGTCCGTGCCGTTATTGTTGGAGATGTCCTTTGAATAAGTCCAGGTCAGCGTGTAGTTGCCGTCCTGCGGGATCGTGAACTCTCGGTAGCGCCAGCCGTAATCGCCGCTTGCGAGTTCGGTATCGATAACGGTCGTGCTGCCGCGCATGAGCTTGAAGTTGAAAGTATCGTAAGTCTCCTCGGAATCAACGAAGAAGTCAAAATAGATCAGCGTGCCTTCTTCAAGGAAAGTCGATTCGGTGGTGAGGACAGCGTCCGTATTTTCCATGTACTGGTTGCGGGAGATAGCCGCGTAGTCGTCGCTGCTGTCCTTGCCGTTCCCGACGCAGTAGGGCTGGAAGCCGTGGCCATAAGTGGGATCGGTGATAAAATGCAGCGGCGCAGAGTTCTCGCTGAGGATCAGGTTATCGAGATTGAGCGAGGCATTATAGCTGCCGTTGTAGTTGACGTTGCGGATATAGGCGTAGTCCCATCCGTCGTTGACGCTGCCGTCCTTATTGTATACCCATTTAAAGGTATAGGTGCCGGTCGTCGTCGCGGTGTAGGTGTACGAATGCCAGAAGCGGTCCGCCCAGCCGTCTGCGTTCATCTTGAGATCACCGTCCACATAGAACAGGAGCTGATCGTTCCAAACCTCGCTGCTGATGACGTAATCGAAGGAGAGAGTCTCGCCCTCATCCATGTTGATGATGGTCTCACAGAAGGAAGAAGAAGCATCCAGATAGCGGTTGTTGCTGTAGCCGCGGAGGTTGCTGCCGTTCGAATCGATCTTGGTGCCCCATGCCTGGCTGCCGTACGGCGTATTGAAATAGACTTTCTTGGAGCTCGAACCGAGGTAGTTGATATCCTGCCAGCGGCCCGCGGCGTCGTTCGAAGGATAGATGAGCCGGATATTGTCTACAGCAGCACAGTCGTTGCTGGTGTTGACGCTGTTGTCCTTTACATACTTGAATTCGATGTCATGCCAGCCTTGGGATAGGGGGACCTCCTCGGAATACCAGTTTGCCCAGTAGTTACCGGCGATCTTCAGAACGCTCGTTCCGTCGACCGTGACTTCGAAGTAATCAAAGTAGCTTCCGCTCGAGCCGACTTCTTCGCAGTCGACGGCATAATCGAATTTCAGCGTGCAGGCACGGGTCTGGCCGGAGATCTTGAACTTCGCAACTGAATTGCTCTGACCGTTGTTGTTCGAGCGCAGATACATTTCGTGGCCGCTCTGCGTGGAGGTAACGGCCTTGAAGGCGTAGGTCTCGTTGTTGTAGAAATCATACTCGAAAAGGCCTGTGCCGCCCAGGGTTCCCGCTTCGGCGCGCTGATAGTTCCAGTGCTCGTTAAGATAGACGCGGGAGATACGCACGCAGTCATCCTCGTAATCGTTGGAACCGTCCTTTACATACTCCCATCTGAAAGAATACCAGCCGGTGCTCGGGATCTCATAGCAGAAGGTGGTCCAGGTGCTCGTATCGTTGCCGCCGTTCTCGCCGGAGAGGTGCAGCACCTGCACGTCCGAACCATTGCGCTGATGGGCGGTGAAGTTGAACCAGTCGTAGCCGAGCTCGGTCATGTACCAGTAGTCGAAATAGAGCTTATCGCCTTGCTTGCAGACGATCTCGTCCGTACCGAAGCCGGCAGTGGTGTTGGCGTGTCCGCCGTTGGTGATCTGAACGTAGGAACGTCCGCCGCTGGTGGTTCCGGTGCAGTGATAGGTCGTGTTGCTGTCGCTGTAATAGAGCATACAGCCGTTGATATTCAGGTATTCGGCGCCGGGGAAGGATTTCGTTTCCGGCCCCGTCTTAGCGAATACCGCGGTAGGAACAAGCGCGCAGAGCATCAGCGCACTCAGAATCAGAGCAAAGATTTTCTTCATGATTATTCCTCCTTTGAGCAGTGATAATATGATCGTAAAACCATTATATCATTATTGCCGGATAAAAGCAACAAGATTATATGATCACCGGCGGCAAAGCAAAAGGCATAAAAATTTAAATTTTTCAAACGCTTTTTATTGACATCGCGGAAATTCTCAAATATAATAGGCTAAATCGGTATGGGGTTTTATAAAAAAGCCCCAATATGCCCAAGGAGGATACAATGGCAGAAGCAGTAAGGCTTACAAAAGCGGGTCTCAAAGAGCTTGAGGATAAGCTGGAATATTTAAAAACCGTCCGCAGGAGGGAGATCACCGAGGCGATCGCCGTAGCGCGTTCATTCGGCGACCTCAGCGAAAATGCGGAATACGACGCCGCGCTCGATGCGCAGGCGCATAACGAGCACGAGATCTCCGAGATCGAGCAGAAGCTCAAGAACGTTGTTGTGATCGAGGATTCCGAGATCAGCGTAAACACCGTTTCCCTCGGTTCGCTCGTCACGCTCCGCTTCGTCGATCTCGGCCTCGAGGAAGAGTATCAGCTCGTTTCCGAGACCGAAGCCAGCATGGACACGAAGCCCAAGCGCATTTCCCACGATTCCGCGATCGGCGGCGGTGTTCTCGGCCACAAGGTCGGCGAAACGCTGACGATCCAGGCCCCCGGCGGCGCAACGAAGGTCAAGATCCTCGGCATCCGCAGGGAACTGAAGGAAGGCAAATAATCATTCGATAAGGCTCGGGCGGCGCCGTTCGGGCCGCCCGTCCCCTGTTTTTGGGGAAATAAACGAAGGAGAGAAAAAGATGGAAGAAAACAGGAACATGCCGGAACAGACCTCCGAGCAGGAGCTCAGCGAGCTGCTGCAGATCCGCCGCGACAAGCTGGCGGCGCTTCAGGCAGCGGGCAGGAATCCCTTCGAGATCACAAGGTTCGACCGCGACGCGCTGAGCGCGGATATCAAGGCGAATTTCGATGAGATGGAGGGTAAGGACGTTGCGATCGCGGGCCGCATGATGGCAAAGCGCATCATGGGCAAGGCGAGCTTCGCCGGCCTCCGCGATAAGCTCGGCGATATCCAGATCTACATCCGCCGCGACGAGATCGGCGACGAGAGCTATGCCGACTTCAAAACCTTCGATATCGGCGATATCATCGGCGTTCGCGGCTTCGTTTTCAAAACGAAGACGGGCGAGGTTTCCGTCCATGCGAAGAGCGTCACCCTGCTTTCGAAATCCCTTCGTCCCCTCCCCGAGAAATTCCACGGCCTCACCGACAAGGAACTCCGCTACCGCCAGAGGTACGTCGATTTGATCATGAACCCGGAATCGAAGCGCAATTTCGAGATCCGCAGCCGCTTTGTTTCGTTCATCCGCCGCTATCTTGAGCAGCGCGGCTTCATCGAGGTCGAGACCCCCGTGCTCTCCCCCATCGCCGGAGGCGCGACCGCAAGGCCGTTCATCACGCACCACAACACCCTCGACATCGATATGTACATGCGCATCGCGACCGAGCTCCATCTGAAGAGGCTCATCGTCGGCGGCATGGACCGCGTTTTCGAGGTCGGCCGCATCTTCCGCAATGAGGGCATGGACACGAAGCACAACCCGGAATTCACGACCTGCGAGCTCTACCAGGCTTTCACGAATCTTGAGGGCATGATGGACATCCTCGAGGGAATCCTTTCCGGCGCGGCGATGGAGATCCTCGGCACTTACAAGCTCACCTGGCTCGGCAACGAGATCGACCTCACCCCCGGTTGGCGCCGCATCACGATGGCGGACGCCGTGAAGGAAGTCACCGGCGCCGATTTCATGGCGATCGAGGGCGATGCGGACGCGGCAGTCGCGCTCGCAAAGAGCGTGGGCGTCGATATGGACGGCGTTGCGCATACCTGGGGCAACGCGCTTTACGAGACATTCGACCAGAAGGTCGAGGAGACGCTTGTTCAGCCGACCTTCATCACGATGTACCCCGTCGAGGTCAGCCCCCTTGCAAAGCGCAGCCCGGAGGATCCGCACCTCACCGAGCGCTACGAGGCTTTCGTCTGCTCCTGCGAGATG
Source organism: Christensenella sp. UBA1214 (assembly GCA_002309375.1). GTDB lineage: Bacteria > Bacillota > Clostridia > Christensenellales > CAG-138 > PeH17. The sequence goes on along the minus strand of DBXK01000021.1, from coordinate 31,532 downwards.
GGCAACGCCTTCAGCGAGCTCAATGACCCGATCGATCAGTACGAGCGCTTCAAGGCGCAGGCCGCAAAGCGCGCGAAGGGCGACGACGAGGCGGACATGATGGACGAGGATTTCGTCATGGCTCTCGAATACGGCATGCCCCCGACCGGCGGACTCGGCTTCGGCATCGACCGCTGCTGCATGATGCTCTGCGGCACCGACTCAATCCGCGACGTCATCCTCTTCCCGACGATGAAGCCGCAGGACTGAAAAACAAGCAGGAATAAAGAAAACTCCGGTGATGAGCCGGAGTTTTTGCTTGCCTTGAGCGCTGAATGAGGCCGGGGATCAGAAGTCTTCGCCTTCCCCGGTCACGGAATAGGTGATTGTATCTACGCGGTAATCGGAATCGAAAGTGAGTTCCAATCCGGCGGTATCGGAGTAATCATAATATGCCGAACGCTGTTCGAGCATCACAAGCAAGCCGGGGCAGACCGATTTCAGCTCGTCCAGCTCCATCCCGCAGCGGATGCCGCCGATGGAGAGGATATCATTGCCCTCGATATGGCAGAGGAAAATCGGGCTGAACTCATCGGCGTCGAGGTCGAGACCGAGCTCGATCCCCATTCCGAGATAGTAAGCGCCGGGAAATTGCTGGCTTGCAACCGGAACTACGTTGGGGAGCTTCGAAACGAGCTCCGAAAGCTTTGCGGCGGTGTTTTCATCGGGCTCGCCGATGTAATCGAAGAGCTCGAAGGGGCCGGGCGGAGCGGGCGTGGGAGTGATCTCTTCCGTCGGCGCGGGAGTGGGCTCTGCGCAGTCCGGCGTTGCTTCTGCGGGAGGAACGGTCTGCGGGGAAGCATCCTGATCCCCGCTGCCGCAGGCACAGAAAACGCTCATCGCCGCGATCAGCAGCACGAGAAGGAACGCCGAGCGGCGGAAAACATTGTTGCGGGCGATTTTTTTCATTCCTGCCTCCGGATCTTGTTTTAATACAGCACAATTATAAAGAGTGCCGTTGGCTTTGTCAACCGAAAGCCGCCGGCGAAAGGGGCTTTTGATATTGACAAAAGCCAATAAAATGCGATATGATAAGCATGGGTGTATATGTGCCCGGGAAGAAGGCAGCTAATATGGAGAACGAATTCGGCCGTGAAAACGAACAGCAGGGCGAAGAGAGCCGGAACGGTGCGGACATGAGCCAAAGCGAGATCGAGCGTGCGCGCGAATATGCCGCGGAGCTGCCGCTCTTCATCGTCAACCCGATCGCCGGTTCCGGGCATTGCAAAGAAAAATTCGAACAGGCAGCCGAGGTCTTTAAAAAACGCGGCATGCAGTTCAGAGTTAAAATTACCGAGAGCGAAGGCCACGCGGCCGTGATCGCGAAGGACGCCGCGGAAGCAGGCGTGCGGAAGATCATCGCCGTCGGCGGCGACGGAACGCTGAATGAGATCGTTTCCGCCGTTTCCGGCACGGAAGGCCTCGTGCTCGGCATCCTTCCCTTCGGCACGGGCAATGATTTCGCTTCGGCGATCAGGATCCCGACGGATCCCGTCAAGGCGGCGGAGCTTATCCTGGACGGCGAAGCGCGCAACTGCGACCTCGGAAAAGCGAACGGAAGGATCTTCACAAACGTCTGCGGCCTCGGCTTCGACGTCGACGTTCTGCGCAATACCGAAAAGCATAAAAAGGGCCGCAGCGGGATGCTTCCCTATGCCCTCGGCATCGTCGATTCGATCCTTCACAGGAAAAAGGTCCATGCTTTCGTTTCGATCGACGGAGGCGAGGAGATGGAGCTCGATTCGCTGATCATGACCGTCTGCAACGGCATCAGCTTCGGCGGCGGCATGAAGGTCGCGCCGGAAGCGAAGCAGGACGACGGACTTTTCGATATCTGCATCGCGAAATGGGTCGGCTTTTTCCGTATGATAGTGCTTCTTCCGAAGTTCATCAAGGGAAAGCATCTCGGCAAGAAGCCCGTCATCTATACCCGCTGCAGGGAGATCACGATCCGCACGGAAGGCCGATTCACAGTTGAACTCGACGGCGAGCTTATTGAAAAGACGCCTCTCAGCTGCAGCATCCTGCCCGCTGCGATCGCGGTGATACGCCCCGGCGAACAAGAAATAACAGGCGAAGATAAGTGAAACGGCAATAAATGGAAACACTCAGAACAACAGGCAGAAGAAGAAACAAACGCAGGCTGAACGTTCGGCGATTCATCCTCCTTATCCTTGCGCTCTTTGTTATCGCCGGCGCGGTGATAGGGATAGTCTTCGGCCTCAAAAGCTGCAGCGTTGCCGTCAAAAAGCAGAGTCTGCCCTTTGCACCTGAGGCAAAATACGCCTACACCGGCGACGGCTTCCTCTATATGGACGGGCTGAAGCTCCAGTATTACAGCCTCTCCGACGAGGAAGCGAATTTCTCCGAGAAACTCGAATACGCTCCGGAGGAGCTTATCGGCACGCCCCAGCTGAAGGCGATCGCCACCAGATCCTCTTTCCGGATCGTGAACACAAGGCACGACAACAGCTTCGACGGCGAGATCCGCAAGATTACCGCCGGAAGCAACTATATTGCGGTCTTTGTCGAGGGGAACGACGGAAAACTCACCCTGATCGTCTATAATGCGGCAGGCGACCGATGCTATACGGAGGATTTCACCGACCGCGTGCTGCTTGATTTCGGCTTCGAGGGCGGGGAGAGCGATTCGTTCTATACCTCCGAGCTGATCATAAGAGGAGAAGTGCTTTCAACTTCGATCAAGACTCGCGATATCCGCCGCCAGAGCAATACGGGCGACCTTTATATCCAGGGCCAGGTCGTTACGAAGATCTTCATGACCGAAAAAAGCATCTTTGCCTGCGGAGGAGACAGCATAATCCGCTTCGACCGCAAGACAAATACCGAAGCCTACCGCGTGCTCACGAACGGCTATGAATGCGCCGACGCATCATGGAACAGCGGCAGGATCTGCATGCTTTTGACCCGTTCGGACGACCGCGGAGGCCCGATGAACGTTATATCATTAAAAGAGGATTCAACGGCGGACGAGACCCGCTTTGTTCTGACGGACGGCAGCGAATGCATCGCCTGCTTCACTGTTTCGGGCAAGGTGTTCGAAGTGCGGTCCGGCAAGCTCGTTATTCTGAGCCCTAAGGGCGAAAAAGAAAAAACGATCCCGTTCGAGGCGGAGATCACAGGCGCAGTCAAGGCCGGCAGCAAAGCGCTGATCGTTTTCTCCGGCAGTGAATCGATCTTTTATTCCGTTAAATAATCTTGAAAGGAGCGAAGGAATCCGATGGGGATCCTCGGTCTCGCGATAATCGCGATCATCGGCCTGTTTTTCCTTGCGGGCTTATATAAAGGCTTTATCTGGAACCTTGCCGCCCTCGGCGTTTCCGTGATCGCCCTTCTTGCGGCATATCTGCTCATGGGCACCGTGTCGAAGGCGTTCGTGAAGGACAAGGGCCTTTATAACGCAATGCTGAGCTATACCGAAGGCTCTGAAGCGATCTACGACGTTGAGCTCGTCGACAGGGACATCGATTCCCTTTCGAACGACGAGATCGACGAAGTCATCAAGCGCGCGAATCTGCCCTTCCCCCTTGGCGAAAGGGTGCGCGAAAACATCATGAACGAGGAGTTCAAATCGAGCGGGATCACGACCCTCGGCGAATATTTCAACGAAAGCCTTGTTTTGAGCGTGATAAACATAATCTCGTTCATCCTGATCTATCTGATCCTTCGCGTCGTGCTGACCTTCGTTGTGAGCTGGGTCGATTATTCCTTTAAATTCCCATGCCTGCGCATTCTGGACGGCCCCGTCGGCGGAGCGATCGGCATCGTTCGCGGGTTCGTCGATATCTCGGTCATTTTCATGCTCGTTCCGATCGTGCTGACGGTCCTGCCCTTCGATGGGATCGCGGACATGATCGAGAACAGCGCGATCGCGAGCTTCCTGCATAATTCCAACATCTTCCTCAAGCTCATCCCCGGAACGGTATGACGGAGGACAGCGGGAAAAACACAGCTTCCGACTTGCTTTTTGAAGGCGAGCGGGCGGATGATCTTCAGCTTCGGGGATTGAAGCTGATCCAATCCCCCGCCGCTTTTTGCTTTGGAACGGATTCCGTGCTGCTTGCGCATTTTGCGCTCGAGGGGCTCGAAAAGGCCTCACGGAGGAGCCGCATTGCCGATCTCGGCGCAGGCAGCGGCGCGCTTTCGTTCCTGATCCGCGGGCGGACCGGCCTTTCCGTGACGGCGATCGAGATCGATGAAGCCGCATGTTCGCGGATGAAAAGGAGCCTTGTTTTGAACGGCCTCGATGAAAGCGCGATAGCCGTAGTCAATGCCGATTTCACGGATCCGGCGCTTTCGCGGCTCGGGAAATTCGACTATGCCGTCTGCAATCCGCCGTATTTTTCAAAGAACTGCGGGAAGCTCTCCGTGAACGCCGCCGCAACGCACGAGATCTCAGCCGATATTGCCGGCGCCGCGAAGGCTGCAGCCCGTCTTCTGAAATTCGGAGGAAAGCTCTGCATCTGCTATCCGGCGGAAAGGCTTTCGGAAGCGTTCTGCGCCCTCGGCGGAGCGGGGCTGGAGCCGAAAAAGCTGCGCCTCGTTCAAACAAAACCCGGCGCAAGGCCGTATCTCGCCCTGATCCGCGCCAACCGCGGCGCAAAGCCCGGGCTTGTCGTTGAGGAGAATCTTATCATCACGGGGCCGGACGGCAAATACACCGAAGAGGTTCAAAAATACTATAATGAATAACGAAATCCAGCCGAAACTTTATCTTTGCGCAACGCCGATCGGGAACCTTTCGGACGTTACCGACCGCGTTCGGAATACGCTTGCGGCCGTTGAAAAGATCTATTGCGAGGATACCCGCAACACCGTGAAGCTTTTGAATGCGCTCGCCGTAAAAAAACCGCTCGAAAGCTGCCATGAGCATAACGAGCAGCAGCGTGCCGGGCAGATCGCGGAGGAAGTGAGCGGCGGCAAAGCCGTCGCCTTCGTCAGCGACGCGGGCATGCCGGGCGTTTCCGACCCCGGATCCCGGCTGATCGCGGAATTCATCAAAAGGGGACTGCCCTTCGAGGTGCTTCCCGGGGCAAGTGCAATGGTAACGGCCTGGGTCATGAGCGGCCTGCCGACCGAAAAGCTGTATTTCGCAGGGTTCCTCCCCCGCTCCGGTGCGGAAAGGACGGATGCGATCGAAAAACTTCTTGCGGCGGATGCGACGGCGGCAATTTACGAAAGTCCGCTTCGCGTCGGCGGGACGCTTGCGGACATCAAAACAGCCCTTGCCGGCGGCGACCGGCCCTGTGTGCTCGTTCGGGAGATCACAAAGGCCTTTGAAGAGTGCATCCGCGGAACGGTTTCCTCGCTTGCGGAACGCTTTTCCGCCGAGCCTCTGCGCGGAGAGTGCGTGTTGCTGATCGGCGGCGCCGATCCGAAGGAAGCCGCGGAGAATTCGAACAAAAAGCTCGAGCCGCTGCTTTTGGCGCTGCTTGAGGAAGGGCTTTCCGTTAAATCGGCGGCAAAGATCGCCGCGGAAGCGCTGGATCTGCCGAAAAATGCCGTCTACAAAAGGGCTATGGAGCTCAGCGAAAAGGAATGATTATTTCCCGGGAAATAATTTCGGAAAAGGAGCAAACTGCAATGAAGAAAACGATCGTAAAAGCAGCGTTGCTTTTGACCCTTATCGCAGCCGCAGCCGTGTTTTTCAGCAGCTGCCTGTTGAACACGGGCGTGAAAACGAAATACTATTCGAATTTCCCAAAGGGCTTCACCGAGAAGGAAGAACACTTCGATCCCGATGGGTTCCAGGATTATACCGATTACTGCAAGTATTACTACGAAAACGCCGAAGGGTTTGAAAAGGACAGCCGCTTCACGTCCGTTTCGGAAGTCGGAACCGAAGCAGTAAAGGGCTACTTCGATAATTTCCGAAATTGGATGGAAACCTGTGATAGGCTGTCGGAATATGATTTCGATCCTTCGATAATTACGAACGACGACTATGTGCGCATCGTAACAAGGGAGGACGAGCGTATCGGACGGGACGGCCGTTACGGGAAATATGATGATTACACCGTTTATTTCTTTGATACGGGAACCAATACGATGTATTACATTCACAACAATATCTGACAAATAGCTTTGGAAACGAAAGAAGGATCGCCGGTGCGATCCTTTTTCTTTCATTATAGAGAAAAATCACATATTCATAAGGTACAGCACGAGCGCGATATGCGCCGCGAGGATGAGGGTGAAGCCGACAACGAAATACCAGTGCCGGTTCTTATGCCGCATGACCCACATGCCGAGGAAGGTGCCGAGGCTGCCGCCGATCAGCGAGAGCGCGAACAGCGCCGCTTCCGGAGTGCGCCATTTTTTCTTCTCCGCCTTCTTCTTGTCGCGGTACATGGCGGCAAAGCCGATGACGGTCATAACTGCGAAATATGCAAGAACGGCGATCTGCCAGGGTTTCATTGTTTTTTATCCTTTCTTCCGAGGAATTGGTCGGCCGTGACGGCACGGATGCGGCGGTATTTGCTGCCGGCGGTCGTGTCGAAGCGGCAGACGCTCCGGTAGGCACAGATATCGCAGGCGGTTTTTCCCTTTGAAACGGAAGGGCTGATCTCCGCCCTGCCCTGCATCACGGCGCTGAGCGTTTTGCTGCCGATCGATTTCGCGAAGGCGATCGTGTTCGCCATTTCAACGTCCGTCACAAGGCTGCTGCCGGAATAGCCGTCCTTGCCGCAGCGGATACCGTTCACAACAAGGGAGGACTTGAATTCCGTGCCGTCGGTGGCGGTGACGATATCTTCGTCGCAGAGAGTGAGGCCGCTGAGGCGCATATCGCTGCGGAGCTTCTTTTCGTCCGTGAGCTCCTCGCCGCTGAGGGAGGAGAGATCCTTCGCATGGATGTAATAAAACCCGGCGGTGCGGAATTTTTCGCCGGCGGAAAGCGCCGAGGCGACTGCGGCGGCATAAAGCGGGAGCTGGAGCTGGATGCCCGCGGCGAGGGCGGTGAAATCGAAGGAAACGGAGCCGGTCTTATAGTCGATGATGCGGTAATAAAGCTCGCCGTTGTTTTCGAGCTTATCCACGCGGTCAACGATGCCGGTGATGCGGAAGGTCGTGCCGCCGCTTCGGAGCTCGAGCGCGGGGAGACTGCCTTCCTTTCCGCCGAAGCTCAGCTCGCTCGCATACGGCCGGAAGCTGCCGTCCGCAATCTGGCGGACGATCACGCAGGCGATGTTGACGAGCTGTTCGCGGATCCTGTCCGCCTGCGCACGCATGATGCCGCTGCCGGTATAGATGCCGCCGTTATGCTCCTCAAAGAGCTGCGGAAGGAAGGAATCGAGCTTTTCGGTGACGTCGGCTCTCGTGAGGGCGGAAAAATCCGCTTTTTCTTCGATATATGCCCGCATCAGAAGCTCGAGAGCGCTGTGGACGAGTGAACCGAAGTTGGTCGCAAGCTCCTGATGCAGTTCCCTCTCCTTCAGCCGGAGGCCGAATTCGAGCAAATACCGGAAAGGACAGCGGTTGAAGGTCTCGAGCCGCGTCGGCGAGCCGGAAGCATGGGTGCCGTAAAGACGAAGCGCGGCGTCCTGGCCGAGAGGTTCTGCCGAAAGCTCCGGAAAGAGCATCGAAGCGAGCATATCGACGGCGGAAGAATAGTATTCATCGGATGCGAAATGCGCGAAAAGCGGCGCGAGCTCCTGCGGCTCCTCGCCCGTGTCGAGGAAGCTGCGCAGCGAAACGGCGAGATCCGCGAAGGCGGCTTCCTCCGCGCTGCGCACCGATCGATCCAAAAAGCCGCTCGTGCGGGCACAGTGCGGGAAAACGGAGCCGATGCGGGCGATGATCGGCGAAGGAACGGCCGTTTCAGAGCCGATCTTGCTGCAATAGGAGATATAAAGCGCCGACCGCGGCTTCGCGAGCACGGAATAAAGGCTCAGGTTTTCCCTTGCATTCATGCTCTCGGTCGTTTCCCAGGCGTTCAGCCCGGCGCCGCGCATCAGGACGAGCTCGCGGTCGTTGATGATCGCGTTGTCGGTCCTCATCCTCGGGATATGGCCGTCGTTCGCGCCGAGCACGAGCATCAGCTCGCATTCCGGAGCATGGATGCTCGAAACGTCGCTGACGAGCACCTGATCGAGCGTCGTCGGGATCACGCCGACTTCATATGAAGCGAGGCCCTCCTCAACGACGGCGGTGAAGCGCTCGAGGCCGATCGGCTCATCGCCGAGGATCACGATGATCTGGTCGAGCAGTTCGATGATCGTGTCATAGATCTGCTGGTTTTCGAGGGCATAATTGAGCATCGCGGGATCCTGCTTCAGCCTTGCGCAGTCCTCGCGCAGCTTCCCGGAAACATTCAGCGCGGAAAGATAATCGTAAAGCGCGCGCACGCGCGTTGCGGCAGTATGCGCTGTGTCGGCGGATAGGTTTGCCTTGAGCGCGAGGATCGGGGCGGCAACGGCGAGGCGGGAAGCTTCGAGCTCCTCGAAATCCTTTATATCGTCTGCTTTTTTGACGCTCGGCTCGTCGGAACAGAGCCGCTTGCCCTCAAGCCCGAATTTAAGGATATGGTTCTCGAGTTTCTCCGCGCTGTCGCGGTCGACGCCGGTCATATCCGTCTTCAACACGCGGATAAAGTCTTCACTGCGGAAATTCTTTTCGGCGCAGCGAAGGGAGGCTGAAACGAGCTCCGCGATCGGGTGATCGGCAACGGCGCGCTTTGCGTCCATGAAGAACGGGATCCCCGCTCTGCTGAAGCAGCGGCGCAGGATCGGCGCATAATCGGAAAGTTCGCTGACGGCGACGGCGATATCGCGGTAACGGAGGCCCGAACGGACGGCGCGAAGGATGCGCTCCGCCGCCTCCTGCGCTTCACTGTCGCGGGAATAGGCGGAATGCAGTTCGATATCTCTTGCATCGTCGGGGAATTTTTGGAAGGGATAAGCGAAAATATTCCGCTCGAGGGCGGAAAGCGCGGCGCTTGTGTGGCGGTGATCGGCGGTGAGCAGAATCGTTTCAACGGGGCAGCCGGCCGCCTTTGCAAGCTCCGTCAACCGGCGAAGCGAAGCGAGACCGGGCAGGAAGAGCGCGGCGTCCGGGCAGCTTCGGTCCGCCTCGGCAAGCAGCGTCAGAGTCACGTCCGAAGCGGTTTTGAAGAGAGCGTCGATGATGCGCAGGCTCTGCTCGTTGAGCATGTCCGGCGCGTCGATGAAAACAGAAGCCCCTTTTGCGCGGGAAGACGGCAGCAGGGCGATCATTGAATTGATCTGATCCTCTCCGTCGATATAGCGGCCGGCCATGCGTTCCCCGAGGCGGCCGTAAACAAGGGCAAAATCGCAGAGCTTTTCATGCAGCTGCTCCGGGAGCCCCTCCGCAGAGGCGAGCTCCTCGGGCGAGAGGGAAAAACGCTTGCAGTTCATGATCACGGCGTCGCATTCGCCGGCGAAACCGCGGCGGCGGCCGACACGGCGGAAGACGGAAAGCTCGTCCATCGATTCATCGAGGATGCGGCGGATCAGCATCATCCGCCCCTGCTTGGAAAGATTGGCGCGGCCGTCGCCGGCGTCCTCGAGCACGCGTTTTGCGAGGCGGGTGAAGGAAAGGACGGAGGTAAAAAGCAAGCCGCCGCCGAGAAAAACGGAGAGCTCCCGCTCGGTTTCGAAGGTCGCTCTGTCCGGAACGATCAATAGGCTGCGGCGACCGGAGCGCTCGTTTTCGGCGATCCTATCAAAAACGGCGCGGGTCTTTCCGCTGCCCGCCCGTCCGATTATGAATTTGACTTTTGCTGCCGCCATTCTGCCTCCGGCCTGCTCGTTACAGAGGATTCTTTTCCGCCGTTCCCGCCTTGCGGGGGTACTTTGCGGGGGTTTTATCGGTTTTTTCGATGACGACAAGGACTCTTTCGCCCCAGCCGGTTTTGCGCGGGATGAGTTTTGCTTTTCCTTTGAGTATGCGCAGGGCGTTTCCTGCCGTTTCGAGCTCCGCACCGGCGCCGGGGCCTTTGTACATCACGGAGAAGCCGCCGACCTTCGCAAAGGGCAGCGTCCATTCCGAAAGGACCGGGATCTCCGCAACGGCGCGGGAAAGAACGAAATCGAATTTTTCCCGAAGTTCCGGCATTTTTGCGCCGTCCTCCGCGCGGGCGTGGACGGTTTTGACGTTCAGAGCGAGCGCCGAAGAGGCTTCGTTCAGGAAATTTATGCGCTTATTGAGCGAATCGAGAAGGGTGATATTGAGATCCGGCCGCATGATCGCGAGCGGGATCCCGGGGAAGCCCGCGCCGGTGCCGACGTCGAT
>DBXK01000021.1:0-21190 GCA_002309375.1 Christensenella sp. UBA1214 | reverse complement strand
CGCAAAATGGCGGGAAGCCACGCCCTCCGCGTCGGTGATCGCGGTGAGGTTCATCACGTTGTTCTTTTCGACCAGCATGACGTAGAAGCGGATCAGCTTCTCTTTCTGCTCTTCCGCTGCATTCGGTATGTATTTTTCAAGCAGCTCCGGCATTTTTTCCGGTTCGGGAATGATCTGCTTTTTCATTCTGCTCCTCCTTTCGCTCTTTCGAGCTCCTTCAGGCGGATCATCAGCACGGCGATATCCGCGGGGGAAACGCCGGAGATGCGGCTCGCCTGGCCGAGGTTCATCGGGCGCAGGGCGGAAAGCTTCTGCCGCGCTTCGAGCCGCAGCCCGCCGATCGCGTTATAGTCGAGATCCGCGGGCAGAATGATGCTCTCCTGGCTCTCGAAGCGGCGGATCCGCTCGTTTTCGCGCTCGATATAGCCGCCGTAATGCGCTTCGGTCTCGATCTCGAGCGTCGCTTCATCGGAAATCGGCGGAAGGCTCGGAAACAGGGAGAGCAGTTCCGTATAGCGCACGCCTTCGCGCTTCAAAAGGTTCATCAGCTTCGCGCCGGTAACGATCGGGTTTTCGCCCTTCCCTTCAAGCAGCGCATTCAAATTTTCGCTCGGCGGAACGGTTGCGGAAAGCGCGGTTTTTGCTTTTTCCACCTGCTCTTTTTTAGCCATAAGGCGGTCATAGCGCGCACTTGAGATAAGGCCTGTGCGCCTGCCGAGCTCGGTCAGCCGCAGATCGGCATTGTCCTGCCGGAGAACGAGGCGGTATTCCGCACGGCTCGTCATCATGCGGTAGGGTTCGTTGGTGCCCTTTGTCGCGAGATCGTCCGCCAGCACGCCGATATAGGCATCCGAACGGCGCAGGATGAGCGGCTCCTCCCCGCGCACATAGAGCGCGGCATTGACGCCGGCAAGAAGACCCTGCGCGGCGGCCTCTTCATAGCCGCTCGAACCGTTGATCTGCCCCGCGAAATAAAGGCCGGCGATCGCCTTGCTGCCGAGCGTCAGATCGAGCGCGGTCGGGTCGATGCAGTCATATTCGATCGCGTAACCGTAGCGCATGATCTCCGCGTTTTCAAGGCCGGGGATGGTGCGCAGCGCTTCGCGCTGAACATCCTTCGGGAGGCTCGTGGAGAAGCCCTGAACATACATTTCGTCGGTGAATTCTCCTTCGGGTTCAATGAAAAGCTGATGCCTTTCCTTATCCTTGAAGCGGATGAGTTTATCTTCGATCGAGGGGCAATAGCGCGTCGGCGCGGCGTTGATCTTTCCGCTGAACATCGGCGAGCGGTCGAGGTTCGAAAGGATCGCCGCGTGCGTTTCGGCGTTCGTATAGGTGAGATAGCAGCGCATCTGCTCGCGCTCGAGCTTATCCGTCAGGAACGAAAACCGCGGGATCGGGACGTCGCCGAACTGCGGCTCCATTTTTGAAAGATCCAGACTGCGCAGAGAAACGCGCGGCGGGGTGCCGGTTTTGAAGCGGCGCAGGGAAAAACCGAGCTCCGAAAGGCTCCCGGAAAGCGCGGATGCACGGGCAAGGCCGGAGGGGCCCTGCTCGCGGCTGAATTCGCCGATATGGATCTTCGCCTTGAGGTAGACGCCGGCGCAGATAACGAGGGCGCGGCAGGAGTACTCCATTCCGCCCGCGCAGATGATCCCGGAAATGCTGCCGTTTTTCACGATGATCCGTTCAACTTCATCCTGCCTGAGAGTCAGGTTTTCCTGGGATTCGAGCGCGCGCTTCATCCGAAGATGATAGCGGTTTTTGTCGATCTGGGCGCGGAGGGAATGCACGGCGGGACCTTTGCTGAGGTTCAGCATGCGCATTTGAAGGAAAGTATCATCCGCCGCCAGGCCCATTTCGCCGCCGAGCGCATCGATCTCGCGCACGAGATGGCCCTTGCTCGTTCCGCCGATCGCGGGATTGCAGGCGCAGAGCGCGACCGAATCGAGGTTCAGGCAAAGGCAGAGCGTTTTAAGCCCCATCCTCGCACAGGCGAGAGAGGCCTCCACTCCGGCGTGGCCGGCGCCGGCGACAACGATATCGAACTGTTCGGTGAGAATGCTCATTTTTATTGCTGCTATAAGGAAAAATCGACTTAACCGCGGAAGGACTTCTCTTCAAAAGGCGCATCGACGGAAAGCTTTTTTCCGCGAAGACGAGGCGGCAAAGCGGGATCATCCGGGAATTCCACACGGACGGCGCAGAGCTGCAGTCCGGCGGGAAATACTTTGTTCTTTTGCCGGTCGCCGTATTTGTCGTCGCCGACAACGGGGCAGCCGATATGCGCGAGGCTTGCCCGGATCTGGTGCGTCCGGCCGGTAAAAAGCTCGACCTCGAGAAGCGAAGTCGTCGGCTTCTCCCCCGCTCCTCGCTCGGTTTCGAGCAGGCGATAGGCGGTGACCATATCCCTTGAACGGGGAGTCGGGCGATCGAAAACGCGGACTTCGGAGCGCTCCGCGTCCTTTTCGGCATAGAGGGTGAGCGTGTCTTCTTTCTTGAGAGGAACGCCGAAAACCCTTGCGTGATAATACTTTTTGAGCTTCCGCTCGCGGATCAGGCCGGAGAGCGCTTCCTCGGTTTTCTCATTCCGGGCAAAGAGCACGACGCCCGTCGTCGGAGCGTCGAGGCGATGGACGGGACAGATCTCGCCGAAAGCGGAGAGGAGCCTTGCTTCGAGGGTATCTTCCCCGCCGTCGCGGATCGTGCAGGCGACGCCGGCTTCCTTATTGACGGCGATCAGGTCGGGATCCGTATAGAAACAGCGCACGCCGCAGCCGAGAGCTGTCAATTCATCGGAGAATCCGGCCCAACTGTCGCCCTGCGGGGTGCAGGTGAAGGTCATGCTCTCATGGAGCGTCGGGTGCTCGATCGTCAGGCTATAGGCAAAAAGAGCGATCTGCTGCCCGGGGACTGCCTTGCTGTTATAACGCTGATCGCCGTAAAGAGGACAGCCGATGCCCGCGAATTGGGCGCGGATCTGGTGATGGCGGCCGGTATGCAGCTCGATATCGACGAGAGTTCGGCCGGCCTTCTTCGAAACAACGGTGTAAGAAAGGCTCGCCCTCTGCGCGCCCGGGGTTCCCTCGGGAACGAGCAGCGCGGAATGAGTCGCCTCATCTTTTACAATATAATTTATTAAATTACCATAGGAAGGAAGGGAATTTGTGACGATCGCCGCATATTTCTTCTTTACGCGGCGGGCCTTCATCGCGTCGGTCAAACGGGCGGCAGCCTTGCTTGTGCGCGCAAATACCATAACACCGCCGACCGGGCGGTCGAGGCGGTGCACAAGCCCGAGGTAGACCTCGCCGGGCTTATCGTATTTCTGCTTGATATAAGCCTTCGCTTCCGTCAAAAGATCGCGGTCGCCGGAGGAATCCGCCTGAATAGGCATATTCGCAGGCTTTTCGCAAACGAGCAGATGGTTGTCTTCGTAGATGACGTTAAGCATTTTTCCTTTAAAATATTGAAGATTTAAAGCTCGCGGTACCAGCGCCCGGTGCAGCCGCAGGGAAGGGTCAGCTTCCCGTCGCCGATCGGAAGACCGATCTCGTCGGATTCGATTTTCCCGCCGCGCTTGCCGACGGCGACCTTCAAAACGTTTCGCACAACGGTCGGCGCAAGGCCCGTAGTATAGGAATTGATGAGGAAGAACCCGGCGTTTTTGCTGAGAAGATCGGAACATTCCGAAACAAGCGGGAAAAGGCCCTCTTCGATGCGCCACATCTCCCCCGTCGGCCCGCGGCCGTAGCTCGGAGGATCCATCAGAATGCCTTCGTATTCCCTGCCCCGTCGCTTTTCACGCTGCACAAATTTCAAAGCGTCATCGATAATAAACCGCACAGGCTTATCGGAAAGGCCGGATTCGGCAAGATTGTTCTTTGCCCAGGCGACCATGCCCTTCGCCGCGTCAACGTGGACGACCTCCGCGCCGGCAGCGGCAAGCGCAGCAGTCGCACCGCCGGTATAGGCGAAAAGATTCAGCACGCGGAACGGTTCATCGGTCTTATCCTTATACTTTTCAACGAAACCGCGCATGAAATCCCAATTGACCGCCTGCTCCGGGAACAGACCGGTGTGCTTGAAGCCGGTCGGACGCACGATGAAGCGAAGATCCTTATAGCGGATCGTCCAGCTTTCGGGCAGCCTGCGTTTGAAATCCCATTCACCGCCGCCGGAACTTGAGCGGAGATAGTGTGCGTCGAAATAATCCGGCTGCTTCATCGGCCAAACCGCCTGCGGATCGGGGCGCAGGAGCACGACGTCCCCCCACCTCTCGAGCTTTTCACCGTTACCGGCATCGATTATTTCAAAATCCTTCCAACCGTTTGAAAGATACATAAAAATCCTTTATTCTTCGGCTTTTTCGCCCATGATCAGATCATAGATATTCGAAAGTTCGTCCTTGCTGAAATACTCTATAACGATCTTGCCTTTATCGTCATCGCCCTTGAAGCTGACCTTAGTCCCGAGCCGCTCGCGGAGCTTGTCCTGCGCGTGCCGCATATCGTTGGAGAGTCGGGAGCGTTTCGGCTGTTTACGCTCGAGGGATTTGAGAGCAAGCAGGGATGCGACCTGCTGTTCGGTTTCGCGCACCGACCATTCGCCGTCGGCGGCGCGGAGAGCGGTCTTGATCATAAGTTGCTCATCCGGGATGGATGAGAGCACGCGGCAGTGCCCGGCTTGAAGCTGTCCATCGAGAACGAGCGCCCTGATCTCTTCGGGAAGTGCAAGCAGGCGCACGGAATTTGCTATGGCAGGACGTGATTTTCCGAGGCGCTTCGCAACCTCTTCCTGAGTGAGATCATGCTCATCCATCAGCGCGCGGATCGCCGAGGCTTCTTCGATGGGGTTCAGGTTTTCACGCTGGAGGTTTTCGATCAGCGAGACCTCGAGGACCTCCTGCTCATCAAGATCGCGGACAATGACGGGAACTTCGTTCAGTCCTGCCATGCGTGCGGCACGAAAACGCCGCTCGCCGGCAATAATTTTATAACGATCGTCATACTTTTTGACGATTATCGGCTGAACGACGCCATGCTGCTCGATGCTGGTCGCAAGCTCCTTGAGCTTCGCTTCGTCAAAGGTCTTGCGCGGCTGATCGAGATTTGTATCGATAAGATAAACGGAAAGCGTGCTTACAACGCTGCTCTCTTCAAAATCGCTTCCTCCGAGAAGCGCGTCCAAACCTTTTCCAAGTCCTTTCATAAACTACCTCATTTGTAAGATAAACATTATGAATAATATACGCTAATATGTAATATCAACTTTCCCCGTCGTCCTCGATAAGCTCGCCTGCAAGGCTGCGATAAGCCTTCGATGCATTGCAGCGGGAATCATAAAGGGTGATCGGAAGGCCGAAGCTCGGCGCTTCCCCGAGGCGAACGGAACGCGGAATGATAGTATCGTAAACCTTGTTTTTGAAGAATTTCTTAACTTCCCCTACGACCTGAGCGGAAAGTTTCGTTCTTGCGTCATACATAGTCATGACAACGCCCTCGACCTCGAGCTCGGGGTTAAGATTCTGGCGAACGAGGCGAACCGTGTTCATAAGCTGAGAAAGCCCCTCAAGCGCATAATACTCGCATTGGATCGGAACGAGAAGCGTGTCTGCAGCGGCAAGCGCATTGAGCGTGAGCAGCCCGAGCGAAGGCGGACAGTCTGTAATAATATAATCAAACTGATGCTGGATCCCGCGCAGCGCGTTCTTCAGCTTGAATTCGCGAGACATCTGGCTCACAAGTTCGATCTCGGCGCCGGCAAGCTCGATCCTTGCGGGAAGAAGCATCAAATTCGGAACCTTAGTCGGAATTATTATCTTCTCAACGGAAATTCCGTTAATCAACATGTCATAAATACTGTATTCGCATTTGTCTTTATCAACTCCCATGCCGCTGGTTGCGTTGCCCTGAGGATCGATGTCGACCAGAAGCGCCTTTTTCCCCTGCTGTGCAACACAAGTCGCAAGGTTAACGGCAGTAGTCGTTTTGCCGACTCCGCCTTTTTGATTCGCGATCGCAATAACTTTAGCCATAATAGCCTCCCGAGGGCGTTTTTACACATATTTGCCCTTTTACATCATTATACACAAATTCATTTCTTCACGCAATACAAGAATTTGTATTTCGATTGTTTCACGTGAAACATTTTGAAAAAAGAGGCCGACAGGCCTCTAATTTGGATGGTATTCGATTAATTGGCTTTGATTTCGCCGTCCTTCCATACCGGCACAACGTTTATTACACTGTCCTGTAAACAGTATTCGATATCGGCTCCGTAACCGAGCTCAAACAGACGATGACAATGATAGGTTTTCATAAGATCAAAGCTCCCATTTATCAAACTGTCGAAAAGATGAACGCAAATCAGAGCTGCATCCGACAGAACGAAATCGGCTGAGGATTCTGAGATCTTTTTGATGATCGATCCGGCAGCACAGTAATCATCTGCCGACACCTTTCTGTTCGTACCAGAGCAAAGAATGAGGATATCTTTGCCGCATGAAGCCGCTGCGGCAGCTACAGCATTGCTGTTTAGCATTGAACCGATAAACACGATATCGGCTTTTTGAGCTGCACTGATTGCGGCAGTACCGTTGGAGGTGCTCATGATCACCGTTTTTCCTCTTACAGCAGATTCGGTGTATTCAAGCGGAGAATTACCGAAATCGAAGCCGGGGACTTTATTGCAGCCCCGCTCGCCGCCGATAACGCATGAAGCCCGTCCAAGCGATTCTGCTAAAGAAAAAGCATCCTCGGGCTCGATTACGGGGATGATACGGGCAGCACCATGTGAAACAGCGGCCGTCATAACGCTTGTACAGCGAAGAACATCGATCACCACGGAGATTCTTCCAATAAAAAGCGCTGGATCAATGTTCTCGTTATAGGTTAAAACATCTATATTCATAATTACCTCTTTTGTTTAGCTTTTTGCATTATAGCATATTTGTATCAGAAATCAAGCTATATCAATAGTAGTCGAACAAAAAAAATACCCGTAAAAATGCCGACAAGACCGCTGAAGATCGCAGCGACAAGAGCGTACCTCGTTTGTTTTATACCATTGGTACTGCAATACAAAGGAATTACATAAAGGATCGTCTCGGTCGAGCCTACACAGACAGAAGAACAAAGCCCGATGTAGCTATCCGCCCCATATCTTAATAGAATATCGGAAAGTATGCTGAGCGAGCCGCTTCCGGAAAGAGGCCGCATAAGCAGCAAATGTACGATCTCCGGTGGAATCCCGACAAATTTTGCAGGCGAGTAAAAGAACGCTGTAAGTCTGTCAAGCATCCCGGATCCGCTGAAGAGTGTGATACAGGCAAGGATCGCAGCCATATTCGGAAGGAGCTTGCGCAGCATTGGAAAAGCAGCTGCGGCACCCTCGACAAAGGCGTCAAAAGGATCGATATGACGGATAAGTGCACAGAGGATAAGTGACAGCACAAAGAACGGGACGATGAGAGTCATCTCTTCATTCCTTCAAAAATCTTACAGACAAGCACCGCACAAAAAGCGGAGATAATTGAAGACAGGAACGTCGGCAGAACGATCAAATAAGGATCTGTTGAACCGCAGGCAGTCCGAACAGCGATCACCCCGGTCGGCAGAAGCTCAACAGCCGATGTGTTAAGCGCAAGGAACATGCAGATCTCCCTTGAGGCTGTGCCGTGCGAATCCTTAGAGAGAATCCGCATCGCTTCAAGGCCGAAGGGCGTCGCGGCGTTCCCGAGGCCGAGAAAGTTGGCGGAAAGGTTGAGCGAAACAGGACCGGCAGCTTCACCGATGCCGGGCATTAAAAGACGCAGTGGACGGCGCATCAACGACGCAAGCTTTTCAACAAGTCCGGTCTTCGCGGCTATATTGAACAGCCCCATCCAGAGCAGATATGACCCGGAAAGGGACAGACAAAGTTTGATCGAGCTGTCGGCGCCGCTGACAAGCAGAAGCATAGGATCCTTTCCGTTCAGCACGCAGCAAAGGATCCCGATAATTATCAAAAATGAAAAAACCCACCCCATCATGCCGAATTTTATGCGCAGAGGGGGAAGGCTTATTCATCAGAAGCGTTCGATTTCCGCAATGTTTCACGTGAAACATTGCGTAAGAAAATGTAATATTACATATTGAACGCGCAAATAGCGTTGCTGTTAGATATTATTCCCATTCAACAGCATCGATAGAAACAAGATACTGTTCCATGAAATCCATGTAGTCATCCACAAAACGCATCAGATAGGTTTTAAGATTCGGCTGCTGCCTGACAAGAGCGCTATGCATGCGGTCGAAGATAACATCTTCATCATAAGGCTCATCTTCGCCGATCTCGACGAGATATGCGGCATCGAGTTCAAGCAAAGTGTCGAGCATTTTGTTGAAATCGGCCTCGGTTATGAAATCGAAGTCACCCTGGTTCTTGAACTTCTCGGCTATATAAGCTTTTGCTTCTTCAATATTGAGTTCCATATGTTTCTCCTTTGTTTTATATATTACATGGAATAATTATAATCATTCGACTACGACGAATTCGACATCCGGAAGCCGCGCTGAAAGGCGCGAAACGAAACTGTCGCTTCCGGGATTCGGTGAAGCGCCGAGCACTATGCGGGCAACACGGTTGGTCATTGCGAACTCCACAAGCGCGTCAATGACGCTGTTAGCGCGAAGGATCGTCAGCTCCGCGTCATAAAGACTTGCGCAGGTGAACAAAAACTCGATCGCGAGCGGCTCATAAGCATTGTTCAGAAAATTACGCCCGATCTGTACGCAATGCACACAATAGAGCTTCTGGCCGGCAAGGCGCAGGCTTGCGCCGCGCTCAAGAAGCTTTTCGCAGGAATGCTGACCTGTTACGCAGACCATCAGGCCGCCGACGGGCGGCATTTTCGCTTCTTCGTTCATGGTTCACTCCTCATTTGCCGAGAAAGGTATCCGGCGGAACTTCGCCGCCGAAACGGGAGGAAAGAAGGACGGATTCGATCTTGTCGGGCATGGAAAGCTGGCGCGGATGCAGCAGCGCGTCGATCGCTTCTTCAACATCCGATGCAACAGTAAACAAGTTCAAAAACAGCGGATCGGTAAAGCCTTCATCGGTGCAGCGGCGGAACTGTGAAAGCAAAGGATCATAATAACCATTGACATTTACTATTACAATCGGCTTGCTGTGATAGTTCAGCTGTTTTAGCGTGATGACTTCGAGCAGCTCTTCAAGGGTCCCGAAACCGCCGGAGAGGGCAACGAAAGCATCGCTGAGATCCTCCATCAGCGCTTTGCGCTCATGCATCGTTTCGGTCTCGATCCGTTCGGTGCAGTGCTCGAAATAGATGCCGGGAACGTTGAGCTTCTTCGGGATCACGCCGATGATCCTCCCGGCCTTCGAATATGCGCCGCGGGCGGCTGCGCCCATGAGACCGGTCCGCCCTGCGCCGAAAACGAGGCCGAGGCCTTCCTCAGCCAGCCTTGCGCCGAAGCGCTCGGCGAAATCGACGTAAACGGATGGGATCTTGTTATTGGAGGCGCCGAAGACGCAGACGTTCATTGCTTTCATAATATCTCCTTGGGGGATATGCCGGTTTCCCGATACCATTATAACATCAAAACGGATAAAAGGGAAACGGGAAATAGAGCAATTTTGTGTCGGTTTGGAGAAAAAACAGGGAAGAAGGCGGGCTTCGGGCGAAAATATACCTGAAATATCAGGAAAAACCGGCTTAGAGCTATTGTATTTCCAAAACAAAAGTAGTAAAATACCGCACGAAAACAGAGTAGGGGACAGCGAGTTTATCAAGTGTCGGGAATACAGGGAGTTGATTTCCGAACGAAAACTCATTCCGTCGGCGCAAATACCGCAAAGGACTGGGCCGGAGAACGGAAAGGTTGCTGTGCTGTCGCCGCATCCCGCTGGCTATACATTTCGGCAAAAGCCTCCTTGTGTAGCGACGAGATCGCTGTGAAGGAGGTTGTTTTTTATGAAAAGGCAAAGCATCAACTGGAAAAAACGGCTTGAGGGCAGGGAAGCTGGCAGGCTTGCGGCGCAAAAAGCACAGGCTCGCAAAAAGCCGACGGCTCGGGCAGCGGTTCGGACCGAACCTCAAAAGCATGAATCAAAAGCCGCGGCAAGGAGCATGGCGCCGGAAGCGCTTCGCAGGATGGTCATCCTTGCAATGCTCGTTGCGATGGAGATTGTATTGAACAGGTTCCTTTCGATCAATACCGCAGGGTGGAAGATCGGTTTTGCGTTCATTCCGCCCACGGTCGCCGCGATCCTTTACGGCCCCGTTGAAAGTGCGATCGTTTACGCACTTGCGGATTTTCTCGGCGCGATACTTTTCCCGATCGGAACCTATCACCCCGGCTTCACGATCTGTGCAGCAGTGATGGGTATAATCGCGGGCATCTTCCTTTGCAAAAGGCCTTTTGCGCTGTTCCGCTTCGAAAGGGAATGGAAAAAGATCCGCTTTTTCCCGAATATCATTGTACCCGTGCTTATCAATTGCCTGCTTATCGGTCTGATCGTGAACACGCTCTGGGTCGCTCAGCTTTACGGCTCGAGGACTTACGGCGGCTGGTTCCTGTACCGCCTGCCGGAATACGCGGTCATGGTCCCGGTCCAGCTGATCTTGATCCCGGCACTGCTGAAGCTTTGCAAAACGCTTAAAAAAGTGATCGGCGAAAAGACGGGGAAACGAAAAAAAGCAGTGAAGGCATAAGGAATCATTATGATGAATTATCAGCAAACGCTTGAATACATCCACTCCACCTGCTGGAAAGGCAGCCGCCCCGGACTTTCGAGAATCACGGAGCTGCTTTCCCGCATGGGAAATCCCGAAAAGGGCCTTCGCTGCGTCCATGTTGCCGGAACGAACGGCAAGGGCTCCTTCTGCGCAATGCTTTCGTCGGTCCTGATGACGGCGGGCTATCGCGTCGGGATGTTCACAAGCCCTTATATCGAAAATTTCACCGAGAGGATCCAAGCCGACGGGCGGGATATTTCCCCGGAAATGCTCGCGAAGGTCACGGAATTCGTGAAGCCTTTCGCGGACAGCATGGAGGATACGCCAACGGAATTCGAGCTCATTACCGCGATCGGCTTTGAATTCTTCAAAAGGATGAAGGTCGACGTCGTCGTGCTAGAATGCGGGATGGGCGGAAGGCTCGATTCGACGAACGTGATCGACGAGCCGCTTCTCAGCGTCATCACCGGAATTGCGCTCGACCACACAGAGTATCTCGGCAGCACGATCGAAGCCATCGCGGGCGAAAAAGCCGGAATTATAAAGAAAAACTGCCCCGTGCTCTTCGGCGGAGCGGATGAAGGAGCTGCGGCCGTGATCGCCGCGAAGGCGGGGGAGATGAACGCTCCGTTCCGCAGGACGGACCGCGAAGGCGTTCGCATCCTGAGCTGCTCGAAGGACGGGACCCGCTTCGATTACGGCGGTTTCCGCGAGCTCTTTATCCCGCTTCTCGGCCTCTATCAACCGCTGAATGCCGCGAACGTGATCGAGGCGGCGCTGATGCTGCGCACGCGCGGCCTCCGGATCGCCGACCGAGATATCCGCAGAGGCCTCGCTTCCGCCTCCTGGAAGGGCCGCTTCGAAAAGCTCAGCGAACGGCCGCTCGTTTTCTTCGACGGCGGGCATAATATCGAAGGCGTCACGGCGGCGGTCGAAACGGTCAAAGCGTATTTCCGGGGCGAGAGGATCGATCTTATCTCCGGAGTTATGGCCGACAAACGCTATGAGGACATGGCAGCGCTGATGGCAGGCGTCGCGAGGAAGGTTTTCACCGTTGCGCCGGATAATGCGAGGGCTCTGGACGCCGGAAAATATGCGGAGGTTTTCCGTTCGCTCGGCGTGGAGGCCGAAGGCTTCCCTTCCTATGACGAAGCGGTGAAAGCTGCGATTGCCGACAGCGAAAGGGCGAACGTGCCGCTGCTCGCGCTCGGCTCGCTCTATGCCTACGCGCCCTTCAAGAAAGCGCTTTTTGCGGAGCTTAACGCAAAAAACGAATAACCGGGCCGGGAATGCGGACAGAGGTTGAAATCTGTCCGCTTCTATTTTATAATAAGGAAAGCATTTGAAAGGAGTCACAATGATGAAAACCATTGCGAAAATACTGGCGCTCGTTCTTGCGGCGGCGTTCGTGCTTCCGCTCTTCGGGTGCGGCGGCAAAAACAACGATTCGGAGACGATGCTGAAGCGGGCTGAAGTCGAGGAATTCAACAGCGAGCTCGTCGCGCCGTATAAGCTCGGCGCTTCCGAAGAGGAGCTGAAAAAGGGCGGCTACGAGAGCTACAGCGGCATCGAGCACCATTACCTGCGTTATCACAGCCCGAACGCTCAGGACGTCGGCTATTCCTGCGGCACCTACGAGCTGCATTACGGCGAGCCGGATCCGAACACCGAGCTTTATGTCGTCGGCATCCGCATCACGCCGGAGGGCAAGACGATCCGCAAGAACGACGACGGCACCACGACGCCCGTTTATACGACGAGCCGCAGTATCTTCGGCATCAAGGTCGGCGACGATATAGAAGCTGCGCGGAAGATCCTGCTCGATAAAGGCTATACGCTCATCTATGAGGATACGGAAAAGGTCACCCCGAACGGACTTCCGAAGACCCGCGAGATCACTTTCATGAAAGGTGTGATCATGTTCACCCTCGGCGTCGAAAGGACCGACGATATCTCCCAGATCGCGGTTTGGGTGCCGTATTATGAGCCGCAGATCGACAATTTCAACAGGCAGAGCCATCTTCCCGCGGAGCTCGGACTGCAGTATTCCGTGCTGCTCAACAAGGATTTCGCCTACGCGGGGAAGAACCAGACCTCAAGGAAATACGAAACTCCGGACGGCAGCATCGCGATCATGCGCGGTTTCCCGGATTACACCGATATGATGATGACCGCGGAAGTCAGCTTTACCTCAGCGGAGTATGACGTGCTCGGCGTGAAGGTCGGCATGACGGAGGACGAAGCGGTCAACAAGCTTCTCGATCTCGGCTGCACGAGCGAAAGCAGCGGGGTCTATAGCTATAACTCCATTGCCGCGATCAAGCTCGAAGTAAAAGACGGCGTCGTGACCCGCGTTGCGGCGGTGCTTCGCCCCTCGACGGATCTTTCCGGCGTTCTCGATGAGACGACTGCGACGACAGCGCCGTCCGGCAGGGACGACAAGATCTCCGGCACCATTGAAAGCGGGGACAGTGCGCACAGGGAAAGCGGCATCGGCGACGGCAAGGACAAATGATCCGGCGCAGACGGCGCTGAAAACAAATCAAACCGGGGAGGCGTGCTCAAAATGGAGCGGGCCTCCTTTAATATTGGCAAAATAATGTCATTTTTGAAACAAAGCCGTGAAGACACTCCCAATCGCCGGAGAAATGCGCTATAATGTTAGCACTCGAAGAACGAGAGTGCTAACAATCGATGCCGATCCGAAGCACGGACGGGGGAAAATGAAGCACTCATAAATGTAGAACAAAAACAAACCCTTATGGGGGAGGTGTTAATATGAACGCAGAAAAAATGACGCAGAAAACGATCGAGATGCTGGGCCAGGCGCAGAAGCTTGCCGAGGACAGACGGCATACGCAGGTCGGCCAGATCCATGCGCTGTATGCGCTCACGAACGAAGCCGATGACCTCAACACGCAGCTTTTGACTGCAATGGGTGTCGACGTTGCCGCATTCCGCGCGGCGATCGAAGCGGAGCTCAGAAAGCAGGCGAGTTACAGCGCCGCCGGCGGCTCGCTCTATATTTCAAGCGAGCTCGGTTCCGCGCTGAACCGCGCTGAGGACGAGGCGAAGGCGATGGGGGACAGCTATGTTTCCGTCGAGCACGTTATGCTCGCGCTGATCGAGCGGGCGGACGGGATCCTTAAAGCCCTGTTCAAAAAATTCAATATCGACCGTGCAAAATACCTTGCGGCGCTCAAGACGGTGCGCGGGAACACCCGTGTCAATACCGATAATCCGGAGGGCACATACGATGCGCTCAACAAATACGGCCAGGATCTTACCGGCCTTGCGAAGAAGCAGAAGCTCGATCCGGTCATCGGCCGCGATAACGAGATCCGCAGCGTGATCCGCATCCTTTCGAGGAAAACGAAGAACAATCCCTGCCTGATCGGCGAACCCGGCGTCGGCAAAACGGCGATCGCGGAAGGCCTTGCGCAGAGGATCGTCCGCGGCGACGTTCCGAACAACCTCAAGGACCGCACGATCTTCGCGTTGGATATGGGCGCCCTCGTCGCCGGCGCGAAATACCGCGGCGAATTCGAGGAGAGGCTGAAGGCCGTGCTGAACGAGATCAAATCGAGCGACGGCAGGATCATCCTCTTCATCGACGAGCTGCATACCATCGTAGGTGCGGGCAAGACCGACGGCGCGATGGACGCGGGCAACATCCTGAAGCCGATGCTCGCGAGGGGCGAGCTGCACTGCATCGGCGCGACGACGCTCGATGAATACAGGAAATACATCGAAAAGGACGCCGCACTCGAAAGGCGTTTCCAGCCCGTCATGGTCGCCGAGCCCTCGGTCGAGGACACGATCTCCATCCTGCGCGGCCTCAAGGAGCGCTATGAAGTTTACCACGGCGTCAAGATCCACGATTCCGCGCTGATCGCCGCCGCGACGCTTTCCGACAGATACATTTCCGACCGTTTCCTCCCGGATAAGGCGATCGACCTTGTTGATGAAGCCTGCGCGCTCATTAAGACCGAGATGAATTCGATGCCGAGCGAGATGGATGAGATCTCGAGAAGGATCATGCAGCTCGAGATCGAGGAGCAGGCGCTCAAGGGCGATAACGACGAGCATACCGCCGAGCACCTTGAGGAGATCCGTAAAGAGCTCTCCGTCCTGCGCGAAAAAATGAATGAAATGAAGGCAAAATGGGAGAACGAGCGCAATGCGATCGGCCGCGTGCAGCAGCTCCGCGAGCGCATCGAGCAGGTCAATGCCGAGATCCAGAAGGCGGAGAACGCCTATGACCTCAACCTTGCGGCGAAGCTCAAATACGGCGAGCTGCCCGGCCTTCAGAAGGAACTCCAGAAGGAGGAGGAGCTTGCGGCGAAGCGCGAGAACAGCCTCCTTCGCGACCATGTTTCCTCCGACGAGATCGCGAAGATCGTCGCCCGCTGGACCGGCATCCCGGTTTCGAAGCTGCTCGAAAGCGAGAGGAAGAAGCTGCTCCGCCTCGATGAACAGCTGCATAAGCGCATCATCGGCCAGGATGAAGCAGTCCGCCGCGTTTGCGACGCGATCCTCCGCTCCCGCGCGGGCATCCAGAACCCGAACCGCCCGATCGGCTCGTTCCTGTTCATGGGCACGACCGGCGTCGGCAAAACGGAGCTCTGCAAGGCCCTTGCGGAAGCGCTGTTCGACGACGAGCGCAGCATGGTGCGAATCGACATGAGCGAATACATGGAGCAGTATTCCGTTTCCCGCCTGATCGGCGCCCCTCCGGGCTACGTCGGTTACGACGAGGGCGGCCAGCTCACGGAAGCCGTCCGCAGAAAGCCTTACGCCGTATTGCTTTTCGACGAAGTCGAGAAGGCGCATCCGGACGTTCTGAACGTGCTTCTGCAGGTGCTTGACGACGGCCGCATCACGGACGGCCAGGGCCGCACCGTCGATTTCAAAAACACGATCATCATCCTCACGAGCAACCTCGGCAGCGAGCTGATCCTGAACGAGATGGAGCAGGGCGAGCTGACGGAGGAGACGCAGCAGCTGCTTGCGAAGCTGCTCAAATCGAAGTTCCGTCCGGAATTCATCAACAGGCTCGACGAGATCGTCTACTTCCGCGCACTGACGCCGGAGAATATGCGCGGTATCGTCGATCTGCAGCTCGCGGATCTCGGCAGGCGCATGGCTCAGCGCAGGCTGAACCTTTCCGTCACCGACGCGGCGAAGCAGGCGATCATCGACAACGGCTCCGACCCGCTCTTCGGCGCAAGGCCGATCAAGCGCTTCATCCAGGGGCACCTCGAATCGCTGATCGCAAGGCATATCATCGCCGAAGCGCCGGAGGAAGGCACGACGGTGACTGTCGACTGGAACGGGAGCGATTTCATCGTAAAATAACGGAACCCAATGCGAATGCGCGGTCCTTCGGGGCCGCGCTTTTGCTTTGAAGCGCCGTATTCCCTGTTGTTCCCTCCGCAAAACTGTGATATAATAAACTGAATTATTATGAGGAGGTATGCCCTGCGGAAAGCGTGGGCGCGGATACTATGAAGATTTTGAAGCATGTTGTGATGTGGCGTTTCCTCGATGAGGCGGAGGGCCGGACCAAGGCGGAGAATATGCGTTACTGCGCGGAGCGGCTGCGCGGCCTTGTGAACGTTGCGCCGACGCTGATGGCGCTCGAGATCGGGGAGGACGAGCTCCATTCCCCGGCAAGCTATGATATGTGCCTTGTCTGCGATTTCATGAACCTCGAGGGCATGCTCGCCTACCGCGATTTCCCGCCGCATAAGGAGATCTCGGCCTATATCGGAAAGGTCACCTCCTCCCGGGTCGTTTCCGATTTCTTCGTTGAAAAATAAGCTAAATCAAGCCTGAAAGGATCAGAATACCATGAATTACAAAGTTGTTCTTTCGGAAGAAGTGAAGGCGGCGCTTGCCGCGGGGAAACCCGTCATCGCCCTTGAAAGCACGATCATTTCCCACGGGATGCCCTATCCCCAGAATGTCAAAACAGCTCTCGCCTGCCAGCGCCTCGCAAGGCGTTACGGCGCAGTGCCCGCGACCTGCGCAGTGCTGAACGGCGAGCTTCATGCCGGCCTGACCGACGAGCAGATCGATTATCTCGGCCGGGCGGGCAGGAACGTCAAAAAAGTCAGCCGCCGCGATATCCCCGTTGTTATGGCGAGGATGGAGGACGGTGCAACGACCGTTGCGGCGACCATGTTCATCGCGCATCTTGCCGGCATCAAGGTCTTCGCGACCGGCGGCATCGGTGGGGTTCACCGCGGCGCGGAAACGACGATGGATATCTCCGCCGACCTCAATGAGCTCGGAAGGACGCCCGTCGCCGTCGTATGCGCAGGCCCGAAGAGCGTGCTCGACATCGGCCTCACGCTCGAATATCTCGAGACCCAGGGCGTTCCCGTGATCGCTTTCCGCACCGACACCGTTCCCGCTTTTTACACAAGGGACAGCGGTTTCGACGCCCCCTGCCGCGCCGACAGCGTGGAGGAGCTCGCGGGGATGGTCAGCGCGATGGACGGCCTTCACATGAACAGCGGCATGGTCATCGTCAACCCGATCCCGGAGAAATACGAGATGGATCCCGACAAGATCGACAAAGCGACGATCAAGGCCGTTGCGGAGGCGAAGAAGAAGCATATCGAAGGCCGGGAGGTCACGCCCTTCCTGCTTTCAAGGATCGCGGAACTGACAGGCAACGCAAGCCTCGATTCGAACATCGCTCTCGTTTATAACAATGTCTGCCTTGCCGCAAAGGTTGCAAGCACGATGGCGATGCAGGCCGCTGCAGAGCCGGCCCGGGAATAACGCTTTCCGAAACTGCCGGCTGAATGCGAAATGAAACCGAAAAGAACTCAATTGAATAAAGGAAAAATGCTGTGCCGTGCGGCGGCGCTGCTGCTTGTTGCGCTGTTTCTGCTCAGCCCTGCCGCATGCGGGGGGAAGGAAGACGAAAAGCAGCATGTAGCCGTGATCGAGCCGGATCCGACCCCCGTTCCGACGCCTGTGCCGACCCCGGAGCCCACTCCCGAGCCGACGCCGACTCCGGAGCCCACTCCGGAACCGACTCCGGAGCCCGAGCCGATCGAGGCGACGATGATGTTCGTCGGGGACCTGATGTGCCTTTCGAGCCAGCAGCGCTATGCAAAGGCCGAATCGGGCGGCGACGTCGAATACGATTTTCGGTTTTCCTTTGAATATGTCCGACCGATCCTTGCCCGCGCGGACTGCGCGATCGGTAACCTTGAGACAACGCTTTCGAGCAACTGGCCCTATGC
The DNA here is from genome assembly GCA_002309375.1 of Christensenella sp. UBA1214. GTDB lineage: Bacteria > Bacillota > Clostridia > Christensenellales > CAG-138 > PeH17. The sequence goes on along the minus strand of DBXK01000021.1, from coordinate 3,187 downwards.
CACGGAGCTCCGGAACACAAGCGACGGCATGCCGAACTGCAACGGCCCGGCGCAGTACCTGCTCGGCGTCAAATACGCCGGCTTCGATGCGCTTGTGACGGCGAATAACCATTGCTGCGACGCCGGCGCGCAGGGCATCATCGACACGATCGACGCCATCGAGAACTACGGCTTCCCGCATACCGGAACTTTCAAAAGCGAGAGCGAGAAGCGCTATATCATCCTCGATGTGAAGGGCATCAAGGTCGCGCTGCTTTCCTACGCCGAATTCTATAACGGCAAGCAGGGCTGCGTGAGCGACCGCAGGTACATGATCAACACCTATTCGGAAGAAGTCTGCCGCCGGGACGTCGCCGCGGCGAGGGCGGAAGGCGCGGAGCTCATAATCGCCTATAACCATTGGGGCGCCGAGCATACCCATAAGCCGACGGACAAGGTGCGGCGCCATGCGCAGGAGATGGCGGACGCAGGCGTGGACGTCATCTGCGGCTCCCATTCCCATTCCATGCAGCCGACCGTCTGGCTGACCGCTTCGGACGGGCGGAAGGTACTTTGCATGTATTCGATGGGTAACTTCGTTTCGAGCATGAGCCCGGACACGGCGAAGGATACCGTGATCGTGGAGCTGAAGATCCGGAAGGAATCGGACGGCAGCGTCGGCGTCATCGGCGAGGATTACCACACCTGCCGCGTTTTCACGGAGCTCAACGGCAAGCACTGGATCGTAGTTCCGACGGACGTACAGACGATTCCCTCCATCCGCAGCACGCTCGAGGCCGCGCATACGAGGATCATGAACATCATCCTTTCCGAAAGATAACAGAGAGTTTATTATAGATGAAGAAACTGCAGAAAACCGCAAAGCTCCTGATCGGTATCGCGATGCCGCTGCTGATGCTGCTGTTTATCGTTGTCGGCGTCGAGCTTTTCTCCGGCGATGAGGCATGGCTCAAAAAGGAATATGACCGTCTTGAGATCAACGACTATACCGGCATGAGCACGGAGGATCAGATCCGCGCGTTCATGCAGATGGTCCATTATATGAAGGGCAGCGCGGAAAGCATGGATGTGACCGTGAAGGTCAACGGCGAGGAGACGCTGATGTATAACGAATCGGAGGTCTCCCACATGGTCGACGTGCGCGCTCTTTATAAAAAGGTAATGATCGGCAAATGGTGCGCAGTCGGCATTATCGCCGCGGCCGTTGTGGTTTCGCTGATCGCCTTCCGCGGGAAAGAGGAAAAGAAAGAGCTGCTGCGCTTTGCCGCAAAGGCGCTCGTTATCGCTTTTGTCGGGATACTGCTGTTCTTGCTCGCGCTCGGTCTCTGGGCCGTTCTCGATTTCAACAGTTTCTGGCGGGTCTTCCATATCGTTTTCCTCGATCTTGAAAGCTCGACCTTCGATCCTGCCGTAAGCCGAATGATCCGGATCTGCCCCGCAGAGCTGTTCGGCGATATGGTGATGCGCATCTTCATCTTCGGCTTTGCGATCGACGCCGCGCTCGCGCTCGCTGCGGGCATCTATTTGTTTGTTACAAGGAAAAAGAAAGCGCCTTCTCAACCGAAGCTCCGCGCCTGATGATGAACTATTTCGAAAGAACTCAAAAAGCCTTTGAGCATTATAAAGCAACTCCGGATGCTCTGATCCTCGGCATCGAATCCTCCTGCGACGAGACCGCGGCGGCTGTGCTGCGCGGCGGGCGGGAGGTCTTTTCGATGGCAGTGCATACGCAGATCCCGATCCATCGCCTTTACGGGGGCGTCGTGCCGGAGATCGCATCGAGGAGCCATACCGAGCGCATCACCGCGGTTGTGGAGGAAGCGCTCGAAAAAGCGGGCGTCGGGCTTCCGGATATCGGCGCGATCGCCGTGACCTGCGCACCGGGGCTGATCGGTGCGCTGCTCGTCGGCGTCAGCTTTGCGAAGGGGCTCGCTCTTGCTGCGGATAAACCGCTGATCGGCGTAAATCATATCGAGGGGCATATCGCCGCGAATTATCTGACTTATCCGGATCTCGAGCCGCCGTTCATGTGCCTCGTCGCCTCCGGCGGGCACAGCCATATCGTGCTTGTAAAGGATTACGATGAGTTCGAGCTGATCGGCAGGACTCGCGACGATGCGGCGGGGGAGGCATTCGACAAGGTCGCCCGCGCGCTCGGTCTGCCGTATCCCGGCGGTCCGGAGGTCGAAAAGCTTGCCGAAAGCGGCAATGCGAGGGCATATCCTCTGCATACGCCGTTCAATTCCGATCTTTCGGTCTATGATTTCAGCTTTTCCGGAATCAAGACGGCGGTCGTGAACCTGATGCACAACGCGCAGCAAAAGGGCGATGAGCCGAACAGGGCGGATATCGCCGCCTCGTTCCAGCATTCGGTCGTTGAAACGCTGACGATGAAATCCGTGCAGGCCGCGCTCGACCGCGGGATGGGTACCCTTGCCCTTGCCGGCGGCGTGAGCGCGAACAAGGCTTTGCGCGAAAGGCTGCAGCGGGAATGCGATAAACGCGGCCTTCGCTTCTGCCGCCCGGATATGCGCTTCTGCACTGATAATGCCGCGATGATCGCCTGTCAGGGTCATTACCGGCTGCTGAAGGACCAGCGCTCGGATCTCGATCTCAACCCTTCTGCGGAGTCGTTTTTATCGAGGTAAACGAGCGGCAGCAATAAAATATATTAGAAGGCCCGGCGCCGAAGCCGGGCTTTTCCATTGAATAAACATAATGGTTATCTATAAATTTTAAATGAAACTGTATAATAAAAACTTTTTTGAAAAATATTTAAAAAGGGGTTGACAAAAGGCTTGCTCAGCAGTATAATAGCAAAGCTGTCGCTCGAGAGGGCGCGGCAAGCACCTTGAAAACCGTATAGTGAAACCAAGAACCGTTCGTTGGCCGAGAGGCTGACGGACACGCAAGATGAAAGAATCATCAGTAATTTTGAGACGACCGGCGGTCTGAGGAAATCGTGCCGAGAGGCACGACGGACGACAGACGCAACAAAAGTAAATGAGTAGTCGAAAGACTAACAGGAATTGAACTCAAGAGTTTGATCCTGGCTCAGGACGAACGCTGGCGGCGTGCTTAATACATGCAAGTCGAACGGAAGTATTGATTTCGGTTGATACTTTAGTGGCGAACGGGTGAGTAACACGTGAGGAAACTGCCTTTAAGAGGGGGATAACACTTAGAA
>DBXK01000018.1 GCA_002309375.1 Christensenella sp. UBA1214 | reverse complement strand
TTGCACTTGATAGTATAATTCATCCTGTATAAAAACAGCCTGTTCATACATTGAACAGGCTGTTTCCTTTTATCGATTCACTTTTTTATTATCTCCGGCGTTTGCCCGCCGCTCGCGGAAGCAAGGCAGCTTTCGAGCCCCTCGGTGATATGGATGCTTCCGTCGTTCAGAATGAAAACGGCGTCGAAGCCCCCGTGTTTTTTCCAGTATTCGACGGCCTTTTCATAGCCCATGACGTAGAGTGCGGTGGAAAGTGCGTCCGCCTTGAGGCCTTCTTCGCAGACGATCGTCACGGAGGCGAGGCCGTTGTCGACGGGCCGCCCGGTCGCGGGGTCGATGATATGGCGGTAAATGACGCCGTCTTGCTCGAAAAAGCGCTGGTAGCCGCCGCTCGTGACAACGGCCATGTCCGTTACGCTCAAAACGAGGGAGTAGGTCCCGCCTTCGCCGAAGGGATCCGCGACGCCGACGCGCCATGCGCTGCCGTCGGGCTTGCTGCCGAGGGCATAGACGTTGCCGCCGAGGTTCAGTATCGCGCTCTCGACGCCCTTTTCGCGCAGCAGCGCCGCGGCGCAATCGGAGGCATAGCCCTTTGCGACGGCGCCGAGGTCGAGCATCGCCCCCTCGGGGAGGGTGACGGTGTTTCCACTGATCCTGACGGCTCCGAAATCAACGAGGGGCAGGAGCGAGGCAAGCTCCTCCCCGGTCGGAACGCGGCAGTCGCCGGTCGTGAAGCCCCAGGCGCGGACGACGGGATAGATCGTGATATCGAGCGCGCCGTCCGTTTCGGCGCAAAGGGAAAGCGCGCGGGAAACGAGCACGGCTGTATCGGGATCGAGCTCGAGCGAGCCCGATTCGTTCAGACGGTGGATCTCGCTGTTTTCATCGGTCACGGAAAGCTTTTTTTCAAGCTCGAGGATCAGCGCTTCCGCATCCTTGACGGCGCTCCCGCCGCCGTACACGGTCAGCGTCATCACGGTATCCATCGCGGTAAAGGTCTCTGTTTTTTCGGCAGTATCGCAGCCGCAGAGGGAAAAAACGGCAAAAAGCAAAGCGAGCGCGGCGGCAAGATACCGCAGCGGGCGGGCTGTACGGTTCGGTTTTTCGGTCCTTTTTGCGTTCATGGTCGGTAACAGTATCCTCCAACGAATGGCTTTTGTCAAGACCTCGGGCAGCTCGGGGCGCAAAAAGACCGCCCGCAATGAAAAAGCGTGACTGCGGACGGCCGAAAAGAGGCAAAGTGAAAATTCAGTCGATGGAAAGATCGTCGTTCCCGGCCGGATCGGGCGCTTCGGCGGGCTCGATATCATCCGCGTCGGCCTCGGGCTCTTCATCCTCGGGGAGGCCGCGGTTCTTCATCGCGAGCTCGGAGATCTGCCAGAATTTGCCCGTAATGTAGGAATAACCGATCTCGCTGTGGGGGATCGTGCATTTCGAGCAATCCTTCACGCCGTTTTCGGTGTAGCGGAAGCCGCCGCCGCATTTGTCGCCGAGGGCGTAGAGCGGGCAGTAGCAGAACAGGCAGTTGAAGAAGCCGTTCTCCGGAAGCTTGTGGCAGGGGAAGAACTCGCATTCCTTGTTGCAGTAGTAGGCGTAATGCGGCTGGCCCATGTTGGGCAGTTCGGAAATATCGTAGTGATGAAGCTTTTTTTCGGGCATGGCTGATGGCTCCTGGGGGTTGGTAATCTTGCAGTGCTTGCAGGTGAGCTCGGTATCGGGCATATTGTTTAAACCGCTTTGGCCTGATCGCTGTCGATGTATTCGCAGGCGGCGATCGCGGCAACGCCTCCGTCCGCGCCGGCGGTCACGAGCTGGCGGACGGCCTTCGTGCGGCAGTCCCCGGCAACGAAAACGGCGGGGTGCTTCGTGCGGCAGCTTTCGTCGGCGATGATGAAGCCGCTCGGGTCGAGGTCGACGAGCTCCGCGAAGGCGACGTTGTTCGGCTCCTGGCCGATCGCAACGAATACGCCGTCGACTTCGAGATCGCGCTCCATGCCGTTGAGCTTATTGCGCACGATAAGGTCGGTCAGGGCGTTTTCGCCGCGGCATTCGACGGGTACGCTGTCGAGCACGAGCTCGACGTTCGGGCAGGCGGAAAGGCCTTCGACGACGCGTTTTTCAGCGCGGAATTCGCTGCGGCGATGGACGAGATAAACGGTTTTCGCAAGCTTGGAAAGATAGATCGCGTCCTGAACGGCGGTATTGCCCCCGCCGACGACGGCAACGGTCTTATCCTTATAAAAAGCGCCGTCGCAGACCGCGCAGAAGGAGATCCCCCTGCCGATGAATTTATCTTCGCCGGGAACACCGAGACGGCGATGCTTGAGACCGGTCGCGATGATGATCGCCTTCGCATGGAAGCTGCCGTATTCGGTCTTCACGGTGAAGGTCCTGTCGGCCTCCTCGCTGACGGCGGTGACGGTATCGACTTCGACCTCCGCGCCGAGGTTCATGACCTGGTCGACGAGGATCTCCGAAAGCTCGTTGCCGCTCATCGGCCTTGCGAAAGGATAATTCTCAACGTGGGGGGAGAGGGTGATCTGCCCGCCGAAGGTCTCCTTTTCGATCAAAAGAACGGTCTTGCCCGCCCGCCTCGCGTAGATCGCCGCCGTGAGCCCCGCGGGGCCGGCGCCGATGATGATGATATCGTACATTTACGGTTCTCCTTTGCTTTTTCGGGCACTCGCCCAAGGGGTATTATAACCGTTTGATGAAAATTTGTGCAGGCACCGGGCGCCTGCACAAACAGAAAGAGGAAGTTTTTACGCGGTCACGCTGTCTTCTGCGCCGAGGGTCTGGCAGTAGCGGTTGATCGCGCCGACGCCTTCGAAGCGCTCGACATTCTCGCCGTCGGTGATGACGAGCGTGGGAGCGGTTCGAATATCGAAGCGGAGAGCAAGCTCCTGGTTCTCGTAAGCGTCGATAGTCGTGTACTGAACGCCGTGCCTCTCAAGAAGGCCCTTCGCCGTCTTGCAGTTGGGGCAGGACTTCGTCGTGAAGAGCACAACGGACTTGACGGGCGTTGCGTCGGCGGCCTTTTCGGCTTCCTCCGCTGCCTTCTTCGCGGCGGCTTCGGCCTCAAGCTCCTTGTGCTTCTTCCAATCGAGGATCGTGTATTCCTTGCGCTCCTTGAATTCCTGCACCTTGCCGTCGTTCCAGTTCTGGATCGGGCGGTAATAGCCGGTGATGCGGCTGTAAACCTCGGTCCTCGCGCCGCAGTGCGGGCAGGTGTACTGCTCGCC
>DBXK01000009.1:3345-31759 GCA_002309375.1 Christensenella sp. UBA1214 | reverse complement strand
CCGGCACTGATGAAGGGCAGCGTCTGGCCGGTCGCCGGGATCGTGTGGGTGACGACTGCGACGTTGACGATGACCTGCACCGCAAGCGCTGCGGTAATGCCGCCCGCAACGAGTGAAGCGAATTTATCCTTGACGGAGAGCGCGATGCGGATCCCGCGGTAGATGACGAATGCGTAGGCGAGCAGCAGCAGCGTTACGCCGAAAAAGCCGAGCTCCTCGGCGATGATCGCGAGGATGTAGTCGTTCTCCATTTCCGGAAGGAACAGCAGCTTCTGGCGGCTCGCGTCGAGGCCCTGGCCGAAGAACCCGCCGTTGCCGAAGGCGAAGAGCGACTGGACGGTCTGGTAGGATATGCCGGTCGGATCGCTCCACGGATCGACGAATGCTTTGATGCGGTCGCTGCGGTAATCCTTGATCAGGGTCAGAAGAATCAGCGCAGCGGCGCCCGAAACGATCAAAAACAGAAGCCATTTCCAGGAAACACCGCCGAGATACATCATGATGAACATCAGTATGCAGATGATGATCAGCATGGACATATTCGGCTGGATGAAGATGAGCACTGCGGGCAGCAGGATCATCAGCAGGATAACGATGATGCCGGAAAATTTGTTGAGGTTCTTTGCATAGCGGCTCATATAGGCCGCCATGCAGACGATCAGGATGAATTTGACGATCTCCGAAGGCTGGAAGCTGAAGCTTCCGATACGGATCCAGCGTTGGGCGCCGAGGACCTCCGTTCCCATGAATTTGACCGCAACAAGCAGCAGGAGCATGAGGATATAGCCGCCGATAAGCGCGAATTTTGTTTTATAGACCCTGTATGGTATCAGGGAAATGCCGAACATCGCCGCAACGCCGGCGGCAAGATAGACGGCCTGGCTTTTGACATAGTGCAGACCGTCGTTGAAATCGCTCATTCCCTTGTAATAGCTTGCGGAAAAGAGCATGACGAGGCCGAAGAGCGAGATCGCGAGGACCGTGAAGAACAGGGGGAAATCCATGCTGAGAAGCCCGCCGGGCAGCTCATACCTGCGGTGCTTCCTGTCGGATTCGTTCCTGAATTTGATGGGAGTTACGTTGTTTTCCATTTTCTTCCCTGTTCGCGCTAAGGTCGGCCCCTCTCCGCTTTACTGCATTTCGTTTACGATCTGCTTGAAGATATCGCCGCGCTGTTCGTAATTGTCGAACATGCCCCAGCTTGCACAGGCGGGGGAGAGCAGGACGGCGTCGCCGCTTTCGGCATACGAGAAGGCGGTATAGATCAGCTCGTGGAAATCATCGGGGCAGGCGTGGATGTTCCCATAGCCCTCCTCCTCCGCGGCCTTCATTATCGCGTCCGTGTTGGAGCCGTTGACGACGACGGCCTTGATCCGGCCGTTGAACGCGCGGAAAACGGGGCGGTAATCGCTCTGCTTGTCGTAATTGCCCGCGCCGAGGATCAGCACGGTAGGCTTCGTCATGGCTTCGACGGCCTTGATCGTGGATTCGGGGTTCGTGCCCTTTGAATCGTTGTAGAAGGTCACGCCCTTGAATTCACGGGTGAATTCGATGCGGTGCTCAACGCCCGGGAAGGTTCGGAGCACTTCGGATATGATGTCCGCGGGAACGCCCCTGCACATCGACAGGGCGACGGCGCAGAGCGCGTTTTCGAGGTTGTGCGCGCCGAGGATGCGGACCTCGTTTGCGGGGATGAGCTCCGTTTCAACGCCGTCCATGCGGAAGAAGATCCTCCCGTTGCGGACGAATGCGCCTTCGTCGACCTCATGCAGGCGGGAGAAGAAGAGCTTCCTCGCCTTCGTTTCGACGGCGGAAACGATCGGATCATCCGCGTTCAGAATGGCGAAATCCGCTTCGGTCTGGTTTTCGAACATCCGCATCTTTGCGGCGATATAGTTCTCCATGCTGCCGAAGCGGTTGACGTGATCCTCGGAAATATTGAGAAGTCCCGCCGCATTGCAGCGGAAATTGACGATGCTTTCGAGCTGGAGGGACGCGATCTCCGCAACGACGGTGTCGCCGGGGCGGGTCTCGAGGGCATGCTCGGTGATCGGGATGCCGATATTGCCGAGCACGAACGCGCGGCCTTCGCCGAGACGCGCATGGTGCGCCTTGAAGATCTCGCCGGTCAGCGCGGTGGTCGTGGTCTTGCCGTTGGTGCCGCCGATGCAGACGAAATCGGTCTTCCTGTTGCAGTAGCGGTAACCGAGCTCGATCTCGCCGATGACCTCGACGCCCATGCGGATCGCGGTCTTCACAAAGGGCTTGAAGATCGGGATGACGGGGGAGATGACCATCAGATCCGCTTCCTCGAGCAGCGCTTCCGGCGCGACGCCGAGGCGATTCGTGTATTTGATGCCGGAGAGCTCCTCTTCGAGGCCGGGGATCTCGCTCTTGAGATCGTTGATAATGACATTGTAGCCCTTCTTATAGAGGAGCTTTGCGGACGAAACGCCGCTCTTCGCCATGCCGACGATGAGGGCGGTCTTTCCGTTCGGTTTGGGAGGTTTGCACATAAGTTTCACCTCGTTATTCTGCCTGAAAAAGCTTAAAATCTATTAGAAACCGCCCGAAGGACCAAGACTCTTGAGAGATGTGCCGATGCTTATCTCTCAAAAATCTTAGCGTTGCCGAAGAGCCCGGTGCCGTGCCAAGCGCCAACAAAACCACGGCCAGCCGCTTCCCTTCGGGCGGTCTTTTGCGAATTTTGCGGGGGAGGGGATCCTCGCCCGTTTCCGGCAAAGCCGGAGGCCGAACGATCTTCTGCCTCAGAAGAACAGAGCAAGCGCCGCAAGGCAGCAGATGCTCGTTACGATCATGTACCCGGCAACGATCTTCGTTTCCGGGAAACCGAGCTTTTCAAAATGATGGTGCAGAGGCGCCATCTTGAAGATGCGCTTGCCGTGGCGGAGCTTGAAGGAACCGACCTGGAGCACCACGCTGACGGCGGAAGCAACGATGCAGCAGCCCATCAGAAGGAAGATAAAGGGGGAACGGCTGTAAATGACCATCGCGCTCATCGCGCCGCCGAGAGCCATCGAACCGGTGTCGCCCATGAAGACCTTCGCGGGATAGCTGTTGCTCTTGAGGAAGCCGACGCATCCGCCGGTGACGGCGAAGGCGAAGACGCCCATGTTCAGCATGCCCTTGCTTTCCGCAATGAAGAGCGGCTCGCCGAACATCCCGGAATCGAAGGCTTTTGCGAAATAGAGGAAGAGGATGCCCATCGCGAGGGAGTAGATCAGCGTTACGCCGGAGAGCAGACCGTCGAGGCCGTCGGTCAGGTTCGCGCTGTTGACGATCGCGATGATCGCGAACATCATGAAGGGAATGTATCCCCAGCCGAGCTCGATCTCGCCGAAGATGGGATCGAAAAGCTTCGAGCCGATGAAATTGCTTTTATAGGCGAAGAACGCCGCGGCGAATGCAAGCAGGAACTGCGCGATGATCTTCTGATAGGCCTTGAGGCCGAGGTTCCTCTTCATCTTGACCTTGATGAAGTCGTCGAGGAACCCGACGAGGCCGAAAGCGATCATGATCGCGAGCGCCGGGATCGAGTACTGCAGTGCGATATCGTAATCGCAGAAGATCAGCACTGCGGCGATGATGCCGATGACGAACATGATGCCGCCCATCGTCGGCGTGCCCTCCTTCGCGGAGTGAGCGTGAGGCCCTTCGGCCCGCTCGACCTGCCCGTATTTCAGCCGGCGGAGCATCTTTATAAACCACGGGGAGATGACGATCGCCACCGCCGCCGCAACAAGAAAAGCCAAGATCATGTTCTGCATAATTTTTCCTCTGCTTAACCGGGCGAAGGAGCAGCTTCAGTTTTTGCTGCCCTCGCGCATTTCTTCGAGTATTTCCGCGACGATAAGCTTCTCGTCGAAGGGATGCTTAACGCCGTTGATCTCCTGATAGTATTCGTGGCCCTTGCCTGCGAGAACGACGATATCGTCCTTCTGCGCGATCCCGAGCGCATAGCGGATCGCCTCGCGCCGGTTTTCGATCACAACATGCGGGCAGCTCGTGCGCTCGACGCCCTCGAGCACCATGCCGATGATGCGCATCGGGTCCTCGGTCCTCGGGTTGTCGGAGGTGACGACGCAGAAATCGGAATGACGCGCCGCCGTTTCGCCCATGATGGGCCGCTTGAGATTATCCCTGTCGCCGCCGCAGCCGAAAACGGTGATGATGCGGGCCTTTGCGAAGCCGCGCACGGAGGTAAGAAGGTTTTCGAGCCCATCCGGGGTATGTGCGAAATCGAGGATGACCGAGAAATCGAAGCCTTCCGTCGGGAGGGTCTCCATGCGGCCGGAAACGCTGACGACGCCTGCGAGGCCGGCGGCGATGTTGCTGAGGCTGATGCCGAGACGCAGGCAGATACCAGCCGCGAGCAGTGCATTGAAAACGTTGAAAAGGCCGGGGATCGCAACGGTGATGTGCTTCATGCCCATTGTGCAGATCATGTCGAATTCGATGTTCTCGGGGCAGATCTCGATATTTGCGGCGCGGATATCGGCGCGGTTCGCGCGCACGCCGTAGCGCATTGCGGGAAGGTTCAGCCCGTCGAGGAGCATATCGCTGTGCGCATCGTCCGCGTTGACAACGGCAAACTTGCTGCGCTCGAACATTTTTTTCTTCGCCGCAAGGTAATTATCGAAGGTCTTGTGGTAATCGAGGTGATCCTGCGTGAGGTTCGTGAAGCCGCCGATGACGTATTCGATGCCGTGCACGCGGTCCTGATCGAGCGCGTGGGAGCTGACCTCCATGACGATGAGGTTGACGCCCTCGTCGCGCATCATGCGGAAAACGCGCTGCAGCTCGACGCTTTCGGGCGTCGTGCGCTCGGTCGGGATGATCTTATCGCCGATCAGGTTGCGGATCGTGCCGATGAGGCCGACCTTGTAGCCGGCTTTTTCGGCGATCGATTTGACCATATAGGTCGTCGTGGTCTTGCCGTTGGTGCCGGTGATGCCGATCACGGGGATGCCCTCGAGGGGATTGCCGTAGAACGTGATCGCGAGCTCGGCCATCGCCCTGCGGGAATTCTCGACGACGATCTGAGGAACGGGGAGGGGGAGCTCCCTTTCAACGAGCAGAGCGGCGGCTCCGGCGTCAACGGCGCCGGGCGCGAAATCGTGGCCGTCCTTAAAGGTCCCGTTGATGCAGCAGAACAGGTCGCCCGGCTGCACACGCCGGGAATCGTATTCGATCCTCGGAATGTCGATATCATTGCCGACAACGCGGCATTCGATGTTTTTTGTCAATTCACTGATCAGCATATTCGATCACCTCATCCCCGCGGCGGGGGTCCTTTTCTCCGAAATATTCGGGGTATTGGGCAAAGCGCCGAAGCCGGCGCGGATCATTCGTTGGGTTCATCCGTCGGGGACGGAGTGGGTTCGGGCGTTTCCGCCGGCTGCTGCGTGACTGCCGGCGAGGGCGTGACCTCCGGCTGCGCCGTCTGGGAAGGCGCGGGAGTCGGGGTCGGCCAATCGAAGTAAACCGTTACCGAAGAGCCGTATTCGACGGGATCGCCCGCCGAGATGCTCTGGCCGATAACGACGCCGTAGGGATCGGCGGGATCCGCTTCCATCACGAGCCCGGCGCCGCGCAGCGCGGTATATGCCTGAAGCGGCGTCATGCCGGCAAGATCCGGCATCGCAACATAGTAGGGCTCGTCGGTCTCCTGGTTGATGCCCTCGCTGCCGGTGTAAAGCAGCACGGATGAACCGTAGGGCATCCTTTCGCCTGCGGCCGGGACCTGAAAGGTGACGGGGGCTTCGCATTCGTAAACGCCGGTGAGGCCGGCGGCCTCGAGCGCGGCAAGCGCTTCCTCCATGCTCATTCCGGTCACGTTCGGGACCTCAACGCCCTCGGCGTTGTGGCCGGATTTCGGGATATTGGCATAGGGCAGGATCTGCGAGAGCACGCGGCGCACATACGGCGCGGCAACGGTGCTGCCGAAGATGGAGCCCACATGCGGCTCGTCGACGAGGATCAGGCAGAGGTAGCGGGGCTCGTCGGCGGGGGCGAAGCCGATGAAGGAGCAGATATAGCTCCCCTCGGCAACGCGGCCGTAGCTGTCGTATTTCTGCGCCGTGCCGGTCTTTCCGCCGATCGCGTAACCCTCGATCTTCGCATTGCGGCCGGTGCCGTTATCGACGACGCTTTGGAGGATCTCGCAGACCTTCTTCGAGGATTCCTCGCTGATGACCCTGCGCACGGGCGTTGTGTCCGCCTTGAAGATGACGGTGCCGTCCGCAGCGGTGATCTCTTCGATGATGTAGGGGGTGTGCAGCTCGCCGCCGTTGACGGCCGCAGCGACGGCGGACGCCAGCTGGATCGGCGTCACGGCGATGCTCTGGCCGAAGCCGATGCGGGCAAGATCGTTCGCAGTGATGTATTTCTGATGGGTGACGATGCCGTCCGATTCGCCGATGAGGCCGCTTCCGGTGCTCTGGCCGAGGCCGAAGGCGTAGAGATAATCATAGAACTGTTCAACGCCCATTGAAAGCGCAAGCTGCATGAAGCAGACATTGCAGGAATTTTCCGTCGCCTCGGTGAGGTTCTGGCTGCCGTGACCGGCATGGCGCCAGCATCTGATGCGCTCGCCGTTCACGATATAGCCGCCGTTGCAGTAAAAACTCGAATCGAGGTCAGTACAGCCCGCGTCGAGGGCGGCGGCGAGGGTCAGGATCTTGAAGGTCGAGCCGGGCTCGTAAGCATCGGTAACGACGCGGTTTTTCGAAAGCGCGGCAAGCGCGGCAAGATCGTTCCTCGGCGGATCGTTCGGGTCGAAATCGGGCTTTGTGGAGATCGCCTTGATCGCACCGGTGCGAACATCGAGGATGATCCCCTGCGCATCCTTTGCGTTATTGACGAGGATCGCTTCCTCGAGAGCGTTCTCGAGATAGCTCTGCATATTGACGTCGACGGTCAGCTGCGCCTTGTCGCCGTCGGCGGCGTCGATGTACTGATAGCTGCTCCCCGCGATCGGGTTGCCCCTGCTGTCCGTTTCGGCGATCATTTTTCCGTCGCGGCCGGTGAGATATTTGTCGAGGATGAGCTCGAGCCCGCTCTGGCCGGCGCTGTCGATGTTCGTGAAGCCGATGACCTGCGAAAGCAGGGTGCCGTAGGGATAATAGCGCTTGACGTCCTGCGCGATGCCGACGCCCTTGCCGAGCTGGAGGGAGCGGACCTTGTTGATCGTTTCCTCGTCGAGCTGACGCTTGACGGTGTATTCGCGGATCGTGGAGCTGCTGAGCTTTTCGAGGATCTTTTCGCTGCTGACGCCGAGGACGCTGCCGAGCTCCCGGGCGACGCGTTCCCTCTCGCCCGCTTTGACGGCGGAGGGCCAGATGACGACTTTATAGGCCTGGGTGTTGACGGCGAGCTCCGCGCCGTTGCAGTCGACGATCAGGCCTCTTTGCGCGGTCTGCGGGGTGGAGCGGGTCCACTGACGGACTGCAAGCTGCTTGAGCTTCGGCCCGTTGACGACCGAAAGCCAGAAGACTCTGCCGATAAGTACCGTAAAAAGTATAGCAAAAATAATAAGCAAGCACGGCATCCGCTTCTTGAACGATACAGGCTGTTCGGAAGCTTTTGCCGGTTTGCTCTTTTTCCTGTTCTTTTGCTTCCCTTGCGGGAGCGGCGTTATACTCATTGCTGCAAGACCTTCCGGGCCCGCGAAGGCTGCGGGCTTCCTTTCATTCGGAATAAAGGGGGATCCGGGAGCGGCGGATCGGAGCCTTCACGGCGTCGCAGCAAAGAAACGCCGGAAGGACGGGCAGCATCAGTGCTGCGCGGGAACGAGGCCGACGGCCTTGGCGAACTCGACGGCGTTGATATTGGGCTGGCTGCTGAAATCGAGGTCATTGACGGAGCGCTCCGTGGCCTCGATACGGCTGTTAAGATTGTTGATCTCCGCCTGAACGTGCGCGATATCCGCGAAACGAACGACGGTCAGCGCCGCGAAAGCGGCGACGGCCGCGATGCAGCAAACGGCAAGCATCTTCGGCAGGAATTTATTCTGCCTTGCGATGCCGATGAGGGAGACATGCCTGCGGCGGGGCCTTGTGTGCGTTTGCGGCTGCGGTTCGACGGCGGGTTCCGGCCTGCGCTTCGGCGCAGTCGAGAGCTGCGCGGTGCGGTAGGCATAATCCGACCTGTATGCGAGCGAACCGCTCGAAGGAGCATAGACGCGCTCCGGTTCCGAGGTGATGCCGTTCGTCCTGATGTCCCTTGCCATAGTATTCTTCCCCCTGGTTAAATATGAGCCCCTACTGAAGGAGCCGCCTTGCCGCGCGGAGCTTGGCGCTTCTCGCGCGCGGGTTGGCCGTAAGCTCGCCGCCCGAGGCGGTGAGCGGTTTTGCGGTGATGATCTCGAGCTCCTGCTTCCTTCCGCAGATGCAGACGGGCGCGCTCGGCGGGCAGGTGCAGGGATGCTGCAGATCCTTGAAAACGTTCTTGACGATCCGATCCTCGAGCGAATGGAAGGTGATGACCGCGATGACGCCGCCCGGGTTCAAAAACCGGCAGGCGTCGGTGACCGCCTTTTCGAGGCCGGCAAGCTCGCCGTTGACCTCGATGCGGATCGCCTGGAAAGTGCGCTTCGCGGGGTGAGGGCCTTCGCGCCTTGCGGGTGCGGGGATCGCCGAACGGATGATCTCCGAAAGCTCCGTCGTCGTTTCGATCGGCGCCGACCGGCGGGCCTTGTCGATCGCATTCGCGATGCGGGAAGCGAAGCGTTCCTCGCCGTAATCGCGGATGATCTCCGCGAGCCTTCTTGTGCTGTAGCCGTTGATGACTTCGTATGCGCTGAGGGGATCGCCGCGGTCCATGCGCATATCGAGCTTTGCATCCTGGGTGTATGAAAACCCGCGGCTGCCNNTCCAGCTGATGGGAGCTGACGCCGAGATCGAGGAGGATGCCGTCCGCGCCGGTCACGCCGAGGGGCGCGAGCAGCCTCTTCATTTCAAAAAAATTACCGTGGACCGGTGTGAAAGCGGGATAGGAGGCGAGCCGGCTTCCGGCTTCGGCGATCGCATCGCTGTCGCGGTCGATGCCGAAGAGCTTTCCGCCTTCGCCGAGGCGCTTCAGAATGCCTTCACTGTGACCGCCGCCGCCGAGAGTGCCGTCAACAAAGACGCCGCCGCGCTCAGGCCGGAGAAGGTCGAGCACTTCATCGAGCATGATCGGCACATGATAGCAGCTTTCCATTGGGATCACCTTGCGGCGGGCGCGTCGCTGCTTCTGTCGGCAAGGGACTGCATGTCCTCTGCAAACTGTCCGAAATCGTATTCGGAACGGATCTTTTCGTAAAGCTCGGGATTCCAGATCTCAACATGGTCGCTGAGGCCGAGAAGGATCAGGTCGCTCGAAAGATTGAGGCTCGCGTATTTCGCAAGCTCCTGGGGGATCAGGATACGGCCCTGCTTATCGGGATTCAGCTCCTCTGCATTGGGGAAAATGAAACGCTTTGCCTTGATGAAAGTGAGGTCGGTGGGGTGCAGACAGTCCACCGCACGGGTCAGCTCGAGGAACTTGTCGTAGCTCATGAGCTGAAGATATTTTTCGTCGGGTGTGTTCCCGAAACCGTAAAGCAAAACAACGTGATCGGTGAGGTCGACACGCCATTTTACGGGCACGAAAAGACGACCCTTCGAATCGAGAGTATTGAAGGATTTACCCAGAAGCATGCCAACACCACCTTTCCATTTCGGAATATATTACCACTTTGGTGGAATATTACCCACATTATAGCATAACTTCCTCCACTTAGCAACACTTAATCCCACTTTTTTAAAAATTTTTTTTAAAAACTTGATTCCTGCGGCCCGGACTGGTATGCTTATCCACACCGAACACAGCCGATAAAGCGCCGAAAAGCCGGATTTTACGGCCGAGCGCTGTTTCGGTGGGAGAAAATGGAAGTGATTTCGCCGGCAAAAAGCGGCGGAGGGAGGCAGTATGAAGCTGATCCTTGCGAGCGGTTCCCAAAGAAGGCGGGAGCTGCTGACGATGTGCGGCTATGATTACGGGATCGTGGTCAGCAGGGCGGACGAAGCGATCGACGAGACCGATCCGGCGCTGTATGTGACCGCGCTTGCCGAAAGGAAGGCCCGTGAGGTCTTCAACAGGCTCGGCGGCATGGACGAAGACGGTGAGCCGATCGCCGTCCTCGGTTCGGATACAGTCGTTTTCTCGGAGGGCAGTATAATAGGAAAGCCGAAGGATGAAGCGGACGCCGTGCGGATCCTTTCCGCGCTTTCGGGAAAGACCCATACCGTCTATACAGGCGTCGCCGTCGTGACGGAAGCCGGCTGCGAGACCGAGCTCGGCGTGACCGAAGTGACCTTCGAGAAGCTTTCCGAAGAGGAGATCGAAAAATACGTCGAATCGGGCGAGCCGATGGACAAGGCCGGGGCTTACGGCATCCAGGGCCCGTTCGGAATGTTCGTCAAAGAAATAAAGGGCAACTACTTCACGGTCATCGGCCTGCCGCTGCCGAGCGCATACAGACTGCTCAAAAACGCGGGCGTTCTTCCGCGGGATTTCCGCTGAACGACAAACCTTTTTAAAAACCGAGCAAAAAACCCGTCCGCAAGGCGTAAAAAACAAAGCTCTCCGGCAATACTCTTTATTGAAGCTTTTGCCGGAGGTCTTATTATGTTCAGAACTGTTTTGGGAGCCGATATCGGTTCCGCAAACACGCGCTTTGCGCTGCGCGGGGAATGCGTTTCGGAACCGACCGTTGTTTTGCCGGAGGGCGGCAGGAACCTCCGCGCCGCCGGGCGGGAAGCGGCGGGCTCGGGCGGGAGGCTCCGCCCCGTGCGCGAAGGCGCGGCGGCGAATGTCGGTCTGCTCGCGCTGTTCCTCTCGGAAACGGCAAAGGCAGCGTCCGGGCGGCGCACGACGGGCTCGATCGACCTTTATCTCGCTCTGCCGCGGCTGATCCCCGCGCTCCGCTTCAACGCCTATTTCCGCGCGGTGCAGCGCGCCGGCTTCCACAGCTTCCGCGTCCTGAACGCCGCACTGATGGGCGCCCTCGGTGCGGGCGTCGACGTTTTTTCAGAAAAAGCGAATATGCTCGTCGATATCGGCGCCGAAACCGTGCGCTGCGCCGTGATCGCAAACGGCGGTCTTGTTTTCGAAAGCGCGGAGAGTTTCGGAAGCACGCTGATCGACAAAGCGGTGCAGAACCATTTCCGCAGGCAGCACCGTGTGTTCATCGGCAGCCGCATGGCGGAGATCATCAAGCAGCGCATCGAAAGCCCGCTTTTCGTCGTGGACGGCCGCAGCGCCGACACGGGCCTGCCCGTTTCCGTGCGCGCGGAGCGGGAGGAGCTGCGCACTGCGGCGGAAGAGGGGCTCAAGCCCGTTCTGCGGCTGATCGCGGACAGCATCCGCTCGCTCAAGCCGGATATCTGCTCGGATCTTTCGGAAACGGGCGTCACCCTGATCGGCGGCGGCGCGCGCTTTGCGGGGATCGGCGAATATTTTTCAAAGGAGCTCGGCGTCCCTGTACGCACTGCCGAAAACGCCGAATTCGCCGCTGCGGACGGCATGCGCCGGTATCTTTTCACCGACGCTGCGCTTGCCGGGAGGCTGCGGCCGGATTTCATCGACGCGGAGGACGGGCGAGTCATCCGGCAGCGCGAGGACGCCTGCTGAGTATCGATAATGAAAGTCAAACCGTCGGCCTTAAACGGGACGGCGGTTTGTTTATGCTTTATCCGAAGAATGAAATTGGCTCTTTTCATGTTGAACGGTTCATGATATAATTATAATCGGCAAAATGGGCGAGCATGTGCTTTTGCGAAGGCACGGAGCCCGAATAACTCGAACCCGGAGATGCGAAATGGCAATCAGAAATATCTTTAAGGACGACGCGCCCTGCCTTTACAAGGTCGCGCGGCCGGTTGAAAAATTCGATGAAAAGCTTTTTAGACTGCTCGACGACATGGCGGAGACCATGTACGCCGCAGAGGGCGTCGGCCTTGCCGGCCCCCAGATCGGCATCCTGCGCCGCGTGTTCGTGATGGACTGCGGCGACGGGCTGATCGAGGCGATCAATCCGGAGATCATCGAGACCTCCGGCGAGCAGGGCGGCATGGAGGGCTGTCTCTCCTTCCCGGAAAGAAGCGGCTACGTCGTGCGCCCGAACAAGGTCGTCTTCCGCGCATACAACCGCGACGGCAAGCTGATGCAGTATACCTGCGAAGGGCTCCACGCGCGCTGCGTCCTGCACGAGAACGACCACCTCGACGGGCATGTCTATCTTGAAAAAGTCACCGAACCGCCGGAGGGCTTCGACCCGAACGCCGGTTACGAAGAAGAGGAAGAGGAATGAGGATCGCTTTTCTCGGCACGCCGGAATTCGCCGTGCCGTCCCTCAAAATGCTGATAGCGGAAGGGCATGAGCTCGCCGTTTTCACCCAGCCCGACCGCCCGAAGGACCGCGGCCACGCGCTCGCGATGCCGGCGGTCAAACTCACTGCGCTCGAAGCGGGGATCCCCGTTTATCAATTCGAGAAGATCCGCTTACCGGAGGGCGTCGAGGCGCTCACCGCTTTCATGCCGGATCTCACAGTCACGGCGGCGTTCGGCCAGCTCCTTTCCGAAGAAAATCTCTCGATCCCAAAATTCGGAACAGTCAATGTCCACGGCAGCCTTCTGCCTAAATACCGCGGCGCCTCCCCGATCCAGACCGCGATCATCGAGGGGGAGGAGGAGACCGGCGTCACGACCATGCTGACGAATATCGGCATGGACACCGGCGACATCCTTTTGGCCGCCAAAACGCCGATCGGCGAAAACGAGACCTACGGCGAGCTCTACACCCGCCTTGCGGAGCTCGGTGCCGAGCTGTTAAAGGAAACCATTGCAAAGATCGAAGCCGGGACGCTTGAACCGATCCCGCAGGACGAGGCGCTCGCAACGCGCTGCCGCCCGATCAAAAAGCAGGATGCGCAGATCGATTTTTCGCTGCCCTCGAAGCGGATCCACGATCTCGTCCGCGGCCTGAACCCCGCGCCGACGGCGTTTGCGCGCCTCGGCGAAGCGAATATCAAGATCCACGAAACGCGGCTGGTTTCCAATCAACAGGTGCTTTTCGAGCGCTTCGGAGAAGCCGTGCTCGGCGAGTGCGTGATCGCGAGCCCGAAGCAGGGCCTTGTCGTGCGCACAGGCGATGGCTTCATCGAAATCACGGAGCTGCAGTTCCCCGGCGGCAAGCGCCTCCCCGCGAAGGCGGCGATGAACGGCAAGAAGCTCGCCGGTTCGGTTTTTGAAGGATTATGATCCGCAAAGCGTATGAGATCTATACGGAGGTCGTGCGCGGCGGCGCCTATGCGAACCTCGCCCTGAAGAAGGGCCTTGCCGGTGCGGACAGCCGCACGGCGGGGCGGGTGACGGCGCTCGTCTATTCCGCGATCGAGCGTACCTCATACGCAGATCATCTTATCGGCTTTTATGCGAAGGGCAGGGTCCACGGCAGCATCCGCAATATCCTGCGCCTTTCGATAACCGAGCTCCTTTTCATGGACAGGCCGGATCATGCCGTTTGTTCGGAGGCCGTGGAGCTGACCCGCGCGATCGGCAAAGGCAGCCTCACCGGCTTCGTGAACGGCGTTCTGCGCTCGATCGCCCGCGATAATTCGGCCGGGACGCTTCCGCCGCTTCCGGAGGATCCCGCCGAAAGGCTTTCCGTTGAATGCGGCATGCCGCTGTTCATGGTGCGGGAGTATCTTTCGGAATACGGCCTTGATTTCACCGAAAGCCTGCTCAAATCGAGGCTCCATAAGCTGACCGTCCGCGCGCAGTATCCCTTCACCGCGGATGAGCTCGAAGCTGAAATGCGAAAACTCGGGATCGGGTCAAAGCGCAGCGGGCTCGAACGCGAAGCGCTGATCCTCGAAGAAGGCGCCGACGTCGCGAACCTCGGGCTTTTCCAAGCGGGGAAGATGACCGTTCAGAGCGAGAGCGCGATGCTCGTCTGCCGCGCCTGCCGCGTCCGGGACGGGATGCGCATCCTCGACGCCTGCGCCGCGCCCGGCGGGAAGACCTGCTTCCTTTCGAGCCTGATGCACGGCACGGGTTCGATCACGGCGCTGGAGGTCCATCCCCACCGCACCGAGCTTTTGAGATCCGCCTGCGCCCGCCTCGGCGTTAAGAACTGCCGCATAATGACCGCGGACGCCTCCGACCCCGCGAAGCTCGCGGAGCTTTTGCCAAAAGAGGAAGGAAGCTTCGACGTCGTGCTCGCGGATGCTCCCTGCTCCGGCCTCGGCGGAGGCTCGAAGCCGGATTCACTCTTGAACAGGACGGAAGCGGACGTCGCTTCGCTTGCCGCACTGCAGCGGAGGATATTGAACGCCGCTGCGCTCTTCGTCAGGCCCGGCGGCGCGCTCGTGTATTCGACCTGCACCGTTTCAAAGCGCGAGAATGAAGAAAATGCCCTCCGCTTCCTTGAGGAAAACCCGGATTTTTCAGCGGAACCGCTCGATTTTCTGATCCCGGGAAGAAAACCGGAGGGGGAGAAGGGACCGTTCCTTCAGCTTTTCCCGAACCGCGACGGCGTTGACGGATTCTTTATCGCAAGATTCATTAAAAAGGAAATTAAAGGCGAATGATCGACCTTGCATCGATAAAAAAAGAAGAACTCGAGAGCCTGCTTTCCGAAATGGGCGAGCCCCGTTTCCGCGCGAAGCAGATCATGGAATGGCTCAGCCGCGGCGCGAAGCCGGAAGAGATGCTGAACATCCCGAAGGCCCTGCGCACAAGGCTCGCGGAGCTGCCCTTCGGCGGCGCGGAGATCATCGAAACGCGCAGGTCGAAGAAGGACGACACCGTGAAGATGCTCTATGAGCTCGCGGACGGCAACATCGTCGAGGGCGTGCTGATGCGCTACAGCTACGGCAACACCCTCTGCATCTCCACCCAGGCCGGCTGCCGGATGGGCTGCGCGTTCTGCGCTTCGACCCTCAACGGCCGCGTGAGGAACCTCACCGCCGGCGAAATGCTTTCCGAAGTGACAGCCGTGGAGCGGAATTTCGCTAAGGACGACGAGAAAAAGCGCGTCGTCACGAATATCGTCATGATGGGCTGCGGCGAGCCGCTCGACAATTACGAAAACACCGTCCGCTTCCTCGAGCGGGCGACGGCGGCGGACGGCCTCGGCATCAGTCCCCGCAATATCTCTCTTTCGACCTGCGGCCTCGTGCCGAAGATCTATTCCTTGATCGACGATGCGCCGCACGTCACGCTCTGCATCTCCCTCCACGCGCCGAACAACGAGATCCGCGATAAGCTCATGCCCGTCAATCACAGCTTCCGCATGGAGGAGCTGATCCCCGCCGCGAAGCATTATGCGGACGTGACGGGCAGGAGGGTGATCTTCGAATACGCCCTCGTCGACGGCGTGAATTCCTCCGAAGAATGCGCGGCGGAGCTTGCGGAGAAGCTTCGCGGCATCAACTGCCACGTCAATCTGATCCCGCTCAATTCCGTCAAGGAACGGGATCTGAACGGCGTTACGAGAGCTTATGCCCATACCTTCGAGGGCTGGCTCAATAAACGGCATATCTCCGCGACCGTTCGCCGCGAGCTCGGCACGGATATCGACGGCGCCTGCGGCCAGCTCCGCAACAAGCATGCCGAAAACAACGCAAACCCCGAAGCGGCTCCGACCGCTTGATCGAATACCTGCCGGATGGGAGGCAAGACAGGCCAATGATTTATGCTTACAGAACCGAAATAGGGCGGCGGCAGTCCAACCAGGACTATTTCTATATGCCCGAAGAAGGCGCAAAGCCCGTCGTTGTCGTTGCGGACGGCATGGGCGGCCACAGGGCAGGCAATGTCGCAAGCCTGATCGCGATCGATTCGATCCATGAATATATCGAATCGAATAATGAACCGCGGCTGCAGATCCTGCTCCAGCACGCTGTATCCTATGCGAACCACCGCATCTTCGACGTCGCTTCAACGGACGCCGACTGCTCCGGCATGGGCACGACAGTCGTTATGGCCTATGTCGAATCGACGAAATTCACCTATGCGAACGTCGGCGACAGCCGCCTCTACCTTTTCGACGGCGAGCATCTCCGCCAGCTCACCCGCGACCATTCCTTCGTTGAGGAGCTCGTCCATTCCGGCGTCATCACCCGCCAGGAGGCCGAAACGCATCCCCAGCGCAATATCCTGACCCGCGCTGTCGGCACGGCGCAGTTCGTGAAGGCGGATACCGGCGTTTCGAAATGGAAGCGCGGCGATATCATCATGCTCTGCAGCGACGGTCTCCACGGCAGCATCTCCCGGCAGGAGGCGGAGGAGATCCTGAAAACGAGCGCGGATCTGCTCGAAGCCTGCGACAGGCTGACCGAAACGGCGCTCGCCAACGGCTCGACGGACAATATCACCGTCGCTCTCGTCCGGAATGAGGGAGGTGAGCTGCTGTGATCGGTACCGTGCTTGAAAACAGATACGAGATCGAAGAGCTGATCGGCACCGGCGGCATGGCGGAGGTTTTCCGCGCTCACGACCGCGAAGAGGATCGGCAGGTCGCCGTCAAAATGATAAAAAAAGAATTCTGCGAGGACGGGCAGTATATGCGGCGCTTCGAAAGGGAGACCCGCGCGATGCTGACCCTCGAATGTCCGAACATAGTCCGCGCCTATGCATACGGCGAATACGAAGGCAGAAGCTACATCGTGATGGAGTATGTCGAAGGCCTGACCCTCAAGGAATACCTGAAAACCAAAGGGAAACTGAGCCCGAAGGCCGCGGTGCATATCACCTGCCGCGTGCTGAACGCGCTGAGCGCCGCGCACGAGGGCGGCTATGTCCACAGGGATGTCAAGCCGCAGAACGTGCTCATTTCCAAGGATAAAACGATCAAGCTGACCGACTTCGGCATCGCGAAGGACACCGCATCCATCACAAGGACCTTCGACGGCAACAACGTCGTCGGCTCCGTCCACTATATCTCCCCCGAGCAGGCCAGCGGCGGCGCGGTCGGCGTCGAAAGCGACCTGTACTCCGTCGGCATCATGCTCTATGAAATGCTGATCGGCAATCCGCCCTTCGACGGCGACAATTCCGTTCAGATCGCGCTCAAGCATATCAACGAAAAGCTGATCCCGCCGATGGAGGCCGATCCCTCCATTTCGCCCGCTCTGAGCGATGTGATCGTGAAAGCGACGGCGAAGGATCTGAACGTCCGCTATTCCTCGGCGGAGGAACTGAAGCGCGATCTGATCCGCGCCCTCCGCGAGCCGGAAAGCAGGTTTGCGAAGATCGAAAACGCCGGCCCGGTCAAGAAGACCGATCCGGAGGAGCAGCCGAAAACAAAGGGCAAGCTCTGGCATATCATCCTGCCCGCTTCGCTGATGGTCGCGCTCGTGCTCGGGATGTTCCTCGTTTGGTATTTCACAATGTTCGGCAAGGACAAGGATTCCGTTCCGAAGATCCCGGATGTTCTCAACAAAACGGTGGCCGAAGCGACGGAGGTCCTGAAGAACAGGGAATTCGCCATCAGCGTTGCCGGGTATATGTCCGATCCGGATATCGAAAAGGGCAGGATCTGCAGGCAGGAGCCGGAGGCCGGCGGAACTGCAGACAAGGGCACGGTCGTCGAAGTCTGGCTTTCCAACGGAACGACGACGGTCAGCATGGAGAACCTCATCGGGAAAACACTTGAAGATGCGATCCCGATCCTTGAAAAACTGAATTTAACGATCGAATCCCTCGATTATGAAGCATCGGATCAGCCGGACGGGACGATCCTCAAGCAATCCATTCCGGAAGGCACGGAGCTCGTCAGCGACGATACAACAGAATCCATCCGCCTTGTGATCAGCGGCGCGGAGGGGATGACCTATGTTCCGATGCCGGATCTGACCGATGTGCAGACCGTCGGCGGGATCAGGCGGATCATGGAAGCTTACCGCGTTAAGAATACCCGCTTCCATTACAGCAAAACCACGAAGGCCGAGGCCGGCGCCGCAAGCACAGCGCTCGTCTTCTCCCAGAATCCGCAGGTCGGCCTTCCGTTCCTGCCCTCCGAAACAACGGTCGATATCTATCTTTACGCCGATTACAGCAGGCTCTGCGCCTCCAACATCGATTTCAGCATGCCGATCGAGGAGGACGATACCCTCGTTGAGATCGTGATGCTGACCGATTACGGCGAATTCGTGCTGTTCGAAGAGATCTTCGATGCAACGGAGCATTGGGAATTCCGCTTCACCGCCGGCTATCTTTACGAAGGCGCGCATGAATGCATCGTCTATAAAAACGGCGGGGAAGCGCTGCGCTTCAATACGGAATTCTTCAAACGCAAGGACTGACGCCTAAGGCAAACGAATGGATAAAGTCAAAAACGGATTGATAATAAAAGGCGTCGGCGGTTTCTATACCGTCCTCGCCGAAGACGGCGCGGAATATGTCTGCAAGGCCCGCGGCCTTTTCCGCAAGCAGCAGGTCACGCCCGTCGTCGGCGACCGCGTCGAATTCGCCGTCACGGAAAACGGAGAAAGCGCGCCGGATCCGCGCGCCGCGAACGGCTATCTGATGAGCATCCTGCCCCGCAGGAACGAGCTCATCCGCCCCGCTGTCGCGAACATCGACCGGCTCTTTATAGTTATTGCCGCATCACGGCCCCTGCCGGATCTTCTTCTTGTCGATAAGCTCCTGATCTTCTGCGAAAAATACGGCATTGAGCCGCTGATCGCCGTCAATAAATGCGATGAAGCGGAGCCCGGCGCCGTTGAAAGCCTGCTTTCGGAATATGCGCCGACCGGCTATGAGACCGTCGTCGTTTCGGCGGAAACGGGCGAGGGCCTGGATGAGCTCAAAAAAAAGCTGGACGGCAAGGTGATCTGCCTTGCGGGGCAGTCCGCCGTCGGAAAATCATCGCTTCTCAATGCGATGCTGCCCGGCGCGGAGCTCGCCGTCGGCGGCCTTTCGCGCAAGACCGAGCGCGGCCGGCACACGACGCGGCATACGGAGCTGATCCCGCTCCCGGGCGGCGGCGCCGTGCTCGATACCCCGGGCTTCAGCTTCCTCGATTCGCTCGAATTGCCGCCGGAGGAGATACGCCTGCTTTATCCGGAGCTCCGCGGCGCGGAGGAGAACTGCCGCTTTTCGGGCTGCCTGCATATCAGCGAGCCCGGCTGTTATGTTAAAAAAGAACTGCTGAAAAATCAAAATAACCAAGGAATAACCAAACAACGATACGAACGCTATGTCCGGCTCGTCAAAGAGGCGGAAGAGCAGAGGAGGCACAGATATGATTAAAATTGCACCTTCGATCCTTTCTGCGGATTATGCTTCCCTCGGGGAAGCGGTGGATCTTTTGAAGCCCTGGGGCGCCGATTACGTCCATCTTGACGTCATGGACGGCGCATTCGTGCCGAACATTACCTTCGGCGCACCGATGACGAAGGCGCTCCGCAAGCACACGGACCTTGTTTTCGACGCGCATCTGATGGTCGCCGAGCCCGCGAAATGGGTGCAGGATTTCAAAAATGCCGGCGCGGACATCGTCACGATCCATGTCGAAGCCGATCATCACGCTCACCGCACGCTCAATCTGATCCGCTCCTTCGGCATGAAGGCCGGCATCGCGCTCAATCCGCAGACGCCGCCCTCCGCCGTCGAGTATCTGCTCGAAAGCGCGGATCTCGTGCTCGTGATGACCGTCAACCCGGGCTTCGGCGGGCAGAAATTCATTCCGGAAGCGGCGAGGAAGATCGCCGTCATCAAGCAGATGCTTAAAGAAAAGGGCCTTTCCGAAAAGGTCGAGATCGAAGTCGACGGCGGCGTGAATAAGGAGACCGCGAAGGTCTGCAGATATTTCGGCGCGGACGTGCTCGTTGCGGGCAACGCGGTCTATTCTTCGCCCGATCCCGCAGCGATGATCCGCACCCTGCGCGGCGAATGACCGGCAAAACAAAGGCAGAACATGGCAAGGAAAGTACAGATCAAAGAACCCGGGACGCCGAAGATCCCGATCATAATCAAGAGCATGGACGACGTCATGCACCAGTCCATGATGCCCTATGCGGAGCACGTCATTCTGGAGCGCGCCCTTCCGCGCGTCGAGGACGGACTGAAGCCCGTTCAGCGCCGCATCCTTTATACGATGATGGAGCTCGGCCTTGCGCCGGATAAGCCGCACCGCAAGTCCGCCCGCATCGTCGGCGACTGCCTCGGCAAATACCATCCCCACGGCGACAGCTCCGTTTACGACGCGATGGTCCGCATGGCCCAGGATTTCAACATGCGCCTGCCGATGGTCGACGGTCACGGCAACTTCGGCTCTATGGACGGCGATTCCGCCGCCGCGATGAGGTATACCGAGGCCCGCATGACCGCCGCCGCGATGCAGATGCTGCGCGATATCGACAAGGATACCGTCAAATTCAGCCTGAATTTCGACGATACTTTGAAGGAGCCGGACGTTCTGCCGAGCCGCTTCCCGAACCTTCTCATCAACGGTTCGAACGGCATCGCCGTCGGCCTCACGACCTCCATTCCGCCGCATAATCCCGGGGAGGCGATCGACGCCGTGATCGCGAGGATCAACGATCCGAAGATCAGCCTCGACAAGCTCCTTTCGATCATGCCCTGCCCGGATTTCCCGACCGGCGGCTATCTGATCGATTCGCCGGAGATCCGCGCCGCATACGAGAACGGCAGGGGAAAGCTCATCAACCGCGCGAAAACGCATTTCGAGCCGCTGAAGAACGGCAAGACGAACATCGTCATCACCGAGTTCCCGTACCAGGTGAACAAGGCCGCCGCGCTCGAGAAGGTACTTTCCCTCGTTCAGCAGAAGAGCAAATCCGCCTTCGCCGGTATAAGCGATATCCGCGATGAATCCGACAGGACCGGCATCCGCGCTGTGATCGAGGTCAAGAAGGATTTTGATCCGGAGAAGGTGCTGAACGCGCTGTTCAAATATTCCGATCTGCAGAAGACCGTTTCGGTCATCATGGTTGCGATCGCGGACGGCAAGCCGAAGCTGCTGCCCCTCACGGAGCTCATCGACTGCTATATCCGCCATCAGGAGGACGTCGTCACGAGGCGCTGCCGCAGCGAGCTCGAAGCGGCGGAGCGCCGCGCGCATATCCTCGACGGCCTCATGATCGCCCTGCTGAATATCGATGAAGTCATCGCCCTGATCCGCGCTTCGAAATCCCCGAAGGCGGCGAAGCAGGCGTTGATGGAGCGCTTCGAGCTCACCGGCGTCCAGGCGGATGCGATCCTCGATCTTCGCCTGCAGAGGCTAACGAACCTCGAACAGCTCGAGATCGAGCGCGAGCATAAGGAAGTCAAAAAGCAGATCGAGCGTCTCCGCGGCATCCTCGGCTCGAAGAAGAAGCTCCATGCGCTGATCATCGACGAGCTCACCGAGATCCGCAAAATGTTCGCTTCGGAGCGCCGCACGACCCTCATCGAGGGCGACGGCGAGGAGACCTTCATCGAGACCAAAGAGGTCATCGCCGAGCCCGCGACCGTCATGATCCTTTCGGACAACCGCCTGAGGAGGATGCAGCCGAAGCTCGTGACGCTCGAGCTGATCGCGCAGGAAAAGCCCCTCGCCGTTTTCGGAACGCAGACCGATTCGAGCATCCGCCTCTTCACGAGCCACGGCGCGCTTTTGACGATCCCCGTTTCGGATATCCCGGAAACGAAGCCGGATAAAAAGCCGACCAATCTTTCCGCGATCATCGAAGTCGAGCACGACGAGCGCGTGCTTGCCGCCTTCCAGGATCCCTTCACGAACGGCCTCGTGTTCTTCTATACGGCCGCCGGCCTCGTCAAGTGCACGGAAGCGAAGGAATACAATACCCGCTCGAAGAGGATCGCCGCGATCACCGTCAAGGACGACGACGCGCTGCTTTCCGTTGAATTCATCCCGGAGCCCATTGAGGAGGACAGCATCATCCTCGTGACCGAAGGCGCGATGAGCATCCGCTTTGCGGCGGACAGCGTTCCCGTCACGGGCCGTGCGAGCGCGGGTGTGAAGGGCATCAAGCTCGAGGCGGGGGACAAGGTCATCTATGCCGGCCATATCACGGACGAAGGCGAGCTTCTGACAGTTTCCGACCGCGGCTACATGAAGCGCAGCTTCGCCTTCGATCACGAGATCCAGGGCAGAAACGGCAAAGGCGTGCAGTGCTTCGGCTTCAAGAAGAACGGCTCGAACGGTTCACGCATCGCCGCGGTGCGCCACGTCACCGTCCCGGAGGATCTGATCGCGGTGCAGAAGAGCGGCACCGAAACGCCCTTCAATACCGAGGAGATCAAGATCGACCAGCGCGCCGGAAAGGGCCAGCCGGTCGTGATGGTGCTGATGGACGACGTCGTGACCGGGCTCAGCAAAAAACAGTAACGAATCCGACAGACGGAGCAACCGTTCAACGGCTTGCTCCGTTAACATATTGAGGGAGCATTTTAATTGCTCCGGAAAGGAAACAACGATTATGAAACGCATTATTTCTTTGATCCTCGCATGCCTTCTCGCATTGAGCTTCGCCGCCTGCTCCAACGGGGGCGGAAATGAAGCGACTCCGGCGCCGCAGGACGCGAATGCGGGCGGCGATGAGAACGCCTCGGCAGCGCCGAAACCGACCGAGCCGCCGACGGCCGATCCGACCAAGCCGCCGGAAGGGGATCCGCAGGCCGTGCCGCAGTGCACCCTTGCGCAGTATCCGAAGGTGGACGGCTCCACCGCGAACATCCCGATGGCGATGGCGCTCGTTCAGCTCGTGACGGGCTGCACCGAAGAGGAAGCGGAAAATACGATCAACTTCAGCACCACGGACTTTTCCTATGATGCGCTCAATAAGCGCGATTGCTCGATGCTCCTTGTTTACGAAGCGAGCAAGCCCACAAAGGAGCGCCTTGATCCGGAGAATACCTTCGATATGCGCCCGATCGGCCTCGACGCCCTCGTTTTCATCACGAACGTCAACAATCCCGTCGAAAGCCTGACGGAGGAACAGCTCCGCGGCATCTTCAGCGGAAGGATCAAAAATTGGAGCGAGGTCGGCGGCCTCGATCAGCCCATCGTCGCCTTCCAGCGCCCCGTTCTCAGCGGCAGTCAGACGCTGATGCTCGACCTCGTCATGAAGGACGTCCCGATGGCGCCGGAGGATGAGATCCTCGTTTCGAGCACGATGAGCGACGTTATCGTCGATATCGCCGCCTATGACAACAGCGCAAATGCGATCGGCTATTCGGTCTACTACTATGCGCAGAATATGTACAACCAGCCGAATCTGAAGTTCATCCGCATCGACGGCGTCGAGCCGAACTTCGCGAGCATCAACGCGGGCGAGTATCCCTATATCAATCCGTTCTACGCGATCCTGCCGAAGACCGGCGTCGACCAGATGGCGAAAAAACTCGTTGACTGGCTCGAAACCGAAGCCGGCCAGTATTTCGTTGCCGCCTGCGGCTATGTGCCCTATATGCGCGGCCTCGATCTTGAAGGAAAATGATCAGGGAGGGCGTTATGATGAAACGCTTGTTTGCTTTCCTGCTTGCCTTTGCCGTAATTGCCAGCGCCGTTTCCTGCGCCGCGCCCGGTGAAAAGCAGGCCGCTGCCGACGAGACCGCCGAACCGGCGACCGTTCCCGCGGCGACGGAAATGCCCGCCCCGACGGAGACGCCGGGACCGACGCCCGCCCCGACCCCGACCCCAAGACCCGATTATCCTTCCGCGCCGAAGCTCGGCAAGCTGATCGACGGGCCGCTCTTCGAGGAGCCGCTTAAATATCTCGTGATCGACGGCGAAAGCGACCTGCATTATATCTATAACAGCATGGGCGAGCTCGTCGGGACCTTCCATGCGCCGTCATATGAGGATATGTGGGGCTATGGGCTCTATACCGAATACGGCAGGCCGTACGGATTCGACCTGAATACGATGCAGATGGGCGAATACTACCAGTTTTTCGAGGATTTTGCCTTCAGGATCGAATACAGAGCAGATCCGGACAGCGATTTCGGGTACAAGGTCTGCCTGAGCGAGATCCGAGACGCGGATCTCGAAAACCCGATCGACCTTTCGGATAAGGAAATCGAGGTCGATTTTGTGGGCAGCGTGCTGCATATCGACGGGAAATACCTTGTCATCAAACGCAGCTGGCGTTACGATTTTGAGACCTGGAATTTCGAATACAATGCTCCGGCCCTGCTGCTCGATGAAAACGGCAATACCGTCGGAACGGTCGATCCTGCGGCTTTCGGGGAGATCGAAGGCGTTTTTGCCGGAAAATACATCATCGGCAGGCGCCCCATGGAGAATGACGATCGGGAAGACGGCTGGATCAGGATGGTTTACAGCATCTATACCCTCGACGGCAGGCTCGTTATGGACAACGTCGATCCGTTAACGAACAGCTCCTATTATCCGGATGATGAGATCGACTGGGGCGGCGTGCGTTCCGCGGACTATCTCGTCGATGAAAACGGCGTCTGCTATAACGGCAGGCTCNNGGCGAAGTGCCCGCCGATGCAAGGTTCAACACTCTTATCGCAAAATACGGACCGCATTGGACGGATCCGGAGATCAGGATCTATGCTACGGGCGTTTACGCCGGGCTGAAGGACGAGGATTGGAATTGGATCTTCCGGATCTATAACCCCCGCCTCGCGAGCGATTTCGACAACAACCGTTATTGGCAGATCGAATACTGGGCGCACGACCCGGGCGAAGACTTGCCGGATGAAAACCCAACCGATTGAACCGGCGAAGCCTCTTCGGAAAACCGAAGGGGCTTCTTTTTTCAGCCGAGCATATCCATGATCCGTCGGAGCTTCTCCGCCTGCTCGGGCGTCAGCATCGGCATTATGCTCTCCGCCGTGCGGCGCATCCCCTCGGCGTCGAAGCTGCCGTCCTTCTTCTGCTCATCCGTCACGCGGCGGAGCTCCCGCATCAGCTCGGCCTCGCTTTTTCCTTCATACTGACCGGCGAGATCGGCAAAGCCGTTCATATCCGCGGGCGGCTCCTTCATTTTCCCCCGTTCAAATTTTCCGAATGCCATAGAAAACCTCCTTTTGTCGCTGCTGTTATGATATGCACAGCAAACCTCTTTCGTGAATAGAATGTTATGAAACCGCGAAAAGGGGGAGAACGGAATTGCCGAATCGCAGCGGGAACGGGAATATGCAGGGGATGAGGCTTCAGCGCGTTCCGCCGGGCGGGAACCGGATGAACGGCGCGGAAATGCGGGAGGAGCCTTCGCCGCTGAACGCCGTTGCAAAGCGCATCCGCGAGGAGCAGGGCGAAGCGGGTTTGAGGGATTTCCTTGCCGCAATGGAGCCCTTCGCCGCGCCGAACGAGCTCAAAAGCATGGCGGAGCGCTATGGGATCGACTATTCGGAGATCATCGCGAAAAGGAACGAGCGCCGCCAAAGGGAACAGGCGCAGGGCGGCTTCAACCAAGGCGCGGGCATGAATGGCGCGGGCATGAACGGCTTTCCCGGCACCGGCGGCTTCAATCCTCAGCTTTTCCAGATGATGCAGATGATGCAGCTGATGAACGGGCTGAACGGCTTTTCCCAGAGCGCCGGCGGACCGAAAGCGCAGGGCGCCGGTAAGTCCCAGGATCCGATGCAGCTGATGCGCATGATGCAGCTCATACAGCTGATGAACGGCGGCGGAGGCGCGCCGGATATTTCCGCGCTCATGAAAATGATGGGCGGCTAAAGTATTGAAAACCGTTCTTCAAAATGCTACAATAAATATGAGTATTTTTGAGAACGGAGAGCAGTATGACCTTCCCGTATGCATACCGCGGCCTGCAGCGCGTCCATAAAGCGGAAATAATGTCCCTCGCAAGCGAGATAATGCTCCTCATCGCGACAGTCATTTCCATGTTTATATCCGTCAGCACGGATGCGATCAGAAACGGAGATCTGTCCGCGATCGGCGTATTTTGGCTCGGCCTGACGTCCCTGGGATCCATGCTGATGAACGTTTCGATGATTACGGAGCTCATCGGCCTCGGCATCGCCCGCGAGGATGAGAAAAACTTCGGCCATGCATACCTGTGCCTGCTGCTGCCGCTCATCATCACAGGCGTCGTCACTTTCATGAGCCCGCTCCTGCCGCAGCTGCAACTTGACAAATATGCGGAAACGGCGCAGGAACTCATACATATCATGGTCATGTTCTATATTGCGCGCGGGATCAACTGCCTTGCGGGAAAAATGTCGGATGAGCAAACCGGCCTGCGTGCAAAGCGTCTGCTCGCCATAGTAACGATCTCCTTCCTCGTTTCCGCAGCGCTTTTCGTCGCCTCCATCGTGCTGAGCGGCGAGACGGCGGAGCATGTCAGCACAGCGCTCACGGCCGCCGCATTCGTGCTCGGTTCTGTCGCGTTCCTGCTGATGATGCTGTGCGTTCACCACGCCGTTCATATGCTCGAGGAAAGGCAGCATAGCGCCGAAAAGCACTGATTATCATAAACGATCTGAGGGACGGTCCGCCGTCCCTAAAGGCTGTAATTGATTACAGCCTTTGTAATGTTGGTTGCTTAGCAAATGAGGAGACGAATATGAAAAGACTAATTTCGGTAGTATTGTATCTTGCACTAGTTTTAAACATTATTTCCTGCGCTCCTCCAAAAGGCTCCGACGCCTCCGATACCCCTTCTTTTGCAGACACGCATGAAACCGGAAAAACATTTTCGGAGAATTTTGACAATCGGTTCGGCAGGGGCTTCGAAAGCATAGTGGAAACGAAGGACGCGTATTATTACTGCTATTCAAGCGGCCATTATATTTATTATTACGATAAGCCCGGTGGTATTTACGGCGTGCTCTGCCCAAAGCCCGAATGTATGCACGATGAAAACGAGCCGGCGAATAAAAACTGCAGCGGTTTCATCAACAGCCATGCTAAATCTCTTTTTTCATCCGTAGGCAAACTTTTTTACGTTGCATCTGCCAGAACCGCAGACTTTATCGGCCCGGCTCTTTTCGGCATGAACATTGACGGCACCGGCAAAGAGATGGTTATGAAGCTCGATTTCGGCGAAACGCAAAACCTTTGCTGGCCCCAGAGGTTCGATTTGCACAGAGGGAAGCTTTACGGCTGGATCGAATATGAAAAGGTCGAATCCGGTGCACCGAGTCTTTGCTTCGCAGTTGTGTGCATTGACACGGAAACCGGCGATTACAAAACGATCTATGAAAAGAAAAACTGCGGGACGTCGATAATACCGGCACTGTTTTATATTGACAATCATCTTTATTTTACCGTTCCGGACATCGGGGAGGTATCGGGAACGTCAATACTTGACGTTTATCGCTGGAATATGGAAACGGAGACGCTCGAAGTTCTGTATTCAAGCGGTGAAAGCGGTGTTTACGGAGCATTATTCGATATATGGGTGGAAGAAGACGGCAGCGTTTGGCTGATCCCGATTGCCTTGAAGCAGGGAAAAAACGCTGAACTCTATCGGATTTCGGATGGCGAACTTCAAACGGTATTCGAATTTCAGGATTACGGATCAACACATTTGATCGGCGGAGGAGCTGTCAACGTCACCCAACCCAGGCACGAAATCATTGTTGCGGACAGGGAAGGCAGTATTCTTAAAAGAATTGAAAACGATTTTTCATTCCTCGAAGAACTAAACTATAGTGTTGATACTTCGCGGTGCACTCTTTGGGTTTACGGTGACATAAAAGAGCTTCTGGTCGTTTACCAAAGCATGGTATTCGAGCATGAAGACGGCTCGAGCGGCAGCGGCTCCTGCCTTGTTCGCTACGATCTTACCGAGGACGAGCCGCAGGCGCAGCTGCTTGCCGTCAGCCCGTGGAATTGAGTCGAAAAACGAATAACGGACCCCGCCCTCCGAGCGTTCGGAGGGCTTTTTCTTCGATCGGGTCCGATCATTCTCCGCATTGCCGGTCAAAAAATCCCGTTATGGACAGCGCGCGAAAAACATGATAAAATAATATCTCGGTTAAGCAAAGTCCGCGTTAAACGAAAGCGCGGGGAAAGTGGGGGAATATGCCGGAAAAAGAATGGACGGAATCGGTGCTTGCGGCGCTCGATAAGGCGCATCCGGACGCGAAGCCGGAGCTCGATTTCACGAACCCGTTCGAGCTGTTGATCGCGACGATCCTTTCCGCGCAGTGCACGGACAAGCANNTGAACAAGGTCACTCCGGCGCTGTTCCGCGACCATCCGGACGCCGCGAGCGTCGCCGCGATGACGGAGGAGGAGCTGATCGGCTATATCCATCCCTGCGGCTTCTTCAACATGAAGGCGAAGCATATCCTCTCCGCCTGCCGCGATATCGTGGAGCGCTTCGGAGGCGAGGTGCCGGGGGACCGCGAGGGCCTCGAATCCCTTGCCGGCGTCGGGCGGAAGACCGCGAAC
>DBXK01000009.1:0-3324 GCA_002309375.1 Christensenella sp. UBA1214 | reverse complement strand
GCCGTCGATACCCACGTTTTCCGCGTAAGCAACCGCATCGGTCTTGCGGATGCTTCGACTGTCGAGAAGACGGAAAAACAACTGATGGAAAATATCCCGAAGGAAAAATGGTCCATCGCGCACCATTGGCTGATCTTCCACGGGCGGCGCGTCTGCTCGAGCCAACGGCCGAAATGCGCGGAATGCACGCTCCGGGAGCTTTGCAGATTTTATAAGGAGAATAACTGAAATGCAGTTTGTTGATAAAGCGAGGATCGTTATTAAGGCCGGAAACGGCGGCGACGGCTGCTCGAGCTTCCACCGCGAAAAATACGTTTCCCACGGCGGGCCNNCGGCGGCGACGGCGGCCGCGGCGGCAGCGTCATCTTCGAGGCGGACGAAAATATGAGCACCCTGCTCGATTTCAAATTCGCCCGTTTCTTCCGTGCAACCAACGGTGAAGCCGGCCGCGGAAATATGCAGAGCGGCAAGAGCGGGGAAGACCTCATCATCAAGGTCCCCGTCGGAACCCGCGTAAGGGATCTCGAATCCGGAAAGATCATCGCCGATATGAACCGTCCCGGCCGCCAAAGGACCGTTCTTCGCGGCGGCAGGGGAGGCAAGGGCAACGCCCGCTTCGCAACGCCGACCAAGCAGAGCCCGCATTACGCCCAGAACGGGCAGAAAACGAAGGAATACGAAGTCGAGCTGGAGCTTATGACGATCGCGGACGTCGGCCTCGTCGGACTTCCGAACGTCGGTAAATCCACGATCCTTTCCGTCGTCACGAGCGCGAAACCGAAGATCGCGAACTATCATTTCACGACCCTGACGCCCAACCTCGGCGTTGTGAAGCGCTATGATACCGCCTTCGTCGTTGCGGATATCCCGGGCCTGATCGAAGGCGCGGCGGAAGGCGCGGGCCTCGGCCATGACTTCCTCCGCCATATCGAGCGCACGAGGATGCTCGTTCACGTGCTCGATATTTCCGGCTGCGAGGGCAGGGACCCGATCGAGGATTACCGCCAGATCCGCTCGGAGCTGACGCAGTACAGCGAAAAGCTCGCGGAGCTTCCGGAAATCATCGCCGCGAACAAGATGGATATCACCGGCGCGGAGGATTGGCTCAATTTATTGAAGGAAGAGCTCGCGGACACCGGAGTTGAGATCTATCCCGTTTCCGCGGCGACGGGGAAGGGCTTCGAGCCCCTGCTCGACCGCATCCTCGAAATGCTGAAGACCCTTCCGAAGACGCTCGAGTTCGAGGAGGACGATATCTCTCCTTCCGCGCAGTATGAATGGGGCTTCAACATCGAAATGGACGGCGAAGTGTTCGTCGTTTCCGGCGGCACCGTCGATTATATCCTCGACACGACCAACGCGGAGGACGAGGAAAGCATGCGCCGCTTCCAGCGCCTTCTCGAAACGGAGGGCATCATCGACGCGCTCCGCCAAATGGGCGCGACGGAGGAAAGCGTCATCCGCCTCGGCGAATGGGAATTCGATTTTATCGAGTAAATTCAGTAAAAACAATATAAAAAACCGGGATTTCCCGGTTTTTTGCTTATTTACCTGATCACATATTCAAACCGTTCGATCCTCGTGCAGCCCATTTCTTTGAGCTGCCTTTCCGTGCGCTCCGCGTCCGCGGCGTCGTTATAATCCGGGATCAGCGGCACCCGCACGAGCACTCTCTCCGGCCCGACGGCTCCGATAAGATATCGAAGGTTCGGGATCACCTCGCCGATCGGTTTTCCCGTATAGCGGCGGTAGATCGCGGGATCGAGGGTCTTAACGTCGACGATGAACTCATCGAAGAGCTTTGCCGCGCGCACAACGCTTTCCTTCGGCACGTTGAGGCAGGTTTCCGCGCTCAGCCGCCAGCCTTTGATAAGCGGGCGGAGCGCCTCGTAAAAATCAATATGCAGCAGCGATTCGCCGCCGCCGAAGGTCAGCCCGCCGCCGGTCGAGCGAAAATACAGGTCGTCGACGCGCACCCGCCGGTAAAGCTCGGCCGGAGTGACGGGCTCCGCCTTCGCTTCATGCAGCCATTTGTTGATGCAGTAGGCGCAGCGAAGCGGACAGCCCGCGCCGGCGACGAGCGTCGTGACGCCGCGGCCGTCCGAACCCATCCTGTGCCTCGCAAGCGCGGCGAGCGGAAAACGCGGTTCGGCTTTCGCTTTTGTTTTTGCTTTCAGACCGATCAAAACCAAGCTCAGCGTTCACTTTTTCCGGCGGAAGAGGGAAAACAGCCTTTGGAAAAACGGGGGCTTCTTCGGCTCGGGCACTTCGCCCATCATAACCGGTTCGTCGGGTTCGGATTTCGATCTGAGCTTCGGATCCGCGACACGGCCCATAAGCGGCGGCATCACGGGCTTCGGCGGATCGTTTTCGCCATCCGGTTCATCGCTCGGTGCGCATACGTCGCCCATCAGGACCGGCTCTTCGTCTTCATCCGGCTTGAACGGCGGGGGAGGCTCCGGGATCTCGCCCATTTCAGGCGAATCTTCGCCTTCGTCGGGCCTCGGTTCCGGGATCTTGCCCATCAGCGGGGGCTCTTCTTCTCCGCCGGGCTTTACGGGATCCCGATCCGGACGCGTCGGCATTTCGGGCGGCGGCTTGAGCTGGCCCTTCAGCGGTTCCGGCCGGATCATCGGCACATCGCCGCGCATGGGCTTCATGAACTTCGGATCGAGCGGCCGCATTTTATTCGGATCGTCCGGATCCCGCCGCAGCAGCGGGATATCTTCGCTCATGGAATGCGGACGGTTAATCCCCATGAAATCGTACGGCCCCTCCGCATCCGGCCGTTTCGGCACTTCTCCGCGCGGGCCTTCTTCGTGGGCTTCGGGCGTTTCCTCGCACGAAGGCGCTTTCATCCCGCAGAAGGAATCGGGTATCTCGATCTCCGGGATCACGACCTTTTCGCCCCTTTTGCGTTTTGCCTCGAGCGCGTCGTCGAGCTCCTTGAGCTCCGCCTCGCATTTCGGGCAGGTGCCGGAGCATTCGCCCTGATAGGTGCATTCGGTGACCTCAAACGGGATCCCGTTAGCGTCCGCGATCTGCTTGCGGATCCCCTTCAGCGTATTGCATGTCGTTTTGCCGCTCATATCATCCTTTCCCCGCGGCGGATGCCTGCCGCGGACGATGCATTTGATCAATACTATCATAACAAATCGGCGGGCGAAAAGCAAGCGGGAACCGCATGATTTATATATTAAAAAACGAGGAATTAAGTGTTGACAAAAAACCGGCGCGGAGGTATAATAGTTGCCGTCGCAAAAAGCGGCGCTTCGCGGGGTGTGGCGCAGTTCGGTAGCGTACGTGCTTTGGGAGCATGGGGCC
>DBXK01000033.1:52924-53123 GCA_002309375.1 Christensenella sp. UBA1214 | reverse complement strand
ATATCTTCAAGGTCATTTTCAAGGAATTCCGCGTTGCGCTGATGTGCGGCGCGACCCTTGCGCTTCTCTGCTTCGGCAAGCTGATGCTGATCGACGGCCTTCCCGCCGTCGGCGCCGTCGCGATCGCGCTGACCGTTTCCGGAACTCTGTTCATAACGGTCATCCTTGCGAAATTCTTCGGCTGCACGCTGCCGCTGCT
>DBXK01000033.1:47039-52911 GCA_002309375.1 Christensenella sp. UBA1214 | reverse complement strand
CCCGCGGTCATGGCGAGCCCGATGATCACCACCGTGGTGGACGCGCTCTCGCTGCTCGTTTATTTCCTCATCGCCTCGAACGTCGTGCTCCCGCTCGCGGACAAGATCGCCGCGGCGATAGCGTAACGCTCCCGAACCGAACACCGACGCTGACCCGCCGTTTTACGGCGGGTTTTTCATTGCGCGGCGCGGGGCAAAATCTCCGCGAAAATATCCAAAGCTTTAGTGCTTGCCCCTGTCCCCATAATATGTTATAATGATATTTGGAGGATTTTTGGGTGCTGTACGATCTCATAAAACCGCATAGCTCCGTTTCCACGGTCGGAATGTGCAAAAACGCGGGCAAGACCACCGTTTTGAACCGGCTGATCGCGGACTGCGCGGCGGCGGGGGAGACGATCGGCCTGACCTCGATCGGCAGGGACGGCGAAAGGAGCGACGTTGTGACCGGCACGAAAAAGCCGGAGATCTACGTTTTCGACGGCACGATCATCGCAACGGCGGAGGAGGCGCTCCCCCTCGGCGACATTTCACGCGAGATCCTCGAAACGACGGGCATGCCCACCCCGATGGGCGAGGTCGCCGTCGTCCGCGCGAAAAGCGACGGCTTCATCCAGCTCGCGGGGCCCTCGATGACGGCGCAGCTCCGCATCCTTAAAGCGAAAATGGCGGGCTTCGGCGCAGAACGTGTCTTCATCGACGGCGCGCTGAGCCGCAAATCCCTCGCGATGCCCGCCGTGAGCGACGCCGCGATCCTTTCGACCGGCGCGAGCTATTCACGGGATATCGAAAAGACCGTCCGCGACACGGCCCACGCCGCGGCGCTGATGCTTCTTCCGAAAACGGAGAGGGCGGATCTTTCCCGGCGGACGGCGGCGAAATTCACCGTTTTGACCGATTCGGATGCATTCGGCTGCGAAACGGCGGCGGACGCGGCGGACAGGATACGCTCCGAAAAGGCGAAGCTTTTGATCATCCGCGGCGGCGTTACGGACGCGAATCTCGAGGCGCTGTTTTCCGCGGGGAAGGCGCTTTCGGGCCTTGAAGCGGTCGCCGAGGACGGCAGCCGGATCCTCGTTTCCGAAAAGAATTATTCGAAATTCCTGCGTGCCGGGGCGGCATTCACCGTTCTCGAAAGCACGAAGCTCCTTGCGGTGACAGTCAACCCCTTCTCCGCCTACGGAGCGCATTACGATAAAGAAAGGTTCCTGGACGCGGTGCGCCGGGCGATTCCCGGGGAAGTGCCCGTTCTGGACGTCATGAAGGAAGAAAGCTATGCTTGAAGCAAGGCAGCTCGCCGATATCGGCTTCGATTACGTGCTCGCCGGGCTGGAGCCCTGGTCCCCCTTCGGGGAGGAGCTGCGGCGCCGGCTGAAGCCGTATGGAAAAGCGGAGCGCGCGGCGCTTCTCGGCGAATTCCGGAATATTTCGGTGATCGCGGAAGCTTTTTCCGCCGATCCTTCCTCCTTCGGCCCGCTCGCAAGGGCGCTGATGCAGCTCAAGGATATCCGCCGTTCCCTCCAAAGGAGCCGCGAAACGACGCTTTCGGATATCGAGCTTTTCGAGATCAAGCGCTTCCTGATCCTTGCGGGATCGCTCGATGAAGCGTATTCCGCCCTGCCCTTCGCGGGGGAGCTTTACGGGATAAGGATCTTCGCCCTGCCGGAAGCGCTCGATATCCTCGACCCGGACGGCATGCGCGCGCAGACCTTCCGCCTTCCGGACGGCGCGTCGCTCCTGCTCTCGGAGATCCGCAAAAGCCGCAAGGCCGTGGATCTCGCCCTCCGCGCACTCCCGCAGACCGCCGAAAACGGCGCGGAGAGGGACCGCCTTATGGCGGAGCGCACGAACCTTGCCGCAAAGGAAGAAAACGAGGAGCTCCGCCTGCGCGGAGAGATGACGCGGGCGTTCTCCGTTTACGCGGATGAAGCCGAAACGCTGATCGAAAGCATCGGAAAGCTCGATCTTGCCGCCGCCAAAGCGCGGCTGATGCTCACCCTCGGCGGGACGGTTCCCGAAATTCTGCCGGAGGGCGGGGAAAAACGGATCGAATTCATCGATATGGTCAACCCGGAGACCGATGCGGCGATCAAAGAAAGAGGGCGGCGCTTCACGCCGGTCTCGATCGCTCTCGAGCCCGGCTCGGCGGTCATCACCGGCGCGAACATGGGCGGCAAATCCGTCGCGGTGAAGACGCTTGCGCTGAACGCGCTGCTCGCCGTCTGCGGCATGCCCGTTTTCGCGAAAAGCGCGGCGCTGCCGCTGCTGCCGGATATCCGTCTCCTTTCGGAGGATCTTGAGGACAGCCGGGGCGGCCTTTCGAGCTTCGGCGGGGAGATGGTCAGCTTCGACCGCATCCTGACCGCGGCGGAGGAAAGGCCCGGCTCGCTGGTGCTGCTCGATGAATTCGCAAGGGGCACGAACCCCCACGAGGGCTCCGCGCTCGTTCGCGGCGCAGTCCGGTATTTCAACGAAAAGGACGATACCTACGCCCTCATAACCACCCATTTCGACGACGTGGCCTGCCTTGCGAGGGTGCATTACCAGGTCATGGGTCTTCGCAATACGGACGAAGCTGCGCTGAAAGCGGCGCTCTCCTCGCCCGAAGCCGGCAAGGCTCCGCAGGAGCTGCTTGCCCGGTTCATGGATTACGGCCTTTTCAGGGCCGGTTCGGAGGTCAATCCCCCGCGCGACGCGCTGAAGATCTGCCGCGCGCTGCGCATCCGGGAGGACTTCATGAATAAAGTTACGGAATGAAAATTTGCAAATAAAAGCAAACAAAAATCGGAGGATCATCCAATGAAGAAAACAGTTACCCGCATCATCGCCCTTTCCGCAGTCCTGCTGCTCGTCTGCTCGGTATTCACCGCGTGCCTGATGGGCACGAGCGCGTCCCAGCAGCCGACGCTGTACGTCG
Source organism: Christensenella sp. UBA1214 (assembly GCA_002309375.1). GTDB lineage: Bacteria > Bacillota > Clostridia > Christensenellales > CAG-138 > PeH17. The sequence continues at coordinate 49,994 of DBXK01000033.1, read as the reverse complement.
ACTACGATCAGAAGGCCCCCACAAACGGCGGCAAGCTCCTTCTCAAGATCGGCTCGGATAAGATCAGCGTCAATACCGACTCCGTGATCGGCTATTTCTATTTCGACGGCGACGATACCGTCCTTCTCACGGATCAGCAATACGAAGTGGAAGTCCCCGCTCCCGCAGGCGAGGGCGGGATCTCTCAGGTCGGCGCGGACGGCAAGCCCGTTACCGTTACCGAAACGCGCAAAAATATCGAAGAGCTGAAGGTCACCCTTAAGGACGAACAGGGCAACCTCATCGATGCCGATAAATATGTTTGTGAGATCATCACAAAGGATAAGTTCGAAGGCGACGGGAAGCTGAAGGATAAAGAGAGCCGGCTCAAAGCCTATGTCGGCTATATCTACATCAATGCGCAGGAGCTCGGCACCATCGAGATCGACGCCAGGGCTTTCGACGGCAGCGCGATCGAGACCCAGAAGATCAGCGTCATCCGCCAGTCCCTCTCGATCTGGGACATTATCATGTTCGGCACGGGCCTCTACCTGCTCTTTGCGGCGCTCACCGGCAAGGGCCGTCTGTATGAATCCCAGTTCGTCAAGGAAGGCATGGAGAATAAGCACAGGACCATCATCCGCGTCACCTGCCTTGTCGTTTCCATGCTGATGATCGCGACCGGCATCGTTTCCGCCCTCGACGGCTACGGCAAGCTGAAGATCATCAACTTCATCCTCTTCGGTGTGATGCTCGTCGTGTTCGTCATCGCCCTTATCCTGCTGCGCAAGTGCACCGATATTGAAGCGAAGCGCAAGGCACAGGCCACCGGCACCGTCGGCCCGAAGAAATCCCCGAGTTCAGCGTTCGTTTTCGATGAGGACGAACCCACCGTCGACGACCTCAAGGTCAACAGCAAGAAGGATCGGGAATGATCGTCCGGCGGAATTTCCGCCGATAAAGAGAATACTATGGAGGCAGTATGAAAAGACCGTCACATAACAAGAAGGGTTCCGGCAAGCCTGCTGTGAAGAACGAAGCGCAGGCCGTCCGCAGCGAGCAGCCGGAAAAGGAAAAGAACAAGGCGCCCGCTCCGAAGGAGATCAAGCCGAAGCGCACCTTCAAGGAGGCTCTCGGCTATTACGCCGACAGATATTTCATCAAGGCGATGGGCGCGATGGCAAAGGGTATCTTCGCATCGCTCCTGATCGGCACGATCCTCGCTCAGTTCGCGAGGATCCCGTGGGAACCGCTGCAGAATTTCCTGAATTCCGTCGTATCTGTCTGCCAGAACGGTTATGTCATCGGCGGCGCGATCGGCGCAGCTATCGCACTTGCGCTCGGAGCGAAGACCTTCACGCTCTGCTCCGCCGTTGTCGTCGGCGCGATCGGCTATATGAGCGGCGCGGGCGGCGCTGGCCCTGTCGGCGCCTATGTTGCGGCGATCGTCGGCATCGAGTTCGGCAGGCTCGTTGAAGGCAAGACCAAGGTCGATATCATCGTTGTGCCGTTGACCTGCTTGATGACCGGCGGCCTCGTCGGGTATCTGCTCGGCGCGCCTCTCGGAACATTTATGGCGTGGCTCAGCGAGAAGATCGGCATGGCGACCTATCTGAGCCCGATCCCGATGGGCATCATCATCTCCGTCGCGCTCGGTCTGATCCTCACCGCGCCGATCTCCAGCGCAGCTGTTGCGGCGATCATTTTCAACATCGACAAGGCTCCGAATGAGGAAGTCCGCACGGGCATGATGCTCGCCGCTGGCGCTGCAACGATCGGCTGCTGCTGCCATATGGTCGGCTTTGCCGTCGCGAGCTTCCGCGAAAACAAATGGGGCGGCGTCGTTTCCCAGGGCCTCGGCACCTCGATGCTCCAGGTCCCGAATGCGCTTAAGCATCCGCAGATCCTGATCCCGCCCGTTCTCGCGAGTGCAGTCCTCGGACCGCTCGGCACGACGCTCTTCCAGATGAAGAACATCGGCATCGCCGGCGGCATGGGCACCTGCGGCCTTGTCGGCCAGATCGGCACCTTCACAACAATGCTCGGCGAAGGCACCGAATGGTGGGAGATCCTCCTCAAAGTGCTGCTGCTGCATATCGTCGCGCCCGGCCTTATCGCATTCTTCTGCAGCGAGCTGCTGAGAAAGATCGGCTGGATCAAGAAGAACGATATGCTCCTCGACTGATTTGAAAAGGAAAATATGGAAAAATTCTATCTTTACAATACTCTGACAAAAACCGTTGACGAGTTCCGCCCGCGCGAAGAGGGCAGGGTCAGCATGTATACCTGCGGCCCGACCGTCTATCATTTCGCGCATATCGGGAACCTCCGCAGTTATATCATGGAGGACGTGCTTGAAAAATTCCTCCGCTACATCGGCTACGACGTGAAGCGCGTGATGAACATCACGGACGTCGGCCATCTTTCGAGCGACGGCGACACCGGCGAAGATAAAATGGTCGCCGGCGCGAAGCGCGAGGGCAAGACCGTTCTCGAGCTTGCGAAGTTCTATGAGGACGCCTTCTTTGAGGACTGCCGGATGCTGAACATCAAGACTCCGGACGTCATCGAGCCCGCGACGCACTGCATCCCGGAGTACATCGCCCTGATCGAAAAGCTCTTCGAAAACGGCTATGCCTACGAAGCCGGCGGCAATGTCTATTTCGACACCTCCAAACTGAAGGATTATTACGCTCTCACCGGCCACAGCGCGGATGAGCTGCGCGTCGGCGTGCGCGAGGACGTGGACGAGGACTCCAACAAGCGCAATAAGACGGACTTCGTGCTTTGGTTCACGAAATCGAAGTTCGAGAGCCAGGAGCTCAAATGGGAGAGCCCCTGGGGCGTCGGTTATCCCGGCTGGCACATCGAGTGCTCAGCTATCAGCATGAAGCACCTCGGCGAATACCTCGACCTGCACTGCGGCGGCGTGGACAACATCTTCCCGCACCACACCAACGAGATCGCGCAGAGCGA
>DBXK01000033.1:23475-46991 GCA_002309375.1 Christensenella sp. UBA1214 | reverse complement strand
AAGATGAGCAAATCCAAGGGCAATATCCTCACCGTTTCCGTGCTGAAGGAAAAGGGCTACGATCCGCTCGTCTACCGTATGTTCTGCCTCCAGAGCCATTACAGAAAGCCCCTCGAATTCACCTGGGAGACCCTCGATAACTCCAAGGCGGCTTATGAAAGGCTCAAAAACCGCATCGCCGCGATCGCGGACGAAGGGGAGCTCGAAGCCGAAAAATTCGATGCATACAAAACAAAATTCATCGAAAACGTCGGCAACGACCTCAATACCTCCCTCGGTCTTACCGTGCTTTACGACGTGCTGAAGGCGGATATGAGCGGCAAAACGAAGCTCGCTCTCATCGCTGATTTCGACCGCGTGCTTTCCCTCGGCCTTCTTGATGAAGGGGAGAAAGAGGAGCATTCGGATGAATTCACCGAATACGTTGAAAAGCTGATCGCCGAGCGCGCGGAAGCGAAGAAGGCGAAGAACTGGGCGCGTGCGGATGAGATCCGCGCCGAGCTTGCGGAAAAGGGCGTCACCCTCAAGGATTCAAAAGAAGGCACGACCTGGACGAAGGCTTAAACCGCCCGAAAATACACTAAGGAGCTTTTTATGAGACGCTGTACTGTCGGCGGCCAGGCCGTCATGGAAGGCGTGATGATGAAATCCGACGAAGGCATCGCGATGGCGGTGCGCCGCTCGGACGGAAAGATCATTACAACTTTTAACAAACAAAGATCCAAGGCGCAGAAGGGGACTTTCTTCGGCTGGCCGATCATCCGCGGCGTCGTTGCGCTGATCGAATCCCTCTCAACGGGCATGAAGTGCACGACCGAATCCGCGAAGATGTACGGCGAGGATCTTTTCGGGGAAGAGGAGCCGTCGAAATTCGAAAAGTGGCTCTCCAAAACCTTCGGAAAGAGCATCGAGAGCATCATCCTCGGCATCGGCGCCGTGCTCGGCGTGCTTCTTGCCGTCGGGCTCTTCGTGTTCCTTCCCGTGCTGCTTTCTTCGCTCATCTTCGGTGAAAGCAAGAGCATCTGGCGCTCGCTTGTTGAAGGCGGGCTCAGGGTCGCGATCTATGTCGGCTATCTTTTCGCGATGAGCGGAATCAAGGATATGCGCCGCCTGTTCATGTATCACGGCGCGGAGCATAAGACCATCGCCTGCTATGAGGCGGAGGATGAGCTGACGCCGCACAACGCAATGAAATACCGCCGTCTGCATCCCCGCTGCGGCACGAACTATCTTTTCCTCGTCATGGCCGTTTCGATCTTCGTGCTCACGATCGTCGACGTCGTTTTCCAGTACGGCTTCGGCTTCACGATCGAAAACAAGGTCCTTGCGTTCCTCTTCCGCTTCGGAATCAGGATACTGCTGATCCCCGTGATCGCGGGCCTCAGCTACGAGGTGCTGCGCTGGGCTGCGAAGCGCGATAACTGGCTCACCAAAGCCGTTCGCGCCCCCGGCATGGGCCTGCAGCTCATCACAACGAAGGAGCCCACGGAGGATATGATCGAGGTCGCAATGGCCGCGTTCTATATCGCAATGGGCGAGAAGACCTGCGAATACTATAACTCGATCGCCAACGCGCCGGCTGAACCGGCGGAAGACGGCGGATCGGAGGAGCCCGAAGCACAGGAAAGCGCGGAAAAGACCGCCGAAGGAGCGGTAGCTGAAGAAAAAACCGAGGGCGGGGAAGCATGACGCTGCGGGAGCTCCTGAGGGATACCGTGAAAAAGCTTTTCCCCGTTTCAGGTGAAAGCGCACCGATCGAGGCGAGGGAGCTCGTTTCCTTCGTTCTCGGCCGCCGCATCGGCTTTTCGGACGGCGAAACCGGGCTGTCGGAAGAACAAACAGAAGCGCTTGACGCCCTCGTTGAAAGGCGGCTCGCGCATGAACCGCTGCAGTACATCATCGGCGAATGGGATCTGATGGGCCTGACCTTCTGCGTCACGCCCGACGTGCTGATCCCGCGGCAGGATACGGAGAAGCTCTGCGAAGAAGCGGAAGCGCTGATCCGGGAAAGAGCCTGCCGCAGCCTGCTCGATCTCTGCACCGGGTCCGGCTGCATCGGCATCGCGCTTGCAAAGCGCACCGGGATCGAAACGGTGCTTGCGGATATCAGCGAGGCAGCGCTTGCCGTCGCGGCGGAGAATGCGAAGCAGCACGGCGTTACCGCACGGATCGTTCAAAGCGACCTGTTTTCCGCGTTCGGCGGGGAAAAATTCGATATCATCACAGTGAATCCGCCCTATATCCCGAGCGAAGCTGTCGACGCCCTCGATGAGGAAGTGCGCCGGGAACCGCGCCTTGCGCTGGACGGCGGAAAGGACGGGCTCGATATTTACCGGTGCCTTGCGGTAGAATATGCGGCGCACCTGAACGAAAACGGCGTGCTCCTGACGGAGATTGGCTTCGATCAGGGCGAAAGCGTTCCCGAGCTTTTCGCCGGGAATGCCGATGTGAAGGTGATGAACGACGACTGCGGCAAGCCGAGGGTCGTCATCATTGAACCGCGGAGCAAAAGAGCGGAAGCGGACGGAGAGAGCGGATGCTGACAAGACTCAAACAAATGAAAGCGCGCTTCGATTCGCTCGCCGGAAAAATCGCCGATCCCGCAGTGATCGCGGATCAGGCGCAGTGGCGCGAGCTCGTTCGCGAGCATTCCCGCCTCGAGCCGATCGTCGCCGCGTTTGATGAATACTCGGCGATCGAAGAGGCGATGGAGGGCTGCCGCGCCATACTTGAGGATAAGGATTCCGATAAGGAGATGCGCGACCTTGCGGAGGAAGAGCTGCGCACTCTTTCTGAAAAGGCGGAAGAGCAACTCACTGAGCTTCGGATCCTGCTGCTCCCGAAGGATAAAAACGACGAGCGGAACGTCATAATCGAGATCCGCGCCGGAACGGGCGGGGACGAGGCGGCGCTCTTCGGAGCGGTGCTCATGCGCATGTACGAGCGCTATGCCGAGCGCCGGGGCTTCAAATATGAGCTCATCGACGTCAGCGAAACGGAGATGGGCGGCATAAAAGAAGCGGTGCTGAGCCTTTCGGGGCGCGGCGCATATTCAAGGCTGAAATATGAAAGCGGTGTGCACCGCGTCCAGCGCGTTCCGGAGACGGAAACGCAGGGCCGGATCCACACAAGCGCGGCGACGGTCGCCGTTCTTCCGGAAGCGGAGGATGTGGAGGTCGAGATCAACCCGGGCGACCTTCGGATCGACACCTATCGTTCGAGCGGCGCCGGCGGGCAGCACGTCAACAAGACCGAGAGCGCGATCCGTATCACGCATATCCCGACCGGGATCGTGGTGCAGAGCCAGGATGAGCGAAGCCAGGGGCGGAACAAGGAGCAGGCGATGAAGGTCCTGAAGAGCCGCCTGTACGAGCTCTACAGCCGCAGGCAGGCGGAGAAGGAGGCTTCGGAACGCAGGAGCCAGGTCGGCTCGGGCGATCGGAGCGAGAGGATCCGGACTTACAACTTCCCGCAGAGCCGCGTTACCGATCACCGCATAAACATGACGCTTTATAAGCTTCCCCAGTTCATCGACGGGGATATGGACGAGATCATCGAGGGGCTGATCCTTGCCGAAAGGACAAGGCTTTTGGCCGGCGAAAAATAATCGGACGGGCGAAGGAAAGACAATACGCCCGCCAAACGGAAAAACGAACAAAATCGCGGCGGAACCCGCTGCGGTCGGAGGAAAAATGGGACTTATCGACAAAATCTTCGGCAATACCAGCGCGCATCAGATCAAGAAGGTCATGCCTCTTGTGAAGAAGATCAACGCGCTTGAACCGGACATCCAAAAGCTGACGGATGCGGAGCTTCGGCACAAGACTGTCGAATTCCGCGAGCGGCTGAAGAAGGGCGAAACGCTCGACGACCTGCTTCCGGAAGCCTTTGCCGTCGTCCGCGAGGCGGCGGTCCGCACGATCGGCCAGCGGCATTATGATGTTCAGCTCATCGGCGGCATCATACTCCATCAGGGACGCATCGCGGAGATGCGCACCGGTGAAGGCAAAACGCTCGTTGCGACCCTCGCGAGCTACCTTAACGCACTCCCCGGTGAAGGCGTTTACGTCGTCACCGTCAACGAATACCTCGCTCAGCGCGACGCCGCCTGGATGGGCAAGATCCACCGCTTCCTCGGCCTGACCGTCGGCTGCATCGTCAGCCAGATGGAGCGCGAAGAGAAGCAGGCGGCTTACCGCTGCGACATAACTTATGGCACGAACAGCGAGTTCGGCTTCGATTATCTGCGCGACAATATGGCGATCAGCAAGGAACGCCTTGTGCAGCGCGGCCTCAATTACGCAATAGTCGACGAGGTCGACAGCATCCTGATCGATGAAGCGAGGACGCCGCTCATCATTTCCGGCCCGAGCGGAAGATCCAACGATATGTACAAGCGGGCGGACCGCTTTGTCCGCGGCCTCACGCGCGGCGAAGACCTCGTTCAGCTCAGCAAGCTCGATCTGCAGATGGGCAAGACCCAACCGGAGAGCGGGGACTATATGTGCGATATCAAGGCCCGCACCGTCGCCCTCACAGAGCAGGGCATGCGCAAAGCCGAGCAGTATTTCGAGATCGCCGATATCTCCTCCGCCGACAGCACTGAGATCAACCACTATATCAAGCAGGCGCTGAAGGCGCACGCGCTGTTCGAGGCGGATAAGGACTATATCGTCATCGATAACCAGGTCCTGATCGTCGACAGCTTCACCGGCCGCATCATGAACGGCCGCCGCTATTCCGATGGCCTGCATCAGGCTCTCGAAGCGAAGGAAGGCGTCAAGATCAACGACGAAAACAAGACTATCGCGACCATCACTTACCAGAATTACTTCCGCATGTTCAAAAAACTCGCGGGCATGACCGGTACCGCGAAAACGGAGGAAGAGGAATTCATCGGCATCTATGGTCTCGACGTCGTGGAGATCCCGACGAACAAGCCCGTCGCGAGGGTCGACTATAATGATGCGCTCTTCGCAAAAGAGGATGAAAAATTCGCAAGGATCGTCGAGGATATCGTGAAGATCCACGCCACCGGTCAGCCGATGCTCGTCGGCACGGTCTCCGTCGAAAAATCCGAAAAGGTCAGCAGGCTGCTCATCAAGCGCGGCATCAAGCATGAAGTTTTGAACGCGAAATACCACGCCAAGGAAGCGGAGATCATCGCCCAGGCCGGTAAATTCGGATCCGTTACGATCGCGACCAACATGGCCGGCCGCGGAACCGATATCCTGCTCGGCGGCAACCCGGAATTCATGGCGAAGCGCGAGATGCGCAAAAACGGTTACACCGACGAGATGATCGAGAATGCGACGAGCCACGAGGAAACGGAGGATGAGGAGATCCTCGCCGCGAGGGAGGTCTATAACGGCCTTTACAAGGAATTCAAGAAGGTTACCGACGAGGAGCACGAGAAGGTCGTTTCCGTCGGAGGTCTCTTCGTTCTCGGCACGGAGAGGCATGAATCCCGCCGCATCGACAACCAGCTNNTCCGGCCGTCAGGGCGACCCCGGCGCAACAAGGTTCTATGTCTCCATGCAGGATGAAATGATGCGCCGCTTCGGTGAGGAGCGCATGGAGAAGATCTCCGGCACGATGGGCAGGATCATGCAGTCGGGCCAGATCCAGTCGCTCGAAATGGGCATCTTCTCAAAGACGATCGAGAATNNCCCAGAAGAGGGTCGAGAGCCACAACTACGATATCCGTAAAAACGTCATCAAATACGACGACGTTATGAACCAGATGCGCGAGATCATTTATTCTCAGCGCCGCCAGGTGCTGATGGGCATGGACGTCCACGACCAGATCATGACCATGCGCGATGAGCTCATCCGCTCCCTCGTCGATTTCTACTGCCCGCCGAAGCATAAGTCGGATACATGGAATTACGGTGGTCTCGCCCATGAATACGGCCAGACCTTCGGCATCGGCAATGCGGAGCAGTTCATCGGCAAGCTGGGCAAGCATGAAGATATGGCCGGGGAGCTCATAAAGATGGCCGATAAGGTCTATGAGCTCATCGATCAGAAGATGAAGGAGAACGAGGCCGATATTCATGAATACGAACGCCGCTGCCTCCTCATTTCGGTCGACAGCCACTGGGCGGATCACATCGATGCGATGGATCAGCTCCGCGAGGGTATCGGCCTGCGTGCGATGGGCAATCAGGACCCCGTCATCCAGTACAGGAACGAGGGCTTTGATATGTTCGATCAGATGAATGAGCAGATCCGTCAGGAAACCGTTCAGCGGCTCTATCACCCGGTATTCCGTGCACCCGTGCAGCAGGAAAAGCCGCGGGAGATGATCACCAACGCCGGCGAAGGCGCAGGCGCGGAAAAGAAAAAGCCCAAAGTGATCAACAAAACGCCCGGGCCGAATGATCCCTGCCCCTGCGGAAGCGGAAAGAAATACAAGAAATGCTGCGGCCGCACGCCCGATTGAGCGCCGCCCGAAGTGAAATAAAAAAGACTATTATTCCCACAAGGAGAAAAATAAAATGCTGGATATCAAACGAATCAGGAAAAACCCGGAGGAACTCGTTGCGGCGATGAAAGCCCGCCGCGGCAAGGGCGCAGACGTCACGGAAGTGCTCGCTCTCGATGAAAAACGCCGCGAGCTGATCCAGAAGGTCGAGCTTCTCAAGGCGAAGCGGAACGAAGATTCCGCGAAGGTCCCCGCGCTGAAAAAACAGGGGGAGGATGTTTCCGTACTGCTTGCGGAGATGAAAGCTCTTGCGGACGAGATCAAATCTCTCGACGGCGAACTCAGCGAGATCGACGGAAAATTCGACGAGCTTCTGATGAAGATCCCGAACATCCCCCATCCGAGCGTTCCGGACGGCGCGGATGACCGCGACAATGCGGAGATGCGCCGCTGGGGCAAGCCCACCGAATTCGGCTTTGAGCCGAAGGCGCACTGGGATCTCGGCGAGGATCTCGGCATCCTCGACTTTGCTTCCGCCGGCAAGATCACCGGCGCAAGGTTCACCGTCTACCGCGGTCTCGGCGCAAGGCTCGAGAGGGCAATCATCAGCTATTTCCTCGATGTGCATACCTCGAACGGCTACACCGAGATCTTCCCGCCCTATATGGTCAACCGTGCCTCGATGACCGGCACCGGCCAGCTTCCGAAATTCGAGGAGGACGCCTTCAAGGTCGCCGGCACCGATTATTTCCTGATCCCGACGGCGGAGGTCCCCGTTACGAACCTCCACAGGGGCGATATCCTGAACGGCGAGGATCTGCCGATCAAGTACTGCGCATACAGCGCATGCTTCAGGAGCGAAGCCGGCAGCGCGGGCAGGGATACCCGCGGCCTTATCCGCCAGCATCAGTTCAATAAGGTCGAGCTCGTGAAGTTCGTGGCGCCGGAAACCAGCTACGATGAGCTCGAAAAGCTCACGAACGACGCCGAAAAGGTCCTTCAGGGCCTCAGCCTTCCCTACAGGGTGGTCTGCCTCTCCACCGGCGACCTCGGCTTCAGCTCCGCAAAGACCTATGATATCGAAGTTTGGATGCCGAGCTACGGCCGATATGTCGAGATCAGCTCCTGCTCCAATTTCGAAGATTTCCAGGCCCGCCGCGCTCAGATCCGCTTCCGCAGGGATGCGAAGAGCAAGCCGGAGCTTGTGCACACCCTCAACGGCAGCGGCGTCGCCATCGGCCGCACCGTCGCCGCGATCCTCGAAAACTATCAGCAGGCGGACGGCAGCATCAGGATCCCCGATGTGCTCGTGCCGTATATGCACTGCGAAGTGATCAAATAAACAAAACCCGTACTTGAACCGAAAGGGAGGGCATTGCCAATGAAAAGGATCAACCTCATCTCCACCGGCGGCACGATCGCCTGCGTCCCGACGGACAAGGGCCTTGCGCCGGGCCTGAGCTCGAAGGAGCTGCTCGCTCTGCTCGGCGGCGACTATTCGAACGTTCACTGCATCGATCTGTTCAGCATGGATTCCTCGAACATCCAGCCCGAGGAATGGATCACGATCGCGGAAGCGATCAAATCGAGCGTCGGCAGCTGCGACGGCATCGTTCTCACCCACGGCACGGACACGATGGCCTACACGGCGAGCATGCTGAGCTTCATGCTGGCGGGCATACCGATCCCGGTCGTGCTGACCGGCGCGCAGTATCCGGCTGTTTATCCGGATTCCGACGGGCGGCATAATCTCGAGAATGCGCTGATCGCCGCACAGTCCCTCTCGGGCGGCGTGTATATCTGCTTCGGCAATTCCCTGATGCTCGGCTGCCGCGCCGTCAAAACGCGCACGACCTCGCTGAACGCCTTCGAATCGATCAATTATCCCTATATCGGCACCGTCAGCGACGGCAGGCTGCTCACCCTCTATAACCCGGTGCTGCCGGGCGGCTTCAGCTTTTCGACCGATATCGACCCGCGCGTCGCGCTCGTGAAGCTGATCCCGGGCATGAGCCCGAAGCTGCTCGATTACTGCATCGACTGCGATATCCATGGCGTCGTTGTCGAGGGCTTCGGCCTCGGCGGCATGCATTCGATCCGCAGGAACCATCTCGAGGCGATCGGCAGGCTGATGGAGAAGGGCATCCCCGTGATACTGACCTCCCAGTGCCTGTATGAACAGTCCTCGCCCGATATCTACGAGGTCAGCCGGCCCCTCCGCGACCTCGGTGTGATATCCGCCGGGGATATGACGACCGAAGCGTCGATCACGAAGCTGATGTGGGTACTCGGAAGGACGAGCGACATGGACGTTGTCCGCATGCTGATGCAGAAAAACCTCGTCGGCGAGCTTACCGAGCGTTCATAACAAAAACCGAACGGCGAGCGGTTCAACCGCCGCCGTTCTTTATTCGTTATATGGATGAAAGCCGATGGACGGGGGAACACTCCGCGGGCTTCAACTAAATGAAAAGGACGGATACGAAAATGAAAAGATACATTAAGATAATCGCAATGCTCCTCACCCTTGCGCTTGCCGCGGCGGCGATCGCCTGCTCGAATGCCGAAACGGAGATCACCACGCCCGCTCCGATGGAGACCGAGACCGAGCCGAACGGCGGCGAGGTGAGCGGAGAGATCACCGACCCCAACAAGATCGATTTTGAGTTCCATCGCATTGCTTATGATTACGAGACCGGCGGCAAGACCGAACCCGAGATCATCACGAGCGCCGAAGATTTCGCTCTCAAGGTCCTTCCGAGGCTCTCCGATGAGGCAAAGAGGGCTGCCTCCGAAAAATACAACGAGGATTTCTTTAAGAACAACCACCTTGTGGTGTTCACCGTCACTTTTTCGAGCGGCTCCGTGATCCCCGAAGTGACTTCCGTTGAAGATGTCGACGGCACCGTCACGGTCACTGTCGGCGGCAGGATGGATGGAGACGTCGGAACTGCCGACATGGCGACCCATCTCGGCATCGTCGCGCTCAACAACCTGCGCTGGCCGGTCAACGCTCCCGTGAACGTCATCGGCCCGGCAGCCGGCGGCACGCAGAAGGAAGATAAGTAAATAACGCTTTACCGGGGCCGAGGTCCCGGTTTTTTATGCCCGCCGGTGAAAAACGCGGGCATTTTTCGGCTTTGCGGTTGATTTCGCAAGGGCAAGGCGTTATAATAATACGCATGGAAGAAAACAGAAAAAACGATACCGCAAAGCGGTATTCCGCATACGGTATTTCAAAAACAAATGTTCTCCTTTGGGCAGCGGGGCTCTTCATCGCGGCGGCCGTCGCAGCGAGGATTGTCTATTACAGCTCTCCGGTGAGGAAGCCGGAGAACGTCAGCTCGTTCCTTGTGACGGTCATTTTTCTTGTGCTGCCCTGCATCTGTTCGCTGGCTTTCGCAGTCAAGCTGATCGTCTTCGGCGAGAAAAGGCTTTATAAGACCGCGAAACCGGTGCTCTTTTACGCTGTGTACCTGGCTGCAAGAGCGATCGCGCTGTATGTTTCCGGCGACAAACGCATCGGCAGCGCGTTTTTTGCAACGGTGCTCGTGCTTGCATACTTCGCGCTCGCGATCATTTACAGGCTGACAGTCAGCACCGGCGGAAGAAAGCGCAGCATCACGCCGAGACGCATCGTCTGCATCTGCTGTTTCCAGCTCGCCCTCGCCGGCCAGATCGTTTTCGAAGTGCTGCCGATGATCAGAAGCACAGGCAGCGCCGCGCCCTTCCAGTCCGAAGCGGCGATCGCGCTCGATATCCTCGCCGTGCTTGCCGTCCTCGCCGGAGTGAAGAAAACAACGAGCGACCGCCCGCTGCCCCAATGCGGCGACCGCAGCGACGGGCGAAGGGTCCGCTCGCTCGATCCGATGAACGGCGTTGCCGTGTACATCATGCCCGATCGCGGAGCCTCCTGCAATCTTTTCAAGGACAGCTTCGACTGCGCGGCGGCGGACGCCTATATCCGCGAAAAGCGCGAGGAAGGGCTTCTCCATTTCGGCTATACCCATCTTCTGCTCGCGGCCTACGCAAGGACCGTCGCGAAGCTCCCCTCCGTGAACCGCTTCATCAGCGGCCAGCGCATCTACAGCCGCGACGATGAGCTCGAGATCTCCATGGTCATCAAAAAGGACATGACCCTCGAGGGCTCCGAAACGATCATAACGATCTACCTCGATCCGCATGACACGGCCTATACCGTCTATGAAAAATTCAATAGAGAAGTGGAAAAAGCCAAGGCGACAGAGGAGCTCGATTCCGGCTTCGACAAGCTTGCCGGCGCGCTGAACATCATCCCCGGCGTTTTCATGAAGTTCACGGTCTGGGTCCTGAAGACCCTCGATTATTTCGGCCATCTGCCGCGCTTTTTGACAAAACTTTCCCCCTTCCACGGTTCGATGTTCGTAACGAGCATGGGCTCCCTCGGCATCCCGCCCGTTTTTCATCATCTTTATAATTTCGGCAACATCCCCGTTTTCCTCGCCTTCGGCATGAAGCGCAGGGAGAATGAGCTTGCCGCCGACGGCACCGTTGTGCAGAAGCGCTATATCGATTTCACCGTAAATACCGACGAGCGCATCTGCGACGGCTTCTACTTTGCTTCCGCGTTCAAGTATTTCAAACGCTGCATGACCGATCCGCACAGGCTCGATACCCCGCCGGAGGAGGTCAATCACGACGCCGAGTAAAACCATGAAAAAGACAGATAAAGCAAACAAAAGCAAAAAAGGACAGACCGGAGAGCCCGCTCCGCTGAAGAAGTCCGCGCAGATCGCTGTCGCAGTCTGCTGCTTCGCGGTGCTTGCGGCGTTCGCGCTGATCCTGATAATCCCCGCGAGCCGCGAGGTCTTCAAACAGCTCTCGTCCGATCATCCCTATATCATGGGCTTCGTCAAATTCGCCCTGCTCGCGACGGTCGGCGAGATCCTTGCCCTAAGGATCCGCAAAAAGGAATGGATGCTGCCGGTCTATGTCGTCTGGCGGCTGATCATCTGGGGCCTCATCGGCATTGCGATCACGTTCATGATGAATTTCTACACGAACGGCGTCGAAAGCATGATGAAGGGAAAGCTCCTGCCCGGCCCGGAAGAGGGCTTCTGGAATGATTTCCTGCGCGCGCTCTATACGGCGGCGCTCATGAATATGACCTTCGGGCCGGTGTTCATGGCATTCCATAAATGCACGGACAAATACCTCGAGCTTCGTCACGGCGGCGCGAAAAAGCCCGGTCTGAAGGGCATCGTGAACGGCATCGACTGGCACGGCTTCATTTCCTTCACGGTTTTGAAGACGATCCCGTTCTTCTGGATCCCCGCGCATACGGCCACCTTCCTGCTCCCGCCGGAATACCGGGTCATCGCAGCGGCGGCGCTGTCGATCGCGCTCGGGATCATACTGAGCCTTAAAAAATAAAATCAAAGCCGGCCCCCCCCTTTCGGGCCGGCATATTCTTTTTGTCGGAGAGATCGGCATGACGGAAAAAGTCAGGACGGCGATCGGGATCCTCGCTCATGTGGACGCGGGAAAAACGACACTGTGCGAGGGCCTTTTATATCTGACCGGACAGATCCGGACGAGGGGGAGAGTCGATCACGGCGACGCTCACCTCGATACCCATGCCCTCGAACGCGCCCGCGGCATCACGATCTTTTCAAAACAGGCTGTCATAACGACCGAAAAGCTGAACGCGGTCCTGATCGACACCCCGGGTCACGCCGATTTTTCGACCGAGGCCGAGCGCACGCTGCGCATCCTCGATTACGCCGTGCTGCTCATAAGCGGCGCCGACGGCGTGCAGGCGCATACCGTCACACTCTGGCGCCTTCTTCGCAAATACCGCGTTCCGACGGTCATCTTCATCAATAAAACCGATATCATGCAAAGGAGCCCTGCAGAGCTCATGAAGGAACTTTCGTCGAAGCTCTCGCCCCGCTGCGCCGATTTTTCGATAAAGGAGGAGCGCGCGGAGCATGCTGCTCTCGCCGATGAGGCGCTCTTCGAAAGCTATTCCGCGAAAGGCGCCCTCACAGACGGCGAAATCGCGGAGACGATCCGCGGGGAGCGGCTTTTTCCATGCTTTTTCGGCTCCGCGCTGAAGCTCACGGGCGTTTCGGAGTTCATCGATGCACTCGGCGAATTCCTGATCCCACCAGCTTTCGGCGAAGCCTTCGGCGCAAGGGTCTATAAGATCTCCCGCGATGCGCAGGGTGCGCGGCTGACCCATCTTCGCGTGACGGGCGGCAGCCTTGAGGCGCGCATGACGGTTGCGCACAGCGGGGGAGAGAGCGAAAAGATCGCGCAGATTCGCCTTTATTCCGGCGAAAAATACGCCCAGCTCCAATCCGCGCCGGCGGGAGAAGTCGTTGCTGTCACCGGCCTTGAAAAAACATATCCCGGCAAAGGCCTCGGCTTCGAGGCGGAGCGGCGGGAGGAAGAAGCGCTGCTGACGCCCGTTCTGAGCTGCCGCATCTTACTGCCGCCGGACGTCGATCCGCAAACAGCATACCGGAAGCTGCGCAGCCTTTCAGAGGAGGATCCGGCCCTTTTGATCGAATGGGACAGCCGCCTCCGGGAGATCCGTGCGCGGCTGATGGGGGAGATCCAGGGCGAGATACTGAAAAGCATAATCGCCGAGCGCTTCGGCTTTGAAGTGCATATCGACGAAGGCCGAGTCCTTTATAAGGAAACGATCGCGGCGCCGGTGGAGGGCGTCGGGCACTACGAACCGCTGCGGCATTACGCGGAGGTGCACCTGCTGCTTTCGCCGCTCGAACGGGGCAGCGGCATCGAGATCGAATCGCTCGTCAGCACGAACGACCTCGATCTCAACTGGCAGCGGCTGATCATGACCCATATCGCGGAGAAAACGCATCTCGGCGTTCTGACGGGCTCGCCGATCACGGATATGCGCATCAGCCTTGTCGACGGCCTCGCGCATCTTGCCCATACCGAGGGCGGCGATTTCCGCCAGGCGACCTACCGCGCGATCCGCCAGGGCCTGATGAAGGCCGAAAGCATACTGCTCGAACCGTATTATTCCTACCGCATCGAGCTCCCCCGCGAGCAGCTCGGGCGGGCGATTGGCGATATTCGCATGATGGGAGGCAGTTTCGATATCGAAGACGGAGGGGATGAGCCCGAAACCGCCGCGATCTCGGGCTTTGCGCCGGTCGCGAAGCTCCGCGGTTACGCAAGGGAGCTTGCGGCCTACACCGGCGGAAGGGGCCGATTCTCCGCAGAAGTATCGCACTATGACCGCTGCCTGAACGCGGAGGAGGTCATCGCATCCATCGGCTACGATCCCGAAAGGGACGTTGAAAACACGGCCGATTCCGTTTTCTGCGCCCACGGCGCCGGGTTCGTCGTTCGCTGGGACAGGGTCCATGAGTATATGCACAGCGATACCGGCCTTTCCGGCCGTCCGGCGGGGGAGAGCGGGCAGAAGCCGGTCCGCCGCAGCGTCGATGTTGACGAAAAGGAGCTTGAAGGGATCATGCTCCGTGAATTCGGCCCGATCAAGCGCCCGGATTACGGCAAGCCGGCCCAAACGGAGGAGAAACCGCCGGAAAAGCCGATCCCGCCCGCGCCGAAGAAGAAGGATTACCTGATCGTGGACGGCTATAACATGCTTTTCGCCTGGGAAAGCCTCAAAAAGCTCGCGGCGGAGGATATCGCCGCCGCCAGGCACCGGTTGATGGACATCCTCGCCAACTACTGCGGCTATAAAAAGAACGAGGTCGTGCTGATCTTCGACGGTTACCGCGTGAAGGGCAACGCCGGCGAAAGGTTCGGCTATCACGGTCTGCGCGTCGCTTATACAAAGGAAAATGAAACTGCGGATATGCTGATCGAGCGCCTGATCGACGAGATCGGGAAGAATTACGCCGTGCGCGTCGCCTCGTCGGACGGCATGATCCAGCTTGCGAGCGTCCGCACCGGCGCCCTCAGAATGACGGCGAAGGAGCTCGAAGGGGAAGTCGAAAGCGTTTCGGAGCAGCTGCGGCAGATCATGGAGAGCCTTAAAAAGGGCAATATCTCGGTGAAGATCGAACTGCCGAAGCAATAACAAACCGTTTTGCGGCATAAAAAAAGCGCCTTCCTTCGGGGAAAGCGCTTTTTCCGTTATCAGAAGATCTTATTCGGTTTTAAGGCGGATGCTCTTTGCCGCTTCGCGCATTTCGGGAAGAAGGCTTTCATCCGTGCAGTTGAAGGTGACGCTGACGAATTCACTGCCCTTCGTCAGGCCGCAGTAGATGATCTGCGTGATGCCTTCGCCGTCCGTGCCGGTTTTGTATTCGATGATGTAGCCGCGGCAGCCTTCCTGGGTCAGATTGTTGAAATCGACGATCTCGACCGTCTTGCCCTTGCCTTCAAAGGTTTTGATGAGCTGAGCTTCAACGCTCGCCTTGTCCGTTACCATCTTCATGTATACGTCGCTCTCGATATGCATGGAGTAATAAACTGCCTGCGAGCCCGAAAAATCGCTCTCATGCTTGAACATCAGATAGGCATGATATACGTTGCCCATGTTTTCCGTATTGTCAACGGCGATGAAATAGCCTTCGGGGAAGCGGATCTCGACATAGTCGTCACGGTAAACGGCTTTGCCGTCCTCGATCGCAAGGCCGGAGATTTCCGCCGGGGAAGGCGTCGGCTCCGGGTCGTTCGGCTTTCCGCAGGCGCAGAGAAGCAGCGCGGAAGCGAGGAAAATGCATGCGGCGGCAAGCATGCCGGCGCGGCGTAAGCGGTCCTTTGGCCTTACGGCAAACAAAGCTTTCATGGCAGCGGTTTCCCTTTCGGATTTATTACCGCCCTATTATACAGCTTTTCGCCGCCTGCCGCAAGAGTTCGTCATTCCTTGTCGAAGATAATGAGTCCGGCGGGATCGATCGGGCTGCCGTTATAGTGCAGCTCGAAATGAAGATGGCTCCGCTCCGCGCATTCGCCGATCGCCGTATCGCCCACATAACCAATGAGCTGCCGCGCATCGACTGAGCTGCCTTCGCTGACGGGAGGCTCCTCCTTCAAGGAGGAATAGACGCTGACGAGGCCGTTTTCATGGCGGATCACGACGGTGACGCCGAGCATATCGTCGCGATAGACCCGATCGACGGTCCCTGCGAGGACAGCGCGCACTTCATCGCCCTTCGCAGCGGCGATATCGACGCCGGGATGCGTCATCCATTGACCGAGCGTTTTCGAATAGATCAGTGAATTGACTGCAAAGACCCGGATGACCGACCCTTTTACGGGGGATTGAAGCATCTCGAGCAGCGGATCGGGCGTTTCCTCGGGAGGAACCGTGAAATCCGGAACGGGAGTGAGGGAAGGATCCGAAGTCGGGCTCACTATATGCGGCGTCGGCATGATCCACGGCGCCCGCGAAGGCCAAACCGTCGGCGACGGCTCCGGTGAAGCCTGGGCGTCCGCAACGTCCGAGAGGCGTTCGTCATCGGAGCGGTTGACAGGCTGCGGCGTTTCGCTGTTCCCGCTGAAGAGCAGCGCGGCGGCGACGCCGAGCACGGCGAGGCAGCCGAGCGCCATTACATAGAGGCCGTTTTTGCGGAAAAAGATCGCGGAGCGCAGCTTCAGCTGGCGCATCCGCCATTTTCTTTCGTGTTTTTTATCCATTTGTTATCATCCTCTCCTTTTCGCTGAGGCGGCTCTTTCAAGTCCGCCGTCGGTGAGCATAGTTTGCCCGTTTTTTGCGGTCGTATACGGAAAGAAAAGGATGGATCGGCTTTTTTGCGTGTTTTTGTTTCTTCGAAAAATAAAGGAAAGCGGAGCGATAGGCTGCCGCTTTCCGAAACGGTTTTGATATGACTGATGAGCTTATCGGGACTGCCTCCCGGCCGAAGGATGCCGGCGGGGCATACTGAAACAAACGCCCTTATGTTTGGGACAGGCGAAAGCTTCAGGCCTGGAGGATGGGCGAATTCAGCGAAAGCACCTTGGTCTTTTCAAGGTGGGTGCGGAGGATCGCCGCTGCGAACTCGGTATCGCCGCTGCGGCAGGCCTCGATGAGCTTATAATGCTCGCCGCGGGACTGACTGGAAACCTCCGCCGCGGAATAATAGGGGCGGATGTACCTGTCGACGTTCGCGTGGAGCTGCTCAATGAGCTGGAGCAGGAAGCCGTTGTTCGTTGCGCCGTAGAGCGTAAGATGGAACTGGAGGTTCAGATCCTCGAGCTTGTTCGCATCGGTCTCAACGTCGCACTGGGCAAGGATCTCGGAAGCCTTTTCGATGCACTCCTCTGTCATGAGGGGGATCGCCGCACGGATCGCGCCCATTTCGAGAATGATGCGTGTATCCATTGCGTTTTCGAGCTCCTCACGGGTGAGCTTCGTGACAACGGCGCCGCGGTTCGGATAGATGCGGACGAGGCCCTGCGCGTCGAGCTGACGGAAGGCTTCGCGGACGGGGATGTGGCTCACGCTCAGCTGAGCGGAGATCTCATCCTGACGGAGGGGCATACCACCGGGCAGAACGCCGCGGATGATCGCTGTGCGGAGAACCTGAAAGACCCAATCACGGGCTGCCATGGACCGCTGCTGCATTTCCTCTGCAATGTCTCTAAGCTGCATAGTTTAACTCTCTCTTTCTGACAAGTAATAATGTAGATATACAATTATCATTCTTCATTATAAACCGATTTAATATACTTGTCAACACTTTGAAATGAAAAAATGCCGAATTGTATACCTGTATTCGGCGGTTTTAAAGCAGTTTTTTAAGAAAAAAGGAAAAACCCCGGCAAAGGCCGGGGGGCGGAAGACAGCGCCCGGAGCAATGGAGAAAGCTACTGCATCGAGAGGATATCGTCATAAAGCGACTGCATTATCCGCTTCTCAAGGCGCGAAATATAGCTCTGGGAAATGCCGAGGATATCTGCGACCTGCTTCTGTGTGCATTCCCGCCGCCCGTTGAGACCGAAGCGCAGTTCAACGATCTTTTTATCGCGTTCCGTCAGCTTTGAAAGCGCGGCGCGCAGCAGCTCGCGGTCCACGGCGTCCTCGAGCTCTCTGTCGACGTCGCTGCCGTCGGTCCCGAGCACATCCGAAAGCAGCAATTCATTGCCGTCCCAATCGACGTTGAGCGGTTCATCGAGGCTGACCTCCAGCTTCTGCCGGCTGGTCTTGCGAAGGTGCATCAGGATCTCATTCTCGATGCAGCGGCTCGCATAGGTCGCAAGCTTGATGTTCCTGTCCGAGCGGAAGGTATTCACGGCCTTTATCAGCCCGATCGTGCCGATCGAAATAAGATCCTCGATCGAAACTCCGGTATTGTCGAATTTCTTGGCAATATAGACGACGAGACGGAGATTATGCTCGATCAGCCTTTGCTTTGCCGCCTCGTCGCCGGCTGTCAGCCTTTCGGAAAGCGCAAGCTCCTCCTCCTTCGAGAGGGGAGGAGGCAGGGATTCGCCGGTGCCGATATAGTTGATCTCGCCGCCGGGGCAGAGGCGCCCGAAGAGCGCGGCAATGAGTTTTTTAATAAGTTTGAGCATGAGGTTCTCCCGAAGCAGTATTTGCGCACCGCTCGATCCTCGGCAAGGGTTTTAAATCGGAGAGCAGTAAACGACGGACACATCATTACATTATTATAATAATAATTCATGCCGCAGGCACCGCCGCGGGCGGCACGAGCGCCGTTTCGGCGGAGGAGAATGCGATCAGCGCGTTCGCCGGTGCACCGTTCAGCAGCAGCTTTTTAGGACGGAGGGCATAAATAACCGCGCTGCCCGCTGCCGTCCGGATCGGAATCGGGATGCTTGCCAGCGCCGCCGCTTCGGGGTATTTCCTTCGGCTCAGCACGATCACGGGAAGACCGCCGATCGGGCTTTTCAGCGCATTGCCGGTGTCGATCAGCGCCGCACACTCGATCGCCCCGCAGCCCGTGAATTCAGCTCGCAGCCGCACCGTCTTTTCCTCTGCGATCCTGCGTGAAAGCAGCTTCCGGATCGCTCTGGGAAGAAAGCTCGCCGCGAAAAAGCCGATCAGTGCCGCATGAAGGCCGATCCCGCCGGAGCCGAGTTCCTCGCCGAGCGCGATAGCAGCGAGCAGGACCGCACCGCCGACGATCGCTGAGGCAAGCAGGACCGCGCCGAATGCGCATGCCCGGCTCCGCAGCCTTTTACCCGGAACGGCGAAGGACATCAAAAGAGTAAGTCCGAGCTTCCCTGCCGGAGAGAGCAGGAATGCGGCGCCTCCTGCGGCAGCGGCGGCGGCAGCAGCGCCGAGCAGGGCAAAGAGCGATGATCGCCAAAAGGACGCCCGGATCGAAAGCATTGCCGCCGCGAGCCGCAGGATCAGAAGGTCCATCAGGAGGTTATCGAGCAGAAACAGCTCAATATACATTTGTTTTTACGGCTAAAAACAAGCAGCAGCCTCCTTTGCCGGAGCGGAGTGCAGCCATGCGCCGCCCGACGGTTGAATCATAACACAAAGCCTGCAGCGGGATGGTCGAAACGGCGCGGAGAAGGAAGGGGGGATTTGGCGAAAAACGGGGGAAGGGGAGGTATGATCCGGCGGAAGAAGCGGCGGCGGACGCTGCGCTGCCGGAACGCTGAAAACACACGGCCGCGGGTACATTGGGCTCAATTTTCGCAAATATACAGAATAATACATAAAAAATCTTGAAAAAACATGCAAAAACGGGCTTTCGGACAGAAAAAAGGTATTGACAAAATCCGTATTTGAGTTATAATAGGACTGTTCGCGCCTTGGGGCGTATTATGCCTGCGCTGGCCTAATCTCCGCCCGTCATGCTGACAATAGAGCGCGAGCCGCTGTCCGTGGAAACGGACAATTCCCTGCGGGAGGTTGCCGGTCGCCAATCCGGGTAATTCACGCAGGAGGCCTGACAAGATCGGGCACCCTTTATTCCGGAAGCAAGCGCTTCGCCTCAAAGTTACTCCGGGGCGGAGAGCGGAAACCGGGAGAGAGGTGGGGCATTGCGCCCCGCCGTACGTTATTAAATTCGCAACGCACGGCCGGGTGTACTGCCAACAATCGAGTGCGGCGATAACCGCACACAAAATCGAGAGGAGATAAAAATGGCAAACACAAGGATCCGCATCAAGCTCAAGGCGTATGAGCACAACCTCATCGACCAGAGCGCAGAGAAAATCGTCGAAGCGGCAAGAAGGAACGGCGCACGCGTTTCCGGTCCCATCCCCCTTCCGACGGAGAAGGAAATCGTAACCATCCTTCGCGCACCCCACAAGTACAAGGACTCAAGAGAGCAGTTTGAAATGCGCACCCACAAGCGCCTGATCGACATCCTCCAGCCCTCGGCAAAGACCGTTGACGCGCTGATGAAGCTCGATCTCCCCGCCGGTGTCGACATCGAGATCAAGCTGTGATTCCGGAGGTAGAGAAATGAAACAGGCAATACTGGGAAAGAAAATCGGCATGACCCAGCTCTTCCTCGAAGATGGCACCATGATCCCCGTGACGGTCGTTCTGGCAGGTCCCTGCCCCGTCACCCAGGTCAAGACCGTTGAAAACGACGGCTACGCGGCAGTCCAGATGGCTTTCCAGCCCGTTCGCGAAAAGCTCATCACCAAGCCCGAGCTCGGTCATCTCAGGAAAGCGGGCGTTCAGGCCCACCGTTACGTTAAGGAATTCAAGCTCGACAACGCCGAGACCTACGAGGTCGGCACCGTCATCAAGGCCGATACCTTCGCAAAGGGCGACCACGTTGACGTCACCGGCACCAGCAAGGGCAAGGGCTTCGAAGGCAACATCAAGCGCTGGAATCAGGCCAGGGGCCGCAAGACCCACGGTTCACATTCCTACCGCGTAGCCGGCTCCATGGGTGCTTGCACCTATCCCGGCGAGGTCTTCAAGACCAAGCACCTTCCCGGCCACATGGGCCGCGAGCGCATCACGGTTCAGAACCTCGAAGTTGTCCGCGCCGACGCGGAGCGCAACCTGCTCCTCATCAAGGGCGCGATCCCCGGTGCAAAGGGCGGCCTCGTTCTCGTCCGCAGCACGGTCAAGTAATAGGAGGGTCAAACATGCCTAACGTAGCAATTTACAATATTTCCGGCAACAAAGTCGGCGATATGGAACTCTCCGAGGCCGTCTTCGGTCAGGAAGTCAACGTTCCCGCAATGCACGCCTATGTGAAGGCGTATCTCGCAAACCAGCGCCAGGGCACCCAGAGCGCGAAGACCCGCGCCGAAGTCTCCGGCGGCGGCAAGAAGCCCTGGAGGCAGAAGGGCACCGGCCGCGCCCGTCAGGGTTCCACCCGTTCACCTCAGTGGACCCACGGCGGCGTCGTGTTCGCACCGAAGCCCCGCGACTATCGTCTGAGCCTCAACAAGAAGCTCAAGAGGGTCGCCCTCAAGTCCGCTCTCTCCGCGAAGGTCGCAGCTGAGAAATTCATCGTTCTCGACAGCCTCGAGCTGAGCGCTCCCAAGACCCGCGAAATGGTCAAGGTCCTCGGCAATCTCAAGATCGCCAACGCGCTTATCGTGACCGAAGAAGTCAACGAGACCGTTGTCCGCGCTGCGAACAACATCCAGGGCGTCGCGACCACCACTGTCGGAATGCTGAACACCTACGACGTTCTCAAGTACGACGCCGTCATCGCAACCCGCGGCGCGGTCGCCAAAGTCGAGGAGGTATACGCATAATGAACGCTCACGACATCATCATCAAGCCCGTGCTCACCGAAAAGAGCTACGAAGTCATCGGCGGCAAGACCTACGTCTTCATCGTCAACAAGAAAGCGGGCAAGACCGAGATCAAGCAGGCCATCGAGACCATCTTCGACGGCGTCAAGGTTGAAAGGGTCAACACCGTCAACCACCTCGGCAAGATCAAGAGGCAGGGCCGTTTCGAAGGCCGCCGCCCCTCCACCAAGAAGGCTTACATCACCCTCACGGCTGATTCCAAGACCATCGAAGCCTTCGACAACATGGCTCAGTAAGGAGGCACACAATGGCAATCAGAAAGATTAAGCCCAACACTCCCGGTCAGCGCTTTATGACCGTCTCCACTTATGAGGAGATTACCTGCACCAAGCCCGAGCGTTCCCTGATGGAGAACCTCAAGAGCAACGCCGGCCGCAACAACCGCGGCAGGATCACCGTCCGTCATCGCGGCGGCGGTGCAAAGCGCCAGTACCGCATCGTCGACTTCAAGCGCAATAAGGACAACGTCCCCGCGAAAGTCGCAACGATCGAATACGATCCCAACCGCAGCGCGAACATCGCTCTTCTGAACTATGCGGACGGCGAAAAGCGCTACATCATCGCTCCCTTCGGCCTCAAGGTCGGCGAGACCATCGTCTCCGGCGAGAACGCGGATATCAAAGTCGGCAACGCACTGCCCCTCAAGAATATCCCCGTCGGCACCATGGTCCACTGCATCGAGCTGCTTCCCGGCAAGGGCGCTCAGCTTGTCCGCAGCGCGGGCAACGCGGCTCAGCTCCTCGCAAAGGAAGGCAAGTATGCTCAGGTCCGTCTTCCCAGCGGCGAAGTCCGTCTGATCCCCATGGGCTGCAAAGCAACCATCGGCCAGGTCGGCAACATCGACTCCGTCAACATCAAGCTCGGTAAAGCGGGCCGCAAGCGTCACATGGGCTTCCGTCCCACCGTCCGCGGTTCCGTCATGAACCCGAACGACCACCCCCACGGCGGTGGTGAGGGCAAGGCTCCGATCGGCCGTCCCGGCCCGGTCACTCCTTGGGGTAAGCCCGCCCTCGGTTACAAGACCAGGAAGACCAAGAACATCAACGATAAGTACATCGTCCGCCGCAGGGACGGTAAGTGATCACAGAAGGGAGATAAATTATGAGCAGATCAATCAAAAAAGGACCCTTTGTGAGCGAAAGGCTGCTTGACCGCGTTATCGCGATGAACGAATCCGGCAAGAAGTCCGTCCTCAAGACCTGGTCCAGAGCTTCCACCATTTTCCCCGAAATGATCGGTCACACCATTGCTGTCCACGACGGCAAGAAGCACGTCCCCGTATACATCACCGAGGATATGGTCGGGCACAAGCTCGGCGAATTCGCACCCACCCGCACCTTCCGCGGCCACCGCGGTTCGGAAAAGGCAACACGCGGTAAATAAGGAGGCGTTCACATGGCACTGAGATCTAAAGAAAAAGCAGCAGAGCGCAGGGAGAACGCCGAAAAGCGTCCCCACGCGACCGCGAAATACATCCGCATTTCTTCCCGTAAGGTAAAGGTCGTCATCGACCTGATCCGCGGCAAGAGCGTCGACGAGGCTGAGGCGATCCTGATGTACACCCCCAAGGCGGCGTCCGAGCCCACCCTCAAGCTCCTGCGCAGCGCGATCGCGAACGCGGAGAACAACCTCGACATGGACCGCGAGACCCTCTACGTCGCCGAAGTGTTCGCGAACCAGGGTCCCACCCTCCGCCGCTACAGGCCCCGTTCCCGCGGCAGCGCATCGAGGATCCGCAAGCGCACCAGCCACATCACCATCATCCTGGACGAGAAGAAATAAGGGGAGGACATACAATGGGACAGAAAGTTAATCCGAATGGCTTCCGCGTTGGCGTCATCAGGGATTGGAACACCCGCTGGTATGCTAATAAGAAGGACTTCGCAAACTTCCTCATCGAGGATAAGAAGATCAGGGATTTCCTGAAGAACAAGTACTACGAAGCGGGCATCGCGAAGATCGACATCGCCCGCGCTGCGAGCAAGGTCACGGTCGGCATCCACACCGCCCGTCCCGGCCTCCTGATCGGTAAGGGCGGCGTCGGCGTCGACGCTATCCGCGCCGAGCTGAGCAACCTTGTCGGCAGGCCCGCCAACGTCAACATCATCGAAGTGCGCAACCCCGATGCGAACGCTCAGCTCGTTGCTGAGAGCATCGCGGCGGCACTCGAGAAGAGGACTTCCTTCCGCCGCGCCATGAAGCAGGCTCTGAGCCGTGCCATGAAGGCCGGTGCGAAGGGTATCAAGGTCAAGTGCGGCGGCCGTCTCGGCGGTGCAGAAATTGCACGTACCGAGGGCTACAACGAAGGCTCCACCCCGCTGCAGACCATCCGTGCGGACATCGAATACGGCTTCGCCGAGGCGAAGACCACCTACGGCCGCATCGG
>DBXK01000033.1:23290-23419 GCA_002309375.1 Christensenella sp. UBA1214 | reverse complement strand
AATGCCTAAGAGAGTTAAGCGCCGCAGGGTACACCGTGGCCGCATGAAGGGCACCGCCCAGCGCGGAAACAGGATCGCGTACGGCGAATATGGTCTCGTTGCACTGGAGCCCTCCTGGGTCACCAGCAA
>DBXK01000033.1:0-23200 GCA_002309375.1 Christensenella sp. UBA1214 | reverse complement strand
ATGGGTTCCGGTAAAGGTTCCCCCGAGTATTGGGTAGCGGTCGTCAAGCCCGGCAGGATCCTCTTCGAGGTCGCCGAGGTCGAAGAGCCCGTTGCTCGCGAGGCGCTCCGTCTTGCGATGCACAAGCTCCCGCTGAAGTGCAAGTTCGTCAGGAAGGCTGACATGGAAGCCCAGGCAGCCAAAGTTGAAGAGACCGTGGAGGAGTAAGCCATGAACAAGAAAGAATGGGAAAAGCTGCAGCAGCTCAGCGTTGAAGAGCTCAAGGCCAAGGAAAACGAACTGAAGGCCGAGCTGTTCAACCTCAGATTCCGCCACGCAACCGGTCAGCTCGCAAACCCCATGCTCATGAAGGAATGCAAGCGTGACATCGCAAGGGTCAAGACTCTTATCAACGAGCGTGCTTAATTAAGGGAGGATATTTAAATGGAAATGAACAATGCTCCCGTCAGGGGCTTCCGTAAGACCCGCGTTGGTGTCGTCACCAGCGATAAGATGGATAAAACGATCGTCGTTGAAGTCAAGACCAAGGTTCGTCATCCCCTTTACGGCAAGATGGTCAACCACACCCTGAAGGTCAAGGCCCACGACGAGAACAATGAGTGCGGTATCGGCGATACCGTCAGGATCATGGAGACCCGCCCCCTTTCCAAGGATAAGCGCTGGCGTCTCGTGAAGATCATTGAGAAGGCTAAGTAAGCCGTAGGGAGGACAACATGATTCAACCGCAAACCAGGTTAAAAGTTGCCGACAACAGCGGCGCTAAAGAAATTATGTGCATCCGTGTTCTTGGCGGCTCCAAGAGGAAGTTCGCAAGCATTGGCGACGTCATCGTTGCTTCTGTTAAGAGCGCATCCCCCGGCGGCGCAGTCAAGAAAAAGGATGTTGTGAAGGCAGTCGTCGTCCGCACCGTGACCGGCATCCATCGCGAAGATGGCAGCCACATCAGGTTCGACGATAACGCAGCTGTCATCATCAACGACCAGAAGCAGCCCCGCGGCACCCGTATCTTCGGACCCGTCGCAAGGGAACTTCGTGAGAAGGACTACATGAAGATCGTGTCCCTCGCACCCGAAGTGCTGTAAGAGGAGGTAAGCTATGTCAAGCAAGATGAACATTCGTACCGGCGATACCGTCATGATCATCACCGGCGATAACATGAAGGATTCCGGCAAGACCGGTAAAGTCCTCAAGGTCTATCCCTCCGCTCAGCGCATCGTCGTCCAGGGCAGGAACATGACCGTCCGTCACACCAAGCCCCGCAGGCAGGGCGAGACCGGCGGCAGGATCGAGCAGGAAGGCACCATCCACGTTTCCAACGTGATGCTGGTCTGCCCCAGCTGCAAGAAACCCACCCGCGTCGGCCATTCCTTCATCGAGAAGGGCGGCAAGACCATCAAGGTCCGTACCTGCAAGAAGTGCGGCAAGAACATCGACTGAGGAGGTAACTAACAGTGGCAAAGAAAGAAAACGCACCGGCTCCCGCGAAGAAGAAAAACAAAGGCGAGGAAGCCAAACCGTTCACCGAGCCCGCTCGTCTCCGCGTCAAGTATAAGGAGATCGTTCCTCAGCTCGTTGAAAAATTCGGCTACAAGAACCCCATGGAGGTTCCGAAGCTCGAGAAGATCGTCCTTAACATGGGCCTCGGCTCCGATAAGGATAACCCCAAGGGCATCGACGCCGCCGTTGAAGAGCTCGGTCTGATCGCAGGCCAGAAGCCCGTCATCACCAAGGCCAAGAAGTCCGTCGCGAACTTCAAAGTTCGTCAGGGCATGAACGTCGGCGCAAAGGTCACCCTCCGCGGCGACCGCATGTACTACTTCGCCGATAAGCTCATGAACATCGTCCTGCCCCGCGTCCGCGACTTCCGCGGCGTGTCCGACACCAGCTTTGACGGCCGCGGCAACTACGCCATGGGCCTCAAGGAACAGCTGATCTTCCCCGAGATCAACTATGACGATGTTGATAAGGTCCGCGGTATGGACGTAATCTTCGTCACCACCGCAAAGACCGATGAAGAAGCCCGCGAGCTTCTCAAGCTCCTCGGCATGCCCTTCGGCACCAACGAATAAGGGAGGAAACAGTAATGGCAAAGACAGCACTCAAAAACAAGCAGCAGGCAACTCCCAAGTTTTCCACCAGGGCTTACACCCGTTGCCGTATCTGCGGCAGGCCCCACTCCGTGCTTCGTAAGTACGGCATCTGCCGCGTTTGCTTCCGCGAGCTCGCTTACAAGGGCGAGATCCCCGGCGTTCGCAAGGCAAGCTGGTAATTAAGGAGGAAGAATACAATGCTCGTAACAGATCCCATTGCTGATATGCTCACCAGGATCCGCAACGCTCTCATCGTCAAGCACGATACCGTTGACGTCCCCGTTTCCAACATGAAGCTCGCCATTGCGGACATCCTCCTCAATGAAGGCTACATCAAGGGCTACACCGTCAACGAAGAAGGCGTTGAAAAGATGATGACCATCACTCTGAAGTATGCTGCCAACAAGCAGCGCGTCATCACCGGCCTCAAGCGCATTTCCAAGCCCGGCCTCCGCGTTTATGCCCGCAAGGACAACATCCCCAAGGTGCTGAACGGTCTCGGAATCGCCATCATCTCCACCTCGAAGGGCATCATGACCGACCGCGAGGCAAGGAAGATGGGCGTGGGCGGCGAAGTTCTCGCTTACATCTGGTAATTCGTTACCGAACCCGGGACCGAGAGGTCCCGGAACCCAACCGGCTCAGTCCGCTTCTGCCGGGGCCTCTTTTCGGGCCTTCGGCCTCCCCGGTGGAAGACGGAAAGCATAAATATTTTTCAAAATTTTTTGGAGGTGCAAAATGTCTCGAATCGGAAAACTTCCGATCACCATTCCGTCCGGAGTGACAATCACGGTTTCTGACGATAACACCGTCACCGTCAAGGGACCCAAGGGCGAGCTCAGCCAGAAGATCAATCCGAGGATCAAGGTATCCGAGGAAAACGGTATTTTCAAGGTCGAGCGCCCCAGCGACGAAAAAGAGGATCGTTCCCTGCACGGTCTCTCCCGTACTCTCATCAACAACATGGTCGTCGGTACCACCAAGGGCTTCGAGAAGAAGCTCGAGATCAACGGCACCGGCTACCGTGCCCAGAAGAACGGCAACAAGCTCGTTCTGAACGTCGGCTACTCCCATCCCGTTGAATTCGAAGAGGGCGACGGCATCACTTTCGACGTCCCCGCTCCGAACAAGATCACCGTCATGGGTATCGACAAGCAGAAGGTCGGCCAGATCGCGGCTGAGATCCGCGAGGTCCGTCCTCCCGAGCCTTACAAGGGTAAAGGTATCAAGTACGACTATGAGACCATTATCCGTAAGGAAGGCAAGACCGGTAAGTAATCAGAAGGAGTACAGCATTATGATTAGCAAGCTTGATAAAAATGCAAAGCGCAAGGCACGCCATTACCGTACCCGCCGGCATCTCATCGGCACTCCCGTGCGGCCCCGCCTGAATGTTTACCGCAGCCTTAACCACATCTACGCCCAGGTCATCGACGATTCCGTCGGAAATACCATTGCGGCAGCTTCCACCGTTGAAGCATCCATCAAGGCTCAGCTCGAAGGCAAGAACAAGAAGGAAGCGGCTTTCATCGTCGGTGAAACCGTTGCCAAGCGCGCCGTCGAAAAAGGCGTGACCAAAGTGGTCTATGACCGCGGCGGTTATCTCTACACCGGCCGTGTCGCCGAGCTCGCAGCCGGCGCCCGCAAAGGCGGACTGGAATTCTAAGGAGGCACAAGATGCAGCAGAATAGGCGTAATTTCACTCCGGAAGTTCCGGAATTCAAAGAGAAGCTCGTTGCCGTCAACCGCGTTGCAAAGGTTGTCAAGGGCGGTAAGATCTTCCGTTTCTCCGCTCTGATCGTCGTTGGCGATGAGAAGGGCCGCGTTGGCGTCGGCATGGGCAAGGCCGCTGAGATCCCCGAAGCAGTCCGCAAGGGCGTCGAGGATGCGAAGCGCCACCTCATCACCGTCCCGATCGTCGGAACCACCATTCCCCACGCAGTCGAAGGCAAGTTCTCCAAGGGCCATGTCCGCATGCTCCCCGCTGAGCCCGGTACCGGCGTCATCGCCGGCGGCCCCGTCCGCAGCGTGCTCGAATCCGTCGGCATCAAGGACATCCGCACCAAGAGCTACGGCTCCAACAACCCCGCCAACTGCGTTAAGGCCACCCTTAACGGCCTCGCACAGCTCCGCACCGCCGAGCAGATCGCTCGCCTGCGCGGCAAGACCGTCGAGGAGATCCTTGACTAACGGAGGAATTCGACAATGGCAAACCTTAAAGTTACTCTCGTAAAGAGCACCATCGGCGCTCTGAAGGACCAGCAGGCGACTGTCAAGGCTCTTGGCCTTCACAAGACCGGCAGCTCGGTCGTCAAGCCCGACAACGCATGCACTCGCGGCATGATTTTCAAAGTCAAGCACCTTGTCAAGGTGGAAGAAGTTGACGAATAAGGAGGTACCGCATGAATCTACATGAGTTAAGGCCCGCTAAGGGTTCTACCAGTGCAAAGAAGCGTGTGGGCCGCGGCTCCGGTTCCGGTATCGGCAAGACCGCCGGTTACGGTCACAAGGGCCAGAAGGCGCGCAGCGGAAGCAAGAAGAACGGATTTGAAGGCGGTCAGATGCCTCTGCCCCGTCGTCTCCCTAAGAGGGGCTTCCACAACAACTTCATGAAAGTTTACACTATCGTTAACGTTGGCGACCTCGAGCGCTTCGAGAACGATACCGTGATCACCGCCGAATTCCTCAAAGAGTGCGGCGCGATCAGCAAGATCGAAAAGGACGGCCTCAAGGTTCTGGGCCGCGGCGAGCTCACAAAGCGTCTGACCGTTAAGGCGGCGAAGGTATCTGCAGCAGCCCGTGAAGCTATCGCAAACGCGGGCGGAACTGTTGAGGTGGCTGAATGATCAAGACTTTCATCAATGCATGGAAGGTCAAGGATATTCGCTCCAAGATGCTGTACACCCTTCTTCTGATCGTTGTGTACCGCCTCGGCAGCTTTATCCCCGTTCCGACCGTCGACACCACCAAGCTCGGCGAGATCATGAAGTCTGCTTCCCAGTATGACTTCCTGAACTTCCTCGACCTCTTCTCCGGCGGATCCCTGAGCCAGTTCTCGCTCTTTGCAATGGGTATCTCGCCTTACATCACCGCTTCCATTATCATGCAGCTCCTCGCGATCGCGATCCCCGCGCTCGAGAAGCTCAGCAAGGAAGAGGACGGCCAGAAGAAGATCGAAAAGATCACCCGTATCGTCGGTGTTGTGCTGGCTCTGATCCAGTCCATCAGCATCGTTGTCGGTCTTCAGAGCCTTTCCAACGGCCAGAGCCTGCTGAAGGAAGTCACTCTCTTCGGCACCAGCGGCTTCGGCAAGTTCATGAACGGCTTCACTCCGTATCTCGTAACCGGCATTTGCTGCACCGCAGGTACTGCGTTCCTGATGTGGATGGGTGAGAGGATCACCGAAAAGGGAATCGGCAACGGCGTTTCGATGCTGATCTTCGCTTCGATCGTTTCCTCCGTCCCCGCTGTGGTCAAGGATATCATCGTCGGTACCTTCCACCTCGGCATCCCGTCCACCGGAGACCTCGCGTACTCATGGTGGTATTCCATCGCCGTCATCGTGATCGTTCTGCTCATGGTCGTCGGCATCGTCATGGTCGAGAAGGCTGTTCGCCGCATCCCCGTCCAGTACGCAAAGCGCGTTGTCGGCAGGAAGCTTTACGGCGGTCAGTCCACGCACATCCCCCTCAAGGCGAACGCGAACGGCGTTATGCCGCTGATCTTCGCAATGACCATTCTCCAGGTCCCCGCGATGATTGGTCAGTTCTGGCCCAACAGCGGTTTCTACAAGTTCGTATCCACCTATCTCAGCGCAAGCAGCGACAACCCCCTCGGTCTTGTCATCTACTACGTTATCTACGCGCTGCTGATCGTCGGATTTGCGTACTTCTACTCTTCCATCACCTTCAACCCTGTTGAGATCTCCAAGAATCTCCAGCAGAACGGCGGTTTCATCACCGGCATCCGTCCCGGCAGGCCCACCTCCGATTATCTCCAGAGGAAGAGCAGCCGTCTGACCATGTTCGGCGCGATCTTCCTCATGCTTGTTGCGATCGTTCCGACCGTCCTGCTCAAGGTACTGGACATCAAGGTCCTCCGTGCCTTCGGTCCTACCAGCATCCTGATCATGATCAGCGTTTCCCTCGAGGTCGCCGATCAGCTCGATTCGCTGATGCTCGCAAGGACTTACAAGGGATTCCTCAACTGATCCCAAACTAAATCAAAAGCCTCGCGCCCGGTCTTCGCGCCTTCAAAAGCGCCGAAAACCGGGGCGGGGCTTCCATGGCTCAATAAAGGGAGAAAATTTCATATGAAGCTGATACTTTTAGGGCCGCCCGCTGCCGGCAAAGGCACCCAGGCGGAAGGTATTGCTGAAAGGTACTCGCTCGCACATATTTCCACGGGGGATATGCTGCGGGCTGAAATTGCCTTAAAAACGCCTCTCGGGATCCGGGCAAAAACACTGATCGACGAGGGCAATCTTGTTCCCGATGAGATCATCAATGCGATGGTCGCGAACCGGATCATGCAGCAGGACTGCGTGAACGGCTTCCTTCTCGACGGCTATCCCCGCACCATTGCGCAGGCTGAGGCGCTTTCTGAGCTTGCCGATATCGATGCCGTCATCGACATCGAGGTTCCCGGCGAGATCATCATCCGCCGCGTCGCTTCAAGGCGCGTCTGCCCGAAATGCGGACATACCCAGAGCGTACACGAGGGCGAGGAGGAGATCTGCGAAAAATGCGGCGCGGCGCTCATCCAGCGCGCCGACGATACCGAGGAAAAGATGCGCCACAGGCTCGACGTTTATCACGAGAGCACCGAACCGCTGATCCGCTATTATTTCGAGCGCGATCTGATCGTTCCCGTTGACGGCGCAAGGACCATCGCCGAGGTCTCCGAGCAGATCTTCGGCATCCTCGATGAAAAGCAAGAGGCAAAAACCGATGAGTGACAGGATCACCATTAAATCCGAAAGCCAGCATCAGGCGATGCGGGCAGCGGGGGAGCTGACGGGCAGGACGCTCGACTATATCGGCACTCTCGTCAAGATCGGCGTTTCAACGAAGGAACTCGACGAGGCGGCGGAGGCTTTCATCCGCAAGCACGGCGGTATCCCTTCCTTCCTGAACTATGAAGGCTATCCCGCGAGCATCTGCACCTCCGTCAACGAGCAGATCGTCCACGGCATCCCGTCGAAAAAAGTCCGCCTGAAGGACGGCGATATCATCAGCGTCGACTGCGGCGCGATCATCGACGGCTTCAACGGCGACGCCGCGAGGACCTTCCTCGTCGGAAACGTCGCGGAGGAGGTCAAAGAGCTAGTCCGCGTGACCGAAGAATGCTTCTTCAAGGGCTTTGAGCAGGCGATCCCCGGCAACCATATCTGCGATATCGCGAGGGCGATCGAGACCCACGCCGAATCGCATGGCTATGGCGTTGTGCGCGAGCTCGTCGGCCACGGAATCGGCGCCGATATGCATGAAGCGCCGGAGGTGCCGAACTTCACGAATATCCGTATGGGCAGGGGAGCGAGGCTGCTTCCCGGCATGGCCATTGCCGTCGAACCGATGATCACGCTCGGCTCGAGAGCGATCCGTGTGCTCGCCGATGGCTGGACCTGCGTCACTGCGGACGGCAAACCCGCGGCCCATTACGAAAATACAATTTTTATCACAAAAGATGGCCCGGAGCTATTGACAAAGCCGGAATAACGTGTTATAATGTTAAGGTTGCGACCTGCAATCTTGAAAAGGGCAGTAAAAATGCGCAAAGAACCCGAAAATTCCCGTAAATTCGCCGTAAACGGCGGAGCTCCCGAAGCAGAACGAACCGGCCGACCCACCGGTGAGAAAGCCGAAGGGAAGCGCCCCGAAGCGAAGGATCGGGAGAACGTGCTCGGAAGGCTCGTCCGTTCCAAAGCCGGCCACGACAGGGAGGCCCTCCTTGTGATCGTCGGCATCTCGGATGAGAACCACGTGCTCACGGCGGACGGGAAGCTGCGCAGGATCGAAAAACCGAAGAAGAAAAAGCTCCGCCACATCGCCGTGACGGAATTCTTCTCCGAAGAGCTCAACGAAAAGCTCCTTTCCGAAAGCCCCGTTCAGGATGCTGAGCTCCGCAGATTTATCGCTTCGTGCGTGCAGCGCATGGGCGAAAATACTACAGGCAAGGAGGAATAGCGCGTGTCTAAACAGGATGTAATCGAAGTCCAGGGCGTTGTTACGGATTCGTATCCCAATGCGATGTTCGAAGTAACGCTTGAGAACGGCCATAAGGTTCTCGCCACCATTTCAGGTAAGCTTCGGATGAACTTCATCCGGGTTCTAACGGGCGACAAAGTCACCGTTGAGCTTTCACCCTATGACCTGACGAGGGGCCGTATCACCTGGCGTGCGAAGAGCTGAGGCTCTTGCCGCCGACGATCGAATCAGCAAGAGGTCGTCTGCAAATTCTTACAGGAGGAACCCACAATGAAAGTAAGACCTTCAGTAAAGCCGATGTGCGAGAAGTGCAAGATCATCAAGCGNNAAGCGCAAGGGCCGCGTCATGATCATCTGCGACAATCCCCGCCATAAGCAGAAGCAGGGCTAAAAAAGTTCGGCTGAAGAGCCGGATCAGACCCCCTGAAACTCCCCCGGGAGAGGACGATCCCGGAAGCTCCGCGGGCGAGCATAACCCCGCATGATCCGGGGGTTGAGTTACCCCGGACGGCACCGGGTCTCCGGGCCGAAGAGCATGGAAATTGGCAAGAAGGCTTAACCCACCTTCGCGGCGGTTCTCCAGGCACCACAGCAGTATGAGCTTGCCTTATCACCTCAAGGCAAACCGTCACAGCATCCTGTCGGTGCGGCTGCCCAATCTCAATTGATGAGCCAGACTTCCTTTGGCTTCAGTTGAGATTGGGGACCGGCAGTTTACCACCAAACAACTCGAAACAAAAAATACGGAGGTAATCATTCTTTATGGCGCGTATTAGCGGCGTAGACCTGCCCAGGGAAAAAAGAGTTGAGATCGGCCTGACCTATATCTACGGTATCGGCCGCAAAACCGCTCAGAACATCCTCGAAGCGACCGGCGTTGACCCCGATATCAGGGTCAAGGACCTTTCCGAGACGGATGTCAACAAACTCAGAGAGTACATTGACCACAACTGCAAGGTAGAGGGCGACCTCAGGCGTGAAGTCTCCATGAACATCAAGAGACTGATCGAAGTCGGCTGCTACCGCGGCGTACGTCACCGCAAGGGACTGCCGGTTCGCGGTCAGAGCACCAAGCAGAATGCTCGCACCCGCAAGGGCCCGAAGCGTTCCGTCGGTAAAGCAAAGAAATAAGGGAGGACAGTAAAACATGGCAAAGTCAACAAAGACTACTAAAAAGCTTGCGACCCGCAAGCGCCGTGAGCGCAAGAACATCGAACGCGGCCAGGTCCACATTCGTTCTTCCTTCAACAACACCCTCGTTACCGTTACCGATATGAACGGCAACGCGATCTCCTGGGCGTCCGCAGGCGGCCTCGGCTTCCGCGGTTCCAGGAAGAGCACCCCCTTCGCCGCTCAGATCGCGGCGGAGACCGCAGCGAAGGCTTCCATGGAGCATGGTATGCACTACGTTGAGGTCTATGTCAAGGGCCCCGGCGCAGGCCGTGAGTCTGCGATCCGTGCGCTCCAGGCAGCGGGTCTCGAAGTCAACATGATCAAGGACGTCACCCCCATTCCGCATAATGGCTGCCGTCCTCCCAAGCGCAGAAGAGTATAAGGAGAGCAAACGATTATGGCTAGATATACAGATTCCGTTTGCAGGCAGTGCCGTCGTGAAGGCACGAAACTGTTTCTTAAGGGCGACCGTTGCTACAATGAGGCGAAGTGCGCGATCATGAAGCGCCACACCCCTCCGGGACAGCACGGCCAGGCAAGGGCTCGCAAGATGTCCGAATACGGCACTCAGCTTCGCGAGAAGCAGAAATGCCGCAGGGCTTACGGCGTTTCCGAATCCCAGTTCCATAAATATTATGTCATGGCGACCGAGATGCGCGGCGGTCTGACCGGTGAACACATGCTGGTCCTGCTCGAGCGCCGTCTTGACAACGTCGTCTATCGTCTCTGCCTCGGCGCAAGCCGTGCACAGGCCCGCCAGTGGATCACCCACGGTCATATCCTCGTCGACGGCAAGAAGGTCGATATTCCCTCCTACCTTGTGAAGCCCGGTCAGAAGATCAGCGTTCGCACAGGCAGCTTCGATATTGAGTATTTCAAAGCTCTTCGCGAGCAGGGCGCGGATAAGCCCATCCCCAAGTGGCTGGAGCTTGACGCAGCGAACCTCAGCGGTACCGTGGCAGCAATGCCGCAGCGTGATGATATCGACCTCACCATTGAGGAGCACCTCATTGTTGAGTTCTACTCGAGATAATCATTGCGTCTACCCTGATCTACCGGAACAATAATATTAAGAGAGGGGATAGTTTGATGTTAGAAATTGAAAGACCGAAAATCGAGTGCAAAGAACTGAGCGATAATTACGGCATGTTCGTCGTTGAGCCTCTTGAGAGGGGCTTCGGAACGACCCTCGGCAACTGCCTCCGCCGCGTCCTGCTGAGCTCCATGCCCGGCGCCGCAGCGTCTTCCGTAAAGATCGACGGCGTGCTGCACGAGTTTTCGACCGTTCCCGGCGTCAAGGAGGATGTGACAGAGATCATCCTTAACCTGAAGGAACTCCGTATCAAACTGCACAGCGATGAGATCGTCACCGTGGCGGTCCACGCGAAAGGCGAATGCGAAGTTACCGCTGCCGATATTATCCACGACGCTGATGTAGAGATTGTCAACCCCGATCTGCACATCGCAACCCTCGCAGAGGGCGCCGAGCTGAACATGGAGATCACCCTTGAAAAGGGTAAGGGCTATGTTTCGGCCGACAAGAACAAGAAGCCGAATATGCCCATCGGCATAATCGCCATTGATTCCATTTTCACGCCGATCACGAAGGTCAACTTCCGCGTTGAGGACACCCGCGTCGGTCAGACCACCGACTACGATAAGCTCACCCTCGAAGTCTGGACCAGCGGCACCATCCGCCCCGAAGAGGCGGTCGGCATCGCCGCGAAGATCATGTACGAGCATCTCGCTCTGTTCTCCAACCTCACGGACGGCGTGCAGACTGTCGAGATGAGCGGCGAGAACGATGGCGACGGCAAGGACAAGATCCTCGATATGGTCATTGAAGAGCTGGATCTCTCCGTCCGTTCCTACAACTGCCTCAAGCGTGCCGGCATCAACACGATCGCCGAGCTGGTTGAGCGCGATGAGGAAGAGATGATGAAGGTCCGCAACCTCGGCCGCAAGTCCCTCGAGGAAGTCCAGCAGAAGCTGGCCGTTCTTGGTCTCTCTCTGCGTTCGAACGATGAGTAACTCGCTATCTGATAGTATCAGCGACACATAATTAGGAGGAAAGATTAATGCCTAACCGTAAGCTTAACAAAGCCACCGATCAGCGTGACGCCATGCTTCGCAATATGGTGACCGCATTCCTTTGGAACGGCAAGCTCGTAACCACCGAAGCCCGCGCCAAGGAAGTCCGTCCCATTGCCGAGAAGCTCATCACCCTGGCAGTGTCTGAATATAAGAATTCCGAAACCGTTACGAAGACCGTCATCAACGACAAGAAGCAGAGCGTTGAAGTCGACAAGGTCGTCGATAAGCCCTCGAAGCTCCATGCCCGCAGGCAGATCATGGCGTACCTTTACGATCTCCCCCTCACCCGTGAGCCCAAGGAGAGCGCGAAGGATTTCCGTGCCCGCGTCAAGGAGACTCCGCATCCCGTCGTTGAGAAGCTCTTCCGTGAGCTCGCTCCGAAGTATGACGGCATGAACGGCGGTTATGTCCGCATCTTCAAGCTCGGACCCCGCCGCGGCGACGGCGCAGAAGTCTGCATGCTCGAGCTGAAGTAATTTCGGCAAAAGCGCATACCGCGATCAAACGCAGGTTCCTTCGGGAGCCTGCGTTTTTGATATATTTACTGTTGACAGAACGGCATAAAAACTGTATAATTATATTATCCCGATCGGGAAACAGAAAGGAGAATCATATGAGCCCTGTATTAACTATTCTTGCCATTATCTTCAGTCTTGCAGCATCTGTGTTGGCCTGCATTTTCTTCCTTTCCAAGAAATGGAAGCATGCCGGTGGGTTCAAACAATGGATGCATGAGTTCGTGAACTTCAAGACCCTCTTCGTCGACAAAATCTTCAAGTTCTTATACATCTTCTCGACTTGCTTTGTTTTCTTCCTCGGCTTCTTCACGCTCTTCTCCTCTGCCGCTCCTTACGGCCTGCTGATGATGTTTGTCGGACCGATTGTCCTGCGTGTCATGTATGAGATGCTGATGATGTTCATCATCATGGTCACCAATCTTACCGAGATCAACAGGGATACAAGCAATATCCTCGGCGCGCTGAAGAACAAGAAAGGCGCTCCGATCACCAATCCCAATTTCGACAACACACCCGCACCCGAAGCGCCGACCGCAACCGTTTA
Organism: Christensenella sp. UBA1214; assembly: GCA_002309375.1. Taxonomy (GTDB): domain Bacteria; phylum Bacillota; class Clostridia; order Christensenellales; family CAG-138; genus PeH17. Next base: position 10,575 of record DBXK01000033.1, on the reverse strand, counting down.
CTGCATGAACTGCGGCACTGCGTACAGCGCAGACGAAGCCAACTGCCCGAACTGCGGAACTCCGAACGCCGGCAGATAAACGATTTTTTCCCGGCCTTTACCGGGGAAACAACAAAGAAAATCAGGACCTGCTCCGAAAGGAACGGGTCCGTTTTCTGCTTTGAAGACTGCCGCCGAAGTATCGATATGATGCGGGAGAAGATTTGCATATCGCAGCTTTTCGTGCTATACTTTGAACAAAAGTGAAAGGGGCGTTTGAGCATGGTTGTTTTTTATATCCTGATCGGGATCGCAGCGCTGCTGATCGTCATCGCAGCGGTGCTGTATTTCATAACGCTCTATTCAAAGCCGAAGCGCCGCCTGATCCCCTGGGATATGCCGACGAAGGACCATGAAAAGCATATGGCCGATCCGGATCTTGTCCTCACGGAAGGCTGGATCCGCGAGATCCTCGATCTTCCGTATGAAAGCGTCGGCATCACTTCGCGCGACGGGCTGAAGCTTGCCGGCCGCTATTACAGCTTCTCGGAAAGCGCGCCGGTCGTCATAATGATCCACGGCTACAAGGGCGACGGTCCCGCGGATTTCCGCGGCATCTTCCAGGCGGTCCGCTCACTCGGTTATAACATCCTACTCGTCAGCCAGAGGTCGCATTCGGAAAGCGAAGGCCGAACGATCGCTCTCAGCCTGCGTGAAAGGTTCGATTGCCTCGATTGGGCGAGGTTCGCGGCGGAAAAATTCGGCCCTGAGCGGGATCTTGCTCTGTTCGGTGCTTCAATGGGCGCGGCGACGGTGCTCGCTTCCTCCGAACTCGATCTTCCCGAAAGCGTTAAGTGCATCGCTGCGGACTGCGGTTTCACTTCCTCGAAAGCGATAGTGATCAAGATCATGCGCGAACTGAAGCTGCCGTTCCTTTATCCGCTCGTCTGGCTCGGCGCTTTCCTCTTCGGCGGGATCCGCATCACCCCCAAGGGCGCGGTCGACGCCGTAAAGAAAAACACGCGGCCGCTCCTGTTCATACACGGTGAAAAGGATGCTTTCGTGCCCTGCGATATGAGCCGCGAGATGTATAAAGCAGCGGCGGGCGAAAAACGCCTCGTGACCTTTGAAAACGCGACCCATCTGCACAGCTATATCTTCAACCCGGAGGCTTATACGAAGGAGCTTTCCGATTTCTTCGGGAAGTATCTGCCCATTCATAAATGAGTAAAGAATGAAAGACAGCATCAAACTTTCCGATCATTTCACATATAAGCGCCTGCTTCGCTTCACGCTCTCGCCGATCGTGATGATGGTCTTCACGTCGATCTACGGCGTTGTGGACGGGCTTTTCGTTTCCAACTTCATCGGAAAGACGCCATTCGCGGCGATCAACCTCGTCATGCCCTTCGTGATGCTGACCGGCGGCATCGGCTTCATGGTAGGCACGGGCGGCACGGCGCTCGTTTCGAAAAACCTCGGCGAAGGTGAAAACGAGCTCGCGCGGAAGCATTTCACGATGATGGTGCTGTTCGATCTGCTGCTCGGCGCGGTGATCACGGTCGTCGGCGTCGCTGTCATGCGGCCCGTCGCTATTCTCTTCAAGGCCACACCGGAGATGATGGACGACTGCGTGACCTATGGGCGGATCATGATCGCCTTCACGCCCTCGTTCATGCTCCAGACGCTCTTCCACAGCTTCTGCATCGCGGCGGAAAAGCCGAACCTCGGGCTTGTTGCGACGGTCGCGGCGGGGCTGACGAATATGGCGCTCGACGCGCTGTTCATCGCCGTTTTCAAATGGGGCGTTGTCGGTGCGGCGGTCGCAACGGGGCTTGCGCAGTGCGTAGGCGCGGCGATCCCGTTGGTCTATTTTATGAAAAAAGGCCGCACGCAGCTTTGGTTCGTCCGCACCTGGATCAAATGGAAGGTGATCTTCAAGGCCTGCGCGAACGGCGCTTCGGAGCTGCTGTCCTCGATCTCGAGCTCGATCGTCGGCATGGCTTATAACTGGCAGCTGATGCGCTTCGCCGGAGAGAATGGCGTTGCGGCGTACGGCGTGCTGATGTACGTCAACTTTATTTTCATCGCAATGTTCATCGGCTATTCGGTCGGATCGGCGCCGATCATCGGCTTCAATTACGGCGCAAAGAACCGCGCCGAGCTGAAGAACATGCTCAAAAAGAGCACAGTGATCCTGCTTTCGGCTGGCATTGTGATGACCGTCCTTGCGGAGCTGCTTTCGCCGGTGCTCGCCGGGATCTTCGTCAGCTACGATAAAGCGCTCTATGATATGACCGTCGGCGCCTTCCGCATCTTCTCGTTCTCGTTCCTGATCGCTGGGATGAATATTTTCATCTCGTCGTTCTTCACTGCGCTCAACAACGGCGCTGTGTCCGCGGCGGTCTCATTCCTGCGAACGCTTGTTTTCCAGCTCGGGACGGTCTTTTTGATCCCGCTGATCTTTGGGCTGGACGGCATCTGGATCGCGATCGTCGCGGCGGAAGTGCTGGCCCTCGCGGTCGGGTTCGCTTTCCTTGCCGCGAAAAGGAAGAAATACGGCTATTGACGCCGGGGAGGCGAAATATGAAAAAGGGATTCCTGGCAGCCGTTCTTGCGGCAGCGCTCACAGCGCTGCTTTTCTCCGCCTGCACCGGGAGGCAGAATGTCGTCTATGAACCGACGCCGCAGCGCGAGGCGGACGAAGCCTCCGATGATACTCTTCCGGATAATGTAATAAACCCGGAGGACATAATCGGCGGGGACGGCGAACTCGACTTCGGCGCGGCCCTGTATTCCGATTATGCGTTCTGTTTTTCGGAGCTTGAGGATATGTCGCTGCTGATCGTGCGCGGGCGCGTGCTTTCCGCAGGCCCGGCTTCTGCAAAAAAGCTTGCGCAGAAATCGGAGATCGAGCTCAGTGAAGTCTATAAGGGCAGTGCGCCGGCGAAGATAACCGTTTATCAGCTCTATGACTGCGAAGTCCGCGAGGGCGGGGAATACATCCTCTTCCTCGGCAGTCAGTTCCCGGATGAGGAGGATTCAACCGTTTTCTTCACCGTCGGCGGCGGCCAGGGCTGCATCGAGATCATCGGTTCCGATACTGAAGGCCAACTGACCTTCAGGCTGAATTCAAAGGCGATCTATGATGAGGAGTTCGCGGACTGGCTGAACGAAAACCTCGGACTTGATTCGTTAAGCTTCTGCCCGATCTTCAACGTCGGGGAGGAAGCCGACCGCAACGCGGCGGAATACTGCGGAGACGGCAATTAAAAGAAAACAAGAAAGCATCCCATCGGGATGCTTTTTCTTTATGTTATAAGCATTATTTGAGCAGCAGCTCCAGCTCCTCTTCCGACAGAAAGCGCCATTCTCCGGGCTTTAGCTTTCCGAGCTCGAGCTTGCCGATCGCCGTCCTTTGCAGGCGGAGCGTATCATGCCCCGTCGCCGCGAGCATGCGGCGCACCTGGCGGTTCTTGCCCTCATGGATCGTGAGCAGAAGGTCCGTTTTGCCGTCCTGCCTTTCGCGAAGGATGCGCAGCTCCGCCGGGGAGGTCAGCCCGTCCTCAAGCTCGATCCCGCTGCGGAGGCGCCGCTTGTCCTCCGGCGTCAGCCAGCCCGTGCAGAGCACGCGGTAGGTCTTGCTCGTTCCGTAGCGCGGGTGCATGAGCCGGTTCGCCGTTTCGCCGTCGTTCGTGACGAGGATCAGCCCCTCGCTGTCGTAATCGAGGCGGCCGACGGTATAGAGCCGGTAGGGCAGGGAGGTGAAATAATCGGTGACCTTGACGCGGTCCTCGTCCTCCGCGCCGGTGCAGATCACGTTTTTCGGCTTGTTGAAGGCGATGACGACCTTCTCCGCCTGAGCGGAGACAGGCTTGCCGTCGAGCAGGACTTCATCCCCTGGCTCGACGGTGCAGCCGAGCATGGCAACGCTGCCGTTCACCGCAACGCGGCCGGCAGCGATCAGTTCTTCGCATTTTCTGCGGGAGGCGATCCCCGCATCCGCCAGATATTTTTGCAGGCGCATATGCCCTCCGGATCCGTCCGTACGGCAGGGGGTGAAATCGGGAACTCAGCCGCGGCTGTAGAGCCCGAGCAGAGAGGTGAAGAAAAAGCCGAACGAGCGCGCGCCAGCACCGTTGCCGGCGGCAAGCAGCACGCTTCCGATCCGGGCGTCGCCGATGTAAAGCCCGGCTTTGCCGATGAGCTGACCTTCGTCGATCGGGAGTGCAGTGCCTTCGTTCAGCTCGGGCAGGACGGCCAGATTGACGCATCCGCCTTTACGGATCGGGATCGCAACGTCCCAAACGGCGAGCAGCGGGATCTCCTCTCCGCCGACCTCGCAGCGGGCAAGCTCATCGCCCCTGTGAACGACGGCGCTCATGGTATAATTCTCAAAGCCGTAATCGAGCATCTCAGGCGCAACGTCGAACATCGGCCTGCAGTTCATAACCGTGCCGACGAGCAGCATGCCGTCCCTCTCGGCGGCGAAGAGCAGGCAGCGCCCGGCCTGGCTCGTGTACCCGGTCTTGATGCCGATGCAGCCCTCGTAATCCCGGAGCATCGAGTTCTTGTTCTTGATGGTCTGGCGGCGGACGCTTGATTCGATGGTATAGTATTGCGCGGAAACGATCTCCCGGAAGACGGGATTCTTGAGCGCTTCGGCGCCGATCAGGGCAAGTTCATACGCGGTCGTGTAGTGCTCTTTGTCATGCAGGCCGTTCGGGGTCACGAAATGTGTGTTGACAAGGCCCATCTGCGCGGCGCGTTCGTTCATCATATCCGCGAAGGCCGGCACGGAACCGGCGGTGTGGACGGCAAGAGCGACGGCGCAGTCATTGCCGGACTGCAGCATCAGCCCGTAAAGAAGGTCGCGCACTGTCAGCCGCTCGCCATAGGCAAGATAGAGGCTGGAGCCCTCGACGCCGACCGCTTCGCGCGGAACGGTGAGGACTTCATCGGGGGAGCAGTGCTCGAGCACGACCAGCGCTGTCATCGTTTTCGTCGTGCTCGCCATCGGAAGGCGTTCGTCGGGGTTTTTGGAAAGCAGCTGCTGCCCGCTCCCGGCTTCGATCAGCACGGCGGATTTCGCGCTTTCCATGCATTCGAGCTCTCCTGCATTGAGATCGCCGCGCTGAATGGGCAGAGTCCGCTCCGTATCCGGCGCGGGAACATGGTAAATGCTGCCGATGACGGCGTCTGAGCTGTCTTTTTCGGGTTTCTTTTTGTTTGCGGCGCTCTCGGCGGAGACGGATGCGGAACAAAGAAAAAGCGAAACGAGCGCAAGCGCCGCCATGACCGCAGCGAGTGCGCGGGAAACGATCCGCTTTCCGTTATGCTGTTTTTCGGCTGCGTTTTTCATTCCGTTTCCTCCGCCCGGAACCGATCCCGGCTGCAGTCTTCGCCATGCGTGGGACAGGTATGACCGTTCCTCTTATTTTCGCATTTTTTATCCAACTTGTCAATAAGCGCGGAGGTGATACGGTCAAGGCTTTTCAGCATTTGCGGGATCAGATCCGCAAGCCTGTCGGCCGCGCCGGAGGGCGACGCCGGAAGCACGCGGACATTGCCCTGTTCCGCAGTCACGAATGCGAGGGGCTTGAGACTCATACCGACCGCCGATTCACCCGCAAAGGGGAAACGGTCGGCCTCCTCGCCGCCGCAGCGCTTCGGGCCGGTCCCGGCGGGGCTGCCGTATTCACCGCCGCCGACGACAAAACCGAGGGTGATCTTCGAAACGGGCAGCAGCGATGTGCCGCAGCCGGTGTCAACGGGGGAGCCGATGACGGTGTCGACCTCCACCATACGCTTGATCTGCTCCATGGAGGTTTGCATGATGTTTTCGATCGGGTGCATGATCATTCTCCTTTTTTCGCTCCTGGACCGCAGCGGTCAGGAGGTTTTTGATTAGTTTGGCCGGCACTGCAGCGGCTATTCCCGAAAATGCGATATCGAATCGGTTTTTGAAAAACGCGGGCCGTATGCCGCCCGTCCCGCGGCGGGAAAAGCTCGCTCTTCCGCCGAAAAAGACCGCTGCGGCGGTTCGGATGACTCCGGAAAGGAAAACGCCGGCCGCTCCCGCGAGAAAACAGCAGACGGCGGCGTCTTCCGCAACGCCGATCTCGCCGCATATCCGGAGGCGGGAAAGCGAAACAGCCGGAAGCGCCGCGCGGAGGATCCGCTTTCGCTTCCGCTTTTTCTCCGGCGGTTTCAGCTTCGGAAGCTCAAGAACGCCGTTTTTTTCGGCCGCGAAAACGAGCCCTCTTCCGGAAATGAAAACGGGCTTATACCGGAGCCGGAAGCGAAGAAGACCGTGCCTGATATTTATCAGAATACGGAAGCCGTCCTCCTGCCAGCGAAACGAAACGGAGAATCCGATGCGGAGAGGCCGGAACAGAAAAAACAGCAGCAGCGCGGAGGGGAGAAGCCCGAAAACGGCAATGCGCAGCGGTGCGGTCATGGTTGTCCCTCCCTTCCGGAAATTGCCGTATGCGGCGGCTCATGATAGTTTTTCCGCGGCACTTGAGATTTATGTAAAAAGGTGGTATTATTAAAAAGAATGATGAGATGATGGGGTGGTGTTCCGCTGCCGCGTGCGGCGGAGCGCCGGTTACTGAAATGATCGTTTTGGGCATCGACCCCGGCTACGCGATCCTCGGATACGGCGTGCTGGAGGTGCAGAACGGAAAAATGAAGGCGATCGACTGCGGCGTGATCGAAACGACTCCGCAGATGACTTTCCCGGAGCGGCTCGAGCGGCTCTATACCGGCACGCTTGCGCTGATCGAAAAATTCAAGCCGGATCATATCGCCTTCGAGGAGCTGTTCTTCTACCGCAACACGACGACGGCGCTGGCTGTTGCTGCGGCGCGCGGCGTTGCGATCCTCGCCTCCCAACAGGCGGGGCGGCCGCTCTTCGAGTATACGCCGATGCAGATCAAGCTCAGCGTCACAGGCGACGGCCATGCCGATAAGAAGCAGATGCAGAGCATGGTCAAGCTCCTCCTTCATCTCAGCAAGATCCCGAAGCCCGATGATGCGGCGGACGCCCTCGGCGTCGCTCTCTGCCATGCGAATGCGCTCGGCCCGGCTGTTTCGGAATTTCTGATCAAATAATAATGCAATATGGCCTGCCCAAAGGCAGCGCCGGATCGGCGGAAAAATGTATTACCATATTCGCGGGATCGTTTCGGAGATCGGCGCAGACCGCGCCGTGATCGACGCATGCGGCGTCGGCTATGAGCTCGTCTGCAGCAAGCCAACGCTTTCCTCGCTCACGGTCGGAAAGGAAGCAAAGCTCCTGACCCATTTCAATATCGCGCAGGACGCTGTCGCGCTCTACGGCTTTCAAACCGAAGACGAGCGGGCGATGTTCCGCAAGCTTATCGGCGTGACGCGCATCGGCCCGAAGGTCGCGATCCAGACCCTCTCCGTGCTTTCGCCGGAGGATATCTCCATTGCGGTGCTGACGGACAACGTCGCCGCTTTCGACGGCGTCCCGGGCCTCGGGCGCAAGACGGCGGCAAGGATCCTGCTCGAGCTGAAGGAAAAGGTCGACCAGGCTTCCTCCGCTTCCTCCGCAAAGCCCGATAAAGCCAAGGAAAAGGCCGGGGCGAGCATGCGGCATGAGGCGATCGAGGCGCTCGTCGCCCTCGGCTACGACGGAGCCGCCGCGGGCCGCGCCGTTGCCGCCGTGGATGACTGCGAGCGGGTGGAGGATATGATCATGAAGGCCCTCCGCATCCTGAGCAATAAGTGATTTTAGAGTGATTTCAATAAAAACGGGACCCGATGAACGGAATTAACGACGAAAGATTGATAACCTCCTCCCTCCTTTCGGAGGATGAAACGGCCGAATACAGCCTGCGCCCGCGCTTTTTGAACGAATACATCGGCCAGAAGAGCGTCAAGGAGCATATGCAGGTCTATATCAACGCGGCCAAACTGCGCGGCGAAGCGCTCGACCACGCCCTGCTTTACGGCCCGCCCGGCCTCGGCAAAACGACGCTCGCGGCGATCATAGCGAACGAGATGGGCGGCAATCTGCGCATCACGAGCGGCCCTGCGATCACCCATGCCGGCGATCTTGCGGCGCTGCTTTCGAACCTCAACGAGGGGGACGTGCTGTTCATCGACGAGATCCACCGCCTCAATGCGAACGTTGAGGAGATCCTTTATCCCGCGATGGAGGATTTCGCATACGATATCATGATCGGCAAGGGCCCTTCCGCGCGTTCGCTGCGGCTCGAGCTCCCGAAATTCACCCTTGTCGGCGCAACGACGCGCATGGGCCTTCTGACCGGCCCGCTCCGCGACCGCTTCGGCATCAAGGAACAGCTCGAGCTCTATACTCCGGAGGATCTCAAGGAGATCATCATCCGCAGCGCAGGCATTCTGAACATCGATATCACTGCCGACGGCGCATACGAGATCGCATCCCGTTCGAGGGGCACTCCGAGGGTCGCGAACCGCCTGCTCCGCCGCGTGAGGGATTTCGCGCAGGTCCGTGCGGACGGGAAGATCGATACCGAAACGGCGATGGCGGGCCTTGAGATGCTGCGCATCGACGAGCTCGGCCTCGACGCCGTGGACCGCCGCATGATCGAAACGATGATCACGAAATTCAACGGCCGTCCCGTCGGCCTCGACACGATCGCCGCGGCGACGGGGGAGGACGCTTCCACCATCGAGGATGTCTACGAGCCCTATCTTCTCCGCCTCGGCTTCATCGCAAGAACGCCCCGCGGCAGGATCCTGCTCGCGCCGGCATATTCCCACCTCGGTTACGCCCCGCCGAAGGATCCGCTGGGGACGCAGACCTCTTTTCTTTAAACAAACCGCCGGAAACGGCTGAAATAATCACCGGGGGAGCGGCGGAAAGCCGATCGCCCAACAGCAAAATCTTTTCGCATTACGGAGGAAAAAACGGTGATGGGCAAAAAAACCAAACTAATGGAGCAGAAGATCGCACAGCTCACGAAGGAGCTCGAGGAACTGCGCTCACAGTTCACTCAAAAGGAACTGGAGCTCAAGATCTGCAACGACGAACTGGCGTCGACCCGCTCGAACCTCGGCAGTGTTCAGAATGAGCTGAACAGCGCCAATAAGCGCCTGGACGATTACCGCGCGAGGGAGGAATCCATCGTGAGCGCCATGACCGAGGCGAGCAACACGCGGGACAGGCTCATCAGCGAGGCGAAGGACAATGCCAAAAAGCTGGAGGACGACGGTGCGGCGCGCCGCAGCCAGATGATCAGCGAAGGTCAGTCGATCCGCGATAAAGCGAAAAACGAAGCCGCGGCAGCCGTCAGCAGCGCGAAGGAGGAGGCCGACCGCATAATCGCTGAAGCGGAGCTCAAAGCCAATGAAACGACGGAAAACGCCGCAAATGAAGCGGAAGCGACCATCAGCGAGGCGGAGCATACCGCACGCGGGATGATCGAGGAAGCGCGCCAGACCTCGAAGAGCATGATCAGCGAGGCTGAGGAACAGGTTTTGAGATCGAGATCGAAGCTCGATGAACTGAATCTGATGCTCCGCGAAAAAGCGAGGATCGCGAACGAGGAAGCGAAGGTCTATGCCGATATCTTCGGTTCGGTCGCGGACTGCAGGGATATCAGCGAGCTGAGCCCGCCCTGCGATCTCGACTGCGATAACTGCGTGAACAAATGCGAGGACTACATCCCGATGGACGATATCCGCGAGCAGATCTCCGGCGACGAGCCCTCGGATGAAACCGAAGTGATCCCGGAAGAAAAGCCCGAAGAGGAGCTGCCCGGCGAAGCGAAAGCGGAGGAACAGGCCGAATGCGGCGAAGAGATCCCCTGCCCGCAGGAGGATCAGCCGGAAGAAGGCGTACAGCCCGCGGAAGAAATCACCGAAGCGGCCGAAAACGTTGCCGAAGCCGCCGAACAGAAGATCGGCGAGCTGGCGGACGAGATCGCGGATGCCGCAGAGGAAGCCGGCGAGGCGCTCGAAGAGCTTGCGGAGGATCCCGCGGCGGAAGCCCATGCCTTCGATCAGCCTGCAATAGATCTGCCGGATGAATACCCGGATGCATCCTCGCTGATGCGCAGCATCTATTCGATCGAGGGCAGGGATCTGCCGGAGGAAGAGGACGAAGCCTATGACATCGGCGAAGGTACGCCCTTGACGGCGGAGAATGACGAGGCTTTTGAGATGCCCGTCGATCCGGATTTCGAGAACCTGCTCGGCGATATCTTGGATGATAAAAAATAAACCCGATTGAATAACTGCCCCTGCGGTCTCGCGGGGGCAGTTATGTGAAATTATATATTTTAAACATAAGGACATTTTTGCTTGACAAGGTCAGTAAACTATGGTATTCTAACATTCGCCGCTGAAAAAGCGGCGCCGAAAACGTCGCGGGGTGGAGCAGCCGGTAGCTCGTCGGGCTCATAATCCGAAGGTTGGAGGTTCGAGTCCTCCCCCCGCAACCAATGGCGGCTTAGCTCAGCTGGCTAGAGCATTCGGTTCATACCCGGAGTGTCAAAGGTTCGAGTCCTATTTGAGCCACAAAATGCCGACAGGTCCCAAAGTGGACCTGTCGGTTTTTGTTTGGCTTAAAGGACTCGG
>DBXK01000027.1:13135-13293 GCA_002309375.1 Christensenella sp. UBA1214 | reverse complement strand
TCGCCGACGGAGATCTTGCGCTTCTGGGCGATATAGACGCGAACGAGCTCATGCACGCCGGGAGAGAGTTCGTCCTTGTTCTCGCGGGTGAAGACCTTTACGTCGACAACGACGCCGCCCTCACCGTGGGGAACGCGGAGGGAGGTGTCGCGGACTTC
>DBXK01000027.1:11767-13078 GCA_002309375.1 Christensenella sp. UBA1214 | reverse complement strand
GACCTTGCCGACGAGGATGTCGCCGGAATGGACCTCCGCGCCGATGCGGATGATGCCGCGCTCGTCGAGATCCTTGAGGGCGTCTTCGCCGACGTTCGGGATGTCGCGGGTGATCTCTTCTTCGCCGAGCTTCGTGTCGCGCGCTTCGGTCTCATGCTCCTCGATATGCAGGGAGGTGTAGATATCGTCGCGGACGAGCTGCTCGCTGATCAGGACCGCGTCCTCGTAGTTGTAGCCTTCCCAGGACATGAAGCCGATCAGGATGTTCTTGCCGAGCGCGATCTCGCCGTCCTTGGTGGATGCGCCGTCGGCGATCATGTCGCCCTTTGCGAGGTGCTCGCCTGCGGAAACGACGGGGCGCTGATTGATGCAGGTGCCCTGGTTGGAGCGCTTGAACTTGATGAGACGGTAGGTGCGGTCCTCGCCGGTCGCATCGGAGGTCACAACGACCTTGTCGGCGTCGACGTGCTTGACAACGCCCGCTTCCTCGCAGAGAACGAGAACGCCGCTGTCGTATGCCGCTTTATGCTCCATGCCGGTGCCGACGACGGGCGCTTCGGTGACGAGAAGCGGAACGGCCTGACGCTGCATGTTGGAGCCCATCAGAGCGCGGTTCGCGTCGTCGTTTTCGAGGAAGGGGATCATCGCCGTTGCGACGGAGACGAGCTGCTTGGTCGAAACGTCCATGTAGTCGATGTCCGTTGCGCGGACTTCGATGATCTGGTCGAGCTGGCGGGCGACGATGCGCTCCTTCTCGAACCAGACGTTGCCGTTTTCGTCGGTGACGGTGGGCTCGTTCGCCTGGGCGACGATGCGGTTGTTCTCCTCGGTCGCGGTCAGGTAAACGATCTCATCGAGGATGCGGTGGTTGACCTTGTCGATCTTCCTGTACGGCGCCTCGATGAAGCCGTATTCGTTGATCCTCGCATAAGTCGCAAGGGAGTTGATAAGGCCGATGTTCGGACCTTCGGGGGTCTCGATCGGGCACATGCGGCCATAGTGGGAATAGTGAACGTCGCGGACTTCGAAGGTCGCGCGGTCGCGGTTCAGACCGCCGGGGCCGAGAGCGGAAAGCCTGCGCTTATGGGTCAGCTCCGCAAGGGGGTTGGTCTGATCCATGAACTGCGAAAGCTGGGAGGAACCGAAGAATTCCTTGATCGCCGCGGTCACGGGGCGGATGTTGATGAGGTTGGAGGGCATCGCGATATCGAGATCCTGGATGCTCATCCTTTCGCGGACGACGCGCTCGAGCCTTGCGAGGCCGACGCGGATCTGGTTCTGCAGAAGCTCGCCGACGGAACGGATGCGGCG
>DBXK01000027.1:11291-11724 GCA_002309375.1 Christensenella sp. UBA1214 | reverse complement strand
AGGTAGCTGACGGAAGCGACCATATCGGCGGGGATGATATGCCTCGGGCTGAGTTCGAATACATTGGTGCGGAGGAACTCGCGCCACTCTTCCTCGCTCATGCCGGAGGATTCCTTCTCCTTCAGGAACTCGACAAGGGTCGGATAATAGACCTTCTCGTTGATGCCGACCTCGAGGGGATCGAAGCCGAGGTACTTTTCGGCGTTAACGAAGCGGTTGCCGACGATGCGGATGACGTGCTCGCCCGCATGGACGTAAACGCCCTCGACGCCCGCGTCCGCGATCTTCTCCGCGATCTCGCGGGTGATGACGGCGCCGTCCTCAACGAGGATCTCGCCGGTCATCGGATCGGCGACATTCTCGGCGGCGACGCGGTCCTCAAGCCTCGGAGCGATGCCGAGCTTGTAGTTGAACTTATAGCGGCCGACGCGCG
>DBXK01000027.1:0-11251 GCA_002309375.1 Christensenella sp. UBA1214 | reverse complement strand
CGCTTGTAGATCTCGATGAGACCGTCCACGGTATCCTGGGTGGGGTCCTTTTCAAGAGTCTTGAGAAGGCGCTCCTCCTCGCCGAGGGTCTCGAGGATCTGGGCGTTCGTGCTGTAACCGAGGGCACGCATCAGGGCGCTGACGTGGATCTTGCGCTGACGGTCGACCTTTGCATAAAGGATCTCGTTGCTGTCGGTTTCGAATTCCAGCCATGCGCCGCGGTTCGGGATGACCTGGGAGCTGAAGAGATGGCGGCCGACTTTATCCACGGTCTCGGTGTAATATGCGCCGGGAGAGCGGACGAGCTGGCTGACGATGACACGCTCCGCACCGTTGATGATGAAGGTGCCCTGGTCAGTCATGAGCGGGAAATCGCCCATGAAGACTTCCTGCTGCTTCACTTCGCCGGACTGAGTGTTGATAAGACGCACCAGTACGCGGAGGGGAGCGGAATAGTTCACGTCCCTGTCCTTGCATTCCGCAACGCTGTATTTCGGATGCTCCTTGTCGATCTTGTAATCGACGAACTCAAGCACCAGGCGCTCGGAAAAATCCTTGATGGGAGAGATGTCAGCAAGGGCCTCGCCGAAGCCGTGTTCAACGAACTGGCGGTAGGAGTCCTTCTGGACCTCGATCAGGTCAGGCATATCGAGGATCTCGTTGATCTTCGAGAAGCTCATTCGAGTCTGCTTGCCCATCTTTGCTTCATGCAACATTGTTTCACCCCTAACTCTGCGGCCTTCCGCAGAAATTTTGTTCTTATTCGTGATTCGTGCCGGCGGTCGGGACGCTTAAGTCCCTCTCCCCCGCTTCCGGGTTTTCTGCTCGTTTTCGCCCCGTTTTTCGGGCAAAAAAGAAAAAAGCGCATAATACCCAAGATAACACGCTAATTCATTATAACAGTTGTCCGCTGCGCTGTCAAGCTATGAAAAGGCTTATTTTATAAATATATTTTGGGATTTCGTTCTCCGCAGGCATCAGTCAGCGGCGAGCCCGTCCGCAGGCAGCGCAAAAAAGCCTCCCCTTTCGGGAAGGCTCCGGATGGTTCATATTATTCAGTCGGTGATATTCATCACGATTCGCATCACGTGCAGCGCATCGGCGGCGCTCACGATGCCGTTGCCGTCGTAATCCGCCGCAGCGGGATTCAGCACTTCGTCGGTCTCGCCCATCGCATAGCGAAGGATCTTCACGGCGTCCATGAGCGTGATCATGCCGTCGCCGTCCGCGTCGCCCGGGATGAAGGGATCGGTAAGCAGCTCATCGCCTTCGTAGATCGCGGTGATAACGGTATCGCCGTAGATCCTGCCGTCCTCGGACCAGCGGACGAAAACGCGGTCCTCATGCTCCGGGGCGGGCGGTTCGATCGGGAAGAATCCTTCCGCGATCAGCTCCTCCGCAAGCACCTCTTCATTCAGCGGATCTAAATAGACGACTGTATAAACGGGGAGCGCGTCGATGCCGATCGAGAACGGGCTCGTGAAGATGCAGACAAACTGCTTGCTCTCATTCGTGATATTGCTTTCGGCTTCGACCTCGATCAGCAGCTGATAGAGATAATGACCTTCCTCCAGGCTGCCGAACGCGATGCCGGCGTCAATGCCCGTGCCGGAGATATCGTAACCGCCGTGCACGCCGGGAGTGACCTGCGCTTCGCAGATGACTTCGGAATCAATGTCCGTGATGCGCCCGGTGACCGTCTCGATCCTGTGGCGGGTCACGATATTCTCCGTCAGCGCATACCAGCGCCCGACGGGGAGCGTACCGCTCGGCGGAGCGGAGCTTTCGACCTCCGTATCGTTGATGAAATTATTGAAAACGACCTGGCCGCCCCAGATATAGACGGCTTCGCCATCCTCGGTGCGGACCTGATACCAGTGTTCATACAGGGTATTGATGATATCCGCCGTGACCTCTAGCTCCGTGCCCTGGTAGGCGCGGCCTGCGGTCTCGGAGCCCTCCCCCGCGTTCACTGTGCAGGGCAGGGTATAAAAGCTTGCGTAGGAAGAAACGACCGTCGCTTTGAAATGCGTCATCATAAAGCTGCAGCGGGAGATATAGTCGGAATCATCCGCATTGTTGCCCGAATAGATCGCAAGACGATTGACATAGGAATAGCGGCTCGTGAGGGGGATATCCGCATTTCCGGAAACGTTGTTGAGCGAATCCATGATGCAGACGCATCCCATCTCGAGGCTCTTCGCATTATCGACGGCAACATAATGGCCGTAATTCTTGACGGTCAGCACGATATGCTTGTTCTGCGCGGCAAGATTGAGAACTTTGTTCTGGAAGGACGAGTTCGAGGAATAGCCGCAGTTATAGTCCATCCCCTCGTATTCGAAGCCCTCGATCATTTCAGCCGGCTTCTGCCAATACAGGTTGCCCTCGCTTGAAAGCCCGCCATGGGCATTGAGCCAATTGACAAGGGTCGCAACGTTGAAATCCGAAGCATCTCGATAGCCGCTCTGAATGATCAGCTTCGTGATTGAGGTCACGAGGCAGCCGGCTTCGGCAACGGTCCTTCCGTGCGTACCGAGGCGGATGCCGCCCCAGCGGGGATCGGCCTGCGCCCAGCGGCGGTAATCCTCCGTTGCGAACGGATCGGTATCATCCGGAATATAATAATCATTGTCGCCGAGACCCGGCTCGTCCGCCTCCGCTTTCGCGGCAAAAGGCTTCGCGAAACCGAGCGCCAGCGTCAATGTAAGCGCGATCACCAGCAACGATTTCAGTATGTTTTTAACGCTTATCCTTTTATACAAACGGGGTTCACCACCTTTCGGTTCGGATATAATATCATTATTTTTCAACAATTGCAAGCTTTTTTTCAATTTTTATTTTTTTGGTTTTTATTGCCTTGGGTTTCATGCCGATCGGGGCTCTTAAAAGGCGCCGCAAAACTGCTCCTTAACGGGGCTCCCGAACGCGAAAAAGTAAGCGTTCCGATGCGGGAACGCTTGCTTCTTCAGCCCGGTCTTATTCGCCGGACGCTGTTTCTTCTTCCTTCTTTTTCCGATAGAGAACGTGCTCATACTGCGGCGTATTGTCGGAGATTTTTTTCATATAATCATAGACTTGATCGCGCAGCTTCTGTCTGTTTTCCCGTTCGCCGAGCTCCGGATCGGGATAGATCGGCTCGCCGATGTGCAGCGTCATCCCGGGCCTGCCGAGCCTGATGCCGAAGAGCGTCCTGTTCCTGTAGGTCATGGTCATCGGAACGGCGGGCACGCCGAGCTTTGCCTGATAATGGAAAGCGTTCGCGGAAAACGGGCGAATCCCGGTATAAAAGGGCCAGATATGCGCTTCGGGGTAGACCGCAACGCATTTTCCTTCGGCGATCCTGGTGTTGACGGCGCCGACGAAATTCTTCATCGCTTTGCGTTCCGTCGGGATCGGCAGGCAGCCGAGCATCACGACGATCGCGCGGATACCCGGGATCGAAACGGCGTCCGGGTTCGCGATAATGAACGCCTTCTTCGGCGCGGCGACGATCGGAGCGATGTACGCATCCGAGAAATGGGTGTGGTTGCCGTAAAGGAAATACCCGGTCTTCCGGACCTTGCGGATCGCTTTACGGTTTTTGATCCGAAGGCCGAAACCCACCTTGCAGATCAGCCAGACTGCGGGCAGCGCAACGATATAATACAGGAAGAATTCCGCGATGCGCCAGAAGATGTTCTTATGAATATAAACGAAGTCTTCGCCGACGGGTTTCCGGTTGATCGAGTTCTCGGCAAAGTCGTCGTTTTCAAGGCTGGAATAGTAAATGACGCGCTTCCCCGTCTCCGGATCGATGATCTTATTCTTTTTGCCGTCAGCCATTGGCAGCGACCTCCGCAGTCAGTTCTTCGCCGGGGAAATATCCTTCGGAAAGGCCGGCCTCCGCGAATTCGTCCGCCGCGTACCCGTTCCCACGGGATCCGGTGCGGCGTTTCTTCGCTGCGGTCTCGTAGAGCATGCGCTCCATCTGATCCATGCAGTTATCGAAATCGAACTGTCCCCTCATTTCCGAGTATTCATCGCTGCGTTTCCTGCGCTCTTCGGGGTGTTCGAGCCACCAGTCGATCTTCGCGGCAAGGTCTGCGGGGTCGTTGAACCGGAAAAGGTTCTTTTCATCGAGCGCGAAATAGCGCGTTGCGCTGCGCGGGGAATCCGCGATCACCGGCACAAGACCGCTGCAGATCGCTTCGAGGCAGGCGATGGCTTCGATCTCGATCTCCGCTGGATGGACGTAGAGGTCCGCATTGTGCAGCTCCTCGATCAGCTTGTCCCTCGTGAAAAAGCGGAATTCCGGCTGATTGGTCAGCTTCTTTGCGGCATACTTTTTAAGCTTGTCCTCGAGCGGACCGCTGCCCGCGAAAACAAGGCGGATCCTGTCGCGGTATTTCGACTGCGCGACGCCGTCGATCAGCACCTTATGGGATTTTTCCTTGCTGTAACGGCCTGTAAAAACGATTGTGAACGGCTCGTCCGGCTTTTTTTCGCAGTTCTTGTTCTCAAGCGGTTTGAAACGCTTATGCACGCCGTTGGAGATCACGTAATGGTTCGTCGGCGCGGTCTCGTTTTCGAAGATATCGCAGATGAAGCGCGTCGGATAATGGACGGCATCCACATAGCGATAGAACCTGTTATAGAAATTATGGTAGACCAGCTTTGCCGCAAGGCGGGAATCCTTCAGGAAGATATGGGAAGTGAAGTTTTCCGCCTGGCAGTGGAAACCCGCCGTAACGGGAATGCCCTTCGCGCGGCAGATCTTGAGCGCCGAGCGGCT
Source organism: Christensenella sp. UBA1214 (assembly GCA_002309375.1). GTDB lineage: Bacteria > Bacillota > Clostridia > Christensenellales > CAG-138 > PeH17. Next base: position 6,477 of record DBXK01000027.1, on the reverse strand, counting down.
GAGCAGGAACGGGATCAGCATATGCACGACGTCCGCGCCTTCGATCGCCTCTTCGAGCGTCTTCTTAACGGGTTTCGCGAGCGATACGCCGTTCTTTTGGAGATACTTTTTCAAAAACAGAAGATTATACTGCGGAACGACGAAGAAATCCTTCTCCCCCTTTCTCTCCGGGTCGGGGCAGACGACGCGGACGTGATGGCCTCTCGCCTTCATGCTTCGGATGAGGTTCATCGCCGCAGTGGTCGTTCCGTTGTTCTCCTTGCCGAGGACGTCGCATACGACTGTGATATTCATTTGCTTTTGAAACGGATCCTGCCGAAAAAGCCGATTTCCGGCCGCATGGCAACTAAAGCCGCTGTTCCGTGTTTTCCGGGCGGCGCAGGCTGCCTTTTTCTTCGGTTTTTGAGCGCTTTGCCTTGATCGGGCGGTGGGAGATGCTGAAAAATAATGCCTTAATAACTAAAACTCACTCCGCTGTGATCCTTCCGGCTTGCGCTGCTGCCGTTTCCTTTCCCCCTTTCGGTTAATTGCCGCTCCGCTGTACGGAGCCTTATGTTCCGCGGCGGGAGCTTTCGCTCCCGAGCCGCTGTTTTTATTAATACTTAACTTATTTGATCGGTCCGGTCTGGCTGTTCGGATCGTAATCGTTATTTTCCTGGTTATGCCCGACGTTGGATTTTTTGACGCATTTCCAGCCGCCGAGAGAGGAATGCTCCATTTCAAGATCGAACCAGCTGCAGTCATGGTCGGAAATGTATTCCGTGACCTTGATGACGCATTTATCCGAATTTGCCGGATCCCCTTCCTTGAGGGTGAAGGTGAAGAATTTTCCCTCGCCGCCGAAGAAGACCTTCTCATTCTCGCCGAAATCGTTGAAGTATTCATCGTCGGTGACTGCGATATAGCCCTTTGCGACGAGCTCATCGAAGCTCTCCGGCATATAGGCGGCGTCGCCCGATTTGCAGTATTCCTGAAGGTAATTGATGATCTCCGAGGGGATCTTATCGAAGCTCCAGCCTTCGATCGCGAAAGCGAGGTATTTTGCCTTCGAATGGTTGTTTTCCTTCGGGCAGACATCCTTGACCGCCGCATAAAGGGCATCCTCTTCCTTCGTCAGCTTGCTGCACGATGTGAACGAAAAGGCGGCCATAACGACAAAAAGCATCGCCGCAGCAAATGCGGCACAGCGTTTTAATGAGCTTGCGTTGAACACGTTGTTGTCCTCCGGGTATGGAACTTTAATTATTCTATTATAATGCTTCAGCTCGAAATTTGCAAATTATATTTGTTTTGCAGCGCATTTTTCCGGAGGGGCCGACGAGCGCGCCGCCCGCGGTTCCTCTTCCGCGGAACGGCGGCTCATCGTCACAGGAGTTATCGTCAATAAGGAGGAACGTTCTAAATCAATTCGATGATGTGCAGCGCAATGAACAGCGCCGCAACGGAAACACAGGAACCGGCGAAGAGCTGGCCGAGCGTATGCCGCCCGAGCCGAAGGGATGCATTGAATATCGGGATCAGCATGAAGCAGCCGAGAAGCCACCAGGGGCTGAGACTGATCGCGAGCATCACGAACGGAGCCGAGGCGCCGCAGGCATGGCCGCTCGTTTTATATTTGAACACAAATGTCATTATCCCGGTCAGTGCGCCGGAGATGGTATAGGTCAAAAACAGGATCTTCTCTATCAGCGTGCCGCCGCCGAGGAGCGCGAGCGCAAGGCCCAATACATAACCGAGCAGTGAGAAAGCGATCGCGAGGCTGCGCTCGAGTTTTCTGCCCTTCCTCTTCAGTGCAGGGATCGCCGCGCAGAGCGGATACGGCAGCACGGGCAGCAGCGTGAGTGCAAACACTGCGGCAAGGTAATGCGCCGGGGAGGCAAATGCGGTCTCGCCGAGACCTATATAGAGTATGGTGATCAGCAGCAATGCCATCACCGGAGGTACGGTCAGCGCTCGAAGCAGCTTTGCTTCTTTGAGTCGGGAACCCGAGCTGACGCTGTCGGCTGTGATGCGTTCCATTTTGATCTGTACTCCTTTCGATGGTATTTCTTTTCGAACCGTTTCGCTGAACGCCGGGCGCTGTCTGTTTGCCGCTGTTTCCGGCCCCGCGCCGCGCCTTGAACGGCTCAGTTATCTTTTACCACAGCTTTCTCAAAAATGCACCCTATTCCGCTGCGCAGCGATTCTACCCGGACAATTCCGTCCGGTAGAGGCCGAAAAAGCCTCTCTACTCTCAGGAGAGTCGTTATTTTTTATAGTGGATAATTGGCTTTTTCAAAAGGGCTCCCTGGCGGCTTGCAATTCTTCCGAAAATGAGTTACAATAGCTGTATGATCGAACGGGATGATGAAAAAGTCAAGCGGACCGTCGCTTCGAATATCGCGCATTATCGCAAGGAATGCAATCTGACGCAGGATGAGCTTGCGGAGATGATCTTCTATTCCGGCAAATCCGTCTCAAAATGGGAACGCGGCGACGGCCTGCCGGATGTTTGCGTGCTCGTTGCGCTGGCGAATATCTTCGGCGTAACGCCGAACGACATGCTTTCCGAAAAGCATAAAATAGCGCACCATGCGCAGCCGCAGCTGAAGCGAAATATCATCACTTTGATGTCCCTCTCCCTCGTTTGGCTCATTGCAACGATGGTTTATGTCTTCATCCGCCTCGGCTCGCCGCAGGCCGAACGCCCGTGGCTCGCGTTCATTATCGCCATCCCCGTGATGTTCATCGTTGCGATCGTGCTGACTTCGCTCTGGCACCCAAAGCCGCTGGTCTTCCTCTGCATCAGCGCGCTCGTCTGGAGCCTTGCCGCGGCGATCCACCTGTGCTTCCCCATCGAGGGCATGTTCCTCGTTTACGTCATTGCCGCGGTTCTGCAGCTGCTGATCATCCTTTGGTACCTGCTCGTGAACACGAATCTGCTCTCCGGCTTCGGTAAATTAAAAAAGCGTTCGGCAGATAAGGCGGGCGAACCCGCGCAGGACATCCCGCCGAAAAGCGACGAAAGCATCGAATAAACAAAGGACCCTCCCGGGTCCTTTTGATTTGTACAGAATGAAAACGGACGCATTCTTAACAAAATGCGTCCGTTATTGCCTATTCTTGCTTATTCTTCCTCGTCGCGCTCCGGATCATAAGGCCGCAGCACGATCACGCGGTCCTCACCGAGGCTGATCTTGTGGATCGAAGCATCGCACTGATTGAGGTTATGGATCCTGCAGTCGCGGGCGGCATCCACGAACGGTGCAAGCGGGCAGAGCTCGATCTTGAGCTTCGGCGTCTTGTAGTGCATCGGGATCACGACCTTCGGCTTGATGATGTTCGCGAACTCCCTCGCCTCCAGATCGTCGATCGTATAGATCGCGCCGATCGGGACCATCATCACGTCGATATGACCGATCTTGGCGATCGTTTCCTCGTTCGGGATCACGCCGAGGTCGCCGCAGTGAAGGATGCGCATATCGTCCATCTCATAGATGAACATGATGTTCTTGCCGCGGATCTTACCGCCGCTCGCATCATGATCGGTCTCGATGCCGATGATCCTGACGCCCTTGACGCAGTATTCGCCGACCGAGCGGATAATCATGGTGTTGCTCTTCACGACGCTGATATTGTTATGGTCGCTGTGATCATGGCTGATCGTGACAGCGTCCGCACTGATCTGCGGCAGTTCATAGCCGATGTGAGAGCCGTAGGGATCTGTCAGGACCCTGACTCCGTTTTCGCTGGTGATCAGGAAGCATGAATGTCCGTACCATCTGATTTGCATAATATCTATCTCCTTTGGAATAATTAACGAATTTTGTTCCCGGCAAAGGCGAGCAGCTTCGCCATTGCGAGGGCCTCTTCCCCGCCCGCTTTTCCCGCAGCGCAGGCACTCAGCGCGGAGCGCACTGCCGCCGCAAGCGCAGCGCGGAGCTTCTTTTCGGTTTGGTCCGTCAGGGCCAGGCAGCGGATCAGCGATTCCCGGCTCAAGCTGCACGGTATATGCGGCTTTCCGGTCTTGCTGCGCGCAAGGAGCATTGCCTCCGCATAATGCAGCGCTTCCCCGTCGGCGGGGATACCCTTCTCCGGTATCGCGATCCTGTCCGGAAGAGCAGCGAGATCGAGCGCGGCGGAGCAGATCCGGCTGTAATGAGCAAGCAGCGCGTCATTGAGCTCCAGAACGGCGCTTTGACCGATCAAATGCATATCGCCGCTGAAAACGGATATGCCGTCTATCTTTGGAATATTCCCGGGCTCCGCTTTTTTGATGCAGCCGGAATCCTTCTCGCTAAAGCTGCCGAGCGAAACCGAAACATCGCCCCGTTTTCCGGGGAGCCGAACATCCGAAGGTTCGATCTGCATGCCTGTCGCTGCGGATACCGCTGCCGCTGCCGCCCGGCAGACCGCCGGCACGAATTCGCACAGCTTGTTTTCCGCTGCTTCTTTTTGCATCTGCCCTCCGGGAAAACCTATACGATCTCCAATAAGCCGAAAAATATTCAGGCACGCACATTATAATCTATATTTTTGAAAAAAGCAAGCTTAATTTTTATATATTTTCTTCCAAAGGAAACATCCCCGCAGGTTTTGCCTGCGGGGATGTTCTTGTTAAGCGGGATCAGATCCCGCTATTCGGTTGGATCAGTCTTCCTTCTTCCTGAACAGGACAACACCTGCGCCGGCAACGATCGCCGCGACGCCAGCGCCAACGAGAGCGATGGTACCGGTGGGCGGGGTGGGCGGAGTGGTGGGCGGCTCAGTTACAGGAGGCTCAGTGACCGGCTCGCCTTCGACGATGGTGATGCTGCCGTTATCCACATTGTAGGGGATCTCGGTCTCAACATCCTCGGGCATGTTGACGAACTCGGTGATCTCGATCTCGAGAGGCAGGACGGTGCCGACCTCAGCATTCTCGCTTACATGGAAGGTGACCACGAACATGGAACCGGATGCGGTTACAGGATCAGTGGGCATCATGCAGGCATAGCGGAGGCTGCCGGGGATGGTCTCATAGTCCATGACGTTCTGGCCGCCGAGAGCAGCAACTTCGGTCATGAAGTCGCCGTCGGCAACGCTGACGATGGTGAGCATCTCGGGATCATAGTTGAACTGCATGTTGATGCCGTGAGCTTCGTACTCACCGTCGATCATGACGACAACTTCGACGTCTTCGCCGGGAGCTGCGGTGTACTCATCAACATAGAAATCAACTTCCTCTACCGGGGGCTCATCGGTCGGAGGCTCGGTGGTCGGAGGCTCGTCGGTCGGAGGCTCAGTGGTGGGCGGCTCAGTGGTGGGCGGGACCTCATCAATGATCTCGACGTAGCCGGGAACTTCGCAGTAGTCGATCGGGGTGGAAGTGCCGCCGACGGGGAAGTAAGTGAACTCGGTCACAACGGGAGTGAACTCATAGTAGCCAAGCGCCGCGTCTTCCTTCGCACGGAAGGTGACGGTGAAGATGTTGCCCTCGGTGGAGATAGGATCGGTGGGCATCATCAGGCCAAGACGGATGGAGCCGGGGATCGTGGTGTGGTCGAGCATGACCATACCGCCGGTCGCAGAATTGAGAACTTCACCGTAGACGGGAGCACCGACGATCTCGAAGGTGTTCTCATCGTAGTTGAACTGGAGGTTCATGGTGTGAGCTTCATACTCACCGGTGAGGTTGAGCGCGACTTCGAACTCATCGCCGGCCATGACGGTCTCAACAGCGGGAACTGCCCAGAAGCCGACTTCGCCGGGAGCGGGAGTTACGGGTGCCGGAGGCTCGGTGATCGGGGTCTCGGTCGGGGGCTCGGTGGTCGGAGGCTCGCTGCCGCCGGCAACTTCGATGTAGTCGACGTTCGCCTGGAACATGTCGGTTACATTGTAGTGACGGATAGCGACCCTGATAGCGCCGCGTACGTTCGCGTAAGCGCTGAGGTCAACGGTGTACTGAGTATCGGAACCGGTGAGGGTGATGCCCATGATCTCGTCGGACCAGGTGTTGCCGCCGTCCTCGGAGACGAAGATGCCGAGATATTCAGCGGCGTAGGAAGCATCCTGACCCTGTGCCCAGAAGGTGAGGGTATCGCCGGTGAATTCGGGGGTGATCATCCAGTTATCGGGAGTCAGAGCGCCGACGTAGTTGATGTAGGAAGCGCTCATCATATAGCCGAGGCCTTCATGGTAGTTGAAGTCTGCCCATTCATCGCCGTAGCGCCACTCCCAGTTGTTGCCGTCGCCGTCCTGGTCGACGAACTCGAAGCCCTGAGCTTCGGGATCAGTCTCGAAGTCCCAGATGGTGCCGACTACCGGAGGATTGCTCGGAGTGTCGGTCGGGGGCTCGGAGGTCGGGGGCTCGGTGGTGGGCGGGTTGCTGCCGCTTTCAACGGTCAGGTCGACCTGGTCGTTCTGGCCGCCGAAGGTTACGGTGAAGGTGTAGGTGTTGCCGCTTTCGAATTCGAAATCGTCATAACGGCCTGGGATGTTGCCGTTGCTGGATGCGAT
>DBXK01000007.1 GCA_002309375.1 Christensenella sp. UBA1214 | reverse complement strand
CTCCAGCGTGACAGGCTGGCATTCTAAACCGACTGAACTACCGGGCCGTATTGTTGGTGGGAACAACAGGGCTCGAACCTGTGACCCTCTGCTTGTAAGGCAGATGCTCTCCCAGCTGAGCTATGCTCCCAACTGTCTTTCGACCGGGAAGCATGTTCCCTGTATCTCAAGCGACCTAAACATTATAATCCCTCTTGCGTCGCTTGTCAAGCTTTTTTGCCGTTACGTTAGTTATATATAATCAAACCTCTTTCGCTGCCGTTTTGAAAAGCTCCTCTGCGGCGATCATGAACTTTTGCGCTGCGGATGACTTGAGCTCTTCATCCGGGACCGGCCAATCATACGCGCAAAAGACTTTTGCCGCATTCTTCTCCGCGCCGTCCACTTTGGTACCGGCAAGAACGTAACATGGAACGTCTGATTTTCGGGCGGCATTTATAACTGCGCCTACCGCTTTACCTGAAGCCGTGCTCGTGCGGTCGAAGCAGCCTTCGCCAGTTACGACGATATCAGAGGAGCCGAGTTTTTCTTTGAATCCGGTCGCTTCGAGAACCGCTTCCGCGCCGTTCACGAGCTTCGCGCCTAAAAGCGCCGCAAGCATTGCGCCCATTCCGCCGGCAGCGCCGGCTCGCGGCAGGCCGCAAACGGGCTGACCAGCAGCATCATTATACAGCTTTTCAAGGTTTTTCATGCCTTTTTCAAGCTTTATCAGGCTCTCCCCTTCCGCGCCTTTCTGCGGGCCGAAGGTATACGTCGCACCGTTTTCGCCGGTCAGGGGATTTGTAACATCGCATAAAACGCTGATTTCAACCTCCTTGAGCTTTGGCTCGAGGCCGGTGATGTCTATCGACTTCACGAGTTCCATATTTGCGCCGCAGCCGTCGAGCTCCCTGCCCTCCGGATCGAGAAACTTTACGCCGAGAGCAATTGCCGCACCCATACCTCCGTCGTTCGTTGCAGAACCGCCGAGGCAGATCATGAGCTTCTTGATTTTGTTTTTCAGAGCATCGGCGATCAGTTCGCCCGTTCCCCTGCTCGTCGCGTTCAAAGGATCCGGCGGGTTCTTGAGAAGTGCGAGGCCCGAAGCTGAAGCCATCTCTACAACGGCTGTATCGCGATTCACGATGCAGTATTCGGCATCTGTGAGTTCCCATTCCGGCCCTGTAACAGTGGCCTTCTTCGTTTTTCCGTTCAAAGCTCTGCAGATCACCGACGCGGTTCCGTCGCCGCCGTCTGCGCAGGGAGCCGAGATCAGCATCGCGCCGGGCAGGATCCGTCGGGCAGTCTGTTTCAGCATTCGGACAGCGGCGAATTGATCGAAGGTGCCCTTGTATTTATCAGGCGCCAGCAGTACGGTCATATGATTAACCGCCGCTTTTTCGATCAGATCTTTCTCAAGTGGCTCGATTACCAATTCCTTGTCGCCGCCTATGAGTTTTCGATCCTCTGCGAATTCGCCGTAATAGTCGAAACCGTCGATCTTGAACATCACATTGCTCTGAATGATCGGCCGGAAATCGGTCAAAAGGCTCATCAGATAACGGCTTGATTTCGCTTCACGATAGATCTTCCTGAAAAGCTTCAGGCCGCCTCCCATTATGATAAGAGTCAGGATATCGCCATCGTCATTTTCATTGAGCTTATAATGGCCGGCGTACATCTTCAAGCCCTGCAGAAGGCTGTTGTCAACGCACGAGACAAATGCGGAAGCAGCGCGGGCGGCTTCATCGCCTTCTTCGATCGGATCAAATCGGAACCCCAAAGCAAATCTTATTACGTCCATTTTAATTCCCCCTGCTTACGGCTTTAACGCCAAATCATTGTTCGGATCCAGCAAGTATTCGCCTTCCGGCTTCAGCCTGCCGTTCAATATCATTTCGGTAACTGTATTTTCCGCGAATTCGGAAACCGCTCTTTTGATGGCCCAGGCGCCGTTTGCCGCGAGGTTTTCCGGAGTGATCCTGTCAACGAGACTTGAAGCATAGCTCGCTCCAAAACGAATTACGATCCCCCTTCGTGCAACGCGGGAAGCAAGTTCTTCAAGCTCGCGCTTTGCTATAACCACGACTGTTTCCCGCGTTAACGCCGATAAAGCTGCAGTGCAGTCTGCAAGCGACGTCATTTCCGAAGGCAGTGCGCGCATTATTGCTTTCAGGCTGTCGGCTTCATCCGATCCGGCCGCAAATCCCGCCGTGCGCGAATTTGTTTTTTCTGTGCCGGCAGTGATCAGCAAAACATTGTTTCTGAAGCTGACGGTCCTTCCCCGTCCGTCGCGGATAACGCCGTCCTTAAGGATCTTTGAGATCTCAGTCAAAATTTCCGGGCACGCACGCTCCATGTTGTCGAACATCACAACGCCGAACGGCTTGCGCCGGACAGCTTCCGGGAGCCTTCCCCCTTCATCGGAATCACGATAACCGAGCGGAGAACCGAGCAGCGTGCTTACGGAAGCGGGTTCGGAATAGTCGTTCATATCGAACCGCAGCAGCGCATTGGAATCGCCGTAGAGTGCCTTCGCGAGCGCTTCGCCGAGATAGGTCTTGCCCGTCCCTCTGCTTCCGCCGATGATCAGAGCTGCGATCGGTTTTGCGGGATCCGAAAGACCGGCGGCTCCGCTTTTAACTGCCGATGCGATCAAGGATACAGCTTCGTTATTCCCGAGTATCTCATTATTCAGCGCCGATTCGAGCGTAAGAGCACGTGCTTCAAAGGATTCCGACAGAACTTCCGGAGGAATGCCCGTAAGCTCATGCGCAGTTCGTATGACGTCCTGCGGCCTTACTGTCGGGATAATGCCGCGCTCTTGTGCCGAAAGCTTCTTTTCTTCCGCGCGAAGGCTCGACGCAGTTTCGTAATCTCCCTTTTCGAGCGAATCTTCTATTTTATTTCGAAGCTCGGCGAGCTCCGCATCGGCTTTCCCGCCGGATCCGTCGTTCATATGCAGACGCACATGCGCCGCAGTCTCGTCCATGATATCGATCGCCTTATCGGGCAGGCAGCGCTCCGGCATGCAACGGATCGACATATCGACGCAGGAAGCGAGCGCGGCGTCGGTAAAGCGCACACCGTGATGCTTCTCATAGCGTTCGCTGATCCCTTTGAGGATCATGATCGCCGTATCCCTGTCCGGCTCTTCAACGGTGATCGGCGAAAACCTGCGCTCAAGCGCAGCGTCCGATTCGATGTATTTGCGGTATTCGTCGAAGGTAGTTGCGCCGATCACACGCACATCGCCCCTTGCAAGCGCGGGCTTGAGGATATTCGCGGCGTCGACACCGCCTTCGGAAGCCCCGGCGCCGACGATCATATGCACTTCGTCGATAAACAGGATCGTATCCCGGTCGGCGAGTGCGAGCAGCTCCTTCAGCCGGTCTTCGAAATCGCCTCTGTATTTAGTGCCGGCGACAAGGCTTGCGATGTCGAGCCGAAGGATCCTTGTTTTGCGCAGCTCCGGCGTGATCCTTCCTTCGGCGATCAGTGAAGCGAGTCCTTCGACGATCGCGGATTTTCCGACGCCCGGCCTGCCGATCAGTACGGGGTTGTTCTTTCCCCGGCGGAGCAAGGTTTGTATCAGCCTGTTAAGCTCGTTCTCACAGCCGATCAGCGGATCAAAACCCTTTTTTGCGGCTTCGGCTGTCAAATCCACGCAGAAATCATCGGTTTTGTCCGATGAACCGTTTTCACCGCGGGATGCCGGAATTCCTTCCCGGCTGTAGACTCGCATCCTGTTCTGCTGAACGGTATTAGTTTCAGAGGCGTTTTCTTCTTCTTTCAGATCGTTTTCGGCGGATGCGCTTTCATCATCGGAAAGCTCCGAAACGGCTTTTTTGAGCGCGGAAATATCCGTCCTCAGCATTTTGAGGATGTCGAGAGCAAAGCAGTCTTCGCGAAGTATCGAAAGAAGGATATGGTCTGTGCCGATAAGCGGACGGGCCGCTGATTTGGCTTCATATAATGCGAATTCGAGGATATGTGAAGCATCGGACGTGAAGCCGCTGCTGTCCGTGAACTGTTTTCGGCCGGTCGGCTGGACATATGAAGCTGCCAGGTCGGTTATATCGTCTGCGGAAACGCCGCAGCAGCTCAAAGCTTTTCGAGCTGCACCTTCTTTCTCGGCAAGGCCGATAAGAATATGCTCGGAACCGATATAGCCCTGAGCGAGCCTTTCGGAAGCGAGCCTTGCGGCGGCAAGCGCCTTTTGTGCTTTTTCTGAATAGAGTTCGGGTTTCATCCGAGCCTCCGTGATCGCCGCATTACGCAACGATCGGACTTTCAAGCTTATGCTTTTTCTTTGCCGGGCGATGCATATAGACATTCAAAACAAGCCCTACGCCGAGCATATTCGTCAAAAGATTCGAGCCCCCGTAGCTTATGAAAGGAAGCGGTATGCCGGTAACGGGCATGATGCCCATCGTCATGCCGATATTCTCGAAAATATGCGCGGCGAACATCGCCACTACGCCGACGACGAGGCAGGTGCCGAAATTATCCCGCGCGCGCATGGCGATATAGAGCCAGCGGATCAGAAGAGCGAAGAAAGTGACGATCAGGATCGTGCTTCCGACGAATCCCACGGCCTCTGTAATTCCGGTGAAAATGAAGTCGGTATGTCTTGCGGGAACATAGCGAAGCTGCGCAAGCGTCTGCTGGCCGAAAAGTCCCTTGCCGAAATAGCGGCCGGAACCTATTGCCATTTTGGATTGGTTGACATGATATTTAGCGTCGTCGCTCGCAGCCGAAGGGTTTATGAAAACGTCGATGCGCTGCCTCTGCTTTTCCGTCAATATGAAGGAATAGACCGCCGGTATCCCGACGCCCGCGGTGACGCCTGCGATAAGCACATACAGCCAATGTATCCTCGCGACGAAGAATATCGCGATCATTATGACGAGCAGGACTATCGCCGTTCCGTAGTCGGGCTGAAGAACGATCAAAAGGAACGGAAGCGCCGTGAAGGCGGCGGCTTTGCCGACGTCCTTGATCTTTTTGAGGCTTCCGACCTCGTCCATCGCCGTCGATGCGATCTTCGACAGCGTTATTATCAGAGCGATCTTGCTCAGCTCGCCCGGCTGGATCGCCCTTTCGAGCGAATCGAAGATGAACCAGCCCTGCGCGCCGCCGCGCACCTTGCCGAAAACGAAGAGCAGCAAAAGAAGACCGACGACCGCACCGTAGACCCATATCGAGAACGGCTTCAGCACGCTGTAATCGAAGATCATGACGATGATCATCGCAGCGGCGCCGATCATAAAGTTGACTATATGCTTTTGAAGATATTCGACGTTGAATTTGCTCCAGTAATCCGAAAAACCGGATTCGGTGCCGTCGAAGGGCTTGGCCATAACGGACGCAAGGGCGCAGGTACCGAAAGCGACGAGCGCAAGCACGACGATCACGGTAAACCAATCTATTCTTTTTAAGCTTTCTTTGTTAAAAAGGCTCATTCCTGCGCTCCGTCAGAAGGAAGCTCCTCTCAGATAATGTATTTCTTGTCCTTGACTGCGGTGTTCTTGAGCTCCTTAAGCTTTTCATCGTAGCCGGGCTTGCCGAGGAGCGCATAGGTCGCGTTCTTGCCTTCCTCAACGCCGGGCTGATCGAAGGCGTCGATGCCGAGAAGCTCGCCCGCGAACGCGGTCTGAAGCTCGAACAGCATGATGAGCTGGCCGATCGTGAACTCGTTGACTTCGGGAAGGATGATAGTCTTGTTCATATGCCCGCTTGCCGTGACTGCATGCTCGGTCGCGACGCGCTCAGCATTGATGAGCTCGTTCAGAGAGTGGCCGGAAAGGAACGCAACGCCGGGGATATCGTCGAAAGCATGCGGTATGCCGACTTCGCGGCGGAATTTTTCAACGCCGATAAAGGTGATCGTCTTGTCGAACGGTCCGTCGGTATAGAGCTGCACCTGCGAATGCTGGTCGGTCACGCCGAGGGATTTGACGGGAGTCTGGCCGAAGCGGAGAGTTCCGTTTTCGGTGATCTTCTTCTTGCCAAGGGATTCAGCCCAAAGCTGAGCATACCAGTCGGCCATGTACTTAAGCGAATCCGCATACGGCATGAGCACGCCGATATTGGCGCCGTGGTTTTCCATCGCAAGCACTTCAAGGCCGGCGAGCATCAGCGCCGGGTTCTTCATCGGGTCGGCTTCGGAACAGAGGCCGTCCATGTATTCGGCGCCAGCGAGCAGAGCGCGGATATCGATGCCGGAAACAGCCGCCGGAAGCAGGCCAACCGGGCAAAGCTCGGAGAAGCGGCCGCCCACGCCGTCGGGAACGATGAAAGTGCGCAGATTGTATTTCTTTGCGATGCCGACAAGATTGCCCTTTTCCTTATCGGTCGTTGCGATCAGGTGGTCCCTGACTCCCCTTTCGCCGAAGCGGTCGATGAGGATCCTTGTGATGATCAGCAGCTGCGCCATCGTTTCGCTCGTACTGCCGGATTTGGTGATGACGTTGAAAACGGTCCTGTCGATATCGATGACGTCGAGCAGCGCCGCCATGCGTTCCGGGTCGATATTGTCTTCGACGAAGATCCTCGGGCTGCCGGTCTTTTCCTTGCCGAGGTCGTTATGATGGAGGTGGCAGATCGCCTGCTGCATCGCGATCGGGCCGAGAGCGCTTCCGCCGATGCCGAGAACGACGAAATTCTCCGCATTGTTGCGCACGAATGCGGCGGTATCGATGATCTGGTTGACGAGCTGCGGCATGGTTTTATAAAGATCGCGCCAGCGCATCATGTCGCGCTTTGCTTCCGCGGTCTCGAGGGCGGAAACGAGACGGGGCTGCATGGCTTCGAGTTCCTTTTCGTCAATACCGTGTTCGCCGACGGCTGTTTTAAGCATATTGTTGTAATCAACGCGAACGCGAAGGGAATTCCGGACGTTCGGAGACGAATAATTCCTTGTGATAAGAGTCATGATTTCGCACCTCCATACTTTGGCTTTGTACATTATAACACATACGAGCGCAAAAATGAATATGCATTTTCGGCGTATCGAAAAAGCCGCGCCGAAGCGCGGCCCTGATCGATTTTGATTTCAGATCCTTTCGGGGACCTTTGCGTTGATTGCTTCGGTTAGCTCGCGGATCTTGTTGAGCACGGTCTCCTTCGCGCCTTCGGTCGGGATGTCTTCGCGGAAGGATTTGTCCCTTGCCGCAAGCTCGAAGCAGCCCCTTCCGAGGGCCTTCGGGCTGATGACAACGCGGATCGGAGCGCCGAGCAGATCGGCGTCGGAGAACATAACGCCTGCGGAGACGGCGCGGTCGTCGAAAAGGACTTCTGCGCCGGCGTTTTCAAGCTCCGCATAAAGCTTTTCGGCGGCTTCGCGGACGGTCGGATCGTCGATCCTGAGCGCGCAGATCTCGACCTGCCAGGGAGCGATCGTGATCGGCCAGATCGGGCCGTAATCATCGTGGCGCGCTTCGCAGACGGAGGCGATAAGGCGGCCTACGCCGATGCCGTAGCAGCCCATGATCGGGTTCTTTCTTTCGCCGTTCTCCGCGTCATAAGTCATGCCCATGGCTTCGGTATAACGCCTGCCGAGCTGGAAGATGTTGCCGACTTCGATGCCGCGGCGCACCTGAAGAGTATGCTTGCCGCAGACCGGGCAGACGCCGCCTTCCACGGCCTTGGTGAGATCGATGAACTGCGTTCCCTCGGGCAGATCCCTTTCCGGGTTGAAGCCGGTGAGATGGTATTCCGCCTTGTTCGCGCCGCAGACGAGGTTCGTCGCGCCGACGAGCGAACGGTCGAAGAGGACGGTCGCCTTCGTTTCAAGACCGACGGGGCCGATATTGCCCGCGGCAAGGTTCGCGTTCTCGACATCGATCGCGGGATGGATCTCGCTCTTTATGTAATTGGTAAGCTTCGTTTCGTTGACTTCCCTGTCGCCCCTGCAGAAAACGAGGACGTAGGAATCATCGCTGTTGCGCTGATAAACGACGGCCTTGCAGCTCTTTTCGGCGCTCATATCGAGCAATTTGCCCACCTCTTCGATCGTTTTCGCTTCGCCGGTGAAAACCTCTGTCAGCGGCAAAAGCTCCGCGTCGGCCTTGTTTTCGGTGATCGCTTCGCAGGCTTCCATATTCGCCCTGAAGCCGCATTCCGGGCAGAATACGATCGTGTCCTCGCCGATCTCGGTCAGGAGCATGAACTCATGGCTGACCTTGCCGCCCATCATGCCGCTGTCGGATTTGACGGCAATGACTTCCGGCACGCCGGCGCGGGCGTAGATGCGCTCATAGGCACGGTACGCACGCTCGTAGTATTTATCGAGATCCTCCTGGGTGGTGTGGAAGGAATAGGCGTCCTTCATCGTGAATTCGCGAACGCGGATCAGGCCGCCCCTTGCGCGCGGTTCATCGCGGAACTTGGTCTGGATNNGTCTGGATCTGATAGATCATGAACGGATACTTCTGATAAGTGCCCGCAACGTTCATCGCCATCTGAACCGCCGCTTCCTCGTGAGTCATGCCGAGAACCATATCCGCGCCGCTCCTGTCCTTGAAGCGGAGCAGCTCCTTGCCGATCGATTCATAGCGGCCGGAGGACTGCCAGAGCGTCGCCGGCATCACGACCGGGAAAAGCACCTCTTGGCCGTCGATCGCGTCCATCTCCTCGCGAAGGATCCTTTCGATCTTGTTCTGGATCCTCTTCGTCGGAGTGAAAAGCGAATAGATGCCGTTTCCGACCTGCTTCATATAGCCGCCCCTGGTCATCAGGTTCTGGCTTTCGATATCGTAGGCGCGCTCCTTGAACCTTTCGCCGAGAATATTCCTAACCTTCATATTTTCCCCCAATTGGTTTCTTCTTCATTATTAAGTCCGCGGAGCCGCCCCTTTGGGGCAGCTCCCGGGTTTCGTTATTCACATGCCCTTACCCGATCAATACATCCCGGCGCCGCCCATTGCAGCGGGATCCGGAGTTTCGGATTTCGGGATATCGCAGACGATGCTCTCGGTGGTGAGGACCATCGCGGCGACGGATGCGGCGTTCTGCAGAGCGCTCCTCGTGACCTTTGTCGGGTCGATGATGCCCTTGTCGACCATCATGCCGTATTCGTTCTTCGCCGCATCGTAGCCGTAACCGGGCTTATCGGCGGCGCGGACGTTCGCGATGATGACGCTGCCTTCGAGGCCGGCGTTGACGGCGATCTGGCGGAGGGGCTCTTCAAGAGCGCGGACGATGATGGAGATGCCGGTCTTATAATCGCCTTCAGCATTCGCTTCAAGAGCCTTTACGCGGTCGATGACGTTGACGAGCGCGATTCCGCCGCCGGGGACGATGCCCTCTTCAACAGCGGCGCGGGTCGCATTCAGAGCGTCCTCGATGCGCATCTTGATCTCCTTCATTTCGGGCTCGGTCGCGGCGCCGACGGCGATGACGGCAACGCCGCCCGCCATCTTGGCAAGGCGCTCCTGGAGCTTTTCCTTATCGTAATCGGAAGTCGATTCGGCGATCTGGCTGCGGATCTGCTTCACGCGGGCTTCGATCTCGGCCTTGGAGCCGGCGCCTTCGACGATCGTGGTGCTTTCCTTATCGACGCGGACCTGGCGGGCGGTGCCGAGCATATCGATCGTGGTCTCCTTGAGATCCATGCCGAGCTCGTCGGAAACGACCTGGCCGCCGGTCAGAACGGCGATATCCTTCAGCATTTCCTTGCGGCGGTCGCCGAAGCCGGGGGCCTTGACCGCAACGCAGGTGAAGATACCGCGGAGCTTGTTGACAACGAGCGTTGCGAGCGCGTCGCCTTCAACATCCTCTGCAATGATGAGGAGCTTCCTGCCCTGCTGAGCGATGGGCTCGAGGATCGGGAGGATCTCCTGGATATTGCTGATCTTCTTCTCGGTGATGAGGATGTACGGGTTGTCGAGGACTGCTTCCATCTTATCCATATCGGTCGCCATGTATGCGGAGCAGTAGCCGCGGTCGAACTG
>DBXK01000014.1 GCA_002309375.1 Christensenella sp. UBA1214 | reverse complement strand
GAGGACAGGGTGATCGACGCCTGCCTTAGCCTGCTGACGGATGACAATATCGCGTTCATCGCAAAGCGAGTCGCCGAGGAATGCGGGAGGGATCCCGACAGCCTTACGGTAAAATCCCTGCGGAAGGCGATACGTGAAGCAGAAACCGCGATCGAAAACCTTTGGCGGATGATCGAAACGGGGCAATCGGTCGATATGCTTACCGAGCGACTTGAACAGCGCAGAGCGGAAAAGGCGGAACTTGAAAAACAGCTCGCGGCTGAGCTCAATCGCAAGGTGTATCTCTCGGAGCCCCAGGTCATGGCATACCTTGATTACATCCGCACCATGCCGCTGTTGGACCTTGAGAAGCGCAGGGCGATAATCAACATTTTCGTTCATGCGGTTTACCTGTACGACGATCATTTCACACTGATCGTCAATGCGAGCACTTCACCGCAGAGGGAAAAGGATATCCCTCTTGACGACATCGAAAAAGCCTTTGGAAATGAAGAAGAGGCTGATTGCGGCACATGTTCAGCGATAAATGATGCTGTTCCACCAAAAAGCAAAGGACCCATCCGGGTCCTTTTGCTTTTTGTATCGATGGAGGAATCGAACGCCCGAAGCGAAAGGCAACAGTGTTGCGTTTCGCCGGGCCGCATTTTCGGCGCAGAGCGAGAAGACGGCGATGTGAGCCGGCTTCGAGACTCGATGCGCGAAAACCGATTCCCCTCGCCTCCACCAAAGCAGAATCAGACGAACTTTTTCTTCTGGACTACCGGGTTCGCAGTAAAGGTGACGATCTGAGGACGCAAAAGTTTTGCCGCTCTCGTATGAGGGCGGCATTTTTCATATTACGCCTCGAGGCCTGCGCAGCAGTTGCGCAGACCTCTTTTCGTATCAGCCCATAGTCAGCACGCCGTCAAACATAGGGAGCTTCCCTTCCGTGAACTGGTGCGAAACAACGAGCAACAGTTTCCCTTTTATCGAAAGCAGCAGGTCTTCGATCTTGCCCGCCGTCGCCTCGTCGAGGTTCGCGAGCGGTTCATCGAGGATCAGCACATCCGTATCGCGGAGCAGCGCTCGGGCAAGGCAGATGCGCTTCTTCTCGCCGCCCGAAAGGTTCGCGCCGTTTTCCTCGATGACGGAATCGAGCGCCTCCCGGTTCGCGAACTTGGAAAGCCCGAGACCGTTCAAAAGCTCGACCAGCCTTTCGTCCGGAACGTCCCCGAACATGGTCAGGTTGTTCCTCAACGTATCGCGGAAAAGCACCGCCTCCTGCCGCACTACGGTCATGCAGCCGTAGGTCGAGCCGTAGTCGGTGATCGGAACGCCGTCAACGGTGATGCTTCCGCCGCTCACCTCATAATAGCGGAGCAGAAGGTTCACCGCCGTCGTTTTGCCGCAGCCGCTCGGACCTTTGATTAGGTACTTCTTCCCGACCTGCGCTTCAAAATCGAAGTTCGAGAGGATCGGCTCGGAGCCGGGATAGGCGAATGAAACATCCTTGCAAACGATGCCACACTTAACTTCGTTTAGCTCTTGGCCCGCTTTCTCCGCGCCTGCCGAAATGAATTCTTTCATCTCACAGCAGGCAGGCTTGATCGCAACGAGCTGACGGATAATCTCCGCAAGTGAGATCAGCGGGTATGAGAGCTGATCTATCATCCCTATCGCGACGAAGAAATCACCGGCGGAGAAATCCCCGCGCAGTACGAGCCATGCCGCAAACACCAGCACTATGAAATACGACAGATACGATATCAGCGTCGTGATGAGCTGAGCCGCAGCGCCGAGGTCGGTATCGCGCTTGAGCTTTGCTGCCGCAGCGTCGTTCACCTCGTCGAAACGCTTCATGATCTGCCGCTCAACGGAAAAGTTCTTGATTATCTCGAACCCGGAAAGCCAGTCGTTGACCTTTTTCAGTTTTGCCTCCACGGACTTGAGATACTCCGTCTGCGCCTTCTGCACCCGCTTTTCGATGAGCTTCGGGATGTAGAGCGGAGTCGTGAGCAGCGCGATCGTGATAAGCGCAAGCCTCCAGTCGAGCAGGAACAGCGCCGCGCTCACGAACAGGATCTTGAAGAAAATGTCGAAGAACAGCGGCAGCATTTTGAACCGTCGGTCTTTTATCGCGTCCGTGTCGTTCGTCAGCTTCGCTATGTACTCGCCCTGTTGACGCTCCTTGTAGGCGACGTAATCCCGCCGCAGTATGCTTTCGAAGATATCGCGCTTCAAAAGCCGCGTGCAGCCCGTGACATAGCTCGCGCAGAAACGCTTGTAGACGTAATAGAACAGTACCTCGCCCAGAATAAACGAGATGAGCAGGAGCACGTATTTGATCGTTGTGCCTGTTTCGCCGGCGATGGCGTGATCCAGCACGTCGCCCTTGAAGAATTGCAGCACCACCGCGAAGGCGTTGCTCAAAAAGATGAAAACCAGCGCACCGAAAAACGCGGCGCGATTGCGCCTTTGATACTTTTTCATATTTACCTCCTGTCGATCTTTACGGCAGAAGGAATTGATCGTTTATTTTCCTTCTGTCGTTCAGAAGGAAACGCGGCGCTTGACCATGGCGGCTGGTCCTTTCGGAATTTATGGAATTATTATACCATCTCTGGGCGAACAGTTCAATACCTTCACCACCGTCAATGCAGAGCTTGGAATTGTCTGCTTCCAGACCGATGGATTCGCGGTAAGAGCAACTATCTGAGGACGCAAAAATTTCGCCGCTCTCGTATGAGGGCGGCAATTTTCTTTTACAAGTAATCTCTAAAGAATCGAAGGCGTCCCCGGAATGTACAGCTGATATGCGACAGCGTTTCCGGGTATTTTACGTGTTCACGCCATAAACGCTTCGATCTCGTCCGGCTCCTTGATGATATCCTTTGACAGCACCTCACAACCGTCCTCGGTGATCAGCAGGTCGTCCTCGATGCGGATGCCGATCTCCTCTTCGTCGATATACAGCCCCGGCTCGTTGCTGATGATCCAGCCGGGCTTGAGCGTGTCGCCCGCAATGGTGATGTCGTGCACGTCGATGCCGATGGAGTGGCTCACGCCGTGCATATAGTACTTGCCGACCTCGGAAACGTCGGCGATCTTGCCCATTGCGACAAGACCCTCGCCGAGCACTTTGCGCGCGATATCGTTCAGGTCTTTCGTTGTGATGCCGGGCTTCGCGGCCGCGGCGACCGCCTTGTTCGCTTTGAGGACCAGCTCGTAGAACTCGCGCTGCCTCGGGCTGAACTTTCCGTTCGCCGGATAGGTCCTCGTGATGTCGCTGCAGTAATTCTCATACTTTACGCCGAGATCCAGCAGGATCAGCGAACCGTCCCTGACCTCGCAATGGTTCGTAACGTAGTGCATCATGCAGCCGTTGATGCCGGAGCCGGCGATCGTCGGGAACGACTGACGCGCGGCGCCGAGCCTTCTGCAGGTGTACTCAAAATCCGCCTGAACCTGATATTCCATCATGCCGGGCTTCAGGTTCTTCATCACAAATTCGAGGCCCTGCCTTGTGATATCCACCGCCTTGCGGATGCTTTCGACCTCGTCCGCATCCTTCTGCTCCCGAAGCGGCACGCAGGCCGTGTGCAGATCCATGAGCGTCACAAAGGGATATGCCTTAGAGAACCTTTCCGCCATCACGAGATTATAGTCGGGCAGGTCGTTCATGCTGCAGCGGTACATATCGAAATACGCCCGCTCGACGCGGTAACGGCCTATAAACATGCTTATCGCGCCTTCCAGGTTGTTCGTGTACTGTACGTCCTCGATCCCGGAGATGGCTTTGACCTCCTCCTTGGTGGGCATCTTTCCTGTCCATCTTTCCGAATGCGGATCCGGCTCCTCTATAAAGAGGGTCTCCCGCGTTTTTCCCGCCGATTTATATGCGATGAATGCAGTGCTTTCCCGCATTATGCCCGTAAGATAGAAATACTGGCTGTTGACCTCGAAAGCATGATAATCGTCCTCATTGGCGTGGATGGGGATGCCTGCATAGGCGATCACCAGAGTGTTTTCCTCCAAAGTACGATACAGTTTTTCTCTGTGCTCTTTAAATGACATGACGTTTTCGACCTTTCATTGATATTTTGAGTTTCGTTTTTCTTATCAGCCGCTGTTCGCCGCGCGGGAGCATTCCGGTCCGTTTTGTTTCCGCATCTGCCGGAGAGCGCGCTTATGCGTTTTGGCTACACTATTGTACACCAAAGCGGGATGAATTACAACAAATCACGCTGAAATGAACGGCGGGAAATGAAAAATGCGAGGCGAAGAATGCCCGATTCCCGAGCGGTAAAACCCTGCTTTTTCATAGGCGGATTGCCATTGATCGCCGATACTCACGCAATACCTTCCCGACCGTTGATCGGCAGTCGATCCGCTGTGCCGACCGCCTGTTATTCAAAGCGATTTTACCATACATGATCAAATGAATCAACCATGCGTTTTTCTTTCGGTGAGATTGAAAAAACGGCGCGGGTATGGTATACTTGCTCCGGTAAACCGGATTCTGCGGAAACGCAGAAGAAAAACAAAAAGGAGATACAAACATGAAGCAAACCGTTCTGCGCAAATATGCGCGCCTCATCGCCCGGGTCGGCGTCAACATTCAGAAGGGGCAGGAGGTCATCATAACCTGCGATCTCGATCAGCCCAGGTTCGTTGAGCTGCTCGTCGATGAATGCTATAAGGCCGGCGCGAAAAAGGTCACCGTCAAATTCGACTATCAGCCCCTTGAAAAGCTGCACGTCCGCCACCAGACCGTTACCACGCTGGCGAAGATCGAGGAGTGGGAGAAGACCCGTCTCCAGTTCTATGTTGACACGCTCCCCTGCCGCATCTATCTCGCTTCCGAGGATCCCGACGGTCTGAAGGGCATCAACCAGGGCAAGGTCGCAAAGGCGCGCCAGAAGAGCTGGCCCATCATCAAGCCCTATTCCGATAAGATGGAAAACAAATACCAGTGGTGCATCGCGGCCGTTCCCGGCGCGAAATGGGCGAAGAAGCTCTTCCCCGACCTGCCCCGCGGCAAGGCCATCGAGAAGCTTTGGGAGGCGATCCTCGCAACTTCCCGCGTGACGGACGATCCCGTTGCCGCATGGGAAGCGCACAACAAGGATCTGCACGACCGCTGCGCATATCTGAACAGTCTGCACATCGCGGAGCTGCGCTATAAGGGCGATAACGGCACGGATCTGACCGTCGGCATGATCCCCGAAGGCGTGTTCAAGGGCGGCGGTGATACGACCCTCGGCGGCGTATTCTTCAACCCGAACATCCCCACTGAGGAATGCTTCACCTCCCCGATGCGCGGCAAGGCGGAGGGCGTCGTTTACGCCACGAAGCCCCTCTCCTATCAGGGCCAGCTCATCGAGAATTTCTCCGTGCGCTTTGAAAGCGGCAAGGCCGTCGAGGTGCACGCCGAAAAGAACGAGGCGCTTTTGAAGCAGATGATCGAGATGGACGAAGGCGCGGCTTACCTCGGCGAATGCGCGCTCGTGCCCGTGAACTCCCCCATCTCCGAATCCGGCCTGCTGTTCTATGAAACGTTGTTCGATGAGAACGCGGCCTGCCATCTGGCGCTCGGCATGGGCTTTGCGGACTGCATCGACGGCTTTGAGGACAAGGGCCTTGATGAGTGCCGCGCGCTCGGCATCAATGATTCCATGATCCATGTGGATTTCATGATCGGCTATGAGGGCCTTGATATCGACGCCGTCACCCGCGAAGGGAAGGTCGTTCCCGTCTTCCGCAGCGGCAAGTGGGCGTTCTGATAAACGAGGTTCCTGCGGATCTCTGAAAGCAACAGTTCTGCCGCTCTCCTTCGGAGGGCGGCGTTTTCTTTTGCCGAGATTGAAAAAGCGGCGCGGATATGGTATTATCTTCTCGATAAAACAGGGTCTAAAAAGGTGGAACAGCATGAGCAAACCTATCGGTTCAAGCGACAATATCGAGATCCTCGGCGCATCCGAGAATAACCTGAAGCACATAGACGTGACGATCCCGAAGGGAAAGCTCGTTGTGTTCGCGGGCGTTTCCGGATCCGGTAAAAGCTCGCTTGCGTTCGATACCGTCGCAGTGGAATCGGAGCGCGAATGGCAGCAGAGCTATCCGCTGTTCATCCGCAACAGGATGCCGCACTTCGACCGCCCTAAGGTGGACGAGATACGCAACCTCACCCCCGCCATCGTCGTGGATCAGCATCCCATTGGCGCTTCGTCCCGCTCCACTGTCGGCACGGCGGTGGACGTGGCGCCGCTGATCCGTCTGCTGTTCTCGCGCGTTGGCGAGCCCTCCGCCGGCGGCTCGATGGCGTATTCCTTCAATCATCCCGCCGGAGCGTGCCCAGACTGCACGGGCATCGGGGAGCAGATAGAGCTTGATAAGGAAAGCTTTTTCGACAGGGATAAAAGCATTGCGGAAGGCGGGATACTCTTCAGCCAGTTCTCTTCGGGCTGGCAGACCGTCTACTACCAGAACAACCCCCTCATCGATCCATATAAAAAGCTGCGGGATTTCAGCCCGGAGGAATGGAAGGTGCTGGAATACGGCCCCGACGAGCCGCTCATGGTGGAGTTCAAGTGCAATAATGCCGGCCGCATGGATTATCTGCCGTACGAGGGCGTGTATCCGCGCTTTGAGCGCGTCTATATGAAAAGGGACATCACCAAGCTCAAAAAGAGCCTGCAGGACGAGATTTTGACGCACGTCCGGCGCGGTTTCTGCAAAAGCTGCGGAGGCTCCGGCCTCAACCCGAAGGCGCTCGCTTCAAGGATAAACGGAAAGAATATCGTCGACTGCATGGACATGACTGCGGCAGATCTGCTGCCGTTCCTTCGGACCATCGACGACCCGCGCGGCAGCTCGCTCGCAAAGCAGATCGCAGAATACCTTGAGCGAATGATCGACGTCGGGATCGGCTATCTTTCATTATCCCGCAAAACCGAGACTCTTTCCGGAGGAGAAGCGCAGCGCCTGAAGATGGTGCGCAATCTCGGCGGTTATCTCAATAACATCACCTACATATTCGATGAACCGACCGCGGGGCTTCACCCTGCCGACGCCGAGCGCATAGGCCGCATGCTCTGCGAGCTGAGGGAAAAGCACAACAACGTCCTCGTTGTGGAGCATTCCCGCCGGATGATCGAGCTTGCGGATCACATCATCGAGCTCGGCCCCGGCGCGGGCGCAGGCGGAGGCGAAGTTGTTTTTGCGGGGAGTCTTCCGCAGCTGAAAGCGGCCGGCACACCGACCGCCGAGGCTGTCGGCAAAAGGATCGGGCTCAACCGCTCTCCGCTGCCGTGGACGGAGGGATACGAAGTCATTGACGCCTGCTGTCACAATTTGAAGCACGTGAACGTGACGATACCCAAAGGTATCCTCACCGCCGTGACAGGCGTTGCGGGCAGCGGCAAAAGCTCGCTTATGCGCTATGAATTCCCGAAGAGGTTCCCCGATGCGATAGTCATCGACCAGAAGCCGATCGGTACTTCCATCCGCTCCACCCCCGCCACCTACACAGGCGTGATGGATGAGATCCGCAAGGTGTTCGCCAAGGCAAACGGCGTCGGCGCCGGCTGGTTCAGCTTCAACTCCGAGGGCGGCTGCCCCATCTGCCGCGGCACAGGTCAGATCAGCTATGAAATGGCGTTCGCAGAGCCCGTGACCGTCACCTGCGAGGAATGCGGCGGCCACAGATACAATCCCACCGCGCTTTCGTATCTCTATCGCGGCAGGAACATCGAGCAGGTCATGGGCCTTACCATTGCGGAAGCATACGCGTTCTTCGACAGTGCGAAGATCCGCACGCGCCTCAAAAGCATGATCGACGTCGGCCTCGATTATCTTACCCTCGGTCAGCCGACGAGCACTCTCTCGGGCGGCGAGGTGCAGCGCGTCAAGCTCGCGAGCGAGCTGCACAAGCAGGGGCAGATCTACGTTCTCGACGAGCCGAGCATCGGCCTCCACAGCAAGGATACCGAGATGCTGCTCGCCCTTTTGCGCAGGCTCGTTTCGGAAGGCAACACCGTCGTGATGATCGAACACCGCCTGGAGCTGATCGCGCAGGCGGATTGGATAATCGACCTCGGCCCCGGGGGCGGCTCCGCCGGCGGCGAGATCGTGTTCGAGGGCACGCCGGAGCAGATCGTCTGCTGCAATGATTCAAAAACCGGTATTTATCTGAAAGAGATGATATAGTCACTCCCCCGCTTGCCTCTCTCCTGTGATGGCGGCGGTTTTCTTTTGACGAGATTGAAAAAGCTGCGCGAATATGATAAACTGATTTCCGCAAACAGTTATTTGTGAGGATAAGCGAAAGCGCATCCTCACGACAAATACATACACGGAGGAAACAAAAATGGCAAGAGTCAATTTCGGAGCAAAGCCCATCATGCTGCCGCAGCCGGTGCTGATCATCGCGACCTACGATGAGAACGGCGTGCCCGACGCGATGAACGCGGCATGGGGCATCACAACGGATTTCAAGGAGATCACGATCAGCCTCGGCGAGCACAAGACCACCGATAATCTTGCGGTGAGAAAAGCCTTTACCGTCAGCATGGCCACGGAGGATCACGTCGTCGCCTGCGATTACGTTGGCATCGAATCCGCGCGCAAGGTCCCGGACAAGTTCGAGCGGGCGGGCTTCCATGCGACGAAGAGCGAATTCGTGGACGCGCCTCTCATTGACGAGCTGCCGATGGCGCTCGAATGCAGGGTCAAGAGCTTTGAAAACGGGATCCTGATCGGCGAGATCGTGAACGTTTCCGCCGATGAAAGCGTCATGACCGATGGACATATCGATATCAAAAAGCTGAAGCCCATCGCGTTCGATCCCGCAAATTACGCTTATCTTGCGCTCGGCGAAAAGGTCGCGGACGCATTCAAAGTCGGCGCGAAGCTGAAATAAAAAAGCCGGCGCGTTGAAGAAACCTCGCTCCAACGGGCGGAAAAATACGGAAAAGCGGCGGAACTTACGAATAATCAAGGAGACCTTTCAATGATAACGACCGTTCTGTGGGATGTTGACGGAACGCTGCTCGATTTCGGCGCAGCGGAGCGGGCGGCGATAAGAACGCTGTTCGCGGAATTCGGCCTCGGCGAATGCACGGACGAGATGCTTGCGCGGTATTCCGAGATCAACGTCGGTTACTGGCAGAGGCTCGAAAGGAATGAGCTCACAAAGGCGGAGGTGCTTATCCGCCGTTTCGAGCAGTTTTTCGGCGAATACGGCATCGATACATCTATCGCGCCGAAGTTCAACGAGCGCTATCAGCTCACTTTGGGCGATACGATCGTCTACCGCGACGACAGCCTGAATATTGTGAACAGTCTCCGCGGGAAGGTGCGGCAGTACGTTGTTTCCAACGGCACGGTCGCCGCGCAGACAAAGAAGCTCGAAAGATCGAAGCTCGGCGAGATCATGGACGGCGTCTTTCTTTCGGAGGAGCTGGGCGTTGAAAAGCCCAACATCGGTTTCTTTGAAAAGGTATTCGCCGCGATCCGGCCAAAGGATCTTTCGGAGATAATGATAATCGGCGACTCGCTGACGAGCGATATCCGGGGCGGCATGAACGCCGGGATCGTGACCTGCTGGTACAATCCCGAAAACAAGCCCGCGCCGGAGGGTTTCCGGATCGATCACATGATCGGCGATCTTCACGAGCTGGCGGATCTGCTCGATCCCGAACCGGCGGAGGCCAAGCTGTATTTCAAGGAAGGTCAGTGCTGGAAAGCTTGTTATAACGAAGCGGCCGGCACATACACCGCCGAGCGCGGAGGCGTCGGCGCGTATCATCTTTACGAGATCACGAAGGAGATCTTCGATCTGCTCGAAGACGGCATGAGCGACAGGGATACCTACAAGCTCATCGGCGAAGGGCGTCACCTCTATATGGACGTGAACGACCGCTGCGGCCCGCCCTATACCGTCATATTCGACGACGATTACGAGAAGCTCTGCCCGTGGGCGAATATCATTTCCTCCGGGAAGGTCTGGCCCGATGCGCTCACCGACGCGGCAGTGGAGATTTTCGAATCCGAAAAGAACAATCGCGAGCAGCGCCGCAGAAGACGGGAAGCACAGGAAGAGAAGGATCGTTCTTAAGGCGAGGCATGTTTGCGGTTTCGGCGGCTTCTGGATTTTCCCCGGAAAATATGTTAGAATATTGTAAATTCAAGCTTCAGGAGAGATTATGTTTACAACAAATCATTTCATCTGGATGGGGATCAGCGTTGCGATCATCGGCATCCTGCTTTTTATTTCCCTGAAATTCAAGTTCAAGAAAAAGACCGCACTGCTGATCATGGTCGGGTTTTCGATCGCGAGCGAGCTCTGTAAAATGTTCACGCGCATCCACCCCCGGTATGACGACGCCGGAGAAAAAGTTATCGGCGGAGTCCTTTCGCCCAGCGCCCTTCCCCTTCACCTTTGTTCGATCTTCATCTTCATATTCTTTTATCTGGCGATCCAAAAGAACGAGGAGCGTGAAAAGAAGATCATAAGCTTTTTTGTTCCGATCGGGCTTATCGGCGCTTTCAGCGCGATCCTCGTTGCTACGAGCGGCGTCCGCTTCGATGAGGTCGGGCCGTATCAGTGCTTCATCTACCATTCGGCAATGATGTACCTTGCGCTGTACTATATCATCACCAAGCAGGTCGACCTCGGGCTGAAGGCATACATCCGCAATCTTGTCGTTTTCCTCTGCCTGATCCTGATCATGATCTGGGTCAACAGCGCGCTGAGCGTTTATAAGACAAACTTCTTCTTCGTTGTCGAGCCGCCGGCGGAAAATCTGCCCTTTCTCAACATGGACAAAGGCTGGTATGTTTACTTCCTGCGGCTGCTGCTCGTCGGCTTCATCGGCGAAACGCTCGTTTCCCTGCCCTATATCATCAAGGAGCTCAAGCAGAAGAAGCGCGAAAAACAGAAAGCGCTGCAATGAGTCTGCGGATCACAAAAGCGAATACACCGTCAATGATGAAAGCAGGAGCATCACGCTCCTGTTTTTATAATGCGTCTGCCGCGATCCGCCGCTTCTTTGCCGCCGTCGTTGAAATCCTTTTCGGAATATGGTAAACTGAACCCGAATGAAAGCTCTTGTGGAGGCAATAATGAACGATGTCACCCTTGCTGCGCTGACGCCCGATGACCGGGAGCAGTTCATACTCGATAATCAGGAGGCGTTCAATTACGGTGCTCTTGAGGAATTCGGGCGCCGCGACGACCATTTCGAGGAGGACGGCGAGATCATCTCCCGCGAGACGATCAAACAGTCGATCGACGGAGGCGAAGCTTACCGTATCCTTCTGGACGGCAAAAAGGTCGGCGGCGTTGTGATCAGCGTGGACGGCAGCTGCGGCGACCTTGAGCTGCTTTTCGTTTCGCCGAAGCTCCACAGCAGGGGCGTCGGATATGCTGCCTGGTGCGCAGTTGAAAAGCTGCATCCGGAAGTGAAAATCTGGGAGACCTGCACGCCGTATTTTGAAACGCGGAACATCCATTTTTACGTCAACCACTGCGGCTTTCATATCGTTGAATTCTTCAACAGCCGCCATCCCGATCCAAATGATCCCGATCCTGCGGAAGCGTTGAACGATCAGTTCCCGGACGGCATGTTCCGCTTTGAGAAGCGGATGGAGCCGCCCGAAAAGACGTATGCGTTCGACGCCGTGCTGCATGAAGCCGGCAGCGGCGCATATGTGGTCTTCCCCTATGACATCAAAAAGGAATTCGGCAAAGGTCGGATCAAAGTCCATGCCGAATTCAACGGCGAGCCCTATGACGGAAGCATCGTCAATATGGGCGTTCGGGATGAAAGCGGGAGTATCTGCTATGTCATCGGCGTGCTGAAAGCGATCCGCAAAAAGCTCGGCATCGCGGACGGCGACACGGTGCATGTTAAAATTACGGCCCGCTGAAAGGCATTTCGGCTTTTATTATCAGAGAGATCATTATGAAACTTGAAAAATTCGGGGAAAATGATAAGGAACTGTACTGCCGTTTGGTCTTCAACGAGGAAGCGATGAATATGAACCTCGGCAGGCCCTTTACGAAGGAGGAAGCGGAAGCCTTTTTCCCGCTGGTGCTCGCGCAGAACGCGGAGGATGAAAGCCTCGGGTTCTACAAGGTCTTCCTCCGTGAAAACGGGCGGGAGGAATTTGCCGGGATGGGCTCGCTGATCCGGAACGACGAATTCGATGCGCTCGAGATCGAGTATATGCTCCTTCCGCAGTTTTGGCGCCGCGGATACGGCACGGAGCTTGCAGAAAAGCTTCTCGCCCTCGCGGCGGGATCCGGCCTTTCTTCAAGGATCGTCGCCATCACCGACCCGATCAACAAGTATTCGCGGAGGATCCTGCAAAAGGAAGGCTTCTCTTTCATCAAAGAATACCTGAATGCCGACGGAGAGCCCGCCGTGCTTTATCAAAAGAACATATAAAACCAATCAAAGGAGAAGAGCAAAATGGAAAACGAAATGGAATTCGATCCCAATCTGAGCCCCGAAGAAAGGCTTGCGAAGCTCGCCGAAAAAGCGGAGAAGGAGGCCAGAGCAGCCCTCGAAAAGCTGACTCCGGAGGAACGCCGCCGGGCAGAAGAAGGAGCGAAGAAATACATGGAAGAGGAAAGCAGGAAGAACCGCGAGTTTATGGAAAAAATCGAAAAACTCAGGCAGGAGCAAGCCGAGCGGGAAAAAGCAAAGCCGAAATTCTGCACGAACTGCGGCGCGCCCGTAAGCGGAGGCAAATTCTGCGAGAACTGCGGCGCGAAGCTTTAAGATCGCAAGCCGACGGATCTGCATTCGCAGGGACCTGTCGATCGATCTTCCGGCTCACTCAAGCAGCAGCCGAGCATGAGGAAGTCCTCGTATCGGCTGCTGTTTTTGTATTATGCCCCGCTTCGGCGGCGGCGCGCCGGATATTGACACCAATAGGCAACTGTATTATAATAGTAGGAAGGAAAATTGTCGAAAGCGCCCGATTCAAGGCAGATTTCGGCATTTGAGGAAGCATTGATGGAGCCTGAGCAGGGCACAACCGCCGAAAAAGAGAAGAAGCCCGGGAAAGGCCGAAGGTTCATTAAGCGTGCGGCAAAGATTGCTGTGGGCACGGTCGTTATTTCCGCCGTCGCCACCGAGATCGTGTTTTTTATTATGTTTCGGCGCACAAAACCTGTCGACAGATCCGAATTCCCGCTCAAAGCATGGTCGGAAGAGAACGATCTGGTCTGGTCAAGCGTTGAATTCCGCTCCGGTCTGAATACCATCCGCGGCTATATCGTTTCGCCCAATGCGCCCCGCGCAGTGATGGTCATTGCTCACGGCATGAATACGGCCTCGGACGGTCTCGAACCGATCGTACAGTATTATGCCGAACGCGGTTTTGCCGTTCTGCTGTTCGACGGAACGGCAACCGGAAGGAGCGACGGCGACAGCGTCGTCGGTTTGCAGCAGGCAAGATACGATATCCGCGCCGCACTTGCTTTTTTGCGAGAAAGCGGCAGGTATCCTGGCCTCCCGATAGTTTTATTCGGGCA
Organism: Christensenella sp. UBA1214; assembly: GCA_002309375.1. Classification (GTDB taxonomy): domain Bacteria; phylum Bacillota; class Clostridia; order Christensenellales; family CAG-138; genus PeH17. The sequence goes on along the minus strand of DBXK01000014.1, from coordinate 56,693 downwards.
CAGTGCCGGCGCATACGGCGCGGCTGTCGAAGCGGGAGATCCCGGAGTTGCGGCGGTCGTCTGCATCTCGGGTTTCGACACGCCCATCGGCACGATGCACCGCTGGGCGCGCGCCTATGTCTCTGTGCTCAGCGACATGCAGCTGCCCTTCCTCATCGGCCATGAATACGCCGTTTTGGGGAACGAGGCAAACACCTCCGCATCCGAAGCGCTTTCCGGTTCCGGCAAAGCGGCGCTTGTCGTGCACGGTCTGAACGACGACCTCATCCCGCTTGGCATCAGCATTTATGCGAAGCTGGAAAGCAACAGCATTGAGTGCATAATCGAGGATTCCGAAGGGCATGATTCCCACGGCAACATACTCATCGGCGACGATGGAGATGTTAATTATCCCCTTCTCAGCGAGATATACGACTTTCTTCAGCAAACTCTGTTCTGAATCCGGAACGGAGCAAAACCTTTAAGGAGCAAGCACCTGTGAAAAAGCCCGCGCTTGGCGGTTTCAGCACGATCGACAGCTTCGTCGCCGATAAGCTTAAGCGTTATTCAAAACTCAACAAGGATTTCGATACGCTTTTTGAGTTCATGTTTTCCGAACGCGAAAATGTGATGTTCGAAAAAAGCGTTGGTTTTCGTATTGTGAAAACCACATACGGCGAGACCCGTGAACGCATCCTCTGCCGCGCGGCCGTGCTCAGCAAAAAGCTTGCCGGTTTTAAGGGCGGATCCGCGATCGGTCTTCACCTCGTCAACAGCGCCGAATGGATCGAACTGTTCTGGGCGATCCTCGCCTGCGGTTTTCGTCCTCTGCTCATCAACACCCGGCTTTCGGCATCTCTTATCGAGCAGGGGATCTCTTCCGTTCATGCTGCGGCTGTTATCGCGGCTGATGAAAGCATTGAGTTCTCCGTGCCGACGATCCCTCTTTCCGAGCTTGAGCCCGGTTCGGAGAAATACAGCCCCTTTTGTTTCGGCGAGAGCATTTTCGTGATGTCCTCCGGAACGAGCGATCGGATCAAGATCTGCGAATATTCCGCCGCGGAGCTCTATCAAACGATCGTCAGCAGCACGGAAATAATCCGCACTTGCCCCGCGATCAAAAAGCATTATAAAGGGCAGCTGAAGCTTCTTGCTTTTCTGCCGTTTTATCATATTTTCGGCTTTACCGCCGTATATCTTTGGTTCGGATTCTTCTCGCGCACTTTCGTTCTTTTGAACGATTATGCGCCGGCGACCATCATAGACACGATCCGCCGCCATGAGGTCACTCATATTTTCGCGGTGCCTCTTTTTTGGAACAAGGTGCACGATGAAGCGATCCGCGAGATCAAAGCCCGCGGCAGCGCGACTTATGAAAAATTCAGCAAAGGCATGCGCCTCTCGGTCAAGCTCGCACGCGTGCCGTTTGTTTCGAAGCTTTTTCGCAAAGCGGCCTTCCGGGAGGTGCGCGAAAAGCTCTTCGGTGAAAGCATACGGTTCATGATCAGCGGAGGCAGCGAGATCAGCTGCGGCGTTCTCGAATTCTTCAACGGCATCGGCTACCGCCTTGCGAACGGCTACGGCATGACCGAGATCGGCATCACTTCTGTCGAGCTTTCCTCCGATTTTCGAAAGCTTTGCAGCGGCTCTGTCGGGCTGCCCCTTGCCTCCGTCGAATACAGCGCCGGCGAAAACGGCGAGCTGCTCGTCAGGGGAAGCTCCCTTGCGAAACGGATCATCGAAGGCGGCAGCGTCCAGACGACCGAGGGCTGGTTCCATACAGCCGATCTGGCGGAGTTCAAAAACGGCCGCTGGTATGTATCAGGCAGGCTCGACGATATCGTGATATCACCCGCAGGTGAGAACCTCAATCCGCGCCTTATCGAAGCCAAGCTCCTTGTTCCCGGCGCACGCGAGATCTGCCTGACCTCCGTTCGCGAGAAAGGGTGCATCGTTCCGACACTCGTCGTTTCGCTGCAGCCGCTTCTTGAAAGCGAAGGTGTGAACAGGGTTTACGCGGATATAAAAACAAAGCTGACGGAAACCGGTCTCGACGGGCAGATCGAGAAGATCGTCCTCGTGCGCGAACCGCTGATCGGCAGCGATGATTTCAAGCTGAACAGAGCAAAAACCGCGAAGCGCCTCATGAACGGCGAATTCACGCCTGCGGATCCCGGCGCCGAAGCCTCCCCGGATGAAAGCGATATGCTGACCGAGCATATCCGCGGGCTTTTCGCCAAAGCACTCGGGACCGACGCGGCAAACATCTCTCCTCAGGCCGACTTCTTCCTTGACGCCGGCGGTTCGAGCCTTGACTTTTTCGGCATCGTCTCCGAGCTGCAGGCCGATTACGGTATTACCTTCCCCGCCTCTTCCGGCAAGAGTCTCACGAGCCCTGCCGAGATCGCAGAATACATCCGAAGCGCTGTGAACGGTGGCTGAAATGATCCGATTCTGGAACGGTTTTGTTAAGCTGACAGGCTGGCCCCTGCAGTTCGCGTGTTTCCGCACGAAGGTTTATTACGAGGACCGATCCGTGCAGTCGCGCCGCATCAAGGGCCCTGCGATCATTATATCGAACCATACCTCCGTCTTTGATTATGCGGTGATGCTCTTCGTTTTTTTCACCCGAACGCTGCGCTACCAGATGGCGGAGGTCCTTTTCGAGAAAAAGCTGCTCGGAGCCTTGTTGAAAGGGCTCGGCGGCATATATCTCGACAGGAACGGCACGGATATGAACTTCATGACCGAATCCGCGCTTGTGCTCCATAACGGCGGCGTAGTCGGTATCTTCCCCGAGGGAAGGCTCCCCCGCGAAGGCGAGACCCCGCCGATCGAGTTTTTGCCCGGCGCCGCGTATCTTGCGCTCAACTCCGGCATAAAGGTCATTCCGGTCTGGACAAACGGCTCCTATTTCAACAGGAAGCGCGCGCGCGTCGTGATCGGAAAGCCGATGGATCCGAATGATTATAACGATCCGTCGCGCACGCCGAACGAAAACTATTCCGACTTCGCGGCCGCAATGCGCCGCAGGGTCATCGAGCTGAAAGAATTTGTGAAATGAAATACAGGACCGATCCTCCGAAAAATTATCTGTTCTATGATCTGGTCGCCGTTACCGCAGCGCTGCCGGGGCTGATCGCATTCCGCCCGAAGCTGCTGTATGAAAGCGACAACGCGAAGCATAAGCTTCACGGAGGCATGCTGCTGATCTCGAATCATGCCGGATACATCGATCCGGTGTACCTTATGCTCACGCTCTGCACGCGCAGGCATCATTTTGTCTGCACGAAAAACATATTCGAAAGCAGCAAGTTCCACAGTTGGCTCTTCAGGCAATTCCACTGCATCCCGATCGATAAAGAGAATTTCTCGATATCATCGCTGCGGAGGATCACAGATGAGCTGAAGGCCGGCCATCTCGTTACGATGTTCCCGGAAGGACGTGTTGTCGGCGAAGGCGACTCCGCACCGTTCAAATCCGGAATGGTGCTTATGGCGCTGCAGGCCAACTGCCCGATAATGCCCGTTTTCATCAAGCCTCAGCGTCACTTTTGGAATCGGCTCAGGCTCGTGCTCGGGGAACCGGTTGATGTCCGTGCAATGCTCGGCCCACGCCCCGGCCTTGCCGAGATCGACGAAGCGGCAAAGCTGCTTCAGGAAAAAGAAGCTATTTTGAGCAGGATCTGCAATAAGTAAATTTCGGCGCTCGCGCCGGGAAAGGCAAGATAATATGGAAAGCATGATTTCGATCACCGGAGCCGACCGCTTCAGAAAATACACCTCCGCGGAGACCTTTGAAAGGATCCGGGATTACGGCACGATCTGCAATATGTGGAAAGCTTGTGCGAAGGAATACTCCCAGCTTCCCGCGATCAGCTTTGCGGATGAAGAATACACCTTCTCCCGCCTCGATGAGGATGCTGCGGCTCTGCGCGCGGCAATACGCGAAGCCGGTATCGAACCCGGCTCGAGGGTCGCGCTTTTCGCGCCGAACTCATACGCCTTTGTGAAGGGCTTCATTGCGATCGTCACCGCCGGCTGTACTGCGGCTGTGCTTCCGGCACACCTCGACGAGACCGCCGTGTTCGGCTGCATCATGAAATTTCAGGCAAAGGCTCTTGTTTACAGCGAAGAGCTTGAAAGCAAGGTCGGTTTTGCTCAGGCAAGACTCCCTCAAATCGGGTTCATTTCAACCGAGGCCAAGGGCAGGACTGCGGTCCCTGTTTACGATGCAGCGCCGGAAGACGGCTGCGTTATCATGTTCACCGGCGGCACCACCGGCAAGAGCAAAGGTGCGCTGCTGAACCACGGCGCCGTTATGCAGGGCGTCATCAACGGCTGCTACGGCTATGAGCAGGTATTTCATCACCGCATGATGCTCGTGCTGCCGCTCTCCCATGTTTTCGGGCTCATCCGGAACCTGCTTTCCGCGCTTTATTCGGGCAGCACTCTCTTCATCGTCCGCAATAATAAAGACATGTTCCGCGATATTGCGGCGTTCCGCCCGACGATGCTCGTCGTTGTTCCCGCTCTTGCGGAAATGGCACTCATGCTTTCGAAAAAATTCGGCAGGAACATGCTTGGCGATGATATGAAATACATCATCTGCGGCGCGGCGGCTGTCGCTCCTTATCTGATCGGCGAATACAAGACGCTCGGCATTTTGCTTTTCCCCGGCTATGGTCTCACCGAATCCGCCAACCTCGTTTCCGGCAATCCCGAATGCATCGATAAGCCCGGCTCCGTCGGCATTCCCTACCCCAATCAGGAGCTCAAGATCGAAAACGGCGAGCTGCTGCTCCGCGGCCGCAATATGCTCGACTGCTATGTCGGCGAAGATGAGGAAGCCTGGCATGACGGCTGGTTCCGTACCGGCGATCTTGCGAGGTTCGATGATCAGGGGTTCCTCTATATCACCGGACGCATCAAGGAAGTCATTATTCTCGACAACGGCGAGAACATCTCCCCCGCCGAGCTCGAAGCCCGTTTCAACGATCTGCCCTTCATTCAGGATTCGCAGGTGTTCGAAGACGTCGATGACTTCGGAAAGCATTTTCTCGCTTTGGAAGTCGTTCCCCGAATGACTGAAACCGCCGGCCTCGGCAGCGAGCCGATGAAAGCGATCATGGACAAGCTTTGGGAGGTCAACAATGCCCAGCTTCCCGCGGAACGCGTGTCGCGCATCGTGATCCGTGACAAGGACTTCGAGCGTTCCCCCAGCATGAAGATCATCAGATACAAGCTTACCGACAGGAAATAAAACGCTATGACCAGACAGGAAATCATCAACGATCTCAGGGAGATCATCGTTTCCGCCGACCGCAGTCTTGCGGAACGCGCTTCCACCGTTACCGAGGATTCGCGCATCGTTCAGGATCTCGGGCTCTCTTCCATCGGCGTACTCTATATAGCGATCGCAATCGAGGAGGAGTTCGGCATCCGGTTCGAGAATGTCGGCGTTTCCGATTTTTCAACCGTCCGAAGCATCGTGGACTATATCGAAAGCAGGCTTTCGAAATAAAGCAGCAATGAAATTCTGGCCTTCCCAGTTCAAATCAGGCGATATGGTCCGGGTCCGGATCGGGAGCATATGGCACTACGGCGTTTACGTCAGCGATGATGAAGTCATCCAGTTCGGCCGTCCGCCCCGCGGAGGTTTCGAAAAGCCGGAGGACATCCTTGTCGTTGCAACCACCATGGACGAATTTTCCGGCGGAAGCATCGTCGAAACGCTCGAAATGAACCGGCTCGAAAGGCTCCGCCGCATCCCGCCGAAGAAAACCGTTGCGGCTGCGCGCGCTCGCCTTGGAACAGGCGGCTATGATATTCTTCACAACAATTGCGAGCACTTTGCGTATGAATGCGTTTTAGGCGCAAAGCACAGCGAGCAGGAAGAGGAAGCGCGCAGGCATTGGAATGAGTATGCAGAAAGCCGTCTGAAGGATTGACGGTTTGAATTAAAGGGAAACGCATGATTATAGCGCTGTTGATTATCGGCTTCCTTCTTGTTTTCTTCATTCTGCCGAGCATTGTCATCACTCTTATGCTGTTCTGGCACAGGTCGATCCGTGATTTCGACGAACGCGGAGAGATGCGTATGCCTTCGCTCCTGCCGTATATCGACACTATCCTTGCCGATATGGCATACATGCGTTCGCTCCCGCATGAACGGATCGCAGAAACCGCTTCCGACGGAATTGAGCTCAAGGCCGAATGGTACCCGAACGGGAGCAGCCGCACCGTTATCATGCTGCACGGCTTTCGCACCACGCCGCTCAATAACTTTTCTTGCATCGGGCGAGCTTTCTATGAGAAAGGCTGGAACCTGCTCCTCGTTTATCAGCGCGGGCACAACGTCAGCGGAGGCAGATTCACTCTGATGGGCCTCAGGGAGCAATATGATCTCCTTCGCTGGATCGACCGCACGGAGAAGCTCGTTCCCGGCGGAAGCATCGCCGTTTACGGCGTTTCAATGGGCGGTGCGGCGGCGGCATACGCCTCGGACAAGCTCCGGTCCGGAGCGGTCCGATCCCTCGTGATCGACTGCAGCTATTTGAGTCCTGCCGATCAAATGTTCGGCGGCAGAGGTCCGCTCAGCGCGCTGCTTGCTTTCTTCAAGCCGCTTGCCGTGCTCAACTCAAAGCTGCTGCTCGGAGTGGATATCCGCCAAAAAACGACCGATTCGCTTAAACGCTCGATCGTACCGGCCGTATTCATAACAAGCCTCGATGACCGGATGGTCACGCCGAGATCGACCGAGCTTAATTTCGAAGCCTGCGCCTCCGAAAAGGAGCTTATAAAAGTCGAAAGCAGTCCTCACGCGCTGGCTTTCACCGCGGCGGATGAGCAGACCCGCCAACGGATATTTGATTTTATTGACCGCAGTTTCTTAGCCGAAGCTGAAAAATAAAGAAGAAACGGAGAGTTTGAATGAACGCTGATAGTTTTGTAATACTTGCTGACGCTTCATGCGATCTCGGCGAACAAATGCAGGAGGAATACGGGGTCCGTGTGATCCCCGCCCATCTCCATCTGCCCGACGGAAGGTGCATCCCTTCCTTCCTCAAGTGGGAGGAATTCGACAGGAACGAATTCTACGCCAACCTCAGCAGCAACCCCACCGGTTACTCCACAGCGCCGCCCAATGTTGAAGAATTTGCGGCGGTTTTCGAGGAGTATGCCAAGCAGGATAAGGGCATGCTTCTGCTGACGATCTCCTCCGGCATCAGCGGTGCATACAACTTCGCGCAGATCGCGCAGAAGCGAGTTATGGAGGAATACCCGAATGCGAAGATCCGCATAATCGACACCCTGCGTTTCGGGCCGGGTCACGGCCTTATCGCCGTCTATGCCTCCAAGCTTCGCGACGAAGGCAGGCCTGTTGACGAGGTTGCCAACTATATCGAAGCGAACCGCAATCGTTTCCATCAGGCGGGATGGCTGGATGATCTTTCGTTCGTTGCGAAGAAGGGCCGCATTACCCACGCGAAAGCATTTTTCGGAACGCTTGCCGGCGTGAAGCCCCTCGGCGAATTTGACTACAACGGCCTCACCACAGTCATCGGCAAGGTCAAGGGTGCAAAGAACGCATACCGCACTCTGCTCGATTACATTGAGAATACCATTGAAAACCCGGAGGATCAGATCATCTTTATCGCCCACACGAACCGCTATCCCCAGGCGGAGGTCTATAAGCAGATGATCGAAGAAAAATTCCATCCGAAGGCTGTTTTCATCAACGATGTTTTCCCGATGTGCGGGATCAACATCGGCCCCGGCCTGATGGCGGCATACTACTTCGGCAAACCGATCAGCAAGGATCTTTCGGAGGAACGCGCCATCATCGAAAGGTTTGTCAGTGGAGGCAAATAATCAGTCACTGTTCCGCACGGCGGCAATAATCTGCGGCTTAATGCCAGGAAGGATGCTTTTTAAGCAGTAAAACAGAAATGAAAAAACTGACGAAACGATCCCAGATGATGCTTTATGCCATTTCCGGCATGGGCGTCAACATGCTCAATCTGATGATGGGTTCCTATCTTTGCAGCGCGCTGATCGCAGGCGGGTTTGCGCAGAAGGATCTTCCTTTCCAGACCTATACCGGCAATGACCTCGTCGTGGCCGGGCTGTGGGCTCTTTTCACGCTCATTGCAAAGATCGTCGACGGTGTTATCGACATTCCCATGGCGTCTTTCACCGATCAGCTCAAATCCCGTTTCGGGCGCCGCAGGCCCTCGATCGTGATCGGACTTGTGCCGATGATCGCAGCATATCTGCTTTTCCTCGTGATCCCGAATCCCTCCGGCGCGACGCTCATCAATACCATTTACTACGGTATCCTGCTGGTCATCTTTTACAGCTTCTATACTCTTACTATGGTCACCTACTATGCGACCTTCACCGAGATCGTCGAGACCGAGCGTGAGCGAAGCATCATTTCCAACACCAAGTCCGTCTGCGATATCCTCTACTTCATTCTCGGCTATGTTGTGGTCCGCATGCTCCTGAACGGCATCAATATCCGCATCGTTGCGCTCCTTGTTCTGCCGCTCGTGGCCACCATGCTTATCCCGCTGTTCATGATCAAGGAGAAATCCTCCCTCGATATCGACAAATCCAAATCGGGCGAATCGCACTCCGTGCATCTTTTCTCCTCCCTCCGCTGCACTTTCAAAAACAAGACCTTCATCAAATGGATGGTCGTCTATTCGTTCATGACCTTCAGCGTGCAGCTGTTCCTGAGCGGTATCAATGAATACTTCTCCTCGGTCGGAATGAGCATGATGCTCGTGATGATGTGCGCTTTCGCTCCCGTGCCGCTGACGCTGATGCTTTATAACCATATCATCAAGAAGCACGGCTTCGGCGCTGCGTTCCGCTATACGCTGATCACCTATTCGATCGGCATGCTCGCAATGTTCTTCGTCGGTCTGATGGGCGGCGGTATGGCAAAGACCATTTGTTCCGTCATTACCGGCCTCATAAGCTCGTTCGCGATCGGCGCGATGTTCGCAGTCGCATATTCCATTCCCTCCCAGCTTGCCGCCGAGGAGGAGGAAAAAACGAACGTTACGAACTCGGCAATGTATTTCGCCGTGCAGGGCCTTTTCGCAGGCATTGCAACGGGCATCGGCACCGGAGTCGTGCTTACCGCTCTCAAGAAAGCATCCGAGAACGTTCCCGAAGGGCAGGTCCCTGCTGTTGCATATATAACGCTCATTGCCGCGATCGGTACGATCGTATCGTTCGTGCTGACGTTCATCCTGCCGAAATCGCTCATGAAGCTCGGCAAAAAAACTGATGATAAAGGATCGAAATGATTACAAAGAGGATCGACGGCGCGCTGTTTGAAAAGCTGATCCACGGCGGATTGAACCGGCTCGCCCGATATGAAAAAGAATTGAATGCGCTGAACGTCTTCCCCGTTGCCGACGGCGATACGGGAACCAACATGCGCCTCACGCTCGAAAACGGCATCCGCTGCGCAAAAAGCACCAGCGCCGCGAACGAATACCTCAAAGCGCTTTCCGGCGGCATGCTGCTCGGCGCAAGAGGCAATTCGGGCGTAATACTTTCCCAGATCTTCAAGGGGATCTATCTTGAGCTTTCGAGGTATTCCTCTGTGACGGCGGTCGAACTGCGCAACGCATTCATCCGCGGCTATAAAGTCGCATATGAAGCGGTGATCAAGCCCGTTGAAGGCACGATCCTGACCGTTGCACGCGAAGGGATCGAGCCCGCATCGCAGCAGCGGCGCATTCCGGATGTTGAAGCACTGCTGACTTCATACATATCCAATATGGAGATCAGCCTTGCCGCAACGCCGAAGCTGCTGCCCGTGCTCGCCGAGATGAACGTTATCGACAGCGGCGGCCGCGGTTACCTCGAGATCGTGCGGGGCATGTACGAAGCCTTGACCGGTTCCGTACCGCAGTCCTCAGAAACAGCCGCGCCGGTTTCCCTGGCCGCAGGAATTCCGGCAAATCCCGCGCCCGATCTTTCCAAATTCGATGAAAACAGCGATTTCATCGAAGGCTACTGCATGGAGTTCATCCTCCAGCTCATGAAAAAGCCGGGATACAAGCAGGATTTCAAGGAACGCGATCTGCTTGCCGTTCTCAGCAGCTGCGGCGAATCCATCGTTATTGTTCAGGACAAGCTCAGGGTGAAGGTACACGTGCATACGAAATCGCCTTCCGGGATCATTGAATTCTGCCAGCAATACGGCGAATTTCTGACCTTTAAGCTTGAGAATATGCAGCTGCAGCGCAATGAATACGACGAACAGCGCCGCGCGGAAAAAGCGGAACCTGCAAGATCGGAGCATAAGCCGCTCGCGGTGATCGCCGTTGCCAACGGCGAAGGCCTGAAGCGCATTTTCCGCGGCCTCGGATGCAGTTCGATCCTCGACGGCGGGCCGACAATGAACTCTTCATCGCAGGAATTCGTTGCCGCGATCTCCGATACCGACGCTGATGAGATCGTCATCCTCCCCAACGGGGTGAACATGATGCTCGCCGCGCGTCAGGCGGTCCAGCTCTCCGGGAAGGACAATGTTCATGTGCTTCCGGCAAAAACGCCCGCGGAAGGCTATTTTGCTCTCGCAATGGACGTTCAGGACAGCAGCGATACCGAGATGCGCATGAATCAGATGCAGCTCGGTATTTCAAGCACGCAGACACTGCTCGTTGCTCCTGCGGCGCGTGATTTCACCGGAATCGGCGTCAGCTGCAGTGAGAACGATTACATCGCGCTTTGCGGCGACGAGCTTGTTTTCACTTCCTCCGACCTTGTCACCACAGTTGTCGAGGGGCTTAAGAAGCTGAACGGCTTTGCCGAAAGGGAAACGTGCGTATTCTTCCGCGGGAAGAGTGTCGACGTTTCGCTCGAAAGCGAGATCCGCAATGCGCTCGAGGAAGAGTTCCCTTTGCTTGAGCTCGATTTCGAATGGGGCGGGCAGGAAGTCTACAGTTGGATCATAGGCGTTTCGTGAGGTTCTGATGGAAGTCGTTCTTTACATCTTGCTAGGCGTTATCGGCCTGTTTATACTCCCCACCATGTGCTTATCGTTTTTCATTTTCCGTGCGCTGGTCATGCGCCCCGGGAAGGAAGGCTGGGGAAGGCAGCCGAGCATGCCTTCCGACAATGAATATTGCCGTCTCTATGACGACGCCATGGAATGGGGGCGTCTGCACGCCGACGACTATATCGATGTTGAGATCGAGAATGACGGCTGCCGTCTTTATGGTCAGTACTTCGATTTCGGCGGTTCGAGCGCCGTTATCATCCTTCCGGGACGCATGGAGGCCTGCACGTATTCCTACCATTATGCCTGGCCTTACAGCAAGTCGGGCTGGAATGTTCTCGTGATCGATCCCCGCTCCCACGGGCGTTCCGACGGAAGGTTCAATTACCTCGGATTTCGTGAATACCGCGACGTTATAGCATGGACTAAGCTCCTAAAGGAACGTTTCAACATCAACAAAGTGGTCCTGCACGGTATCTGCATCGGCTCTTCCGCAGCGCTCTTCGCCGCAGTCAGCAAAGACTGCCCCGACAGCATTGCTGGCATCATCGCGGACGGCATGTACCAGTGCTTCTATGATTCCTGCCGCTGTCACATGGTCCGGGATAAGCACCCGCTTTTCCCGTTCCTTTTCGAAACCATGCTCTACATCCGCATGTTCTGCCGCATCGACCCGAAGAACGACGGCCCCAAAAAGCGCATACTCGATATGCATCGGCCGATATTATTCATTCACAGCAAGGAGGATCCGTTCTCTGTCCCCGAAAAAGCGCAGGAGATGTTCGACCGCTGTCCCTCGCAAGCCAAGTTCATCCATTGGTTCGATCACGGCGGGCATTCGCGTCTCCGCCTTACCGACCCGGAAGCTTATGATAAAGCTGTCATAGACTATATTACCAAACTATAAGGAGGTCATTATATGTATTGTAACAAATGCGGCGCCGAGATCGCCGAAAACAGCCAGTTCTGTTCCAACTGCGGGCAAATAATCGAAAGCCCTGTCAAAAACAAAACCGCAGCTTCGACCTACAAAGGGCCGCTCGGAAATCCCACTCCCGTGCTCGTATGGGGCATCCTCGGTCTGGCTTTTGCCTGCACTCTTTTCCTCAGCTTCCTCGGGATCATCTTCTCTGCGATCGGTCTCGGCAAAGCCAGGAGCTTTATGGAATTCTGCGGAGCCGGCAGCAAGCAGGCCACGATCGGCAGGAACCTTGCGCGGGCCGGTTTGATCGTCGGCATCATCTTCACCGTGTTCCTCGTGCTCTTTATCATTCTCATCGCAAGCGGCGAGATCGACTTTTTTACATCCAAGCCAAGGTACTATTATTACTACTATTGATAGCAAGCTTTGATTGCACGTTATCTCAAAAGCAAAACCGTCCCGGCGAAAAACGGGACGGTCTTTTTATTGTATAAGGCCTCAGCTGCATATGCGAGGTCAGCACGCTCTTCATTGCCGTTTCAGGGTTCACAGCTGATCCCGGCGCATCGGGATGGGATCGTTCGCTCTGCTTTTTTTCAGAACATGCCATACCGTTTTTTCGGAAAAGCCGCAGCGCAGATACAGCGCGAGAGGATCGGATGGATTTCCGATTTCGCCCGAAACGGTCACGAACGAGGCTTTCTCCCGCATCCGCCAAAGCAGTTCGCGAACGAGGAATTCGCCGAGGCCGCGCCTGCGGTGCGCCTTAGAGACCTGGATCCATTCGAGCACGCCTTCGCCGATTCTGCTGTCGATCTCGGCAATGCCGGAAGCGGCAACGCGGCCTTCTTCATCACGCACGGCAAGCCAAAGATCGGGATCGAAGGCCGAATGCTTTTCATAATCCCGCAGCTCATCCGCCGAAGGGCCTCCGCCGTAACAGGCCGTGATATGCTCCGAGAATTCTTCATAAGACGCCGAAGAAAGCCTGTATCCGGCGGGCAAAGCGGGCCTTTTCGGGCATTTCAGACGATGGACGAGCTTGAAATACGGCTCGTCTTCACAGTCGTTAAACGCCTCTCTTTCGAACTCGTCGTTCCGCAGGATGCGCATGCTGTCCGGCACGACAATATGCTCTGCTTTCCAAAACGGAAGCGATGAAGCCGTTGCGGGAGAACGGAGGTATTCTTCCGACGATATCGTTTTTTCTCCGATCTTCTCCATTTCTCATTCGCCATAGAAGACTTCAAGATCATCAAGGCGCAGCAGCGCCGGAGGAAGCCCCGAAGCGGCGCCGGTATCGATATTGATCCAAGTCCTTGTTTTGATCACCTTACCTGCGTGATCGTCGCCGTAATACAGCGTCGGTGTATGTCCGAAGACCGTTATGATTTCGTCAAAATACTCGTCCGTGATTTTCGGACGTTCCCACAGGATATCGAATCGGTTATAATCCTTGAGCTTTTTCTCCTTTGAAAAATCCTTCAGGCCGCCGTGGATCAGCAGGAAGTCCCGTCCATTGACGGTTTCCGCACCATAGATCGGTGCATTGCGCAGGAAATCCATCAGATCCGCAAAAGCATCCTGATCATCCAGCTTGAGCTTTCTGAGATTCTCGATCGTCACTCCCCCGCCGTTGCGCATATAACGATCGTAATGCTTCATGCAGTCCGGTGAAAGCGCCGCAATGCTTTCTTCGGTGATCTCCTCGAAGAGGAATGCACAGTTAAGGAGCATATCCTCATGGTTTCCGATTATGAATTCAAAATTCGGCTGCTCCATTATAAAGCGCAGCAGTCCAACGCCGCCGTCGCCGTTGCGGTCGACGACGTCGCCGAGGATAAAGAGCGTATCGTCTTCCGTGAAGCCTGCTTTTTCAAGCATTTCCTTAATTTTTCCAAGCGGGTAACCGTGCAGGTCGCTTGTTGCGTAAGTTGCCATTTCAGAACTCCTTTGCTTTTCGCCTGAAATATTAGTATAGCTGAACGGACCGTTTTTGTCAAACGCCGCCGTCTTCCGGGGTACGGATCACAGCCCGCCTATCGTGCCCATCGCGAAGCGGAGGATCAGTACGGCGTCTGTGATGTCTCCCCTGCCGTCTCCGTTCACATCGCATACGGTCTGCTGCGCCTCGTCGAGACCGCAGATACCCATCGCGAAACGCATTGCGAGCAGCGCATCGGAAACAACCACAAAACCGTTGCCGTCAATATCGCCGATCAAGGCGGGAGTAATAGGTTCCTCGGCGCCAGGTTCGTCCGGTTCGGCAAGATCGAGGAAGTTGACCTTGTACTTGACGGTGAAATGCTCGTTCGTCGTGCCGTTGCGGAGATTGCCGATCTCAACCGTATACTCGCCGCAAAGCGCGCTGTTCGATGTCAGGTGCGGACGGAAAACGATCGTGATGCCGCGTGCGTAGCTTTGCCCGATCCGGATGTATTCACCGGTGCTCGTGTAATTTGCGGCATCTTCGGGCATTGACGGGGACACGCCGTAAACGAGCTCGGCAACGATCTCGCCTTCCCTGCTGATCACGACCGTCAGCGAATCGTTGACGGAAGGCATTTTGATCGTGCCGGGGCGGAAGGTGATGCTCCACGGAGAGTTATAGGCGAACATCTCCGGAATGACCGGCATATTATCGGACACGGGCCATGAGATGAAATCATACGATTCCTGAACGGGATTGCTCTTGTCGCGGACAGACATGGATTTGAAATCGCCGACCTGGCCGAAGCCTACGCTGCTGAGGCGGGGATCGAGGATATGCTGGCGGTGGCCGACGTTTGCGAGGTTGTTGCTCTGGCGGTCGGACATATAGGATGCGATCTGGCCGGAGATGCTTGCTTGACCCATGTAGAGGTTGCCGGTCTGGCAGCCCCCGAAGCCGTTGGTGCAGAATTCCTCGGGAATCTCCAGGTCGCAGGAAGGCGCATGGTCGATCGAATGGTTATGTGCACAGATCCAAGCGGCATATTGGGCATTTTCGATCTCCGCGTCGGAAAGCGTCAGCTCGTCGATGCCCTCAAGGCGGCGAATGGCGTTGACGTGATTGAGGGCTTTCTGTTCGTTTTCCACGTTCACGGCTCCGAGGATCCACGGCGCGAAAACGGCGCTCGGCATTTCGCTGAACAGCGGATAAACGGTTTGAATGTTTTCTCCGGAAAACATTGCCCGGATCTCATCCTCCGTGCATCTTTCGCGGGAAGAATAACCGCAGTGCCAGTAACCTTCTTCATCCGGTCCGTTGAGTTCCGGCTGCGGATTCGGCGCGAAAGACGGGTTCGGTTCATTCGTCGGAACAGGTGTTTCGCCCGGCTGAACGGGTTCTTCGTTTACGATGCCTTTTTCTTCAAAGGCCGCTTCGGTGACTTCCTCCGCATAAGCGGGCAGTATCTGTGCAATGAGCAGCAGAGCAAACATGATTGAAAGCAGTTTTTTCATAGCGGGATCGGCTCCTTCCGTGTTTCTGTGATTTAAGGATACCGATCCTGCCGCTGTTTCTGTATTTTCGGTTTTACCGCGATCCCGCTTTCCGGGACCGGATAAAATGAGCAGCGCCCGGCCGAAGCCGGGCGCTGCCGCTGTTCATAAGGGTAAATCCTGACTGGAGCGCTTGCGCGCAGTATTCAATCAGTCGATGTTGATATCATCGTTGCCGTTGCCGCCCTCATCTTCACCGGTGGAATCGGTGATGATGTCACGACGATCGATATCGATGACTTCCATCTTGGGGGTCTTATACTGCTTTTTCATAACGTTGTTCTCCTTTCCGAGAATTTAGCTTGTTGATCAGTTGGCGTCGCCGATGTCGTAATCGGTACCGGCAACGATCTTGATCATACCGCCGACGAAGGTGGTTTCCTCACCGTTCAGCGTGTAGGTGATGAACGGACGGACGTACCAGGTATCGCCCTCGGCAACGTTGGTCTTGATCCAGGTGTAGCTCGCGGGCTGAGTGGCGTCGCTGATGGAGCAGAAACGCTCGAACCTGTGGTGATCTGCATCAAGGACTCCGCCGTAGGACTCGAAGTCATCGCCGTTGCAGGCCCAGATACCGGCCTGATCGATCGTAGCGCCGTCGGGTGCTGCGAAGTAGAAGAGGAAGGTGATCCTGTTGTCAGCATAAGTTGCCTTCATGAGCTGCGCAACAGCGGTTACTTCGGCGGGAGCTTCGTCGCCATAGACAGCAACGAGATCGCAATCGTCAACAACACGGACGTTGGCCCTCGGGCTGTAGCTGATGACAACGCCGTTCATGGTCCAGTACTGGAAGTACTGGCTGCCGATCTGGCTCTTTGCCTTGACGGTGATCCAGCGGCTCTCGGTGAATTCCTTCGTGGTGACCTCATTGAGGTAATGGATGGTCACGGTGAAGGTGTTCGCGAGAGGCTCGAAGTTCGCATGAACTTCAACGTCGCCGTTTTCAAGAGCGGTGTTGATCTCATCAAGGGTCATATCCCAACCGGTGAACTGATAGCCGTACCAGTTGACCTGGGCGGGCATATCGTCCTCGGTGAGGTAGTAAGCGTTGACAGTCGCAAGGACGTCGTTCTTGACATAGAACTTGACGCTGTAAGGAGCGGGAGTCTCTTCGAAGACTGCGGTGTAGGTTACATTCTCGGTCGCGGGAACGATGTTGGGAGTCCAGCCGATGAACTCATAATGAGCAAACTGGGTGTTCTCCTTGGTGGGAGTCTCGCCGGTGTATTCGGGCGTCGTGCCGTGCTGAACTTCGACGGTCTGCAGCTCGGTGCCGTCCTCATTCACGAACGTGATGGTGTAAACGTTGATCGCGTAGTAGACGTCGATCTCGACGCTGTGTGCGGGCATCGTGCCGGAGATAACTGCCTGAGCCTCATCAACGAGGTGGTAGCCGGTGATCTCGGGGGAAGTGTAGCTGTACTCTGCGCCGTATTCGATATCGGCAAATACAGCGGTCGCACCGGGCATCGCAAAGCCGGTCGCCTCGTTCAGGTAGTAAATGGTGAGCCTGTAGGACTTGACGGTGAACTGCGCGGTGTAGGTCGCATTCTCGGTCACAGCGACGATCTCGGGATCCCAGCCGGTGAAGGTGTAGCCCTCCTTCACGGGATCTTCATGGGTCGGAGTCTCGCCGTACTCGTATTCCTGGGTCTCCTGCTGATCGTCGATGATCCAGGTTACGGTGTACTTGTTGACGATCTGATCCCAGACTGCGGTGTAGGTCGCATCCTCGGCCGCGGGAACGATCTCAGGATCCCAGCCTGCGAAGGTGTAGGTGTACTGAGCGTCTGCCTGCTTGATGGGAGTGCCATAGGGGTACTCCGGAGTCTCGCCTGCGTTGACGGTGATGACGACGTCATCCTGACCGTCGACCTTGAAGGTGATCTCATAGGTCGCAGGTGCGGTGATGGTGACGGTGCTGCCTTCGAGCTCGTATTCGATCTCGGTTCCGTTGCCGCCGGTCGGATAGTTGAGGAAGGTGTCGACCTCGGGCATGAACTCGTAGGAACCGCTTGCGCCTTCCTTGACGGTGAAGGTCGCGGTGAGGATCGTGCCTTCTGCGGTGAGAGCATCGGTCGGCATGATGATGACGACGCCGACGTTGTTCTCGTTGATCTGGCTCAGCACGCTGCCGCCGTTGTCGCGGGCCGCATCGAGAACGGCGCCTTCTTCGAAGGATACGCACTCGAACAGCTCGGGATCATACAGCAGACGCCAGGTGATGGAGTGACCCGCATATTCGCCGGAGAGAGCAAGCTCAACGGTGAAGGTCTCGCCGACTTCGACTTCTTCCTTGCTGGCGGTCGCGGTGAATACAACGGGCTGGGGCTCGCCGATGGTGACGGTGCCGCCCTCGAGCTCGTATTCGATCTCGGTTCCGCTGCCGCCGGTCGGATAGTTGAGGAAGGTGTCGACCTCGGGCATGAACTCGTAGGTGCCGGTTGCGCCTTCCTTAACGGTGAAGGTCGCGGTGAGGATGGTGCCGGTCGCGGTAAGAGCATCGGTCGGCATGATGATGACGACGCCGACGTTGCTCTCGTTGATCTGGCTCAGTACGCTGCCGCCGTTATCGCGGGCTGCATCGAGGACGGCGCCTTCTTCATAGGATACGCACTCGAAGAGCTCGGGATCATACAGCAGACGCCAGGTGATGGAGTGAGCCGCATAAGTGCCGGTGATGGAGAGTTCGACGGTGAAGGTCTCGCCGGGAGCAACGAGATCCTTGCTGGGGGTGACGTGGAAAACGACATCCTCGGGCTCGACGTTTACGGTGATGTTAACGGTCGCGCCGGCAACGGTGTTCTCGATGTCATTCTCATCCATATCCGCAAAGGTGGATACGGTGGGAAGGAAATTATAGGATGCGCTCTCCTCTGCGATCACGGTGAATTCGATCGTTGCGATCACGCCGGTCGCGCTGAAAGCTTCGTCTCCGTTGTAAGCGCGGATCCTGACGGTATTATTGTTCGGAGTGGTGATCTTGATCGTATGGCCAAGATCGTCAGCCTCTTCGAGAACTTCGCCGTTGGTGATGGTGCCGACGGAGAAGAGAGTGTTGTCAAAGGGGAGCTTGACGTCGAGCTCGCCGGCAGCGTAATCGCCGGAGATGGTGATCTGAACGGTGAAGGTCTCGCCGCCCTCAACTTCGGTCTTGCTCGGGACAGCCTTGATGAAAACGCCCTCGGGCGGTGCGGCAACGGTGATGCTCGCGCCGGCGGTGGTGTGCTCGATCGGGGTAGCGATGGTCTCGCCGACCTCGAGCATGGTGAATTCATCGATGTCGGGCTCGAAGCTGATGACTTCGCCGACTTCAACGTCTTCCTTGACTCTGAAAGAGCAGGAATAAACGACGCCGGTAGCGCTGAAGCTGTTGCCTGCCGTAAAGATCATTGCGGAGCAGGAAACAACGGCGCCGAGCGTGGTGCCCTGTTCTGCAAGGGCCATACCGCCTGCGCGCTGAACTGCCTGCAGGACTTCGCCCTTTGCTACAGAGCCATCAACATATTCAAGCTTTTCTTCATCATAGAAAACCCTGATGGTAAGCGCGGTCGCCTGATAGTCGCCGGAAAGGTTGACCGCCATGGTGAAGGTTTCACCCTGGGGAACCGATTCTTTGTCGGTAGTGACATAGATGTTCGGAGTCTCCAAAGGAGTGACCTTGTGGTTCTGGATTTCCGCCATTGCGGGCACTGCGAGAGCAAGCGTCATTACAACAGCAAGAAGCACCGAGAGGAATCTCTTCATACTATTTCTCCTTTATAGTTTTGAGCCTTTCCCGCCCGTTTCATTTGGCGGGCGGCCTGGAAAACGATTTCGCTTTTTCAGCGGAAGGGCTGCGCCGGCGGACCGGCACGGGATAAAGAGGAACACGGGAGGGTTTGGATGAATACGCGGATCCGGCCCGCAGCGGTGCCGGCCGGCCAGCGTTTCCGCGTATACTGCGCATATTTTAAGCACACAAATGTGCACTTTAAACCAAAGTATATGATACAACAATGCTTTTTAAATGTCAAGCTATTAATACTTATATATATATGAAGTTTTCTGTGCTGAGTCCATAAGAAAAGCCACTGCCCGGAAGCAGTGGCTAAGGTCCATTCGATTATTACGCTTCTTCATCCTCATCTTCGATGCTGTCGACGCCGATATCGTCGTTGCCGCTGGGCTGAGAATCGGTGATGACGTCATGCTTTTCAAAGCGGATGACTTCCATTTTGAGTTCTTCGTACTTCGTTTTCACGGTTTTCCCTCCTTTCGCGGGCTGTGCGCGCTTGAATGAAGCGCTGCCTTCGAGTTTGTGAAAAAATATTTATCTTCACGCCCTGCTGCTGGCGCTCCGATTCGAGCGCTCGCGACACGCTGCGGAACGAACGGAAACAAGGCATAAAAAATCACTATTAACGTTCTGAGTTATAATACAACCTTTCGGAGCGATTGTCAATATGTATTTGCGGATTTTGTTGGATATAATTTCCCTCCGGTATTAGCAAATCCGATATCTTCTCCTTCAAAACCGCGCAAAAGCCGGTCCGCGCTTTCCGCCGCCCGTTTCCCGGCCGATGCGGCGATCGGCAGCCCTCCCGGCGGCTGCTGCCACTGCGTTGCGAGAAGTACGTTTTTGAGACCCCTGACCTTTCCGGATACAGCCCTCGGAAGGAAGCGGGATGAGAATGCAAAGCTCATGTATGAGCCGAATTCGGAGCCGAAATAGCGGCGATACGACGCAGGCGTCCAGACGTCGAGAAGGCTGAGCCTGCCGGTGAGCTGCGGGAAAGCTTCTTCGATCGCTTTCCTTGCCGATCCCGAGAGCTCCTCCTTCTTTTTTTCATACGCCGCCTTGTCTTTTGAAAGCGCGATGAGCCGGCGTGCATCCGCTTCGCCGAGCAGGGCAAGCGTTTGGATGATGTTCTTTCCCGGCGGCGCAAAACCGGGCTCATGTGAAAACTCCCTCAGAGCGATATTGCTCCGCGCCTCCGGGCCGGAGGGTATCCGGAGGATAAAATCTCCGGTAAACGGCAGTTTTTCGCATTCACAGGCGAAAGCGCAGTGCCAGCTTGAAAATCGGAAGAGCCTGCTGTCGGCGATCAGCCGTGCAATCTGCGCCGGAACGGGACCCGGGATCAGCTTGCCAAACACGGCGGCAGGATCGGCGGCAAGCACGAAGAGATCCGCCTGCAGTTCCTCCCCGCTGTCGAGGATCAATGTGTCCGCACGGCCCCCGTTCAGTTTGAGCTTCACCGCTTCCCTGCCCGTCAGCAGCTTACCGCCGAGGCCTGCAAAGCGCATAGCGATCCGCTCCGCCATCGCCGTCGAGCCGCCCTCCGGCACGCCGGCATTATGGCCGCAGAAATCCGCCATCACGAAGATCAGTCCGAGCGAGCCGAAGCCTTCGCTCAAAAACGAGATCAGGAACCTTTTGATTAGCGGATGGCGGAAGCGCTTCGCAAGTTCCCCCGCCGTCATGCGGTAATACCGAAGGAGCAGCGGCAGTGCTGCAGCCCGTGCGGCAAAGCCCGAGCGTTCGTTGTGCTCCGCTCCGGCGATCCCCGAAAAGCCCTGAACGGCCCGCACGGCGCGGATCAGTTTTTCGGTTTCGCGTTCATCCTCCGGCGAAAGGGCAAGCATCTCCCGCCGCAGACGTTCGAGATCACTGTACAGCGATAGCCGCTTTCCCCCGTATTCACAGGTATAAAGGCTTTCGCCGATATGCACCGGCACATCGCCGAGCGCACCGAGCTCGCGCCAGACGGTGTTCATTTCCGATGCTGGGTTCGTGCCGCAAAGCCAGTGTATGCAGTTGTCGATATGGAATCCTTGCCTGTCCCAACCGGTCAGGTTCCCGCCGGGAAAGCGGTTTTTCTCCACGATGACGGCGCTGTGCCCCGCAAGGAGCGAATAGATGCCGCAGGCAAGGCCGGAAACGCCCCCGCCGATAATCACGATTTTTGACATATCCATCCTCCGAAGTTTTTTCGGATTCAGCATTCCCACGCTTCTTTTTTAATATGTATGCACTCCGCGAGCTTTTTGCGAAAAGCGTCGGTTTTTGAAAATGACTCCGATTTTGTTTGCATTGACCGATATATTATGGTACAATTATGATGATGAAATACGTTTCGGAGGTAAACGAAATGAAATGCCCCTATTGCGGAAGTGAAAACATCGAAAAGCATGTTGCCTGGGGAAAGACCGTCGACACCGGCTGCGTCGGCCTCAGGTACACCCGCGGCACGCTCTGGACAGGCATTGCGCAGGTCTATTCCGATCTTTGCCTCGACTGCGGCGCGATCGTGAAATCCTACATTCAGGAAGATACGAACAAAGAATGGAGCCACGACGCCGGTTCCCGTTATTCAAGATAAACAGCTTGATTAAATTATCACAAGGAGTGATTTTGATATGAAGACCAAACTATTCTGCGGGGAGGAGATCTCCTGCCTCGGCATGGGCAACATGCGTCTGCCCGTCAATGATGAGAAGAAGATCGATTTCGACGCCGCTGCCGCGATCATCGATCGCCTCTACAACAGCGGAGTGAACTACTTTGACACGGCCTACGTCTATCACGGCGGCGAATCGGAAAGCTTCCTCGGCAAAGCGATGAAGAAATACCCGCGCGAAAGCTTCCGTCTTGCCACCAAATTCCCCTATTTCGTCGGTAAAGCGCCGACGGAGGTGTTTGAAGAGCAGCTCAAAAAGCTTGACACCGACTACGTCGACTTCTACCTTCTCCACGCCGTCGGCGACAGCAATGCGGACGGCTATCTGAACGAAGGCGCGCTTGATTATTTCCGGGAGCAGAAGAAGCTCGGCAGGATCCGTCACCTCGGCTTCTCCTTCCACGGCTCGCTCGATACGCTCCGCCGCTTCGTCGCGGCGAACGACTGGGATTTCACTCAGATCCAGCTCAATTACATGGACTGGACTCTGCAGCACGGCAAGGAGCAGTATGAGATCCTGACCGAAGCCGGCATCCCCGTCGTCGTCATGGAGCCCGTGCGCGGCGGCCGCCTCGCGAAGCTCACTCCGGATACCGAAGCGGAGCTCAAGGCCGTCCATCCCGATTGGAGCCTGCCCTCCTGGGCGTTCCGCTTCCTGATGAGGCTCCCGAACGTCAAGGTCATATTGAGCGGCATGTCCACCCTCGAGCAGGCGGAGGACAACGCGAAGACCTTCACCGAAGGCGAAGCGCTGAGCGATGAGGATACCGCGCTGCTGCTCGAAGTCTGCGAACGCTATAAGAAGCAGGTCTCCGTGCCCTGCACCGGCTGCCGTTACTGCGTGGACGACTGTCCGATGGGCATCAACATCCCCGAGATGATGGAGATCTACAATAAATTCAAGCTCAACGGACGGCATGCCGCGAAGGCGATCGAAAAGCAGGAGCCGAACGCGAAGGACTGCATCGGCTGCGGCGCCTGCGCTGCGCTCTGCCCGCAGGGGATCGAGATCCCGAAGGTCATGGAAGAGCTTCGCGAAGCCGTCAAAGAGGATTGATAAGGATCCCCGCCGGTTCGCTCCCGGCGGGGCTGTATTTGAAATGAGAAACGAAAAAGTCAGAAATCTTGTGCTCGCGGCGATGTTTTTCGCGATCGGGCTCGTGCTTCCGTTCGTCACGGGGCAGATCCCTGAGATCGGCAAAAGCCTTTGCCCGATGCACCTTCCGGTGCTCCTTTGCTCGCTCGTGCTGGGCTGGAAATACGGCGCCTTCGTCGGCTTCCTTCTGCCCGTGACGCGCAGCCTGCTCTTCGGCTTCCCGCCGCTTTTCCCGAACGCCGCTGCAATGACCTTCGAGCTTGCGGCCTATGGCTTCGTTGCGGGNNTTCGTTTATGATCTGCTTAAAAAAGCGGGCTTCACCGACGCGAAGAAGCGCATCATCGCGCTCTATATCGCTCTGGTCGCCGCGATGATCGTCGGCAGGCTCTTCTGGGGCGCGGCAAGCTGGGTCATTTTCTCGCTGAGCGGCAAAACCTTCACCCTTGAGCTGTTCCTCGCAGGCGCCGTGACCGGCGCGATCCCGGGGATCGTCATCCAGCTGCTCCTCGTTCCGTCCCTTGCGTTCACGCTTGAAAGCGTTCTCAAAAGCGGAAAGTCGGCCCGATAATTCCAACAGTGTACAAAGCCATCGAAAAATCCGCAGAATCGATCCTCCGCGAGCTGGAAGCCCGTTTTCCGGCTCGTTTTTCCCACGCGGAAAACGGAAAACCGCTGATGATCGCGATCGACGGGCGCTGCGGCTCCGGGAAGACGACGCTCGCTTCCCTGCTCCGCGAAAAGCTCGAAGCGGCGGCCGGCGAAGGGGTCAATCTTTTCCATATGGATGATTTTTATCTNNNNGCGGACGGAGGAGAGGCTGCGCGAGCCGGGCGGGAACGTCGACCGGGAGCGCTTCCTCGAAGAGGTGCTGATGCCGCTCGCCGAAAACCGCGCGTTTTCCTACCGTCCGATCACGCATCCACTGTTTGAGTTCAAGGAGCCGGTCTTTGTCGAACCGGCGCCGTTCGCGATCATCGAAGGCTCCTACAGCTGTCACCCGGAGCTTCGAAAATACTATGATCTGCGCGTTTTTCTGACGATCGGCGCGGAGGAGCAGAAGCAACGGATCCTCCGGAGGAACGGCGAAGAAAAGCTCCGCATGTTCGAAGAGCTGTGGATCCCGCTCGAGGAACTGTATTTTTCCTGCTGCGGCACGGAAAGCAGCTGCGATCTTGTTTTTGATATGTCCGATAACGAATGATGGAACTTATTGAAATCACCGATCTGAATACCCCGGAGCTTGCGCCGTATGCGAAGCTCACCGAAGCGCAGCTCAAACAGGCGGGCGCGCAGGGCCTCTTCATCGCGGAGAGCGAGGAGGTCATCGAAGGCGCGCTCCATGCCGGGTATCCGCTCGTTTCGATGCTGACGGATCATCACCACCTCCCCGCCGCCGAAAAGGTGCTTTCTTCCGCCGCCGTCCGCGATATTCCGGTCTACACCGGCGAAGCTGAGCTGCTCGAAAAGCTCACGGGCTTCCGCCTTTCGCGCGGGGTCCTTGCCGCGATGGAACGCATTCCCCTGCCCCCTGTCGGTGAAACAATCTCCGGCGCCCGGCGCATCGCAGTGCTCGAGGGCGTCAGCGATGCGGCGAATATCGGCGCGATCTTCCGCTCCGCTGCGGGGCTCGGCATGGACGCAGTGCTCGTCGGCGAGAACTGCTGCGATCCGCTTAACAGGCGCGCGGCAAGGGTCAGCATGGGCGCCGTGTTCCGCGTGCCGTGGACGGTGCTTCCGACCCTTCGGGAAGAAAAGAACCGCGTGGATCTCAGCATACTGAAGCAGGCCGGCTTCAAAACGGCGGCGATGGCGCTGCGCCGCGATTCGATCGGCATCGGCGATCCAGCCCTTCACGCGGAAGAAAAGCTGGCGCTGCTGCTCGGTTCGGAGGGCTGGGGCCTGAAACCGGAAACGATTGCCGAAAGCGACTATACCGTTCTGATCCCGATGGAAAACGGCGTCGATTCGCTGAACGTCGGCGCGGCCGCCGCGATCGCGTTCTATGTGCTCGCCTCCCGAAAGCGCTGAGCCTTCACCTTATTAACATTCCGCATCGGTCTCCTTTTGGGGGCTGCTTTTTTATTGCGTTCGGGCGCAGTGTGGAGTATAATATAAGCGTACAAAACTGCGGCCCGATCACGGCGCAGAAGCCGTCCGCCGCAAATCAGCAACAAGGAGGATAAAGCATGAAGTTTTCCGAAATGACCTATACGCGTCCGAACGCGGAGGAAGTCAAAAGGGTATTGGCCTCGCTGACCGAAAAGCTCAAAAAGGCCGCGTCGTATGAGGAAGCCCGCGATATTTTCATCGACGAGGAGAATGAAAAGAAGGTCGTTATGAGCATGGAGGAGCTCGCGATGATCCGCCACTCGATCGATTCGCGCGATGAATTCTATGACGAAGAAAGCAAATTCTGGGACGGCTTCGGCCCGGAGCTGCAGGAATACAGCCAGGCCTGGACCATGGCGCTGCTCGAAAGCCCCTTCCGCGCGGATTTCGAAAAGGAATTCGGCGATCTGATGTTCGTCAATGCGGAGATCGCGCTCAAGGCCTTCTCGCCGGAGATCATCCCGGAGCTGCAGAAGGAAAACGAGCTCGTGAACGAATATTCGAAGCTCATCGCTTCCGCGCAGATCCCCTTCGAGGACGGCGTCTACACCCTTTCCCAGCTCACGCCCTTCAAGACCGACAGCAATGACGAAAGGCGCCTTGCCGCCTGGAAGGCCGACGGCCAATGGTACAAGGAACATCAAGACAAGCTCGATTCGATCTACGATCAGCTCACCCATCTGCGCGACAGCATGGGCAAAAAGCTCGGTTACGAGGGCTATACGACCCTCGGCTACTACCGCATGGGCCGCAACTGCTACACCAAGGCGGACGTTGAAAAATTCCGCGAGGCCGTGCGCAAATACCTCGTTCCCGTTGCCGATTCGATCATGCGCGAGCAGGCGAAGCGCCTCGGCAAGAGCTATCCGCTCAGCTTTGCGGACGCAGCGCTCGAATTCCGCAGCGGCAACCCCCGCCCCTGCGGCACGGCGGACGATATCCTCGCCGCGGGCAAAAAATTCTATGACGAGCTTTCGCCGGAAACGAGCGAATTCTTCCGCCATATGCTCGACGACGAGATGATGGACCTGCTCTCCACCGAGGGCAAGAACGCCGGCGGCTACTGCACGGGCATCCCGATGTACGAAACGCCGTTCATCTTCGCGAATTTCAACGGCACGCAGGGCGACGTTGAGGTCGTCACGCACGAAGCGGGCCACGCCTTCGAATACTGGCTCAACCGCAAACGCATCCCGCTCGAATACGGCTGGCCTTCGATGGAAGCCTGCGAGGTGCATTCGATGAGCATGGAGTTCTTCGCCTGGCCGTGGGCCAAATATTTCTTCGGCAAGGACGAAAAGAAATTCCTTTACAGCCACCTTTCCGGTGCGCTGACCTTCATCCCCTACGGCACGATGGTCGACCATTTCCAGCACATCGTCTATGAAAAGCCCGACCTCACCCCCGCCGAGCGCCATGCCGAATGGAAGCGCCTCCTCGGGATCTATATGCCCTGGATGAAGCTCGACGGCGAAATCCCGTTCTATTCCGAGGGCGAGGGCTGGCAGAGGCAGACGCATATCTACGGCAGTCCGTTCTATTATATCGACTACTGCCTCGCGCAGACGGTCGCGCTCGAATTCTGGGCGATGATCCAGAAGGACAAGGACGACGCCTGGAAGCACTACATGGCCTACACCCTCCAGGGCGGCAGCCGCACTTTTACCGACCTTCTCAAAAACGCGGATCTCGTTACGCCGTTCGATGAGAACTGCCTGAAGCTCGTCAGCGAGACCGCAAGCAAATGGCTCAATGAATTCGACCTCACCGGCATCGAATAAACTTTACTGAAAGGAAGAGGAAAAACATGAAAAAACTGATCTCCCTCGCAGCGGCGCTGCTGCTGCTCCTCTGCTCCGTCCCGGTCTTCGCGAAGACCGCGCCGACCCGCGCCGCAAGGACGGAAAGGCTCGACCTGACGAGCGTAACCGCACCGGCCTCCGATACGGCCGAGGGCTGGGCATATGATCCGGCCGGCGACGACGGCAATCCCCTGCTCACCCTCACGAATTACGGCAGCGAGGATGCGCACAGCGCGCCGATCCTCGTTCCTGCGAACACAAAGATCGTCGTGAGCGGCGACAACTACCTCGACAACGCCTGCATGGACGGCTACTGCGATGTTCTGAGCGGCAGCGTGGACGGTTATCTGACGATCGAGGGCAGCGGCACGCTGAACATCTTTGCTCTCGAGAACCACGGCAGGGGCATCATCGCCCCGATGGGCGGCGAGAACGACTGGGCCGAGCATCTGACGATCACCGGCGTGACGGTCAATATCCATTCCAAGGAGCGCACGAACAACACCGCCTCGCAGATCAAGGAAGGCATCTACGCGCAGCACGGCATGGAATTCCATAACGCGACTGTCAATATCTACGACGGCGTCGAGGCGATCCATATGCAGGGCGGCACCCCCATCGGCGGCGTCAACGAGGAGAACTGCGACGAGCTCCTGATCGAGGACAGCGAGATCAACATCCATCTGTTCAGCGCCAACAACCTTTGGAACAATGCGGTCGGCATCCGCACCACCTGGGGCCGCATCCGCATGGTCAACAGCAATGTCAGCATCAACGCGGGCACGAACAGCCTCTATTCCTACCTCAGCACCGTCATCGAGAGCGGCAGTCTGAACGTTGTTTCGACCCCGATAAGCACGGCGCAGGCACTCTGCTATGTCGGCTGCCTGAAGGTCGGCGCGGGCGTTGAATCGATCTACCTTTCAACGACGAAATTCCCCGCTTCGAAGGTACTTCAGCTCCGCAACGCGGGCCAGAGCGAGCTTGCGGACAATATGCAGATCCTTATCGGCAGCTTCGAAAACGGCGATTTCGCGACCGCTCCGAACCCCGACAACAACAATCTTCCCGCGCTCAGCATCATCGCCGGCGAGCCCGTTGAGACCCACACTGTCCGTTTCTACGGCTACGGCGGCGAGCTTCTCAGCGAACAGTATGTTGCCCACGGCGAAGCGGCCGTCGCACCGGAGGCCGAATCCCCGGTCGAGACCGCAAACGGCAAGTTCATCTTCTGCGGCTGGGACGCCGATTTCAGCGCCGTCACCGAGGATCTTGACGTTCACGCGAACTACCTGCTCCTCGGCGACGCCGATCTTAACGGTACCGTCAACGTTACCGACGCGCTGCTCGTTCTCCGCCATGCGATGGGCGTAACGCTCCTTTCGGGCGACGCGCTTACCGTTGCGGATTATGATCTTAACGGCACCGTCAACGTCACCGACGCGCTGTTTATCCTGCGCTGCGCGATGAACGTCAACTAAAAGCATAGACCGAAAAAGCTGCGGATCTGCCTAAGACCGCAGCTTTTTTAAATGGAAACGGCCGGGATGACCCGGCCGTTTTTTCAAACCGATATTGTGTTTTTACTGCAGAGTAACGATGCAGCCCATCGGGCAGACCTTCGTGCACTCGAGGCAGCCGACGCACTTTTCCTGGTCGACGACGCAGTGCTTGCCGACGAGCGTGATCGCGCCCTGGGGGCAGGTCTTTGCGCAGCGCTGGCAGCCGATGCAGGCGTTCCTGCAGTTGTCCTTCGCTTCCTTGCCCATGTCGTCATTGCGGCAGAGGATCGCGACCTTCGCCGTCTTCGGAACAAGCTGGATCGCGCCGCGGGGGCACTGCTTCGCGCAGGCGCCGCAGCCGGTGCACTTCGATTTATCGAAATGCGGCAGGCCGTTTTCGCCCATCGTGATCGCGCCGAACTTGCAGTCGCGGATGCAGTCGCCCATGCCGAGGCAGGCATAGGTGCACATCTTCGGGCCGCCGGCAAGACCGTTCGCGATGCGGCAGCTGCGCGCGCCGTTGTATTCATACCGTACGGCGGCGGCTTCGCAGTCGCCCGCGCAGAGGAGCTGCGCCACCATGGGTGCCTTTTCCTCCGCTTCAACGCCCATCAGCTCGGACATGCGCTTCATCTTCTCGCCCTTCGTTGCGGGGCAGGAATTGAGCGGCGCGTCGCCGCGGACGATCGCTTCGGCAAGGGCGCTGCAGCCCGCATAACCGCAGGCGCCGCAGTTAGCTCCGCCGAGGCACTCCGCGACCTGGGGGACGCGCTTGTCGATCTCAACGGCGAATTTCTTGTCGGCAAAGCCGAGAATGAAAGCAAATATGATTGCCAGGCCGCCCATGATGGCGCCGGCGATAATGATTGCAGTCCAATCCATAACAGTTTACCTCCTGACTTCAGCTGCCGAGTCCGGCGAAGCCGAGGAACGCGATGCTCATCAGGCCCGCGATGATCAGCGAGCTCGAGAAGCCCTTCAATGCGGACGGCATTTTGGAGAACTCCAGCCTCTCGCGCACACCGGCCATCAGCACGATCGCGAGGGTGAAGCCGAGAGCGCCGAAGATGCCGTTGCATACGGCGAAGAGCAGGTTGTTCGCGTAGCTCTCAACGTTGATCAGCGTTACGCCGAGCACGGCGCAGTTGGTCGTGATCAGCGGCAGATAGATGCCGAGGCTGCGATAGAGGCTCGGACTCGATTTCTTCAGGAACATCTCGACGAACTGCACGAGGCTCGCAATGACGAGGATGAACGCCATCGTCTGCAGATACTCGAGCTTGAGCGGGATGAGGATGAAGTTATAGACGAGCCAGGTGAAGAGCGAAGCAAGGCCCATAACGAAGGTGACCGCCATGCCCATGCCCGCCGCCGTCTCGACCTTGTTGGATACGCCGAGGAACGGACAGCAGCCGAGGAAGCGGGAGAAGATGAAGTTGTTCGTCAGTATGCTCGTAACGAGCAGGACGAGCAGTTTTGCAAAGCTGTAATCCATTATGCTGCCTCCTCCTCTTTTTCTTCTTCGTCATGCTCGTGGCTTCCGGCCTTTCTCGTGATGAAATTCACGAAGCCGAGCACGAGGCCGAAAACGATGAAGCCGCCAGGCGCGAGCGCCGCGATCAGCATCGGTTCAAAGCCCTCGCCGAAGAGCTGCGCGCCGAAGATGGTGCCGTTTCCGACGAGCTCGCGGATCGCGCCGATGATCGTGATCGCAACGGTGAAGCCGAGACCCATGCCGAGGCCGTCAAGCGCGGAATAGAAAACGCCGTTCTTGCTCGCGAAGGCTTCCGCCCTTGCGAGGATGATGCAGTTGACGACTATCAGCGGAATGAATATGCCGAGCGACGCATACAGCGACGGCACGAAGGCCTGCATGAGCATCTGCACCGCTGTAACGAACATGCAGATGATGACGATGAACGCCGGGATGCGGACCTTATCGGGAATGAATTTGCGCAGCAGCGAAATGACGATGTTGCTTCCGATCAGAACGAACGTTGCCGCAAGGCCCATGCCGATGCCGTTCATCGCCTGGGTCGTTATCGCGATCGTCGGGCAGGTGCCGAGCACCAGACGGAAGGTCGGGTTCTCGTTCAAAAGACCGTTGGTAAATACTTTTCCTGCTTTACTCATCAGTCAGCACCTCCTTCATTTGCTGCCGGGTGGACGAGCGTGTAAAGCTGCGCCGCGGCTTCGTTGAACGCCTTCATAACGGCATTCGAGGAACGGGTCGCGCCGCTGATGGCATCGACACCGCCGCTTTCCGCGGAATCGCTCTTATACTTTTCAACGCTCAGCGAGCCTGCGGGGATCGTGTATCCGCCGCCGCCCTTGTTGTATTCGACTTCGGTGCCGTCGTAGACCAGGTTCTTGAACTGCTCTTCGAAGGCCGGGTTATCCTTGACCTTTGCGCCGAGGCCCGCGGTCTCCGAGAAATCGCCGTTCGCGCCGATCACGACGCCGCTGAACGTTCCGTCGAGCTTCATGCCGACCATGACTTCGATCGGGCCGCCGTAACCGTGGGCTTTCTTGGAGGTCAGGTAGCCGATGAGCTCACCGGCTTCGTTATAGACTTCATAATACTCGATGGCGTCATCCGCGGCATTTTCGGGCATCGCCTTGAATTCCGCGGCTTCGGGGAAGGCCTTCTTATGGGCTTCATCGGCGGCGAGCTTGTTCTGCGCGGCGATGGGGCCCTTTGTGATATCGTTCACAAGGCCGAGCACGAGACCGGCGATCAGGCAGATCAGCAGCAGTCTCCAGACAAGATTGAATGTGTTACGCAACCTTCTCGCCCCCCTTCTTCTCCTTTTCCGGTTCGCCGTAGATCCGCGGCTTGATGTATTTATCGAGCAGAGGCGTTACGATATTCATGAAGAGGATCGCATAGGTCACGCCCTCGGGATACCCGGCGAATACGCGGATCACAGCGGTCAGAAGACCGATGCCGAAGGCGAATATGATCTGCCCGAGCGCTGTCATCGGGCAGGTGGAATAATCCGTTGCCATGAAGACCGCGCCGAAGAGGATACCGCCGGAAAGCATGTGGTAGAGCGGGTTGAGCGTTTCGCCGCCCTTCATAAGGCCGAAGAGCCAGCCGAAGACGCCGGTCGTAATGACGATGATCACGGGAACGCCCCAGCTGATCACGCGGGTGATCAGCAGATACGCGAAGCCGAGGAGGATCGCGATCTTGCAGACCTCGCCGATCGTGCCGGGGATATTGCCGATGAACAGATCGAGAATGCTGTACTGACCGCCGGCGAGAGGTGTCGCCTTCGAAAGGGCGTCGATCGCCGGGAGGGATGCGTACTTGCCGAGGAGGTTGGGCGTTACGAACGCGCCGCCGCTCATCCTTCCGGGCCAGCTTGCGAGGAGCACTGCGCGGGCTGTCAGAGCGGGGTTGAGGAAGTTATCGCCGATGCCGCCGAAGGCCTGCTTGACGAGCAGGATCGCAACGGCGCTGCCGATCACGCACATCCACCAGGGAGCGGTGACGGGCATCGTGAGGCCGAGCAGCATGCCGGTAACGGCGGCGGAACAATCCTTGATCGTTACGGGACGCTTCATCGCGAGCTCAAAGAGGAGCTCGAACACGACGCAGGATACTACGCAGACCGCAACAACGAAGAGCGAAAGGAAACCGAAGAAGATGATGCCGGCGATCAAACAGGGCAGCAGCGCGATGAGCACGTTGCGCATGATCGACGAAGTGGATTCCTTTGTCCTGATATGCGGAGCGGTGGAGACATTAAAACTCATTTTTTACCTCCTAACCTCGAAGCAAGGGTGATCCTGTCCTTCATGTTTTTGAAGGAAGCGGTCAGGTAGCGGTTCGCGGGGCAGGTGAAGGAGCAGCAGCCGCAGACTATGCAGTCCATGACGTTGTTGCGCTTCGCGCCTTCCATATCGTTCGCGTCGCAGTATTGCTTCATTTTCGCGGGGTTCAGGCCGATCGGGCAGACCGAAACGCAGCGCGCGCAGCGGATGCAGGGACCTTCTTCAAAAGCGACTGCTTCCTTTGCGTCGAGCACGACGATGCCGCCCATCGCCTTCGTGATGGAGAAATTATCGGTCGGCGCAGCGGGGCCGGTCATCATGCCGCCCGCGATGAGCTTCGCTGCTTCTCCGTCGTAACCGCCGCAGTATTCGATCAGGTCATGGACGTTCGTTCCGATCGGAACGAGCAGGTTCATCGGACATTTGACCTTGCCGGTGACGGTCGTGACACGGCGAACGAGAGGACGGCAGTCCTCAACGGCGGATTTGACGGCCGCGGCGGTCGCAACGTTCGTAACGATGACGTGGCAGTCGATCGGGAGCTTTCCGCGCGGGACCTCGCGGCCAGTGACGACGGTGATGAGCTGCTTTTCACTGCCCTGGGGGTACTTCGTCTTCAGCTGACGAACCGTGATCCCCTCCTTGCCCGCAGCGGCTTTCTTCATCGCCTCGATAGCTTCGGGCTTGTTGTCCTCGATCGCGATGATGCCGTGCTTGCAGTTCATCGCGCGCATGATCGCGCGGAGACCGGCGACGATATCATCCGAACGCTCGAGCATCGTGCGGAAATCGCTCGTCAGATGCGTTTCGCACTCCGCGCCGTTCAGAATGATCGTATCGGCATATTTTTCGTCCTGAATAGTGAGCTTGACATGCAGCGGGAATGCCGCGCCGCCCATGCCGCAGATGCCGGCGGCCTTGATGCGCTCGACGATCTTCTTCGGATCCGCCGTCTCGCAGGTGCCGATATCCTCCATCGGCTCCTCTAGGGTATGCAGATGATCGTTCTTGATCGTGATGCACATGACCTTCTTCGGGCCGAGCTGCTGCTTTTCCGAAACTTCGGTGACCTCGCCCGAAACGGACGCGTGGATCGGCAAGCCGAGGAAGCCCACCGGATTCGCGATCACCTGGCGCTCCTTGACGATATCGCCCTTCTTGACGCAGGGCTCGCTCGGCGCACCGAGATGCAGGTTCATCGGGATGCAGACATATTCCGGCTCGAAGACAACGGCAGCCTTATTCCTTGTGAGCTGCTTGCCTTCATGGGTTCTTGAAAGTGGGTGAACGCCACCTTTGAATGAGCGTTTGATCAAACCATCGCCTTCCTTCCTGCAGCCGCTGCAATAAGCTTACTTTGCAGCAGCCGTCTTTGACGTTTATTATATCATAACATGGCGGAGATTTGAACCCTTTTTGACGAATAAATATGTTCAGCGCGTTCTTGATCGGGATCGGCCGCAAGGATACGCCGAAGGCGATCCGTGCACGAAGTGCAATTCATTCGCTGAAACCTATTCCCTTTTTGCGTTTTTTCCATTATAATAGCAGTTGATGAACTGCGGCTCCGCGCCGCAAACCAACAGCAAGGAGATAATCATGAAATACGAACGCATCCTTTTGAAAGTCAGCGGCGAAGTGCTTTCCGGCAAAACGCCGATCGATTTCGATAACGTCATGGTCGCCGCGGGCCATATCAAAGCCCTGCACGACAACGGCTGCAAGCTCGGCGTGGTCGTCGGCGGCGGCAATATCTGGCGCGGCCGTTCCTCCGGAACGATGGACAGGAACCGTGCGGACAATATCGGAATGCTCGCAACGAGCTGCAACGCCCTCGCCCTCGAGCAGGCGCTGATCGATCTCGGCGTCCCCGTGCGCGTACTCTCCGCCGTTTCGATGGAGATGTTCATGGACAGCTATTCCGCAAGGGAAGCGAATAAATCCGTAGACGAAGGCACGGTCGTGATCTTCGCCTGCGGCACCGGCGCGCCTTTCTTCTCCACCGACACCGCCGCCGCCCTCCGCGCCGCGCAGATCCATGCGGACGCGCTGCTGCTCGCCAAGGCAGTCGACGGCATCTATACCGCCGATCCCAAGAAGGATCCGACCGCGAAGCGCTATATCCGCATCGGCTATGATGAAGTCATCGCCCGCAACCTCAAGGCGACCGACCTCACCGCGATCAGCTTCTGCCGCGAGTATTCGCTCCCGATCGTGCTCTTCCCGCTCAACAACGCGGACGGCAGCGCATCGAGCAAGAACTTCGTCGACGCGGCAAACGGCGTCAACGCCGGAACGGTCGTCGATGCGCAGCCCGGCTTCGAGCTTGCAGACTGAATGATGGCCGAAAATACCGAGATAAAAAACAGGATCCGCCTCGGCGGGATCGATGAGAACAATTTCTTCGAGGCCTGCGCGCTTTCCGTGCGGGAGGAGCAGAAGGCCTTCGTCGCGCCGCCCGTCGGGATCGTCGCCCGCGGCTACGTTTACCGGGACTGCGGCGCAAGGGTATTCACGATCCTGCTCGATGAAAAGGTCGTCGGCCTTGCGCTCGTTCGCGAATTCACCGACGAACCGCTCGGCTATGACCTGCAGCAGCTTCTCATCGACGGGCAATACCAGAACATGGGCTGCGGCAGCGCCGCACTCGGGCTGATACTGGACATTCTGCGCGGGGAAAGGAAATATCCCTGCGTCGAGATCTGCGTCAAAAAGGACGATTCCGCCGCCCTGCACGTTTATGAAAAAGCGGGCTTCACGGACAGCGGCTATGTCGACCCGGACTGCCCGGACAGCATCAATCTGATCCTGCGCTTCTGAAAGGTTTATTGAAATGGAAAAGGAATTCATCTTATTTGTCAAACTGCGCGAATACGACCAGGGCGTCAACGAGGACGGCTCCCCCGCCCTCGGCGAGCTGATCGATAATTTTTACTGCATCAAGCCCGAGAACGCCGAGATGACCGGCGATATGATGTTCCTCGGCTATCTCGAGGAGAACGGCGAGCGCACCGGCGTCCGCCTGCTCTGCGACCCGGGCTATGTCAACGACACCGGCGAGCCGCTGATGGTGAACCTCAAGGTCGGCGGGAAGTACCACTTCGCCCATACCGACCGCTCCGGCAGCGGGAAGATCAGCCGTATCCGCGGCTATAATCTCCGCCTCTATGAGAACGACGGGCACGAGCATCATCACGATGAGCATGATGAATGCGGCGAGCACGAGGACTGCACGGGCGACTGCAGCAGCTGCGCCCACGCACACTGATTTTTCGCTTTCCGGCAACCGAAGCGCACCGATATCCGTTATAATGTTCGGTACGGCATTCGGCGTGCACGGCCGAGGGTCTCGATCCTCAGTCAAATATTGACAAAGCGAGCCGGATACATTAAAATAATATAGTTGGATCATCGCAAAGGAGGATCAGAATATGGATACTATTGAATTCGCACAGGATAGAATGAACAAGACCATTGCCGTGCTTAACCGGGATCTCGGAACGCTCCGCGCGGGCCGCGCCAACCCGAAGCTTCTGGACCGCATCATGGTCGACTATTACGGCACCCCCACCCCCATCAACCAGATGGGCACCATCAGCTCCCCGGAACCCCGTCTGCTCGTGATCTCCCTTTGGGACGCTTCCATGATCTCAGCCGCGGAGAAGGCGATCCAGAAATCCGATCTCGGCATCAACCCCTCCAACGACGGCAAGCTGATCCGCCTCGTTTTCCCGGAGCTCACCGAGGAGAGGCGCAGGGAGCTCGTTAAGATCGTCCGCAAGAAGGCCGAAGAGTCCAAGGTCGCGATCCGCTCGATCCGCCGCGACGCGAACGAGACGATCAAGAAGGACTGCAAGGACGGCACCATCACCGAGGACGACCAGAAGCGCATGGAAGAGAAGGCGCAGAAGGCGACCGACAACGCGATCAAGGAGATCGACCGCATCGCCGCCGAAAAGGAAAAGGAGCTGCTTGAGGTTTGACGAACGTCCTCGCTCTTGAGCTTGACAGAGCCGTTTCCATCCTTGAAGCCGAAGGCTATGTCGTTGAGGCGGTCGAAGCCCGTTCGCTGAAGGGCGTTCCCGGAAGCGATGCGAAACGCGTCATCCGCCAGACGGAGCTTCCCGGCCGGAGTGTCAAGACGGTTCGGCTCGTCTATTCGTTTTTCAAGACCGCAGCAGATATTTTCAAGGCTTAAAAAAAACGCCCGGCGCAGAACCGGGCGTATTTGGTTATGATCCGGAGGTAATTGAATGGTAAAGATCTATCCGAGGTTCACCGAAGCGGAGATCAAAGCCCGCGGCCTCAATCCCGCCGCGATGCCGCAGCACGTCGGCCTCATCATGGACGGCAACGGGCGCTGGGCAAAGAAGAGGCTGATGCCGAGGACCGCCGGCCACCGCGCCGGGATGGAAGCGATGAAATTCTGCGTTCGCTTTTCGCACTCGATAGGCGTCAAGGCGCTGACCGTCTACGCGTTTTCGACCGAAAACTGGAAACGGCCGATCACCGAGGTCGACGCGCTCTTCAACCTCCTTGCCGAGTATTTTTACAGGGATATCGACGAGTTGCACGCCAACAACGTTAAAATGATCGTCATCGGCGATCTTGGCCGCCTTTCGCCGAAGATGCGCGGCCTTCTCGAGACCGCGATGGAGCGGACGAAGAACAATACGGGCCTCGTTTTCAACGTCGCGATCAATTACGGCGGCCGTGCGGAGATCGTCCATGCCGTCAGATCGCTCGTTGAAGAAGGCGTAAAGGCGGAGGATATCACGGAGGAAGCGATCTCCTCCCGCATCTATACCGCCGGCCAGCCCGATCCGGACGTCATAATCCGCACCGCCGGAGAGGAACGCCTCTCGAACTTCCTGCTTTGGCAGGCAGCTTATTCGGAATTCGTATTTACGCCCGTGCTGTTCCCCGATTTCGGCGAGGAAGCATATACGTCCTGCCTGAAGGAATACATGGGCCGCACAAGAAGGTTCGGCAAGGTGCTTTGAGCACAAAGCCGCATTAGCAGGAGAAAAAACATGAAGGATCTGCCTTTACGCACTTTGGTCGCGTTCGCTTTGCTTACGCTGCTCGGCCTTGTGATCTGGCTCGGAGGCTGGGTCGAAGCCGCTGTGCTCGGCCTGTTTTCCGCCGTCGCCGTTTATGAGATGCAAGGTCTGTTCAATGAGAAGGATATCCATCCCTTTGTGATACCGCTGCTGATCCTCGGCGCAGGCATGTTCGCCGTGCTGTATGCTCTCGGCAGGCTTTGGTTCGCGGGGCTGTTCTTCCTCGCGTTCCTCGCGATCGCATTCGAGCGGATCTTCAACAAGAACCGCACTAATTCGGACGTCGCCGCTTCGCTGACGATCCTCGTCTATCCGCTCGCGCTGTTCGCCTGCTTCGGCCTCATCGGCTTCGGCCGGGAGGATTATTCCCGCCTTGCGCTGCTCTGCATCATTGTCAGCGTCTGTCTTTCGGATACCTTCGCCTATTTCGTCGGTTCCATGCTCGGCAGGCATAAGCTCTGCCCCGCCATCAGCCCGAAGAAATCCGTTGAAGGTGCGGTCGGCGGCCTGATCGGCGGCGCTCTCGGCGGCGTGATCGTTTATTTCGCACAAAAGCTCTGGAGTTTTCCGCCGGCAAGCCTGCCGCTTTTGATCGGCGTCTGCTTCCTTGCTGGGCTTGTCGGGCAATTCGGCGACCTGTTCTCCTCCACCTTCAAGCGCTGGGCGGGGATCAAGGATTTCGGCAAGATCTTCCCCGGCCACGGCGGGATCATGGATCGCGTCGACAGCGCCCTTTTTGCCGCGCCGGTCGTCTTTTTTGCAATGCAGATCTGTGTCAAGCTCAACTGGCTCCCCGCCGGGTTCAATATCTGAGCGCTGAAAACGAGGTGCAAAAATGCTGAAGAATATCGCGGTATTCGGTTCAACGGGGTCCATCGGGACCCAGGCGCTTTCCGTTGCCGCATTTCATAAAGACAGGCTTAAGGTGACCGCCATCGCCGCGAATCGCAGCACGGCGCTTGTTGCCGAGCAGATCCGCGCCTTCCGGCCGGAATACGTCGGGATGTATGACGAAGCGGCGGCAAGGGAGATCGCTGAGCTTTTTCCCGATGTCAAAGTGATTTCCGGCGCTGAGGTCAACGCGCTTGCAGCGCTTCCCGAAATCGATACCGTCGTCAACGGCGTGAGCGGCTTTGCGGGGCTCTTCCCCCTCCTTGCCGCGCTCGAGGCCGGCAAGACAGTCGCGCTCGCGAACAAAGAAAGCATCGTCTGCGGGCACAGGATCGTCGATGAAGCGCTTGCGAAATTCGGCGGAAGGATCCTTCCCGTCGACAGCGAGCAAAGCGCGATCTTCCAATGCCTCACCGCGGGCCACAGGGAGGACGTCAAGCGGCTGATCCTCACGGCTTCCGGCGGTATGTTCCGCGATTTTTCCTTTGAGGAGCTGAAAAAAGTCACGCCCGAGATGGCGATGAAGCACCCGACCTGGAACATGGGCAAAAAGATCACCGTGGATTCCTCGAGTATGTTCAACAAGGGCCTCGAGATCATGGAAGCGGGCTGGCTCTTCGGCTTCGGGCCGGATGAGATAAGCGTCTTCATCCATCCGCAGTCGATCGTCCATTCCATGGTCGAATACAAGGACGGCGCGCTCATCGCGCAGCTTGCAAAGCCCGATATGCGCCTTGCGATCCAGTATGCGCTGACATATCCGGAGCGCCTTCCCTCCCAGATCCCGCCCGCTGGCCCGGCTGCGCTCTCCGGCCTCACCTTTGCGGAGCCCGATACGGAAAGATTCCCCGCGATCGGCCTTGCATACAAAGCCTTCCGCGAAGGCGAAAGCCTCCCGATCGCCTATAATTCCGGCAATGAGACCGCCGTTTCCGCCTTCCTCGAAGGAAGGCTCGGCTTTACGGGGATCGCGGGCTGCGTTGAATACACGATGGACCGAATCCCGAAGGTAAAGATCGGATCGGTTTCGGATATACTTTATCTTGATAAAGAAGCCCGCCGCCTTGCGGAGGAATTCTGCCGCGGCTGACGCCGGCTTCTGTCGGAAAGGATGGTCGAATGACATTTCTTTATATCATTCTCGCAATACTCGTTCTCGAAGTCCTGATCTTCGTCCATGAGCTCGGGCATTTCACTGCGGGCAAGCTGCTCGGCTTCCGCATCCTCGGCTTTTCGCTCGGTTTCGGCCCCGCGCTCTTCAAATTCAAGCGCGGAGAGACCGAATACGCTCTGCGTGCAATCCCGTTCGGCGGCGCCTGCCAGTTCGACGGCGAGGATGAAGAGGGCGAAAACGACCCCCGGCGCTTCAATGCGAACCCCGTCTGGAAACGGCTGATCGTCATCTTCGCCGGCCCGTTCATGAATATCCTCACGGCGTACATCCTTGCTTTCATCATTGCGCTCGCGATCCCCGTTCCCGTTGCTTCCGTCAATGAAGCGACCGGGCAGTATGTGCCGATCGTCCAGACCGTGGACGAGAACAGCGCCGCAAGCCGCGCCGGCCTGCTTTCCGGGGACGTGATCGCTGCGATCGACGGCGTCGAGCCGCAGCCCGATGAAAGCGGCGACCTTCTTGCCGGCATTTCCGAAGCGATCGGCAGCGACGCTGACGGCGAGTTTGTGATCACCGTCATCCGCGGAGGCGAGATCCTCGACATCCCCGTCACCGGCGCCTACGATCAATCATACCGCCGCACGAAGCTCGGCATCACGATGAGCTATCAGATCGAACGCTATGAGCATTACGGTTTCTTCGAATCCTTCAAGGTCGCGGGCGAAGAGCTGGTCATGATCGTCCGTCTTACAGGCGAAGGCATTGGCAATATGTTCAAAAACGGCATCCACCGCGGCGACGTCTCCGGCGTTGTCGGAACGGTCGGGATCATGGTCGATTTTGCCCGTCAGGATATGTCCTACATCCTTCAGATCGCCTGCATCCTCTCCCTCAGCCTCGGTCTTTTCAACCTCATCCCCTTCCCCGCTCTCGACGGCGGCAGGATCCTCTTTCTGATCATCGAAGCGATCATCGGCCGTCCGCTGAACCGAAAGGTCGAAGCGATCGTCAACGGCGTCGGCCTGGCACTGCTGTTCGGGCTCATGATCGTCGTAACGGTCTTCGACATAATGGGGCTGGTCGCGAAATAACGGCCTGCATAACCGCATATCAAATAATCAAAGCCGGGAAACGCTCCCGGCTTTATAATATATTGTTTTTGTATGTTGACATTTGTTATCATCGGCATTATACTTATGATAACAGCTGTTATCATCAATCAAAAGGAGGATCCGGATATGGAAACGATCTCGCTTTCGGACGGTGAATGGAAACTTATGAACCTGCTTTGGGACGAAAACCCGCTTACCATCGCGCAGATGGTCGATTCGCTGAAGCGCGACACGGGCTGGAGCAGGGCGACGATCAACATCATGCTGACCCGTCTTTCCGAAAAAGGCGCGGTCAGGATTGAAAACATCGGACGGCAGAAGCGGTTTTACCCCGTTTTCCCGCGCGAAGCGGCAGTCCGTCAGGAGGCGCACAGCACGCTTGAGCGGATCCGCACGCGCGGCATTGGCCTGCTTCTGAGCACTATGGCAAAGGAGAGCGAATTCACGGACGAGGAAGTGGAGGAGCTCTACCGCATTTTGAAAGAAGGTGTTAAAAAATGAGCGCCGATATGATCGTCTGGATCGCCTCGTCGAGCGCACTGATCCTTGCAGTGTTCCTGATCCGGGCATTATTCAGGAAAAAGCTCGGCCCGGGAGCGGTCTATGCGCTTTGGGCGATCGTGCTTCTGCGGCTTCTGATCCCCGGAACGCTCTCATTTTTCAAAAACCCCGTCAGCATTGAAAACGCGGTTTCGAAAACGGAGCTTTACGAAAACGTGCAGGCTGTGAGCGGGGTCAGCGAGATCGAGCTCGGCGACAGCGGCGTCGTCACCGGGAAGAGCAGCACTCCCGCCGCGGCGATAACCCCGTCCGATCCGGAAACGCATACATCCTCCCCCGCCGCCTCCGCGCCGAAGCCCGCCGATACGGTCATCATTATGGAGAATACCACGCCCCAGCGTTTCGAGCGGATGCAGAAAACGATCAAGGCGCGCGACGTGCTGACCGCCGTCTATTTCACCGGTATGGCGCTGACCGCCGTCTATTTCATCTTCGCGAACGTGCGGCTTTATCTGAAGCTCCGCCGGAGCCGCGTGGAGCTGAACACAGCCGCGCCGGTCAAAGTTTATTCAGTCGATGGTCTCGATTCATCCTGCTTCTTTCTCAATTCGATCTACTGTGCAAAGGAAAATGCGTCCGATCCGACCCGGCTCGGATACGTGCTTGCGCATGAACTGGCCCACCGCCGCCACGGGGACGCCGTCATCGCGCTGCTTCGCTGCATCGCACTTGCCCTGCACTGGTACAATCCCCTCGTTTGGGCGGCGGCCTTCGCCTCCCGGCGCGACGCGGAGCTCTTCGCCGACGCCGGAGCGATCCGCACCCTCGGCGAGAATGAACGCGAGGACTACGGCAAAACGCTGATCGAGCTTTCGGTCAAGCCGAAGGTCAGCGCGAACATCGCCTACGCCGCAACGACGATGACGAACGGCAAGGGCGAGCTGCGCTCACGCATCAGGAGCATCGCCCTCGGCCGTCGCACGGGTCTTGTTCTCGGCGTCGCGGCGCTCGTGATCGCGCTTGCCGTCGCCCTGCCCGCGTTCATCGGCAGCAAGGCGAAAGAGTCTCCGCATAAAACAGCGGAAGCCGTGCCCGCCGAAGCGACTGTGACCCCGACCGGGGAAACGGTCTCTGAAACGCCGGCACCCGATCAAACGCCTGCGCCGACGCCTTCGGCTGCACCCACGGCGACGCCGAAACCGGAGTCTCCTCTCGATGAATGGTTCGTGGAAGAGTGCTGGAGCCTTGCGGAGCTCGCCAATGAAGTGCACGGCTATCACTTCACAAGGGAGCAATATACGCTGGATGATTATGGCAGCAGCGCTTATCTGACTTTTTTCACCGATGAAGGCGACCGCATTCTTTGTGCATTTGATAAGGTCTACGGCGAATACAGTTTATATGATCATATGATCTACACCGATTTCACCGAGGAGGAGTTTGCCGAGCTCTTCGGGCGGTATAAACCCATCGACCAATGCGTTGAGGAGATCCCGCTGGCGGGTTATGCGGTCAACGTCACTGCGGCTGAAATCGAGGCCGCCGGTTATCATCTGAACGGTACAGAACTTACCGATGAAAACCTGCGTGTGCTTGCGCAGTACAGGGCGGATATACTGACTTCGCAGTATATGAACGCTTCCGAAGACAACGCGCTGCGCTGCCGCGAGGCTTATTCGAGAGGTTTCCGGATCAAACGTCTTACCGGCAGCGAAGAAGCAGGCTTTATCTGCTGGTCCTCGCTTGCCCTCCGCCCGGTCGATCCGCGATTCTTCAGCAATTATTACAGTGACGTCGGCTGCAGCATCCTCGGCTACGATGCAGGCGAATACGCCGGCTGGTTCAGCTTCGGCTTTCAGGTGCTGATCAAGATCGAAGCAGACGGCAGTTTCACTCTGTCGACAGCCTGCATCAGCGGTTAACCGCCTCATCGGTCTGATCAGAGCATACGAAAACC
Organism: Christensenella sp. UBA1214; assembly: GCA_002309375.1. GTDB lineage: Bacteria > Bacillota > Clostridia > Christensenellales > CAG-138 > PeH17. Next base: position 13,909 of record DBXK01000014.1, on the reverse strand, counting down.
GCCGCTCCTTCGGGAACGGCGGTTTCTGTTTGTACTATCGGGTGTTCTTCATCCTATCACGGCATCGGAGTGGTCCAATACTCGCGGCCGTAGATATCGGTGAACATATAGGTCGCACGGTAGGTCATGTCGTTGAATTCATAGTCGCCGACAATGTTATTACCGGTGTAGGTGAACGCCTCTCCGAGCTTATAGGTGTTCAGATATTCGCCGGTATAGCTGTAGTAATCGCAAATCAGCTCGATCGTTGCGCCGACCGGGATCTCGGCCATGCTCTTCGCAACGGTCTCGGTCTCGCCTTCGACGTAATCATAGACAGCGCCCGCGATCGCCCAGTCGCCGTTAGTGCAGACGAGGATCATGTATGCCCTGTCGGTCACGGTGTTGCCCGCAACGTCCTCATGGGTGATCAGGCAGGGTACGCGGCCGGTGATGACGTCCGTATTGCCGCTCACATACTCATCCATGTAGTAGTATGCGCATGCCTGGCCGTCAATGCCGAGCCAAGCCTTGTCGTATTCGCCTATCAGCTTGCCGTCCTTCGTGAACTCGTAAATATTATCGAGGCCGAGGTCGATGTAGCCCGATCCGTCGTCAACGAAGACGTTCAGCAGCAAGCCCTGAACAAGATCCCACTGTTCTTCGGAAATGGTCAGAGTGCTTCTTCCGCCGTCCTGAGTCCAGACGAGCTTGCTTGCATCGAGCTGATGATCCGCGATATATGCGGAAGCCGCGTCGACGTCAATGTTCCTTCCGAAGAAGTCACCGCCGCCGCCGAGCAGGCTCGTCAGATCGCCGCCGCCGACAAGGCTCCCGAGCAGGTCGGAAATATCGCCGCCGCCGAGGATGCTGCCGCCGGAGCTGCCGAGCAGGGAGGAATACGGCGAGGACTGAGAAACGGAACCGCTTGAAGCATAGGAACCGACCGCCTGTCCTGCGGTGCTCATGCTCGCGACCTGCTGGATGCAGCGGCTGTACTCGCTGTCAAGGCCGATCGCATTATAGGTCGCGACCGCACTGCTGACCTTTGAACTCGCCTTATAGGGGAAGAAGATGGAAAGGCCGTAGCAGTTGGTCATGTTGGAGGAAGTCTTGTTATACTTGACGGCGCCGAGGATCGCGTTCGCAAGCGCCTTACCCTCGTTCGTGCCGAGGTTCCTTGCAAGGTGGACAAGGTCGACCTGATCGATCTTGCTCTGGGTCGCGAATTCGCGGGCATTGCTCCTCGCTTTCGAGACCGTACTGTAATCGGTCTTCGCCTGATTCGTTGTTGCAACGGCGAAATTCCTGAACGCTTCGGGAACGGTCGCCTTCAGCTCCGCAAGGTCGACGACGGAAAGGGTCGTCTTCTGGCCCTGGCAGGTCCTGTTGCATTCGGCAACGAAATCATCGACGATCATTTTGCCGATGTCGAGGGTCGGAGTGGAGGTGTTGTTGTTGAGGGTCTTCAGCCAGTTTGTATAATACCAGCCGACGCCGGGCTCGGTCTCTTCGGATGCGATCATGTAGTCCGCATAAGGTTCGAGCATCAGCGCGTTTTCGAGCGTCGCCATCAGGCAGGCGTCGAAGCCGATGAAATCGAACGTCGTTCCCGAAGCCTTCAGCGCTTCGTTGATGCCCTTCAGGGACATCGAGCCGCTGCTCGCGTATTTTTCATCGTAGCCGTAACCGCTGACGGATCCTCCGCCGTGATCCCAGAAGATCAGCTCATAGCGGTTCGCGGGGAAATTCTGGGTGCAGAAATTGATGAATTTGGTCAGCGTTGCGGGCTTCGTCATCGCGTCGCTGCCGAAATTATCCGAAAGCCTTGCAACGCCGCCGTTGGCGACCTTGTAGATCTGGTTGACGGAATTGCTGATGACGTTGTTCTTCCATTGTTTGCAGCCGCCCGTCATGACGATCACATTCAGGTTCGGATTGTTCGCGCCGGCCTGGATCATCTCGTTCAGGTCGTTGGTCGCCATGCCGTACTTCGATTCGAGGTCGGTGCCGCACATATAGACCATCAGAGTGACCGTATCCTGGTTGTTGCCGCGGATGACGGTGCGCTTTTCCCTGGCGCCGCTTGCGACCTGCGTATCGAGCAGACCGGTGTTGCCGCTTTGGGTCGTGATCTGCTGCTGAGTCGACTGCTGCTCGGGCACATAGTCCCAACCCGATGAAACGGCGCCGCCGTTTGAAAAGCTGTCGTTCATCAAGCTGGCGAGAGTGCTGCTGTCGGTGAGACCCGTGTCACCGCTCTGATCGCCGCCGCCCGCCAGGTTGCCTAGACAGCTGAGATCGGGCTTCAGAACGAATACGACGAGCAGGACGATCGCAATCAACACGATAAAGCCCATCGAACCCTTGCCCTTGGTCGTTCTCAAAAAGCTGTCTGCGGAAGAACCGCCATAGGAAGACGTTCCTGAATTCCCCTCGAGCTTCTGAGACTGTCCGCCGGGACGCCTGCCGGCATAGCCGTCCTTGCGCCCGACCGGTCCGCCGGTGTTCAGAGCGTCATCTCTCTTGTGGATGGTTTGGCCCTGGCCGACGATTTTTCTTTTTCGACCTCCCGGTCTGTTGCTTTCCATAGAAATACCTCCATGGTATCAGGATTTTACCCCGCTCGAAATCGGCGGGATATATACACTTTCATTATAAACCTTTTTTTCGCAGTTAGCAATATCAAATTGCGTATCAACACCGTTTTTCGAAATCCTTCCGCTCAAAGGCGGGCTCCGGCTGTTGAAAACCGCTGCATTCTTTGATAGAATACCTTCATAAACACCCGGAGGTCAACGGAATGCATCGAAAAAGGAAGCTCATTCTGCCGTCGATCGTGCTGTTTGCGCTCATTTTGGCGTTATTCTCCCCTGCCTGCGGCAATAACCGGGCAGAGCATAATGCCGCCGAGGAGCCGCCGGAGCCCGAACGACCATTCGACATTTATGACGATTACGACCAATGGACCGAATCGGAAGGCTATGGAAGCGGAGCTCTCATTCCGCAGGGGCCGGAGGGGCTCTATCAGGATTATTATCATACTCTGCCGGACGATCCTGCCTATACCTCCGGCCGCATCGTGATCGGCGACAGCCGCTGCTGCCAGCTCGGGATCTATGAACAGCGCGCCGGTCGAAATGATTTCGCCGCGTTCGCCGTTTGGGGCGGCCATTACAACGGCGCATATCCTTCGATCATGACGGAAGGCATCGTTTCCGATATCGAGGCCTGCTTCCGGGCGCAGATCCGCGCCTGCGGCACAAGCACGGTCTTCTTCTTTGCAACGGTCAACGATTATGACCGCACAGGCGCGCGGAACGCTGAAAACATCGCCGCGGCGATCGAAGCGGCGGAATACTTCGCCTCAATGGAATATGAAGCGAACGGACGCACATACCGTCCGCAGGTCGTCGTCATCGGCTTCGACGGCTGCCGTGCGGAAGGCAGCTTTTACGGTGAGGATCCCGCGGAATTCAACCGAAACATCGGCACATATAACGAAGCGCTTCGCGAAGCGGCCGCGGCAAGCCCGCTGCTTTCCCCCGGCATTTCGCGCTTTTCGACCGTTCCGGAGATCATGGGCGGGAATTGCGGCTTCATCAACGATGCGCTGCATTACGATGACCGCACGCTCAAGGCGATCTGCGATTTCATTATCGGCGGCGAAAGCTGAAATGCATTTGATCAAAGAAAAAAGCCCCGTGCGGGGCTTTTGTTCGTTTTTCGTTTATTCTTTGATATAGCGCATCAGCAGGATCTCGATAACGCCGTCCTCAACTTCCTTGATCTCGACCCAGGGGGAGACGGGCTCGCCGAAGATCTCGCCCTGTGTGCCGGAATCATAAAAGAACTTCCCGTCCTCTTCCTTCCAGTCCTTGCCTTCAAAGACCATCATGTTGTCGCCATAGAGCTTGACCTTGCCCGCAGCGACCGCGGCGTCGACCTCTTCCTTCGGAACGTTTGCCGGGATCGGCGCGACGGTAAGCATCTTTCCGTCCTCGGTGAAGATCAGGCTCGCGTTCAGGAACATGGCCATTTCGTCGCCGGGTTCGATCTGCTTCAGCATCTCGTCCTTCTTCTTCCAGACGATGTTCAGATCATCGTCACGGCTCATCACTTCATAAACCGTCCATTTTCCGACGATATTCATATTCTCCTCCTTATGCCCAGGGGTTGGTAGATTCGGGTTTGCGGATATCCGCAAGGATGTACTGCTCCCAGAGATACCACTTGCCGTCCTTCGCGAGGCGAACATCGACATAACGCGGGCTGTCCGCACCGCCGGAATTCAGCCAGAGCCGCTTCATGTTTTCCTGGATATCGGAATGCGGATTCGTGAAGGGGCTGACGGTATAGGGCTCCGCGGGGATATAGTCGTTTTTATAGGTCGCACCGTTGAAATAGGAGCGCGGAACATAATCCTTGTCGCGGAAGCGGTCGGCGATGAACGAAAGCTCCATCGGCATCAGCGGACGGGGACCGCGCAGGTAATTGAGCATTTTGAGTGAAAGCTCTTTGTTCTCGGGATAGAAGCAGAAAGCGAGGACCGTCAGCGCGGCGGTATCGAAGGGATCCTTCATCGCCGCTTGGGGCAGAGCGAGGAATTCTTCATAAGTGTCGGGCAGTTTCGGGAAAACGACGTCGACCTTCTTGTTGGAGAGCGACTGCGTCGCCTTCTTCGCGGCATCGTTCACTTTGTTCTTCAGGTTGTCAAAAAGTCCCATTTTTACCTCCTTGAAACTTTCAGGCATGCGCCTTTTGTTTGTGTCTGTGAAAATATTATATCCTATTTGCGGATCAATGTAAAGTCTTTTTGTGTGTTTCCGCTCCCCGCTTCAAGCTTACGGAAGGATCAGCATCCGCGGTCTCAGAAGATACGGGTCATCCTCGGTCCCGAGGGAAATGCGGACCGGCTCGGAAATGCCGGAATTGAATGCGTTGATATTGAAAACGATTGTGATCATGTCCCTTTCGAGCACGAAGGCATAATCCGCTTTCTGCTTTGAAAAATCCGAAACGTGATCGCGGTATTCGTTGATCTCGAGCTCGCTTTCGATCGAGGAAAGGCATTTGTTCATCAGATGCGGGAGCTTCTGAACGTCCGTCACGATATCCGCCGGCGTCAGCAGCGCGCCGCTCACCGGATCGATATTTATTCCGGTATACACGGGGAATTCCGCGCCGGGGAGCTTTGCTTCGTACAGAAGGCTGACGATGATCGAATCGCAGCGCATGACCTTGACCGTTTCTTCAATATATGTCACGCCTTCCCCGCCGTCCGCGCCGCGCGAAAGCAGCGCGCCGAGCGACGCGAAGCGGGAAGCATTGAGCTCCTCAAAGGCGGCCGCAAGCTCCGGGAAGCGGTCAGCGGCAGCTGCTTCGGGCGTGATGCGGCAGTATTTGACCGTGCCGGCAGTGCTGCCCTCTTCATCGCCGAAAACTTCCGAAACGGATTCGATATTGAGTATTATCCGCTCGGCGGTCTCGTCCGGAGTGCTCCAGAGGACCTTCGCCTTATAAAAATCCTTGCTGCCGTCCCTGTGCAGCACGGTGAATATGCCCGTTTCCCAGTCGCCGGTCAGCAGAACTCTGTCCCCTTCCGAAAGATAAACACCGAAAGCATCGTAATTCACAAGATCCGTGCTGAGCGTTCCGATATCGAAGATCCCGGAATCGGCGGCGCACTCAAGCCCGATCTCGGCCATGCCTCCCGCCGCGATCGTCCTCACCGCCGGATCGCCCCAGCTTTCCGAATCAGCCGCGCTGAAATAGAGCTCACCGATGTCTGACGCAAGCCCGTTTTCAAAGCCGATCTTCATGATTTGAGCCTGATCGGCCGTCGGTTCGGGCGTTGTTTCCGAAACGGGATCGCTGCCGCCCGGTATCGTTTCCACCGGCAGATCCCCATCGTCTTTCTCCTGCTCGCTGCAGGCTGCGAAAACGAAGAGCGGGATCGATACGGCAAGCAGCAGCGCAATGGCTCTGCGCACTGTCGTTTTCAGTTCAGAAGCAAGGATTTTCATGGATTCCTTCAGAAATGTTCAAATAGGCAGTTCCCGCCCGGCGGAGCGCAGAGCGGGAACTCGGTTCATTTATCAGGAAGCAAACAGCAGGCCGTCGAAGAGCTCGCTGATGTCGATGCCGTTGACGAAGTTTTCGTAATACTCCGTCTTTATGACCTTGATCTTCACAAGGCGTCCATCGGAAAGCTTCAGCACGGCGATGCTTTCGCCGTCGGTTGCATAATAATCGAAGGTGTCGCCTGCATGCATGCTGAGCTTGCCGAGATCGGCGCAGTTTTCATCCGTCAGCTCGACCTCAAGATCCTGCAGCAAAGTCATCTGCCAGGGACTGTTGACGAAATAGAGCTTATCGTCGGAAACAGGAGCTCCGTCGTTTCCGAAGCTGAAGGTCTTGCTCGCGTACGCCGTGCTCAGCACCTCCGTCCAGTTCGTCAGCCTGCAGCATGAAGGATCGACGATGGGCATCCGGTCGGCGGAAGAATAGTCTTCCGAATAGCGCACGTACTGTCTGTACGGATAATCCGCATTATTCTTCAGGCTGCCGCTCGTAACGTTGAAAACGGTGAAGAACGCATAATCATTATAGCTGCTGCGCTCGATGCAGAGGAAGTCTCCGTTCGCATTATGGATCAGTACGGGCAGGAATCCGTCAAGATCAAGAGGTTCTTCGAAGGTATCATTGCCGCAGCCGACGTAGATATCGGTCGGGTAATAATAATCGTCGTCATCATAATCGACGGCCGCAACGATCACGGGAGTGACCTTTCCGGCAAGCTCGAAATAGCAGGTGATGTACGGCGGGAACGCGACGGCGTATTCTTCCGGCGCCGTCATATACTCGGCCTTCACAAACTCCGGATATGCGGAGAACGGAATGAACGCACTGCACGCCCACGCGTCCTCGATGCTGAACGCCATGTCGTTGAAGAACAGTGAAATGCCGTTATAATCGAGCGTCCAGGCATAGTCATGGCAATCGGGATTCGAGAAATAGCCCGAATAATCGACCGAAGCGTCAAGGGTGAAGCCATCCTCGTTCCTCTGGCCCATGATCTCGTTGATCACGCCGGGGATCGCGGAAGGATCGTTCACAACGTCCGCAAGCGCAAGACGCCTGCCGGTCGCGGTATCGAAAGTATCCGCATAGAAGATTTCCGGCACTTCCTCGGGAAAATCCGAAACGCTGCTGTAAAGCACGCTGAAAGCAACGGTGTCGGAGCGCCTGATATAAGCAGTCTGCGAAAAGCTGTACGCCGCATAATCGTCGGAAGCCATTGAGCGTGCCTTCAAAGCAAGCAGCTCCAGACTTGTGGCTGCTCTTTGCTCAACGTATGCCGCTCTCTCCCCGAGCGCGGAAGCGAGCCGGCTGTACTCCCGGGCTTCATCGCCTTCGAGGAACGCATACTGGAATGATGAGAAAATCCAGAGCGAGTCGTTGATCTGCCTGTTCTGGCTGCCAATGCTGATCATCGGCTGGATAACGCGCGGCGCCGCAGGCGCTGGCGTTGCAGGCGGCTCGGTCTCGGGGGCTTCGGTCCCGGGATCTTCGGTCTCCGGCGCGGGAGTGGGCGTAGTTTCATCGCCCTGCTGCGGTTCGCTGCTCGTTTCGGGAGCGGCGGTCGTTTCATTCTGTGAATCTGACTGCTTGCCGTCTTCCGGTTTGGAGCAGGCGGCAGAGAGCAGCGCCGCGAGCATAGCCGCGGCAAGGATCAGAGCGATCAGTTTGCGTTTCATGTTTTTTCCTTTCGCTTAAATCGCGGATCAGTAGTCGCCGGCGACCTTGCGGTCGGTCCCGTCCACACTGGTCCTTGTATTGCCATAGTAGATACGGCTGTTTCCGTCAGCATGCCGCAGTTCGAAAACGGGGATCTTGTATTGCCCGTCCGCGTGATCGGGATCGTCCTGCAGTGAGATACGGATCCGGTCGCCGGGCTTGATCTCAAGGCCGCGCACATTGCATACGAGCTGCATGCCGGAAACGCTGAAGCAGATATCAACGAGTTTATCGTAGGGAGCGATATCCCTGCCGAAATCGTTGAACACATACGACGCGCCGTTCATGATCTCCGGGATCGGAAGCGGTTCGCCCCAGAACTCGACATCATTCGAACTGATGCAAACGGAGAGGATCGTGCCGCCGGTTGTGTTGATCAGGATGACTTTATCCTCCGTCGAGCCTCCGACCGGAGGCTCTGTCTCTGCGGGCAGCGGGACCGGCGTCTCCTCGGGCTTATTTCCGGCGGAGCTTCCGGGTTTCAGAAAGTTGCAGCCGCTCAAAGCGCATGCTGTCAGGATCAAGCCGCAAAGAAGCAATGCAAGGCTTCTGTTTTTCATCTTCGGTTTCTCCACGTATCAAGCCGAAAAGCTCAGCCGCCGATATTCACGGAAGCAAGAACGGCCTTCACGAGCGCGCCGTCATAGGGATAGCCCGCGCTCATAACGGAGATCACGTGGTCTCCGATCGTCGTGTAGATCTGGAAGCAATCCAGCTCGCCGTTGTATTTATAGGCGATGCCCTGCCAGGTATTGCCGTTCAGCTCGAAGGAGATATCCTGCGGATCATACTGGGCATTCATCTCCCTGCTGTGATCGATATCCCACTCCGGATCGGTGGAAGTGCCGAAATAAATATAGTTCGTCGGATGATCCTTATCGGCAAGGCGGAAGCCCTCTTCCGATTCGGGGTCGATCATAGTGCCGGCGGTGAAATCCATGCTTTCGGGGATGAACAGGCCGGTGAAAATGCCGTAATCCCTCGTTTCGCCCTTGATGGAAGGATCCTCCTTCCCGGTATCGGTGTTCTCGCCGGGCAGGACATTGACGTTGTCGTCGGGCTTGGCAGTCGTCTTTTCGGAGCCTTCGCCCGTATTGTTGCTTGTTTTATTGCAGGCGCAGATCAGCGCCGCCGCCATCAGCGAAGAAAGAACGATCGCGATAAGCTTCATGATGCTTTTGTTTTTCATTTTTCACTCCTCCATTCGGATTTAAGCTGATATTCACGGGGAATGCGTTTCCCGCGGGTTTCCATTAAATCGGCCAAATCTTATTTTAACAGATTTCATCGGCCTTGTACAGACCCGAAGCGCTTTTTCGAAGTCTTTTGCCGCGTTTTTCCGCCGTCCGCGCAGCCCGTTTCGATTAAATAACGATCGTGCTCCGTCCGCGGTTGTTTCGCATCGCAGCGCACGGAACAAAATTAAAAAGGCCTGCCGCGGATATCGGCAGACCTTTTGATTTTTGAGCATTATCGGCTGATGCCCCTTCCCCCGCCCGGCAGGAAGCCGTCCTTGGCGTAGGAGGAATGGAAGCTCTTGATCTTCTGAACGAATTCTTCGTTGTTCGCAGTTTTTTCGAGAAGGCTGATGATCTGCTCCGTCGCTTCGGCCGTATTCCCGCCGGAAAGCATGCGCCGGATCATGTTCACCGATTCGAGCTCCTCTGCGGAGAGCAGCAGCTCCTCCCTGCGCGTGCCGGATTTGTAGATATCCACGGCCGGGAAGATGCGCCTTTCGCTGAGCTTGCGGTCGAGATGGATCTCCATATTGCCCGTGCCCTTGAATTCCTCATAGACCATATCATCCATCCTCGAACCGGTCTCAACGAGCGCGGTCGCGATGACCGTCAGGCTGCCGCCGTTTTCGATATTCCTCGCGGCGCCGAAGAAGCGCTTCGGCTTATGTAGTGCGCCGGGATCCATGCCGCCGGAGAGGGTCTTGCCGGTCGAGTTGATCGTGATATTGTATGCCCGGGCGAGCCTTGTGATCGAGTCCATCAGCACGACTACGTCCTTGCCCATCTCGACAAGGCGCATCGAGCGCTCCATGACCATTTCCGCAACGCGTGTATGGTGCTCCGGCAGTTCGTCAAAGGTCGAGAACACGACCTCGCCCTTGATCGAGCGCTGCATATCGGTAACTTCCTCCGGACGCTCGTCGATCAGAAGAACGATCAGGTGCACATCCGGATAATTCTCGGAAATGCCGTTTGCGATCGCCTTGAGCAGCGTCGTTTTGCCGGCCTTCGGCTGGGAAACGATCATGCCCCTCTGCCCTTTGCCGATCGGCGCGATGAGGTCGATCAGGCGGATCGCGAGGTTGTTTTTCTTCGGCGCATCCGGATCCGTCGTTTCGAGAGTCAGCCTTTCGTTCGGGAAGATCGGAACGAGCTCTTCGAAGGGCTTGCGCTGCATCGCTTCCTCCGGGGGAACGCCGTTGACGGCGGTGATATACATCAGCGCAACGTAACGCTTTGCTTCCATCGCCTGCCGCGTTTTGCCTGCAACGAGGTCTCCGTTGCGGAGGTTGAAGCGGCGGATCTGGGAATTGGAAATATAGACGTCGTTCGCGCCGGGCATGTAATTGTCGACGCGCAGGAAGCCGTAGCCGTCCGGCATGATCTCGAGGATACCTTCCGCATCCTCGCATTCGCCGGATTCGAGGATCTCCGGAACTGCGGGGTTGCTCGTTCCGTATTCGGCGTTGTAATAGCCCTCCGGCCGGAAATCGCGGGTCGGTGCGGGATAAGCCGCTCCGCCGTAAGGCTGCTGCTGGAAGCCGCTCTGAGCAGGATAGCTCTGCGGCATATAGCTCTGGCCTTGAACGGGCTGAGCCATGCGGTAATCCTGCTGAGCATACGGGTCGACCTGGGGATACGGATTCTGTGTATATCCGTCCGCACTGCGCCTGCCGTAATCCTGATTATAGCCGGAATAAGGCTGTTGATAGCCGCCCTGACGCTGGCCGACGCTCTGGCGCGCGCTGCGGTCGGTGCGGTAGCTCTGCTGTCTCCCGTAGTTCGTCTGCTGCGGCCTTGCAGAATACCCGAGCGTGAATCCTCCGCGCTCCTGCGGCGAAGCGGCGCGCAGTCTTGCCGCCTCCGCTCCGGGCTGCTGTGCGGGGCTCTCTTCCGTCAGAGCGTCAGCCGCATCAGTTCCTGCCTGCCCGTCAGCCGGCGCTTCCGCCTGCTCCGGTTCCTCCGCCTTCGGCGCGGGAATGATCGGCGGACGTCCGCGTTTTTTTGTTTCTGTCACGCCGCCGTTCATAATTATATCAACGAGTTCCGCTTTTCTGTATTTTGTGATCGATTTAACACCCTGGGCTTTCGCGATAACGCGAAGACTCTCGAGGCTTTTATCCAGCATTTCTTCTCTTGTCATTGTTCTGCTCCAATCGATGATTCAAATTTCAAAGCACTATGATAACAGTATATGCAGCTGTATTGGGAAATAACAGTAAAAAAGTTGGTTTTCTGCGTCCTCAAACAAAAGCGTTCCTTAATCTTCGCATTTATTATAATGTTTTTTTGCAGGCATTGTCAATAGACCCGGAGGGCGATTTTGTTAAATCTTTATGTCATATTATCGCGATTTCGGCATTCCTGTTACAACTTTGCCATATTATTTTTCCATCAATACTCAAGGGACCCGACTGACGGTCAAAAAAATGAAAGGAAGCCCCCCCGGACGGGGAGCCGCGGTGAAAAGCAATGAACGACCGACCCATGCTTGAAGGAGGAACGCTGCGCCTTCGTACCCATTCGATCCATGTTGAAAACAGGGAGCTCATCAGCATTACCGGCGTCAAGGACGTCGGCAGCTTCAACGAAAACGAAGTGATACTGATGACCGACGGCGGCGGCCTCACGCTCGAAGGCGAAGGCCTGCATATCACGAAGCTGAATCTCGACGAAGGTCAAATCATCGTCGAAGGTCAGCTGATCGCCTTCGAATACGATGAAGCTCCGCAGCAGCGGCCCGGCTTCTTCTCCCGAATGTTCCGCTGATGAGGATCGATCTTGCCGAGCTGCCGCTCGTTCTCAGCTGTCTCCGATGCGGATTCATCCTCGGAATGGTCTATGACCTTCTGCGCATTCCCCGCCGCCTCGGCAGGTTCGCATCGGCGCTCGCGGACGCCCTCTTCGGCTGCTGCTTTTTCGGGCTGACCGCTGCAACGCTGCTTTTTTATGACAGCGGGCGGATACGGCTTTTCAGCATCCCGCTGATCCTTGCCGCATTCGCGCTCTGGCTCTTCTTCCCGGGGAAGCTGCTGCGGCTGTTTTTCGCCTCTGTCCGCAGTCTTTTCAGGAATAAACTCAAAAAAGAACAATAAGATTATTACAAAAAACGATCGGAGGCTGTGAAAATGAAACCGAATGTCAAGTCATTCCGAAGGATATGCGCCGCTCTGCTCTGTGCGGTGTTCGTCTTCGCCGCGTTCACCGGCTGCGGAGCGCCGAAAAGCCTTTTCGAAGGTGAGCCATCATCCCCCGCCCCCGCGACGGCCGGGCCGGACGGCAATCCTTTCGCAAGCCCGACAAGCCTGCCTTACAGCGGAAGTTATCCCTTTGAGACCGGCGAAACCGCGACCGCGGAGCCGGATAGAAGCGTCAGGGCAACGCTCTACTACATCACCGACGACGGTTATATCCTGCCCGTCAGTACCGTTATACCCTGGGAAACCGGGATCGCGAAAGCCTGTTTGAACCGCCTTATCGCTACGAGCGAGAACAGCAGTGCGCTCAAGAAACTCGGGCTGAACGCACCGATCCCGAACGGGACGGAGATCCAGCTTGCGATCTCGGACGGCGAGGCGCGGGTCAATCTTCAGAACATGCCGGCGCTTGCCGATTACCGTGAGGAACAGGACCTTTTCGTTTCGGTGATCAATACCTTGACGCAATTCCCGTCGATCGACACAGTTACCGTCTTCATCAACGGCAGTGCGGGAAAGACCGCGAACGGCTCCGAGCTTCCCTGTTCTGCCGGTGCGCTTGCCCTGAACGTTGAAAACGGTGAGGTCGCCGTCAGCGGCAGTGCGAAAGCCGTGACGCTCTATTTCCCGAACGGCGCCGGCAGCCAGTTCATCCCCGTCACGCGCTATATGAACGCGGGCGGGCTCTATCGGGCGATCAGTGCGCTTGCGGAAGGCACGGATCTGCCCGGCCTGCGCTGCTGCTTCCCCGAGCATACGCTCGTTCTCGGCGCAGCGATCGAAAACGGGGTGCTGACCGTCAATCTTTCGAAGGATTTCGAACGGATCACGGACACTCCCGGGCTCTACGGCCTTGCGATGCACACAGTGCTTTTGACGGCGCAGCCCTTCGGAAGCATCGATGAAGTTCGCTTCACCGTCAACGGCGTTCCGTTTGCGCCGGATGAAAACTGATCCTTCGGGCATAAAACAACCGGGGCTCCTTTTAAGGGGCCCCGGCGGTTCGTTTCAGTTATCGGGATGGGCTGTTCAGCATTGCTTAATAAACCGAAGCTAAGATGCATCGGCGTCAGCTGCCGGCGGCGCCGGCCTGCCTGCAAAGCTTACTCTTCGGGAACGGGCTCGAGAACGGGTGCGTCAGGAGCATTCCTGCGAACGCTGTCGATGCCGTTCTTGCAGCTGTCCTTCTTGACATAGCCCTCGCTCGCGGCGATGATCTGGCCGTTCCTTGCCTTCAGGCGGAAACGGAACTGACCGGCCTTGTCCTTGTAGATCTCGAACTTCGGGTGGGTCTGCGCTTCGAAGCCTTCGATGGTCTGATCCTCGAGATTCGCGATCGGAGCATTGGTGCGGACGCTCTCACAGCCGTTCTTGCAGGCGTCGAGAGTGTTGTAGACTTCGCCGCCGACGGCGACGATCTCACCGTTCACGGCTTTGAGAGCGAAGGTGAAGCCGGTCTTGGTGGCTTTGATAACAAATTTACCCATAGTATTCATCCTTTCGGCAAATAATATAATTTGCATTTTCATTTTATCCCATTTCGGATAATGTGTCAATAGCTTTTGAAAAAAACTCCTGCTCATTTTTCAAAGGATCTGCCGCCCGCCGACAAAAAGCGGGCAAAAAAGCATTGACAAAGCATGGCCGATGGTTTATACTCAGTTTCGCGATGCGGGTGTAGCTCAGTGGCAGAGC
>DBXK01000008.1:27050-34181 GCA_002309375.1 Christensenella sp. UBA1214 | reverse complement strand
ATGCCGAGGCCGGCGCGGAGGATCGGGACGATACCGAGCTTTCTTCCGGCGAGGACGCGGGAACGCATCGGAGCGACGGGCGTTTTGATCTCGATCTCCTCCATCGGAAGGTCGCGGGTGACCTCATAGGCCATGAGCGTCGACAGCTCCTTGAGGAGCATGCGGAAATCCTTCGTGCCCGTGTTGCGGTTGCGCAGAAGGGTGAGCTTGTGCTGAACGAGAGGATGGTCGATGACGACGACGTTTTCCATGTAGCTTTCCATAATTACCCCCTGAAATATGCGTTTGTTTTTATTCTGCTTCGGTTTCGGCCGGAAGGGACCGGCCCTCTTCGTATTTGCCGATCTTCCCGACGCGGCGCGCATGCCTGCCGCCGAGATAATCGGTGCCGAGCCAGGTGCGGAGGATCGCCTTCGCGGTCTCGACGCCGATGATGCGCCCGCCCATCGCGAGCATGTTGCTGTCGTTATGCTGTCTTGTCAGCTCCGCCGTGAGAATATCGCTGCAGAGCGCGCAGCGGATGCCCGGGACCTTGTTGGCGCAGATCGAAACGCCGACGCCAGTGCCGCAGATCAGAACTCCGCGGTCGAATTCCCCGCGCGCAACGGCTTCGGCAGCAGGAAAGGCGACGTCCGGATAATCCATGCTTTCGGGGCTGTAACAGCCGAAATCGGTGAATTCATGCCCGAGCTCGGCAAGATAGGCGATCAGATGCTGCTTGAGTTCAAATCCGCCGTGGTCGGAAGCGATCGCGATTTTCATCATATTCTCCTTTCCGGCAGGTATCCGCCGGTAGTTTTTGCTCTTCAGTCGGTCAGGACGGTGAAGCCGGAGGCGCGCAGGAGCCTGTTCATATAGGCAAGGCCCTGCCTTTCGGCCGGGATCGCTTCGGCGAAGATGACGTCCGTTCCTTCGGATTCATCCCTCAGCGCCGCGAAAAGGGAGGCGCAGAGCGTGCCGGGAAGATCCCTGTCCCCGATTATAACATATTTTTTGCCTTTATAATAGCTCTTTGTCTGTTCTGTCGCGAAAATCATGCAGTTTTTGCCCTCGAGCTCCGCTTTTGCATACTCGCGGTTGATGATCGCGGCGGCCGAACGCGGGCTGCCCTGCGCAACGATAACATCGCAGTCCGGGGCATAGTGGCGGTATTTCATGCCGGGCGAAGCAGCGGTCTCACCTTCGCCGAGCGGATGCAGCACCGCGTTCGCGACCTTAACGGAGCCGATCACGCCCTCGAGCATCTCCTTTGTGATGCCGCCGGGACGCAGTATGGTCGGCTGGCCGACGAGGGATAATACCGTCGATTCAACGCCGACCGCGCAGGGACCGCCGTCGATGATGACGTCCGCGCGGCCGTCCATATCCTCCAGCACGTGGTCGATATTGGTCGGGCTCGGCTTGCCGGAGAGGTTCGCGCTCGGTGCGGCGATCGGAACGCCGGCGGCGCGGATGAGGGCGAGGGCGGTCTTGTGCTCCGGCATGCGCACAGCGACGGTATCGAGCCCGGCGGTAACTTCATCCGGAACGAGATCGCTCTTTAAATAAATGAGCGTCAGCGGACCGGGCCAGAACGCATCCATAAGCGTCCTTGCGATATCCGGAACATGCTTCCAGAGGGGCTTGACGTCGCTCTTTTTTGCAATGTGGAGGATCAGCGGATTGTCGTTCGGGCGGCCCTTCGCTTCGAATATTCTATTGACCGCTTCGCCGTCCAGCCCGTTTGCGCCGAGGCCGTAAACGGTCTCCGTCGGGAACACGACGAGCCCTCCGGCGCGGATGACCCGCCCGGCGACCCCGGTCCCGTTCTCCTTCTGCGTTTTTGCGTTAAAAAGTTCCGTTTTCATCGGTTATTTATCAAAGCCGGCCTCTTGCTCGGTTCTTCGCATCCGCCGCCCCGGGCGGGGACGCGCCGCAAAAGCCCTTGATAATATAGCACAAGCGGCGCGCTCTTTCAAGAAAAATGACGGGGAAGGGATTTTGAAACGAAAAAATATATTTTAAAAAATCTCAGGAAAAAGGCGGGTTTCGGTTGACTAATAAGCAGAAAGGCGAAAGCAAAGGGGCTTGAGCCGGGCGGAAAGCGCGCCGCCCGGTGTTGACCGGGAGGAAGAAAAAGGCTATAATTTCCGGAAGAAAGCCGGAGCTTCCTTTTCGGCCGACCGAATGCAAAAGGATGGCAAGCGCCTATGGAAAGCGGAGAAAACAGCTATCGCCGCTATCTCGGAGGGGACGAAAGCGCCTTCTCGGAGCTGGTGGAGCTGTATTTCGATAAACTGACATTCT
Source organism: Christensenella sp. UBA1214 (assembly GCA_002309375.1). Classification (GTDB taxonomy): domain Bacteria; phylum Bacillota; class Clostridia; order Christensenellales; family CAG-138; genus PeH17. The sequence continues at coordinate 31,895 of DBXK01000008.1, read as the reverse complement.
TCATCAACGGGTATGTACATGATGTACATGCTTCTGAAGACGTCGCCATCGAGACCATGACCGAGCTCGCCATCCATCCGGGGCGCTTCGCGTTCCGCTCGTCGCTGAAAACCTATCTTTTCGCCGCCGCGCGGCATAAGGCGCTGAACTATCTTAAAAAGCGCCGCCGCGAGGGCTGGACGGAGCTTTCGGAAGCGGATGAAGCGGACCGCGCCTCCCTCGAAAACGATGTGCTCGCGGGGGAGAAGCAGAAGGCCGTCGCAGCAGCGATGGCGGAGCTTCCAGAGGAGCAGCGCCTTGCCGTTCACCTCGTTTACCTCGAAGGCCTGAGCTACCGGGAAACGGCGAAGGTGCTCAAAAAGAGCGAAAAACAGGTCGACAATCTGCTTGCCGCCGCAAAGAAGCGGCTGCGCACCCTGCTTGAAAAGGAAGGTGTTGAATAATGAGAAGAGATAAAGAAGAGATCAAATCCGAGATCATGCGCCGCAAGGACGAATACAAGGTCAAAAGGGTCCGCTTCTGGCGGACGATGGCGGTCTCCGCCGGCAGCGGCCTCGCATGCCTTGCGCTCGTGTTTTTCCTGACGACGCGTAAGGTCCCCGAGAAAACGATCGACGCGAATGCGGAAGGTCATGCCGCGGACGAGAGTTATGCCGCCGACGGCGCACCGGTTGAAAACGATATGCAGAGCGGCGGAGAGCCTGCGGCGAACTATGGCAACGTCACCGCTGCTCCGGGAGAGAAATCGGACGAAATGGCGAGCGACGGCTTTTACGATCCCGGTAAGTGGATCTGCGGCACGCCGGTCTTTGAAGGGGACGAAATAGCCCTCGGCCTCGGGATGCTGATCGATGAAGAAAACTACGGTAAGCTCCTTCCCGCTCTTGTCCGGACGATTGTCGCGTTTAAAGACGGCAAAGACGGCGGGGAAGTCACACGCTTCGTCTTCGACGGCGCGGAGGGCGAAAGGGCCCTCGATCTTGTCAGGGACGCCCTGCGCAAAGCCGGAGTTCAGGAAGCCCCGGTCGAGCCGGAAGACCCCGACTGCGAATTCGTCGTGTATTTTGAATTCGCCGACGACGCCGGCAATCTGGTCTATTCGCGCGTCGGCGTAACGTCGGAAAACTTCGTGCTCGTCAATGACGAATTCTGCATGCCGAGGTTGACGGACAGCGAGAGCATCGAGCTGCGGGAAGCGCTCGCGGCGCTCTGCGGATATGAGAAATAATAACGGAAAGGTGAATAATCATGCTTAAATCATTCAAAAAAACCATGCGCTCAGCGCTTATAATGCTCCTTATCGGCGCAATGCTTTTCTCCGTCGCCTGCTCGAATAAAGGCGGGGAAGAGCAGACGGGCGGCAAGAACGGCGAAGCGGGAAAGCCCTCTCAGAATCACCAAATGGCCGCGGGGAATCTTTCCGCGGGCGTGAAGGCCGGGAAGGTCGAAGGCAAGGCAGCGGACCAGAAATTCATCGCGGCGCAGGCGGATTTCGCAGTCAGGCTCTTTCAAAACAGCCTCAGCAAGGAAGGCAACACCCTCGTTTCGCCGCTTTCCGTGATGATCGCTCTTGCGATGACCGCGAACGGCGCTGACGGAGAGACCCTTGCCGGGATGGAAAAGGCCCTCGGCGGCGTCCCGATCGACGAGCTGAACGAATACCTTTATACCTATCTGAAGGAACTGCCCTGCGGCGAGAAATACAAGGTCGTTCCCGCGAACTCGATCTGGATCCGCAAGGGCTTGCCCGTGAAGGAAGCTTTCCTGCAGAAGGACGCCGATTATTACGGTGCGGACGCCTTCAGCGCGCCGTTCGATGATTCGACCCTTGCCGATATCAACGCCTGGGTGAAGGAGAATACCGACGGCATGATCGAGAAGGTGCTCGACGAGATCCGGGAAGAGACCGTGATGTACCTGATCAACGCGCTGATCTTCGAGGCGGACTGGCAGAGCCCGTATGACGAATATTCAGTGCACGACGCCGATTTCCGCGGGATCAACGGCACGAAGACCGTGGAGATGATGTATTCCGAGGAAAGCCGGTACCTTGAGGACGGCGGTGCGGTCGGCTTCATCAAGCCCTATGCCGACAGCAAATACAGCTTTGCCGCGATCATGCCGGCCGAAGGCACCGATATCAACGACTATATCATGAGCCTTTCCGGCGGGAAGCTCCTTGCGATCCTCCAAAGGGGGCAGAACGTTCCGGTGAACGCCGGCCTTCCGAAATTCAGCTATGATTACGAGCTCACTTTGAACAACGCTCTGAAGGCGATGGGCATGGAGCGGGCGTTCGACAGCGGCCTTGCCGACTTCTCCCGCATGAGCGAAAACGAGCTCTATATCGGCGAAGTGATCCACAAGACCTTCATCGAGGTCGCGGAGAAGGGCACCCGCGCCGGCGCGGTCACGGTCGTTGCGATGGACGAATGCGCCGCGATCGAAATGCCCGAAACGAAGACCGTTATCCTCGACCGCCCGTTCGTCTATATGCTGATCGACAACGCGACCAATCTGCCGATCTTTATCGGCGCCGTGACGGATATCGCGTAAGCGATAAGCCTTCCCCTTGAGGGGAAGGTGGCAGCCGCAGGCTGACGGATGAGGTGTAAATGGCGGCATGCCGCCAATTCACGGAGCACCGCAGGTGCGAGAAATCATGCGGAGCGGAACGCGCCGCTATTCATGAAGCGAAGCTTCAATTCATTTATGAAGAATGAATTGCCTTCGGCATGAATTGCACTGATGTGCATGAATTGGCTGCCGCCATGATTTGCGCTTGGTGCGCATATATACACCTCATCAGTCTTCGCGCCGCGCTGCGCCGCTCATACAGCTTCCCATCGAGGGGAAGGCATTAAAAGCCAATACAGAAAGGTACATAACCATGAAAAATATCAACAAACTTCTCTCCATTATTCTTGCATCGGTGATGCTGCTCGGCGCGTTCGCCTGCGCGGCGCCGAAGGAAAACGAAACCGAAAAAAACGGGGAAACCGGCAAGACCGCCGAGGGCGATAACGACGTCGTTCTGACGGACGAAAGCACGCCCGGCAGGGCGATAAAGCTCTCCGCGGGCTATACTCCCGGCAGCGTGCGCGACGCAAATGCGGACGCCGAATTCGTTAAGTCCCAGGCGGATTTCGCCCTCGCGCTTCTGAAAAACAGCCTTTCGAGCGAGAAGAGCACCCTCGTTTCGCCGCTCTCCGTGATGCTCGCCCTCGCGATGTGCGCGAACGGCGCGGATACCGAGACCCTTGCGGAGATGGAACGCGTGCTCGGGATGCCGATCGACCGTCTGAACGAATATCTCCGCACCTATATCAATAATCTTCCGAGCGATGAAAAATACAAGGTCCTGATCGCGAATTCGATTTGGTTCCGTGCGAGCGAAGCCGAATTCGATCCGGCCGCGGACTGCGTGCCGTTCTTTGAACCGGATCCCGATTTCCTCCAGCGCAACGCCGATTACTACGGCGCGGAGATCTACGCTTCGCCCTTCGATGAAAGCACGCTGACCGCGATCAACGAATGGGTGAGCAAGAATACCGACGGCATGATCGAGCAGATCCTCGATCGGATCGACTCCGCCGCCCTGATGTACCTCGTCAACACGCTGATGTTCGACGCGGAATGGCGGGAGGTCTATTATGATAATCAGGTCTCAGATGGCATATTCCACGCAAGGAACGGGGAAGAGCGCAGCGTATCGATGATGCACTCCACGGAGAGCACCTTCCTCGACGGCGGCAATGCGGTCGGCTTCATCAAGCCCTACGTCGGATATAAATACGGCTTCGCGGTACTGCTGCCGGATGAGGGAATCGATGTGAACGATTACGTTTCCTCCCTGACCGGCGAAAAGCTGATGAGCATCCTTTCGGGCGCGGAGGACGGCACGGTCCATGCGCAGCTGCCGAAATTCAGCTTCGATTACGATATCACGCTGAACGACGCGCTTTCCGCGATGGGCATGCCCACGGCCTTCGATGCGGTGAGCGCCGATTTCACACGCCTCGGGCACTGCTTCGATGACAGCAATATCTATATCGGCCGCGTGATCCATAAGACCCATATCGAGGTCGGCGAAAAGGGCACCCGCGCCGGCGCTGCAACGCTCGTTGAAATGCTCGCGGGCTGCGCGATGCCGGAGAACGAGCACGAAGTATACCTCGACAGGCCGTTCGTGTTCATGATCGTCGATATGGAGACCAATCTGCCCCTGTTTATCGGCACCGTCACCGATATAGCTTAATACGATCCAGCGCTGCCTGAAAGCAGCATAGCTCCAAAGCCTTTGCCGGATCCGGCAGAGGCTTTTTGCTTTATCGGCCTGCGGGCATTATATTATGTTATATACCGTAATTCCGCCAAAATCCGCTTGAAAAAAAAGCCCCGTTGGTGTAACATATCGGGGTAGAGGGGCATGTCCTTTTGCCCCCGAAAATGCAAATCAAAACGCAACAGAAGGAGATTAACCATGATTGAGCTTTACAACAAGGGCGTATGGCTCGTGGACGGCAAGCCCGTGACCGAGCCCGTTGCCGGCGTCACCCCCGACGAGGGCCGCGAGAACACGATCGCCTATCAGATCATGCGCGCGCACAACGTTTCCGACGATCCGAAGAAGATGCGCATCCGCTTCGACTGCCTGATGAGCCACGACATCACCTATGTCGGCATCATCCAGACGGCAAGGGCTTCCGGCCTCAAGCAGTTCCCGATCCCCTACGCGATGACCAACTGCCACAACAGCCTCTGCGCCGTCGGCGGCACCATCAACGAGGACGACCACGTTTTCGGTCTTTCTGCTGCGAAGAAATACGGCGGTATCTACGTTCC
>DBXK01000008.1:0-26993 GCA_002309375.1 Christensenella sp. UBA1214 | reverse complement strand
GGCAGCGACAGCCACACCCGCTACGGTGCGCTCGGCACCATGGGCGTCGGCGAGGGCGGCCCGGAGCTCGTTAAGCAGCTCCTCAAGAACACCTACGACGTCAACGCGCCGGAAGTCGTGCTCGTTTACCTGACCGGCAAGCCCCGCCACGGCGTCGGCCCGCACGACGTTGCGATCGCCCTGGTCAAGGCGACCTTCGAAAGCGGCTTCGTGAAGAACAAGGTCCTCGAATTCGTCGGCCCCGGCGTCAAGAACCTCCCCGCGGATTTCCGCAACGGCATCGACGTCATGACCACCGAGACCACATGCCTCAGCTCCATCTGGGAGACCGACGAGGTCATCGAGGATTACTACAAGACCTACGGCCGTCCGGAAGCTTATGAAAAGCTCGCTCCGAAGGGCGTCGCCTATTATGACAGCATGATCACCATCGAGCTCGACAAGGTCGAATCGATGATCGCTCTGCCGTTCCATCCCTCCAACGCCTACACCATCAAGGAATTCCTCGCCAACGCCGAGGAGATCCTCAAGGGCGTTCAGGCCGAGGCCGAGAAGAAATTCAAGAAGGTCAGCGTCAACCTCCTCGACAAGATCGTCGACGGCAAGGTCATCGCGGACCAGGGCGTTATCGCGGGCTGCAGCGGCGGTCTGTTCGACAACATCGTCGAGGCGGCGGCCATCATGGACGGCCACGACGTCGGCGACGGTTATTTCGGCTTCTCCGTATATCCCACCAGCGTACCGACCAGCCTTGAGCTGACCCGCATCGGCGCGACCGAAAAGCTCCTCGAGAGCGGCGCGATCATCAAGCCCAGCTTCTGCGGCCCCTGCTTCGGCGCAGGCGACGTTCCCGCGAACAACGGCCTCTCCCTCCGCCATACCACGAGGAACTTCCCGAACCGCGAGGGTTCTAAGCCCGGCGAAGGCCAGATCAGCTTCGTCTGCCTGATGGATTCCCGTTCCATCGCCGCCACCGCAAGGAACCACGGCGTCATCACCCCGGCGACCGATATCGACTACGACGATACTCACTACGAGTATCATTTCGATAAGAGCGTCTATGATAAGCGAGTCTACAACGGCTTCGGCAAGCCCGATCCCACCGTTGAGCTGAAACTCGGACCCAACATCACCGATTGGCCGGAGATGTTCCCGCTCACCGAGAACGCGCTCTTCGAGCTCGACGCCGTCATCCATGATCCCGTCACCACGACCGACGAGCTCATCCCCTCCGGCGAGACCTCCAGCTACCGCTCCAATCCTCTCCGCCTTGCGGAATTCGCCCTCTCCCGCCGCGTGCCGGAATACGTCGGCCGCAGCAAGCAGGTCATGGCGATGGATTTCGAGCGCAGGGAAGGCAAGAAGCCCGAGCGCATCATGAACGCCCTCAATAAGGTCGGCAACGCGGATGAGCTGATCGCAAAGACCGGCTTCGGCTCCTGCGTCTTCGCGAACAAGCCCGGCGACGGCTCCGCACGCGAGCAGGCCGCTTCCTGCCAGCGCGTCCTCGGCGGCTTTGCGAATATCTGCTATGAATACGCCACCAAGCGCTATCGCAGCAACTGCATCAACTGGGGCATCCTGCCCTTTACCATCGCTCCGGAGACCGAATTCAACTATGAATGCGGCGACTTCGTCTTCGTTCCCGGCGTCCGCGAGGCGGTCGAAAAGGGCATCGAGGAGATCCCCGCGAAGGTCATCACCAAGGATGCGGTGAAGGATATCACCCTCTACATCAAGGGCCTCACGAAGGATGAAAAAGAGATCCTCCTCGAGGGCAACCTGATGAACTACTACAAGGCTCATATGGAAGACTGAGCGAATTGAATCAACGCGGGCCGGAAGGTGAAAAGCCTTCCGGCTCTTTTTTAGGAATAAGCAAAACCCGCCGGAGCGGTCCGACGGGTTTTCTTTTCAAATAAGCGTTTTCAGTTGGCCTTGTTCAGACGGTAGATGATATTCAGCCCGTGCAGCAGCAGATCCCTTTCGAGCGTGATCTCGTGGCGGCAGAGGGGAATGATATAGGGCGCGATGCCGCCCGTTGCGATGATCGTCGAGGGATGGCCGAGCTCCTCCGCCATGCGGTCGATCACGCCGTCGAGCATCGCCGCCGTGCCGTACATGATGCCGCTGCGCATCGCGTCGACCGTGTTGCGGGCGATGATATTGCCGGGCTGGTCGAGGTTGATGCCGGGCAGCTGCGCGGTGCGGCTGGTCAGCGCATCCAGCGAGATCCGCGTGCCGGGCATGATGACGCCGCCGAGATAGCGGTTCTTCGGCTCGATCACCTCCACCGTCGTCGCCGTGCCCATGTCGATCAGGATCAGCGGGGCCTTGCGCTTCGCGAGCGCCGCGACAGCGATCACGATCCTGTCGCTGCCGACCTGCGCCGGGTGCTCGAGGCGGATGTCGAGGCCGGTCTTGAGGCCTGCGCCGACGACCATCGGAGATTTATGGATGACCTTGTAAACGCCGCTGCGGACCGCGTTGAAGACCGGCGGCACGACGGAGGCGATGATGCAGTCCTCGATCGAATCGATGCTGCAGCCGTAGGCCTCCAGCATGGTCTTGATCTCCACGCCGTACTGGTCGCTGGTGCGGGTCTTGTCGGTCGCGATGCGGGCTTCGCAAACGATCGTGTCGCTTTCGATGTCGATGCAGCCGATGGTGATGTTGGTGTTGCCGATGTCGATGGCAAGGAGCATGGTTTATCCTCTTTAATGATTATTTTTTCTTCGATTTGCGGCCCTTGCGGGATTTCTCGCCGATGGGCAGGAGCTTCGCGCGGTAGAGAGCGGAGCCGACGCCGCCGGAAACGAGCGTTGAAACGACGATCTCGACGAGGGCGTTGATGCCGACGAACGCGAACAGGAATTCAAAGAAGCCGCGGCCGTCCATGAGCTTCTGAATGTATTCGGTATTGCCGAATAGCACGACGAGCGCGGTCATGAAGAACGCCGTGTTCAAGAAAGCGGAGAGGAAGCCGGCGATGAAGCAGGCGGGCTTGAGATCGCTGTCCTTATCCTTGCGGCTCACGGCGTTATAGACCGCAAGCGCGATGAATCCGGCGCAGAACACAGCCGCAATGATGCCGAAGATTATGAACACGCTGCCGGGATGCTCGGCCGCAGTTTCGGGAACGGAATTCTTGATGATGCCGTGACGGATCACGAGCACGGAGGCGACGGCAAGGATCACGGCGACGATCGAGCTCAGCACGGTCGAAACGGTCCTCGGCCTGAATTTCGTATAAAGCTTATTGAGCGCATAATAGATCACGCCCACGAGGAAGCCGTCGAGCGCGCGGGGAACGAAGCGCTGGATGAACGCGAGCACGGGGCTGATGCCGACGAGGACCTGGCCCATGCCGCTCGGAATGCCGATGGAGAAGCACTGCAGGTAGCTCAAAATACCGAATACGGAGCCGATGATAAGTCCGCCGATCGGCCCGAGCGCGATCGCGGCGATCGCAACGGGGATGATATTCAGCGTAATGGAAAGCGGCCCGATGGGGATAGTCCCGATCGGCGTGAACGAAAATACCATCAACAGCGCTGTGAGAAGGGCAAGATAAGCAAGGGTGCGGGTGTTGAATTTGAATTTGAACATTTCTGCCTCCTACTGCCGCTCGCACGGATGCGGCGTATTTTATGGATGACCGCGGCCCGGGGCTTTTGCCCGCTGCCGTTCACGCGGGATACGGCGCGGACGCCCTCTTCGGCGGCCGCTAATATTATAGCGGCATCGAAAGGCATTTGCAAGTGTTTTTTTGCGTTTGCGGCGCTTTACAAAAGGCGGAAAAATGATTATACTGTATAATGAAAAGATGCGGGCCCGACCGGCGCCCGATGAATGGAGGAACCGATATGCTTAAAGGCAAAACCGTTTTGCTCGGCGTGACAGGCGGCATCGCCGCGTATAAGGCGGCGGCGCTCGCTTCCGCGCTCGTGAAGCTCCATGCGAATGTTGAGGTCGTGATGACGAAGAACGCGACGGAATTCATCGCGCCGCTGACCTTCGAACAGCTCACCGGCAACCGCGTCAGCGTCGATACCTTCGACCGCAATTTCGTGCACAAGGTGGAGCATATCTCCCTTGCGAAGCGGACGGACCTTGTGATCGTCGCTCCCGCGACGGCGAACATCATCGCGAAATTCGCCCACGGCATAGCGGACGATATGCTTTCAACGACCGTGCTCGCCTGCCGCTGCCCGAAGCTCGTCGCGCCGGCGATGAACACGAATATGTATGAAAACCCGATCACGCAGGACAATCTCGAAAAGCTGCGGCATTACGGCTTCGAGGTCATCGAGCCCGCGTCGGGCCGCCTTGCCTGCGGCGACGTCGGCGCCGGAAAACTGCCGGAGCCGGAAACGCTCGTTTGGCATATCCTCCGCTCGATCGGCAGGGAGCACGACCTTGAAGGGAAGACCGTGCTCGTGACGGCGGGACCGACGCGCGAAGCGATCGATCCGGTGCGCTATATCTCGAACCGCTCCACGGGCAAGATGGGCTGTTCGATCGCGAAGATGGCGATGCTGCGCGGCGCGAAGGTCGTCCTTGTTGCGGGGCCGATGGCTGTGACCCCGCCGCCGTTCGTCGAAGTCGTTCCGGTGGAAAGCGCGGAGGAAATGTATAACGCCGTGACCGCGAACGCCGAAAAGGCGGACCTCGTATTCAAGGCCGCCGCCGTTGCCGACTATACGCCGGAGACCTATTCCGATGATAAGGTCAAGAAGACCGACGGCGATATGACGATCCCGCTTCAAAGAACGAAGGATATCCTGAAATACCTCGGCGAAAACAAGCGGGAAGGGCAGATCCTCTGCGGCTTCTCGATGGAAACGCGCGATCTGATCGAGAACAGCGCGAAGAAGCTCAAAAAGAAGAACCTCGACATGGTCTGCGCGAACAATCTGAAGGTCGAGGGCGCGGGCTTCGGCACGGATACGAACGTGATCTCAGTCATCATGAAGGACGGCGTTACGGAGCTGCCGCTCCAATCGAAGGACGACGCCGCGAATGCGATCATCGATATCGCCCTTTCGCTCGCGAAGAAATGATTCAATCATCAATAAAGGAGGCCCAGGCCTCCTTTTTCGTTTTAATAAAGCGGCTCAACGGCGGAGCAGCTTATCTCGAACGCGGTGCGGGTGCTCTCCGTGCCGTCCTCGAGAAGCTTCGTGTATTCGCGGCTCTGCAGCCGCCCGAGGATATGCAGATTCGTTCCGACCGGGAGCTCGGCGAGGAACCGCGCATTCCGCCCCCACGCGATCGCGGGAAGATAATCGGATTTATGGAAGCGACGGTTGACGGCGAGCAGAACGTCCGTGATCTCCCTTGAAAACGGCGTCGTGCGATAGATCGGCGGCTTGCAGATGAAGCCGGTGACCTCCGCCTCGTTCTTTTCGGGAAGCTCCTCTTCGAGGGGTTCGAATTCCCGCGCGAAAACCGTGATGATGAGCCGGTTCCCGCTCTCCGTGCGCTGGTTATAGGAGCGGATCTGCCCGCTGACGCGGCATGGCGTCCCGGCCCCGGCCGTAAGCTCGCCGAGAAGGCGTTCGCTGACGGTGAGATTGAGGCGGTCCTCCGTTCCGCTGAGGCGGCGGACGGCGAACGGAAGAAGAAAAAACGCTTCGCCGTAAACGGAGTGGCTGTAAACGGGTTCCTCCGCGATGCGGCCGACGAGTTCGATACTGTTGTTTGTGTACGGCATATGAGTTGGCGCGCTGCGCCGGACCTTTCATGTATTCCTGCCGTAAATAGTATGCCGCCGGAAGCGGAAATATCATTGAACGCGGGGCGGTGAAGCGGTATAATGAAAGCGAAAAAACGAAAGGACGGCCGCTTATGAGCGAACGAACGGACGAAACGAAGCGGATACTGACCCTGCATTTCGATCTGTATCCCGAAATGGAGATCCGCGACGCGGTGAAGCTCCTCTACCAGAGCGAATTCGGCTGCGGGCATTTCCTGCCGGACGCGGAAAAGGCGAGGGCATATCTTCTCGAAGAATGGAGAAGCGTCCCGCGCGATCCTTCCCACCGCCTGACCGACGAGCTCGGCGGGGGCTTTATCCGCGTGCATCTCGAGCCGCTCGGGACCGAGGCGGAGGCGCTTGCGCTTGCGGAAAGGTTCATTGAATCGGCAAAGGAGCCCTGCGGCAGCAGGGAAGGCCTGTACGAGCGGTTCGATGCGCTCCGTTCGCTTACGGGCGTGGGCAAAACGCCGTTTGATTATCATGAACTCGACCGCTTCCTGCATTATTACATGGCCCTCGGCTGCCCGCCCGTGCACCACAGCGAAAACTTCAGAAAAAAATATCACCCCGCGTACAGGGTGATAAAGAAATAACCGTATCCGGAAGCGCCTCAGCGGGGCGCTTCCTGCTTTATCCGATCCTCTTCAGCCCGTTTTCACTCAGCCTGTAAACCTTATCGCAGCATTCTTCGATATACTTGCGGTCGTGCGTGACGCTGATTATGCAGCCGCCGAAGCCGCGCAGGATGCTCCGGATGACCGGGTTCGAGAGCGGGCTGAAATTGCGCGTCGGCTCGTCGAGAAGCAGCACGTTATAGCCCTCGAGCGCCATCTTCACGAACATCAGCTTCGCCTTCTGCCCGCCGGAGAGCCGCCCGATCGGGCTTTCCGCCTCGTCCGCGGTGAAGCGCACACTGCCGAGATAGGTCCTCGCAAGCGTTTTCGCCTCCTTTTCGCCGCCCGGGGCGAGGAAATCGACCGGCGTTTCGTCCGGGTCGAAAAGGTCGAAATAATCCTGGGGCATATAGAAGGCGCGGATATCCTTCCGCTTTGTAAGCTCCGCTTCGATCAGCCGCAGAAGGGTCGTTTTGCCGACTCCGTTTCGCCCGATGATCGCGATATGTTCCGCCGCGTCGACGTTCAATTCGAAGCCCGCGGTCAGCCTTTCGCCGTCCGGGGAGAAAAGCCCGTCCGTCCGGTACCGCAGGATCTCCTTCCTTGCGGGCAGGGCGGCGGGGGGCAGGTCGAGGAAGATCTGCCGCTCGGTGACGGGCATTTCTGTCAGGTTTTCCCGCTCCTTTTCGATGCGCCGGCCCTGGCTCATGACGGAATGCATCTTCTTTTTCAGCAGCCGCCCGCCGGAAGGATCCCCGCGGGAGATATTGCGCTGCGCCTTATCGACCTTTTCATAGATCTCGCGCCAGCGCGCCTCCTTCTTTTCCTGCTCGTCGCGCTCCTTCGAGGCGACCTGTTCCTGATGCTCCATCCGCCTCAGGCGCGTTTCGACGTACTCCCGATAGGGGACGTTCGCGACCGTATGGCGGCAGTATTTCTTGTGGTGGACGTGCTCGAGGTGGATGACGGCTTTCGCCGTGTTCTCGATCAAGGTTTCGTCGTGGGAAACGAAGAGCACGCCGCCGGGGAAGCGCTTTATGAAATCCTCGAGCCATTCAAGGGTCTCGATGTCGATATCGTTCGTCGGTTCATCGAGCAGAAGCATATCGGGCTCATCGAGCAGCAGCTTCACCATCCGGAGCTTCACCCTTTCGCCGCCGGAAAGCGTCCCGATCGGGCGGGCTTCGCCGAGGATCGACGGATCGAGCCCGACCTCCGCGGCCTTGTATTCGGCCAGCCAACCTGCGTCGGAGCAGGCCATATAATCCTTAACCGGCATGGACAATTCTTTCGCGGAAAGCTGCTGCGCAAGATAGCCGATGCGGTGGCCGCCGCGGAAAATATCGCCGGTGAATTCCGCATGGTCGGCGATCAGCGCGGGATCGGCAATCAGCGCAAGAAGCGTGCTCTTGCCGTTGCCCTCCTCGCCGATGATGACGGTGCGGTCGAGCGGATTGAGAGTAAAGGAAATCCCGTCAACGAGCGCACGCCCGTTCACGGAAAGATAGATCGAAACATTGTTCAGCTGTATCATATTCTGACCCCGTCTTTCTAAGCAAATTGGAAATCCGCAGTTCCGCTTTCCGAGCCGAAAGCGGTCTGCTCGCTTTGTGCATTGATTGGCTTAAAAGATCAGAGAATGTTCAAGCCGGGGCCACCTCATGAGTATTCGGGATTATTCCCAAAGCTCATTATATCACGACTGAAACGGATTCGCAACAGAAAAAACCGCCCCCGAAGGAGCGGTTTTGAGAATTTGGACTTCAGATGACCTCGCGGGCCTTATTGGTCTCGGGGATCGAGCAGCTGATCTCAAGGTTGCCGTTGCGGACGCGGAGGGCGTCGATGAACTCCTTTTCCTCGGAAACGTCCCTGAGAGTGATTTCATAGCGGAGCTTGTAGAGGCTGCCCATGTTGGTGGTCTTGACGCGGATGAGCTCGCAGCTCTTGGTATACTTGCGGAAGACGGGGGTGAAAATGTCGTCGTAGTTGAGGCTTTCGGGGATCACGATGTTGAGGATCCTCTCGCCGCTCCTGGATTTGCCGAAGCCGAGGATCGAGAGTACCGTCAGTATCGCAAGCACGATCAGAGCGAGGATGATCGCGATGCCGATGCATCCGAGGCCGCAGGCGAGGCCGACGGCAACGGCGAGGGTGATCAAAACGAGATCGCGTGCGGAAGCGGGCGCCGAACGGAAGCGGAGGAGGCTGAACGCGCCTGCGACGGCGAGGCCTGCGCCGAATTCCTTGTTGACGAGCATGATGATCGTTTGAACGATCACGGGGAGCAGCACGAGCGCAACGGAGAGGCTCTTCGACTGCCTGCTCTTGATGCGGCTCACGACGGCGATCAGAACGCCGAGGCAGAGCGCGGTCAGCATGCAGATCAGGAATTCCTTCACCGTCACGGTGACGGTGTAGCTGTTCGATGAGATGATCGAGGAGATTATGCTGGGGTTCAACATCTTTTTTCCTTCCTTCCGGTCCGATGCCGGGGTTTGCTTTATTTTTCAAGCCTTTCCGCCAACTCGAGATTGAAGGCGGTGCGGTATTTCGAGAATTTGCGGGGATAGATCCTGTATCTGTCAAGCAGCTCCGTCAGCCAGAGCGGGAATGCGCCGGAGGCCTTGATCTCCATGATATAGAGCCCCTTGTCGATGATCGGGCTGCCCTCGCTGCCCTTGCGGAGGTCAAGATCGTCCATCCTGTAGCGGAGGTCGCGGTCGACGGTCAGGCGCAGATCATCGTCGTCGTTGCCGAAGAGGGCGATGCGCTCGCAGAAAATATCGATCGTCGGGCGGATGCCGGGATAGAAATCGAGGAAGTAGGCGACCTCGCGGCCCATCTGCGTATCCGGCGCCGGGGCATGGCCGGTCAAAAAGTTCATCGCGGAGCGGTAGGGCATTTGGAAGCGGCGCTTATAGACCGTTCCGAGGTATTTTTTCTTCAGCTCGACGAAGGAGGCGGAATCGTCCGTCGGGATGCCGTAGCAGCGGAGGCGGAGCTTTTCCTTGTAGGAATTCTTCCTCGCGTCGATGGAGGCTCGGATGATGCGCATATCGGGCGTGTCGAAATAGAGGCTGCAGATCGTGCTGAGGCCGAATTCGTCGCCGTGCATATAGCGGAGCACGGTCGGCGTGATCGCCTGGAGCTGATCCTCCGTGATCATGTATTTTTCCTCAACGCGGTTGAAGATGCTTTTGATGTTGACAGCCACTTCCGGCCTCCCGGCATTATCCTGCGTGAACGTAGATCTCACTCCTCCTATTATACCACCGAAATCGCGGGAATTAAAGCGAAATATGCCGGATCGGGGCAGAAATTTCCATATATAGCTGTTCGCGGCGCGAATTTACACAAACTGAAGTATGTATTCGTAAAGATTCCGGAACATGATGCGCTCAACTTCCTTTTCCGAAAGCCCGAGCGCGAGCAGCCTTTCCGAGATCAGCGGATACCCAGCGCTCGTTTCAAGGCCCTCCACATAGCGGTTCATTCCGTCGAAATCGCTGCCGAGCGCCGCGCAGTTTACGCCGCCGACCTCGACGATATGCGCGATATGGCGGATCACGTCTTCGATCGTCGCGATCTTTTCCTCCGTCAGCTGCTTATGATAGAAGTTGACGCCGATAACGCCGCCCTGCGCCGCGATCGCTTTGATATGCTCATCGCGCAGGCATCGGGGCGCTCCGCAGAGAGCGCGCGCGTTCGAGTGTGAGGCGAAGACCGGCCGGGTCGCGATACTCAGCACGTCGTCGATGCCCGGGTCGCCGAGATGCGCAAGGTCGACGGCGACGCCGATGCGGCACATCTCGCGGATGACCTCCTTGCCGAGCGGGGTGAGGCCCTTCTTCATCTTCTTCGCCGCAGGGTAGGCGAGGCGGTTCGCATCGTTCCACGTCAGCGTCATCGCGCGGACGCCGAGGCGGCGGAGGATATGGAGGTTCGGAATGAAGGCTTCGATCGCTTCGCCGCCCTCGACCGTCAGCACGGAGGCGATTTTCTCGCCCGCCGGGTCGAAATCGCGGGTCAGCGGCACGAGCTGCGGATTTTCATCGAGCATGCGGTAATAGCAGTCGATCATGCCCATGCACTGCGAAAGCGGGTTTTGATCGAGAAGCATGTCGATCCACGCGGCGAAGAACTGCAGCTTCACTCCGCCTTCGCGCATTTTGTCGAGGCGGATGCTCTGCGCGGCCTTCGGTTTCGCGATATCATAGCCGTACTGCGCCATCCCGTAAAGAAAATCGCAGTGGGCGTCCGCGGCGGGGAAAATCTTTTTCGGCTCCATAATGCCTCCTTCGGCGTTTGCGCATTCAATCTTCTTCATTATATCATGCCGAAGGGAAAAATAACATCCCCCGCCGGGCTTCGGGCCGACGCCCGTTCCCGCTTTACGGCTCCCATTATACGGAGGAATCTTAAATCAGTCTTAATCGGACAAAATTCTCTTTTTTCGAAAATCGGGCAAAAGAAAACCGCCCGGAGGGACCGGGCGGGGCAGGTGCAACAGTTATGACATTTAAAGATTCGGACCGTAAACCGCATTGTGAGCTTCTTCAACGATTGTTTTGACGATTTCGACATCGTCCGCAAAACGAACTTTTTGTTCATCGGTCAGCTTTGAAGAATAGACCTCGAGCGAGAGCAGCGCTTCGATATTGCTGTAAGTCTTTAGGATGGATCGTTCGATTTCCGAAAGATTGAAATTCTCGATATCGTTCTGAGTCATGTCGTAAGCATGGGCGATCACCGCAGCATATTCCTCCTTGAGGATCGGGATCTGCTCTTCATAAAGCTCAATCAGCGCGATGGATGCGTCGTCCGCTTTTTCAAGCTCGTAAAACTCCGGAACACAATAAAGCCTGCTTTCATATTCCTCCTCATACGTCGGGCCGCGGTAGCCGGCAAAGCTGCATCTTTCGCTTATCAGCTTTTCGAGGATCAGTCGGGCAAGCGCTTTGGTCCCGCCGTCTGCGGTGCAGTCGAGCGTGCGGACAGAATCCGCTTTGCTGTTTGCGGCGCGGTTATCGCTTGCTTCCGATGAAACGGTTTTAGCGGTTTCGGGAGCGCTCTCCGATCCGCTTTGATTGTTGGCGTCTATCCGGTGTGCATATTCGGCGGCTATGGGCACTGCGGCAATAATAAGCACCATAAACGCAATGATAAAAGCGATTTTTCTTTTCATAGTCACTCCCTCCTTTACCTTCCTTTCAGTAATGCGTATACATAATAACACGCAAATACGCCGCTGTCAAGTCTGCAAACGAATTCTCGGTTACCGAAAAGGAAAACCGCCCGGCGTCGCCGGACGGCTTCCCTGAGGAAATACCTATACGAATTTACGATATTTACTTGATCATCAGCGCGTTGACCGCGGCGGCGAAATCGGCGGGGTCGTCGAGCTTCAGCCCGGCCATCAGCAGCGCTTCGCCGTAGAGGAGCTTCGTATAATTCGTAAGCTCCGCTTCGCCCGCGTCCTTCGCCTTCCTGAGCGCTTCGAAAACGGGATGATCGGGGTTGAGCTCGAGGATGCGCTCGGCCTTCGCATTGCCGCCGAGGGGCATTTCGGAAAGGACCTTCTCCATCTCGAGGGAGAGCGGGCCCTCGCTGGTCAAAGCGGCGGGAGAGTCCGCAAGCCTTGCGGAAAGGCGGACCTCCTTGACTTTTTCGCCGAGGGCGGCCTTCATGGCGTCGAGCAGTTCGCGGTTCTCGGCCTGCTTAGCCTCCATCGCCTTCTTTTCTTCCTCGCTCGCGATGTTGACGTCGTTGTCGGTGATGGACTTGAAGGGCTTGCCCTTGTAGCCGTTCATCATCTTGACCATGAATTCATCCACGTTGTCCGTCATCATCAGCACGTCGCAGCCCTTGTCGATCAGGTACTTGTACTGGGGCAGGCTGCGGATCATCTCCGGGCTCTCGCCGCAGGCATAGTAGATCTCGGTCTGGTTCTCCATGAGCGCGTCCGTGTATTCCTTCAGCGTGATGAGCTTATCCTCCTTCGCGGAGCGGAACATCAGCAGCTCCTGCAGGTTCTCCGCCTCCATGCCGTAGGATTCGTAGATGCCGTATTTGAGCGAAAGGCCGAACGCCTCATAGAATTTTTCATAGTCGCTGCGGCTGTTTTCAAGCATTTTTTCGAGCTCCGAGCGGATCTTTTTCTTGAGGCCCGCCGCGATGGCGCGGAGCTGGCGGTTCTGCTGCAGCATCTCGCGGGAGATGTTGAGCGAGATATCCGGCGAATCCACAAGGCCCTTCACGAAGCCGAAATATTCGGGAAGAAGGTCCTCGCAGCTCTCCATGATCAGTACGCCGTTCGAATAAAGCTGCAGTCCGCGCTTATAATTCTTCGAATAAAGGTTATACGGCGCGCTCGCGGGTATATAGAGCAGGGAATTGTAGGTCACTGCGCCTTCGATGCGGCTGTGGATGTGCATGAGCGGCGCTTCGTAATCATGGAATTTATCGGTATAGAAGCTGTTGTAATCCTCGTCCTTGAGCTCCGCCTTGTTGCGCCGCCAGAGCGGGACCATGCTGTTCAGCGTCTGATCCTCGGTCACGGTCTCGTATTCCGGCTCCTTGTGCTCGTGCTCGCAGGTGCATTCTTCGCCTTCTTCGTGCTCGTGTTCGCATTCGCACTCATGCTCCTTCACGCGGGTGGTCTCTACCTCCATCTTGATCGGGTAGCGGATATAATCGGAATACTTCTTCACAAGCTCACGGAGGGTATAGGTCTCGAGATATTTATCGTAATTCTCGTCGCCGGCGTTGTCCTTGAGCTCGAGCATGACGGTCGTGCCGTGGAAAGCGAGCGCTGCGGGCTCGATGGTGTAGCCGTCCAGGCCCTCGCTGGTCCAGATATACGCCTCGTCGCTGCCGTAGGCGCGGGAGAGGACGGTGATCTTCTTTGCGACCATGAACGCGGAATAGAAGCCGACGCCGAACTGGCCGATGACCTCCGGGCCGTCATCCGGGATGATATCTGTCTCCTTATCCTCGGAGGGCTTTTCGCCGGCGTCCTTCGCATCCTTCGCGTTCATCGCGCTGCGGAAGGCGAGGGTGCCGCTCTTTGCGATCGTGCCGAGGTTCTGTTCGAGCTCTTCCTTCGTCATGCCGATGCCGTTATCGGTGATCGTCAGCGTGCGTGCCTTCTTATCCGGTTGGATGCGGATATAAAGATCGCCGGCGGTGATGCCGGAATTATCGGTCAGCGCCTTGAAATGGAGCTTATCGAGCGCGTCGGAAGCGTTGGAGATCAGCTCCCTGAGGAAGATGTCCTTGTTGGTGTAAACGGAGTTGATCATCAGGTCAAGAAGACGCTTGGACTCCGTTTTGAACTGTTTCTTTGCCATATATGTTCACCTCTTGCTGAAGTTTTTAACGTTTGTTAGCACTCAACATTCCTGAGTGCTAACATATTCTAACGCCAAAGGATGAGTTTGTCAATACCAAAAATAAAAAAAGCCTCGTCGTTATTGGCGGACTTCAGCCGACTTGGGATTCCCGTGCAATAAAGATTTTACATTGTAGGGGCGGATATCATCCGCCCGCCTTGCAGGAAACATTTTCGCCGGGATCGGCCGGCTGCTCGCGGGTTTGTCGCTTCGGTTTTGCCGGCCCGATGCCGCCGATTTCGGGCGGATGATATCCGCCCCTACGGTGTGAACGTGGCTTTCGGACAAAAAATCGACGCCGCATTACGCTTCCGGCATTTTGCATACGTCGATCCATTCGGCGCTGCCGACGGCGGAGAAGAGCTCGTCCGGCGTTAAACGGACGCCGCTGTGGTCGTTCCCGGCGGCAGGATAGACGAATTCGTAATTCTTCAGCGAAACATCAAGGTAAACGCGTATACCCTCGTTGATGCCGAACGGGCAGACGCCGCCCGCCGCATGGCCGATCAGCTCCTCGCACTGTTCGAATGGGATCATCTTTGCCTTCGCATGAAAAAGATCCTTGTATTTGCGGTTGTCGATGCGCGCCGTGCCGGGGGCGAGGATCAGTATGGCCTTCTCGCCGATCAGGAACGAAAGCGTTTTTGCGATCATTGCCTCTTCAACGCCGAGCGCAGCGGCTGCGAGCGGCACAGTCGCCGTGGAAGCCTCCGGTTCGATGATGCGGTCTTCAAGCCCGCGTTGTCTCAGGTATGCTTTTGCTTTTTCGAGCGCCATTCTGCCCTCCGATGGTCTTATGTAAGTTTTTTCTGTTATTATAACGCGGCGGCAGCGGGCGGTCAACCGGGAGATAAACGCGTCCCGCTCTTGCAAATCCCCGCCCTTTGTGATATCCTTTTCCCATACTTTGAAAGGCAAAAAACGATGAAAGCATTCGATTATAAACAGGCGCCGAAGCTGACCGTGACCGAAAAGGCCGAAAAGAGCCTCCGCGCGGGTCATCCATGGGTCTATGGCGAAGAAGTGACCGCGGTCCGGGGCGAATACGAAAACGGCGATCTCGTGACCGTGTATTCGAAAAAGGATCGTTTCCTCGGAACGGGCTTTGTCAACGATAACTCCAAGATCCGCGTGCGCATCCTTTCGCGCAACGCGAACGACCGCTTCGACGGCGAATTCTTCCGCCGCCGCATCCGCTATGCGCTCGATTACCGCCGCACGGTGATGGGGGAGGACGATAGCTGCTGCCGCGTCATCTTCGGCGAGGCGGATCAGTTCCCGGGGCTGACCGTCGACCGTTTTCACGACGTGCTCGTTTTCCAGGTGCTCTCCCTCGGCTTCGAGCGAATGAAGCGGGAGCTTTACGAAGCGTTCATAGAAGTTTTCGCCGAACGCGGGATCAAACTCCGCGCGATCGTCGAAAGGAACGACGTCGCGATCCGCAAAAAGGAAGGCATGGAGGAGGGGAAGGGCTTCTACCGCGATGCGCGCCTCGATCCGGACTTCAACGGCATTCTTGAGATCGAAGAAAACGGAATCAAATATGAGATCGACGTTCTGAACGGGCAGAAGACCGGCTATTTCCTCGACCAGAAGTATAACCGCCGCGCCGCCGCAAGGATCGCCGCGGGGAGGAACGTGCTCGATTGCTTCACCCACACCGGCGCGTTCGCGCTGAACTGCGCCAGGGCCGGCGCCGCGCACGTCACCGCCGTGGATATCTCGGAGGATGCGATCGAAATGACGCGGCATAATGCGGAGCTGAACGGCCTTGAAGGAAAAATGGATTTCCTCGCGAAGGATGTTTTCGACCTTTTGACCGAGATGGAGAACGCGAAAAAATGCCCGTACGACTATATAATCCTCGATCCGCCGGCGTTCACGAAGAGCCGGGAGACCGTCGGCGCCGCGATAAAAGGCTATAAGGCGATCAACGCGAAGGCGATGAAGCTGCTGCCGCGCGGCGGGTATCTCGCGACCTGCTCCTGCTCGCATTTCATGACGGACGAACTTTTCAGGAAGATGCTCGCAGGCGCAGCGGAGGACGCCGGGGTGCAGCTCCGCCAGATCGAAGGCCGCCGGCAGGCGCCGGATCATCCGATCCTCTGGGGCGTTCCGGAAACGGATTACCTGAAATTCTACGTCTTCCAGGTGGTGTGAAAACTGACTGTTGCTATCCGCAGCGGATTCTGTTACAATATACAAAAGCGGAAAAGATCAAAGCGTTGATCCCGCTGAATTTAAGGAGGACATTTATTATGAAGAAGATTCTGATCGCGATCCTTGTGCTTGCGATGACGTTTGCTCTGGTCGCCTGCGGCGCAAAGCAGGAGAGCAAGCCGAATGACGATGATACCGAGAATTCCGGCTCCAACTCCGGCTCCGATTCCGGCTCCGAAAACACGGAGAACGGCGAAGCTTCCGGAAAAATCGGTTTCGCCAAGGAGGGCGAGTACATCGTATTCAAAGTCAGCGGCAGCTTTAAGCTGACCGAATACGCATGGATGGGCATCGTGCCCGCCGGCGTCGAGTACAAAACGGAGGTAGAGGCCGACGAGGTCGATATCCTCTATGAGTATCTCTGGGAATATGCTGAAATGAAGGCCGGGGACGACTATCTCTTCAAATTCCCGACCGACAGCATCGGAAGCATCGAAGACGGCAATTATATCATGGTGCTCTGCGACGACGACGACGAAGGCGCGATCGTCCTGCAGTTCCCGATCACTATCAATGGCGCGGAGATCACCGCCGATTTTTCAAAGCTGAAGATCAACTGATCGAAATACATTAAAGCAAGTGCCGCGTCTTGGTAAGACGCGGTTTTTGTTTATCCGCGCGAAGCAGCTGTTATATAATCGGGCAAATGCGCATTTTACTCTTGACAAAAGGGCAGAATAGCATTAAAATTGCAATAATTTTATACGGGCAGTGAAGGAAAGAGTAGGTTTCCCGTCTCCGCGGCGGTCATCCGCACGGGAAGAGAGCCGCCGGTCGGTGCAAGGCGGTGCGGGAGGGAAGCGGAACATGGCTCCGGAGCCCCTCGCGCCGAACGGCTTTAAAGAAGACCCTCAGGCGGAGCGTGTGCGCACGTTACAGCGCCGAATGAGCCCGGACCGGTTTTCGGTCGGGGAATCAGGGTGGTACCGCGTTTAGTGCATGAAAAACGCCCCTGTGTCCTTTCGGACGCGGGGGTTTTTGTTTCTACGCCGATATGCGCGAAGCGCGATTCATGCGTGAAACGCAATTCACGGCGAAGCCGATTCATGCCGAAGGCAATTCATTGTTATTGAATGAATTGAAGCGCTGCTTCATGAATTGCGGCGCGTTCCGCTCCACATGATTTCTCGCACCTGCGGTGCTCCGTGATTTGGCGCATAGCGCCATTATCATCAACAGAGTTAAAACAATCCTAATCAAAGGAGAACCATACAATGCAAAAGCAACCCTATTACATCACAACGCCGATCTATTACCCGAGCGCGAACCTGCACATCGGCCACACCTACTGCACGGTCAACACCGACGCGCTCGCCCGCTATAAGCGCCTCACCGGTCACGAGGTCTATTTCCTCACCGGTGCGGATGAGCACGGCCAGAAGATCGAGCGCAAGGCGGAGGAAAAGGGCGTAACGCCGCAGCAGTTCGTGGACGATATCGTGAAGGGCTTCCACTCCCTTTGGAAGCTGATGGATATCAGTAACGACGGCTTCGTCCGCACGACCGACGATTACCATATCAAGTGCGTGCAGAAGGTCTTCAAAAAGCTCTACGACAAGGGCGATATCTATAAGAGCAGCTATAAGGGCATGTACTGCACTCCCTGCGAATCCTTCTGGACGGAGACCCAGCTCAAGGAATCCGGCGGCGTCTGCCCGGATTGCGGCCGCCCCGTGGAGGAGGTCGAGGAGGAGAGCTATTTCCTGAACGTGAGCAAATACGCTCCGCGCCTCATCAAATACATCGAGGAGCATCCGGAATTCATCCAGCCCGCCTCCCGCGCGAAGGAGATGCTCAACAACTTCCTCCTGCCCGGGCTTGAGGATCTCTGCGTTTCCCGCAGCACCTTCAAATGGGGCGTTCCCGTCGATTTCGATGACAAGCACGTGATCTACGTCTGGTTCGACGCGGTGCTCAACTATCTTTCAAAGCTCGGTTACCTTTCGGATGACGACGGGAACTTCAAAAAGTTCTGGCCTGCGGACGTGCATATCGTCGGCAAGGAGATCATCCGCTTCCATACGATCGTTTGGCCGATCATGCTGATGGCACTGGATCTGCCGCTCCCGAAGCAGGTCTACGGCCATGGCTGGCTCGTCCTCGACGGCAAGAAGATGGGCAAATCCACCGGCAACGTCGTCGACCCCGTGAAGCTCGTCGAGCGTTACGGCGTGGATGCGATCCGCTACTTCCTTCTCAGCGAATTCCCCTTCGGTCAGGACGGCAATTTCAATAACGAGATCCTGATCACGAGGATCAATTCCGACCTTGCGAACGACCTCGGAAACCTCCTTTCGAGAACGGTCGCGATGATCGAGAAATACTTCGGCGGCGTCGTTCCCGCGCCGACAGCCCCCGTACCGGAGGAGGACGATGCCGTCGTATCCGTTGCGAAGGCGCTCGCGGAGAAGGTCGAGAACGCGATGAACGCGATCCACCCGAACGAAGCGCTCGCGGAGATCTTCAAGCTGATCCGCGTCTGCAACAAGTACATCGACGTCACCGCGCCCTGGATCCTTGCGAAGGAAGAAGCGAAGCGCGATCGCCTCGGCACCGTGCTCTATAACCTCGCGGAGTGCATGAGGATCGTCGGCGTCTGCCTGCAGCCCTTCATGACACGCACCTCGCCGAAGATCTTCGCGCAGCTCGGCGTCACAGATCCGGCGCTCATGAGCTTCGATTCGATCGCGGAATACGGCCGTCTGCCGGTCGGCACGAAGGTGCAGAAGGGCGAGGCGCTCTTCCCGCGCATCGACGTAAAGAAGGAGATGGAGTATCTCGAATCGCTCCTTCCGAAGACCGAAGCACAGCCGGAGGAGAAGAAGGAAGAAAAGCCCGCCGAAAATAAGGAAGAAAAACCCGAACAGCTTCCGGAGATCAGCTATGACGATTTCGCGAAGCTCGATCTGCGCCTTGCGAAGGTCGTCGCCTGCGAGGAGGTCAAGAAATCGAAGAAGCTGCTGAAATGCACGCTCGATCTCGCGGGCGAGGAGCGCACCGTGCTTTCCGGCATCAAGAACTGGTATAAGCCGGAGGACCTCGTCGGCAAGACCGTCGTCGTGGTCGCGAACCTTGCGCCGCGCGTGATGGCGGGCATCGAGAGCCGCGGCATGATCCTCTGCGCGAGCGACGAGGGCGACGTCCATCTTTCCGCGCTCACCACGATGAGCGAGATGGAGTCCGGCCTCAAGGTCAGGTAAAATAAAAAAACAAAATAACGACAAAAGACCGCCGGTTATTCGGCGGTCTTTTGTCATCAGTAAAACAGGAAGGAAATACATGAATCGGAACCCCTCGCAGCTCCTCTTCTGACCATATAACGGATATAAGCCCGGGTCGGTTGAATAAAAATTAATATATTATTTTACAAGGCATGGAACCATGCCCGGAGCATCGAATGAACGACAAAAGACCGCCGGCAATCGGCGGTCTTTCCGCTAATGATCCGGGGGTGCGGGGGACAGTGTCCCCTGCGGGCTGAGTTCGCTCGAGGCGGCGTGTACGGCGAGAGCGGAAGGATCGCAGATGCGATCTCTCAGCTGTTTTTAAACGACCGTTTGCTGCGGAAACTCCACAGCAAACAGTTTAAAAACGCAAAACTCAAAAAAGAGCAATGCTCTTTTTTGAAATAATGACAAAAGACCGCCGGTGATCGGCGGTCTTTTGCCTCAGTAAAACAGGAAGGAAATACATGAATCGGAACCCCTCGCAGCTCCTCTTCTGACCACATAACGCATAAAGGTTCGCGGCGGTTGCCCTTGGAACAATATATTTTTAAAACAACGGAGCGCCTCTTCCGAGACGCTCCGGCTGTTTATCCATTTAAAGATTACTTGTTCTTATTCCTGCGCAGGAACGCGGGGACCTCGAGGCTGTTGTGCTCGCGGGTCTCGTAGTTGGAGGCCTCAACGGTGCGGCGCGGAGCCGATACGGGTTCGTTGTCCTCGCCGATGGGGGAGCTGTAAACGTTCTCGTTCCTCTGAGCGGGGCGGGCCGGCTCACGGTCGGTGTATCCGCCGGGGGTATAGTCGCTGCGGATGCCCCTGCTGCGGGCGGGATTCTCGGGACGGACGCTGTTGCCGGGCATGCGGAAATCCTCGCGGTTCTCGCGGGCTTCGCTGCGGCCTTCGGTGCGCGGAGAGGGACGGCTCTCGCCGCGGGGCTCGGGACGGGCTTCGGTGCGCGGTTCGGGACGGCTGTCGCGGACAACGCCGACGCCGGGACGGCCGGTGGTGTAGCTCCTTGCGGGCGGGTTGTCGCTGAGCTCCTCGGGCCAATCGAAACCGGTCGCGATGACGGTCACGCGGACGGTGTCGCTCATGCTGTCATCCATGCCCATGGAGAAGATGATGCGTGCGTCGGGATCCGCTGCGTCGGAAACGAGGCTGACGGCCTCGTCGATCTCGGCCATGCTGAGGGAGCTGTCGCCGATGATGTTGATCAGAACGCCCCTTGCGCCGTCGATGGTGGTTTCAAGAAGCGGACTTGCGACGGCCTGCTTCGCCGCCTCGAGGCAGCGGTTGTCGCCCTGAGCGGTGCCGATGCCCATGTGCGCCATGCCCTTTTCGGCAATGATGGTGCGGACGTCCGCAAAGTCGCTGTTGATCATGGTGGGGTGGGTGATGATGTCGGAAATACCCTGGACGCCCTGGCGGAGAACATCGTCCGCGGTGCGGAGCGCTTCATCCATCGGAGCCTTGCCGACAACGGAGAGGAGCCTCTGGTTCGGGATGACGATCAGCGTGTCGACAACGTCGCGCAGTTCCTTGATGCCCGCGATCGCGTTGCGCATGCGGGGACGGCCTTCGAAATTGAAGGGCTTGGTGACAACGCCGACGGTGAGGATGCCGAGCTCCTTCGCGATCTTCGCGATGATCGGAGCCGCGCCGGTGCCGGTGCCGCCGCCCATGCCTGCGGTCACGAAAACGAGATCCGCGCCGCGGAGCACTTCTTCGATATCCTTGACGCTCTCTTCGGCTGCACTGCGGCCGACTTCGGGGTTGCTGCCTGCGCCGAGGCCTTTGGTGGCCTTTTCGCCGATCTGGACCGTTACGTCTGCCTTAGAGGTGAACAGAGCCTGTTTGTCCGTATTGATGGAGATGAACTCCACTCCGTCGAGACCGAATTCAACCATGCGGTTGACTGCGTTTCCGCCTGCGCCGCCGACGCCGACGACCTTGAGCTGGGCAACGTTGCCGCGCTCGTTATCAAGTTCAACATCAAATGCCATATTATTAATGAACCTCCTTCAGCATTCGTATGGGTAATTTCGCAGTTCAGCGCTTATTGCCTGCGATGAAAAAATCTTTAATGTTATCGAGGATCCGCCCGCTGCGGCTGACGACCCCGGTCTGCTTCGCGAAAGCGGCGTTCGCGCCTTCGCCGTAGAGCATGAACTGGGCGAGGGCCAGAACCGGCGCGTGGTTGACGGTGTTGAAGCGGCCGTTCGCCGGCATGTTTAAAACGATCTTCCGTCCTGTCGCCTTGGAAAGATATTCAACGGCGCCTCGCATCGAGGCAATTCCGCCGACCATGAAGACGGGGGAACCCTCGGGCAGCTCGCTTTCGAGCGAATCGAGAGCGGCGCAGAGGTGGGAAGCAAGCTCGTCCGCCCTCGCTTCGATGATCATCTGGACGGTCGAACGCTCGATCTCGAAAACGCCTTCGGCGGGGATGCGCACGAGCTCGGTGCTCGCGCCGTAATCGAGACCGAAAACATAGCGCCGCTTGAGATCCTCCGCAATGGAGGAAGGAAGGCGCAGACCGAGCGCGATATCGCTCGTGAAATGGTTTCCGCCGATGCCGATCGATTCGGTCCTGTAAAGCGCGTTGCCACGGATCGCCGAAACATCGGTATGAGTTCCGCCGCAGTCGATCAGGATCGCGCCGGAAAGACGGGAATCGAAGGGGATCGTGTATGCGGCGCTCGCCATCCCGCCGGAGATGAACGAACCGACGGTAATATCCAGCGGCGCAAGCGCGGCGGTCACTTCGGAAGCAAAACGCTCGTCCGCAAGCGCGGCGCAGAAGCTCGCCGAAAGCTTTTTCGCGGCTCGTCCGACGGGGGAACCTTCGCAGGCGAAACCGTCGAGCTTATAGTCGAAGGGCGTGCTGTGCATCGGCGAAAATCCCTCCGGAACGGGGAAATCTTCGGCACAGTCGAGCAGATAGTCGATGTCTGCTTCGGTGACCTTCCCGGATCGGGATTCGACTTCGACCTCGCAGGAATTCACGACGGTCTTGACGAAGGGAGCGGGAACGCCGACGCAGACGGTGCGCGGGCGCAGCCCGGTCGAAGAATAGAGCGCGGAAAGCGCGGAATCGAGCGCTTCGCCAAGCGATGAGGCGGAGGGAACGCCGCCGAGGCGATAGCCGGAATAAGGCCTTGTTTCAACGCCCCGGACGACGAGCGCGCCGTCGGCGGCCGTCGCGGCGGTCATGCAGCAGACCTTGCTGCTGCCGATATCGATCACAGTGCTGTGCTTCATCGAACAGGCACTCCAATTGCGAAAATCAAGGGACGCATTATGCCGGGTTTACGCACGAAAACAGAGCCGCTCAAGCGCGGTGAAGCGGAGAAGCGCGCCAACGAACGCGACCCCACACATATGCAAAGTTATTATAACATACCAATAATATTGCATGCAAGTCCCAAATGCACGGAAAAGTGAAAAGAATTTTAAAAAAATAAGCCCGGACGCCGTATAAGCGGTCCGGGAAGACGGGTTCGGATGGCGGGTCACGCGGCGGGAGTGAAATCGACCGTCGTTTTGCCGGGGAAGACCTGGATCTCGCCGCCGTTCGGATAGACGGGACGGAAGCGCGCATAGGCCTTCGCAGCGGTTTCGATGCATTCGGGCGCCGTTGTGATCGAACCGAGAACGATCGTGTAATTGCCTTCAAGCTCGATCGTGACATAGACGGAGCTCGAAAGATCGATCGCGAGGATACTGCCGGCGATATCGCTTTCATCGATCGCCGCAAGGAGCTTGATCGCGGCGCTTGTGCGGATCGACGGGCTCTGCTCGTTGATGAAGGTGTTGAGCGATATGCCTTCGCCGCTCATGCCGCGGATGATCGTCAGACCGCCCGCATCGGTCTCGCCGACGCTCAGGACGTAGCCGTCCGCGCTGATGATCGAATAATGCCCGCTCGAGACTTCGATCGCGGCGCGGGGAAGGATATCCGCAACGACGATGGAGATCTTGTTCGGCAGCTTCTTTGTGACGGAGACCGTACGGATATCGCTGATCGAGTTCATGGCGTCCGTAAGCTCCTTTTCGTTATAGGAGAAATAATTATCGCCCGCATGGATGCGGCTCATGCTCAAAAGCTGCTCTTCGGAATATTTTTCGGAGCCCGTGACGGCGATCTTTTTAACGGTCGTGAGGCGGAAAGCGAGGAAGCCGGCGCCGACGAGAAGACCTATGAGAAGGACGATGAGGCCGAATCTCAGAAGGTCGTGAAGGTTCTGCTTCCTGCGGCGCGCTTCGTGGCTGATGCCGCGCGCAACGGCGACGGAGGAGGTATCGAGCTCGTCCTTTTCACCGCCGTGCTTCTTTTTCTCGCCCTTTGAGCGCTTTTTCCCGCCGCTCTTATCCTGCGGCTTTTCGGCCGCCGCCTTCTTTTTGCCGGCGGCTTTTTTTTTCTTGGGCCGCTTTTTTTCTTCTTCGTTTTTTTCGCTGCGGCCGCCTCGGAGCAGGGCGGGGCCTTTGGAACCGCTGAAATCGAGCTCCTTTTCGGCGTCCTTCGGATCGCCGGCCGGTTTTTCCGCCGGAGCTTTTTCGGCCGAAGCTTTTTCAACAGGAGCTTTTTCCGCCGCGGCGCTTTCGGGCTTCACTGCGGGCTTTTTCTTTCCGCCGACGGCAAGATCCTCTTCGGAATAGTTATATTCGAAGCTGACTTCGCTCTTCGCGGAAGGCAAGATCTCGGTGAAAAGACTGCCCTTCGCCTTGGAAGCGATGCCGTGTGATTCGGTTTTGCCGTCGTGTTTTGTATCCATTATTGACTCCGATGACTTATTCGCCGGCCTCCGCTTCGGATTCTTCACCGGCATTCTTTCGCCTCGGGAAGAGCGGGGCCCTTCTCCGGTCGGTATAGCGCGAGATATTCAGCAGCACGCCGACTGCGCCGAGGAACACGAGCAGGGAGGAACCGCCGGCACTGATGAAGGGCAGCGTCTGTCCCGTCACAGGGAAAGCTCCTACCGACACACCCATGTGGATGGCCGCCTGGAGGAAGATAAGGGTGCCCAGTCCAGCCACACAGAGCTGTCCGAAAGTGCCCTTGCATTTCCATACCAGCCTGATACAGCAGAAGTAGAGCATGGCGTACAGCAGGAAGATGATGATGGCCACAAAAGCGCCCATCTCCTCGATGATGATGGCGTAGATAAAGTCGTTGTGGGCTTGGGTCATGAGTCGGCCGTGGATGGTGGTGCCTATGCCGCAGCCAAAGAAGCCGCCGCGCGCCACGGCCATGCGGGCCATGTTCTCCTGCGTCAGCTCGTCGGGATTGGGATGCAGCCAGGCCTGCAGGCGGTGCCCCCAGGTGCTGGAGCGGAACAGACTTATCTTGTCACCAAAAAGATAAAGGAAGATAAATCCGACGATGGCCACCGCCAGAATGATTCCCATGCCTTTCCACCACAACTTTTTGTTCACCCCTCCGAAGAAGAGCATGATGTAGCAGGCCATGAAGATGATGATGGCTGTGGAAAGGTTCTCGGGGGCAATCAGCAGACAGATGACGGCCACGGGCAACAGAAGATAATAGAAGGTGCGGGGATCATCCAGGTTGTCGCGGTTTTTCACTATGGCCCTCGCCAGGTAGACTATCAAGGCTATCTTGGCTATCTCCGACGGCTGGAAACTCAACCCGCCAGGCAGATAAAGCCAACGCTCTTTGCCGATGAAGAAGACCAGTATCAGCAGGACGATGCTGATATAGAAGAGCCATTTCGAGGCCTTGGAGAAAAACCGGTAGTTGATGTGCGACAGGATGATGATGGCCACGTATGTCAGCAGCACGATAACCAGATGCTTGAAGAATGCTGCTGAAGGCGACGAGGACATCTCGCTGATGGCCGACAGCCCGATGGTGCTGTATACCGCTATCAGCGATATCCCGCTTATCAGGAAGAATATCACCCAAAGGGCAGTGTCGCCAGCCAGTATGTTCAGTTTGCGTTTCAACTTGATTCGTTTTTCAATTTCCAATTACGCTATAGTTCATTCACTTCGTGACGGAACACCTCTCCTGCCTGTTCGGTGGTGAGGAAGTCGTCGCTGGCAGGCGAATAGATGACTTTGGCACGCTCCAGCGAGTTGTAGCAGGCCTGGTGCACGGCACTACCGATGGTGTCCACATCCACAATGCTGGGGATGATACCCTTGAACGACTCATGCAGGTGACGGTTGTCGCTCCCCACGCAGTATAGCATCCGCACTTTGCGCAGCGCCACCGAACGGAGCGGACTGTAGTCTATCCGGTTGTTGTCGCCTGTGGCTATCCAGATGATGCTCCCCTCGGTGTTCTCGAGGGTGTACCAGGTGGCGTTGATGCTGCGGGCAGCGGCGTCATTGACAAATTCCTTGCCATGGATTCGCGCCACATACTCCATGCGGTAGGACGACTCGTCGAAGCGCCTGAAGCAACTGCGAAGTGTCTCGTTGCGCATTTGGCGCAGTCGGGCCGAATCGATGGCCGCCAGCCCGCCATAGACGCGGTCGCGCCCCTGTTTGGCTAATGTTTCAATGCTCATTATTTCAAAGATGTATTTGTGCTTATTGTTGTTTCGGTTATCTCAGTTTGAGCGTCACGATGCTCACAATGGCCAGCAGGATGCCGATGATGATGAAGCGCTGGACAATCTTGGGCTCGGGTATGCCCTTTTTCTGGTAGTGGTGATGGATGGGGGTCATCAGGAAGGGCCGCTTCTCTATCGGCACCAGCTCTCCCGCGGGCAGTTTGTGTTTTCTGCGGTACAACTTGCAGCCCCAGCGCTGGATGATGACGGAGGCATCCTCCCACAGATAGATGCCGCACAGCACGGGCAGCAGCAGCTCTTTGCGTATCAGCAGGGCAAAGACGGCGATGATGCCACCCAAGGCCAGGGAACCCGTGTCGCCCATGAATATCTCGGCAGGATAAGTGTTGAACCACAGGAATCCCAACGTGGCACCCACAAAGGCGGTGATGAAGATGGTCAGTTCACCAATGTCCGACAGGTAGACGATGTTGAGGTAGTTGGCCATGATGATGTTGCCGCTTAGCCACGCCAGGATGGCAAGGGCGCCGCCTATGACGGAGGCTGTACCCGTGGCCATGCCGTCGATGCCGTCGGTCAGGTTGGCGGCATTCGATACGGCCGTCACCACAAAGATGGCCACCAGCACATAGACCACCCACACCCAGTTCTGGGTCCAGTCGCCCATCCAGCTGATGAGCCACGCATAGTCAAACTCATTGCCTTTCACAAAGGGGATGGTGGTCTTGGTGGAGGCAATGTCGGGATGGAACGAGAGCAGCAGACCCACGCCCAGTCCCAAGGCCACCTGTCCGAAGACCTTGAATTTGCCGGGCAGACCCTCTTTGTCTTTCTTGAACACTTTGATGTAGTCGTCGATGAAGCCTATCATCCCCAGCCACACGGTGGTGGTCAGCATGGCCAGCACATAGACGTTGTCCAGCTTGGCAAAGAGCAGCGTGGGTATGATGAGGGCCGCCAGGATCAGCAGTCCACCCATCGTGGGGGTACCCTCTTTCTCTTTCTGTCCCTCAAGACCCAGGTTGCGCACGGTCTCGCCTATCGACTTCCGGCGGATGAAACGGATGAAGGGCTTGCCGCAAAACAGCATGATGAGCAGCGAGGTGATGGCCGCCATCGAGGCCCGGAACGAGATGTAGTGGAACACTCCCGCCCCCGGGAAATCAAAAGCCTTGTCTAACCAGTCAAATAAATAGTAAAGCATATTTTATTGTTTGAATGTTTGAGTGTTTGAA
>DBXK01000045.1 GCA_002309375.1 Christensenella sp. UBA1214 | reverse complement strand
AAAAAGATAAGCAGATAATAAAGTTTGACAATTGACAAATTCCGGTTTGGCGAGGCAGCGAGCGTGTATTATTTGGCGCTCTTTCACATCAAAGGAACCTCTTTTGTCTGCCAATGCAAAAGAAGTTTCTTTGTTGTTTTATAAGGATGAATATAGTATAATTATCGCAGCAAACCGAAATTTGCGAGGGAAGCGTATGGTAGAGCTTATAAAGAGATGCCCCGAATATGTTGCAGGGTACAAAGAGTACTGCCGGGAATTCTATGATAACAACGTCACCTATTTCAAGCCCACTGATCCTAAGTTTATTGATGATGAATGGTTTTTCCGCACCAAATCATGGTATGACAGAAAAGAACAGGGACTGGTTGAAGGTCAACCCGTCAGTTTTCACTATTGGGCGATCGACAACGGAAAATTCATTGGAGAATTCCAGCTCCGAACCGAATTTCCCGAAAAGGTGATGACGGATATCGGAAGCATCGGTTATGCAGTCAGAATATCGGAACAAGGCAAGGGATATGGCAAAGAGATCCTTCGCCTTGGGCTGGAGATCGCAAAGCAGCACGGAATGGAAAAAGTGCTGCTGACGATCAACGATGAAAACAAAGCTTCCATTCGCGTATGCGAAGCATTGGGCGGTATCTGGAAAGATACCATAGAGACCTGCAACGATGCGGAGGGGCGGCATTTGCTGAGACGATACTGGATAACCCTTTGATTGTCACGTTCCGCTTGCCGAACTCTGCTCCCCGATTGACAATTCGGCTCTTTTTTTATATACTTAAATTTGCGGGTGTTTCCGCAGCAAAATGAAAGGATGCTTTTGAGCTTGATATGAAAACGAATCTGAAACGGATTTTCGCGCTGCTTCTGGCGCTGATTGCGGGGCTTTCGCTCCTCGCCTGCCAGCCGAAGAAGGACAGGGATGCCGAGGCGTCACCGACGCCCGGGATGATCGACCTTCCGACTTCGCGGCCGACAGAGGTCCCGACCGAGACTCCGGCGCCCGATGGAAGCGAAGCGCCCGGGCCGACGGAGGCACCGACCCCGACAGCCGTTCCGACCGCGACGCCCGCTCCGACGCCGACGCCCGCTCCGACCGCGACGCCCTGCCCGGTCGATGAAAACGGCATTTACGACACGAAGGACGAGGTCGCGCTCTATATCCTGATCTACGGCCATCTGCCCTCCAACTATATCACAAAGCGCGAGGCGCAGGAGCTCGGCTGGACGGGCGGAAGTCTCGAGCCCTACGCGCCGGGTAAGTGCATCGGCGGCGACCGCTTCGGCAATTACGAGGGCCAGCTCCCGACCAAGCGCGGCAGGACCTATTACGAATGCGATATCGGCACCCTCGGCAAATCCAGCCGCGGCGCGAAGCGCATCGTTTATTCGAACGACGGCCTGATCTATTATACGGGCGACCACTACGAACACTTTACTCTGCTTTACGGAGGGGATAACTGATGAAAATCGTTCTGCTGGACGGCGAAAAGATCAAAAGCAGCGCGGATATGCACCGCGCGTTCAAAAAGGCGCTGCATTTCCCCGATTGGTACGGCAATAATCTCGATGCGCTCAATGATATGCTGACCGAAGCGACGGACGAGATCGGCGTGATCCTCGTCAACACCGATAAGCTTGCGGAAAGCCTCGGCTGGCGCTGGGAGATGCTGCTGCGCCTGCTCGTCGATCTGAAAAGGGAGAAACCGAATTTCCGCGTCGCTTTCGAGCCGCTGAAGCCCGGCCCCGAGGACTGATAAATGGAATACACGCTGATCCGCAGCGACAGAAGAACGCTCGGGATGCAGGTCAAGGGCACGGAGCTCATCGTCCGCGCCCCTTTGAAAACGCCGCAAAGCCGGATCGACGCTTTCGTGCGTGAGAATACCGCCTGGGTGGATCGGCAGCTCAAAAAGGCGGAGGAGCGGCAGGCGAAGGCGGACAGCCTCGGCCCCCTGACTGAAGAGGAGCGCATTGGCCTGACGAAGATCGCGAAGGACTATATCCCGAAGCGCGCGGAGTTCTATGCCCGCATCATCGGCGTCACCTACGCCCGCATCACGATCCGCTGCCAGAAAACGAAGTGGGGCAGCTGTTCATCCGCGGGCAGCCTCAATTTCAATTGCCTGCTGATGCTCTGCCCGAGGGAAGTGATCGACAGCGTCGTCGTGCACGAGCTCTGCCATCTTAAAGAGATGAACCATTCCCGCCGCTTCTACCGCGAAGTGCTCGCCGCTTTCCCGGAATACAAAAAATGGAATGCCTGGCTGAAGAAGAACGGCGGCGTGCTGCTCGAGCGGGCAAGGGCCGGGGAAGAGGAATAGTCCGTAAATAAGCGAAAAAGATCCCTGAAACGGGATCTTTTTTATTGGATTGAGTTTATTGGATCGAATCTTATCTCCCGAACTGCGTCAGCCCGAGCTCATTATCCGGATCGTCGATCCGCACAGCCGCCCCTTCAACAGTCAGCGGATAATTCCTTCCGCCGGAGACAAGGAACGGTTTGCCGCCGATAACTTTCAGCCCAAAGCTGCTGTGCTCGGGAATGAACATCCCGCCTGCCTCGCATACGACCTCACCGTTTTCAGAGCCGAAAACGCGCAGGGAGATCGAGTACAAGCCGGAGGTCGGGCCGCATTCGAGCACGATCGCTTCGACGGCTCCGTCGCCGTCGATATCCGCCGGGACAGCGTCGATCAGACCGCTCACATCAAACGCCTTTCCGCCCCCGATCATGAAGGTTTTGACGGTAAAAAGCGGATCGAGAACGCCTTCATAAGGCGGCTCGTCGAACAGAGCCTTGAATATCCCGAAGCCCGTATCCACGAAGAGTCCTTCCGGGGAGATATCGATCAGCGCACACGGCGCCTTGCTCATTCCGCCCGCGCCAACAGCGGCGGCTGCCTCATCCGCGCTTAAACCGGGAAAAGAGGACCGGACGGTCACGGAAACACTTGCGCTTTCGCAGGCTTCGGTATTATCGCTGATCTCGATCCATACGTCATCGCGGTAAAGCATCTTGGCCCATTTCCCGCCGACAAGCTCGAATCCTTCGCCCCGCAGCTTTTCGATGTAAGCGTTCATCATCTCCGGCGTAACGTCTGTAAAGGCGCTTCCGAAAGGTTCGCTTCGCTGCCAATCGGGGAGCCATTCATCCCCGCCGTTGGAAGCGAGATAACCGATGGTATAGCCGTTCGGGGCGGCGCCGACGTCCGCATCCTCCGCGGTCTCCGCGGCATGATTGTCAGGTGCGGCGCCGACGTCTGCGGCGTCTTCCGGAGCTTTTTTCTTTCCGCAGGCCGCGAGCGGCAATAACAGCATCAGGATCATCAACGAGTATACGGCTTTTTTCATAATTATCTCCTGAACTGCACCAGCGCCCCGGTCTGCTCAGCCTTGGGCGTATCGGCGGGGGAAGCGAAGCGGTAGCGCTCAACGCTGCAGGTACCGCCGACCTGGAATGAGCTCGTGGCGGGGGAGTAATAGGTGCTCGTGATCGAATCGGCGTTCCAGATCAGCTCACCGTTCGCGCCGATGGAGAGGAAGCTCCCGATTGCGCCGGGAACGGAGAGCACCTCGACCGGCGCGCCGTCCGACTCAAGAACGAAGAGCTTCGCTTCGTAGAGGGCCCGCACGCGCGGCGTGAGGTAATCGGAGGGCACCAGGATGCCGTCGTCGCTGCTCCAGCGGTCGATATTCGCCCAGATCTCCGCAACGATGCTTTGCATCTCGTAAACGCCGACGTTGCCTTCGGTGAAGCGGTAGCCGGAGATCCAGACCTTCCCGCCCTGCTCGGCGATGGAATTCAGCTTGAAGCCCGTGTACGGCGCGGTGAAGGTGCAAAGCTCGGTGACGCTGCCGTCGAAGCCGATGCGGACGACGCTGAAGGTGACGGGATCCGGCGCGATGCTGTTATAAGTGACGTAGTCTGGACTTAGCAGCGCGACGGCGCCGTTTTCGGAAGGTGCTGCCCACTGCAGCCGCAGGTTGCCGTATTCGCCGAGGGAGGGATTGACGCTGCCGATGAAATCGCCCCCGCGGGAAAAGCTCGTCAGCACGAACGCGCGGTAATTGTGCCCGCCCGGCTCGAGCAGGGCGTAGCCCTCCGGCGTTTCGAAAAGGATGCTTTCGAACTCGATATAATCGTAATAGTCTGCGGAATTATACTTCGGAGCGGTGACGTTGAAATACTTCTTGAAAACGACCTCGCCCTTATCGTTTATCTTCGCGATAAAGCGGCGCTGAACGGCGTGATCGGCGTATTTCGGCAGCTCCTCCGCGATGAACTTTTCGCGGAGGCGCTCGGCTTCATCGAGCTTATCATGGCTTTCGACCTGGACGTAAGCGTTCTCGGCGTTGATGATATCCGTCACGCCCGCAGCGAGCACGCCGTCCGAAACGGGGGCATATACTTCCACGCTCTCGAGCGGGAAATCGACGCTCCATATAAGCTCGCCTCCGACGTACTTTTCGAACGTGCATTTTTCATTGAAGCCGGTAGCATGCCCTTCGTATTCGAGGCCGGTCCATTCGCGCTCGAAATGCACGTTCCCGTCGTAAAGAAGGCTCTCGCCGGCGATCAGGCCAACGGAATACGGCTCGGAGGCTATGTTGTTGCTGAGCCGCCAAAGATAATCGGAATTCGTTTTCACGTTTGTACCCACGTAGATCATGTCTTCGGAAAGACGGAGGTTGTTCGCATAGGCCGTCAGCACCTTTTCGCTCATCGGGTCGGCGAAATTATTGGTGCTGATATCCTTATAAACGTCCTTGATCTGCTGCCTCGTCAGGCCTTCTGCCGGCAGATCGTGCTCCTCGAAGAATGCGAGGGCCGTTTTATACTCCCGGTTCTCCCTGATGAGCGCCCATGCGCCGAGGCAGGCTCCCGCGAAGAGCAGCACCGCCGCTGCCGCCGCGAGCACGCGCTTCCATTTGAAGCGCCGGATCTTCCTTCCCCTTGCGGGCTGAGGAAACGCCTCTCTTCGTCCTTCTTCGATCCCGCATTTTTCAAAGACTGCTTTGCGCACTTTCCCGGTATCCGTTTCGCCCGCATCCATGCCAGCAGCGTCGATCCCCTCGAGCAGGCGGTCCGCTTCCTCGCTTGAAGCGAGCTCCAGCAGCTTTTCAATATCGTTATTATTCATCGTTGATCCCCTCCAGGACTTTTTTGAGCTTCCCGAGCGCCCGGTGCGCGCGCGTATCCACGGCGGACACGGTCATGGAAAGCCGGTCTGCGATGCTCTTCGAGCTTTCGCAAAGATAGTATTTGCGGACGATGATCGAACGGTCCGGTTCGCCGAGCGCTTCGACGGCGGTGATCAGCTTCCTCCGCTTTTCTTTGGCGGCGGCAAGCTCCTCCGCGGAAGGTCCGCCGCCCGGAAGCTCGTTCCCGGCTTCATCGAGCGGGATATTTCCGGCGGCGCGGGATGCTTTTTGGCAGATCGAGGCTGCGCGGTGCTTCGCGATCGAGCAAAGCAGCGCCTTGACTGTGCCCTTTTCGGGCGAAAAATTGTTGATGCCGCGGTAAAATTCCGCAAAAACCTCGCTGACGCAGTCCTCGATATCCTCTTTTGTGCAGACCCCTCCGAGCCGCCCGCGAACGATCGAGCAGACAAGGCCCATATGGTCGTCCATAAGGCCCGCCATGCCCGCTTCCGGGTCGGTTTTGATGAGCATCACGCGCTTTGCGTCGTCCAAAGCAATACCTCCAAATGAAATCGGATCCGTTTCAATAAATGATTCCGATCGGGAGCGATAATCTTACACTGTTGATGAAAAAAAGCGGAAAATTCAAAAATCGATCACGCCGGTCAGCTCCAGCGCGGTCTTGATGAAAAGAAGCGCCAGCACCGCGAACATCACGAGGCGGATCTTCGCGTTGCCGCCGCGGATCGCGAAGCGCGAGCCGAGGTAATTGCCGAGCATCGAGCAGGCGATGGCGGGGATACCGACCGCGAAAAGCACGTCGCCGTGGAGAAGGTAGACGATGAGGGAGGAGATGTTGCTCGCAAGGTTGGCCATCCTCGCGCAGCCCGAAGCGCGCAGCAGCGAAAAGCCGAGGAAGAGCGAGAAGGCGAGCGTCAGGAATGTGCCGGTGCCGGGGCCGATCAGCCCGTCGTACATGCCGATGCCGAGGCCGATCAGCGAGGAGATGAGGATGATCCTTCCGCGCGGCTTCTCCGCAAGCGTTTCTTCGTCATTGTCCTTTTTGCGGATGAAGAGCAGCAGCACGGCGACGGCGGGGAGGGCGGCGAGGATGATGACCTTCAGAACCTCGTCCCGCATATAGACGGCAAGGGAGGTCCCCGCAGCCGAGCCGAGGAGGGAGAAGACCGCCGCGGGGATCGCGCAGAACCAGTCCACGTTGCCGCTCTTTGCGTATTTCGCGGCGGCGATGGCGGTGCCGCAGCCGTTGGCGAGCTTGTTCGTTCCGGCGGCGAGCTTGACGGGCAGACCGGCGATCAGATACGCGGGCAGGGAGATCACGCCCCCTCCTCCCGCGACGGAATCGACGAACCCCGCAAGGATGACGAGCGGACAGACGATCAGATATGTGAAGATCGTTGGCTGCAAGCGTTTTTCCTCCAAATCCTTATCCAAGGTATTATAGCATATTTTTCGCCGCCGAAGAATCCCGGTTTTGATGCAAAATCGGGCGAAATCTTGCAATCCGCACCCCGGTTATGCTATTATATGGACGAAAAAGCGAAAGGAAATGCAAAAAATGGTCGATTACGACGATCTTGCGCTGCAGCTCGAAGGGCTCGTGCGCGAAGTGCCGCACCCGGTCGCGAACATGGCGAACGCTTCGGCGCTGATCTATGACAATCTCCCGATCCTGAATTGGGCGGGGTTCTATCTGATCGAGGGCGAAAAGCTCGTTCTCGGGCCGTTCCAGGGCAAGCCCGCCTGCATCGAGATCCCGCTCGGAAGCGGCGTCTGCGGCACTGCGGCGGCGGAAAACCGGACCATCGTCGTTGCGGACGTGCATACTTTTCCCGGGCATATCGCCTGCGACTGCGCCTCCAATTCGGAGATCGTCGTGCCCCTTCGCGCGGCGGACGGCAGCGTTTTCGGCGTGCTCGATATCGACAGCCCCGTTCTGAACCGTTTCGCCGAGCGGGACCGCGCCGGCATCGAGCACTTCGCACGCATAATCGAAAAGGAGATCGCGCCGAAAGACTGATTTCCGGCTTCGTTTTCTTGCTCTTTTCGATAAAATCCGCTATAATTGAAGCATACAGAACAAAGGAGGAAGCAATATGCGCATGAAAAAGCTTTTGGCGCTCATTTTTGCTTTCACGATGTTGATAAACGCGTTTGCCGTTCCCGCTGCGCACAGCGAGAGCCTGAATCCGATGGTGACGGAGGAGCTGACGGTCGGCAAGCCCTACAGCTACGTCCTCTGGTCCAACGATGATCAGGCGAGCGCAGTGGAGATCCGCGCCGGATCCCTGCCCCCCGGGATCACGCTGACGCGCACATTCAATAATTATTATAACAGCTACGACTATATCGTTTCCGGAACTCCGACAGAGCCCGGTTATTTCGTCGTCGATTTCGAGCTTCTTCCGAACGGCCTGCTGAGCAGCGACGCCGTCATCGCCTTCAACGTCACCCGCGGCGGGATCAACGTCATCACAACGGCGCTTCCCGAAGCGACGCTCGGCGAAGCGTATTCGGCGCGGATCGAGACCGACTACCCGGTCGAGATCGTTCATTTCGTCGAGTGGATCGATCCGCAGGATGAGGAATGCGTTTGGATGAATACCGTCGGCCTTGCCCTTTCTTCGGACGGAACCGTCAGCGGAACGCCGACGAGAACGGGCGATTACAAATTCATGTTCTACGTCGTTTCCGAGGAAGCGCCGTATGAGACCTATGCTACGGTCACTCTGAGCATCGTTGAGCCCGAACCCG
The DNA here is from genome assembly GCA_002309375.1 of Christensenella sp. UBA1214. Taxonomy (GTDB): domain Bacteria; phylum Bacillota; class Clostridia; order Christensenellales; family CAG-138; genus PeH17. The sequence continues at coordinate 6,102 of DBXK01000045.1, read as the reverse complement.
CAACGCCGGAGCCGACGCCCGAGCCGACGCCGGAGCCGACGCCGGAGCCCACGCCCGTTCCGAACAATATGCCGGACTGCGTTTTCACGGCGAATTCGATCCTCTATTACATTCCCGATAAAAAATTCGATTTCCTGCTGATCGCCCGTCTCGGCCTCGGTTCCGCTTTCGATTCGATCGAAGGTGTTCTTCCGGACGGCGTGAAGCTCGAATACGATGAAGCGGACGGCGAGCTGCTGCTTCGCGGAACGATCACGAAACAGTTCGCCGAAAGCGCGAACGCCGCCCTTTCGGAGGATGGCTCATTCCTTTTCACAGTGCGCATAATCATCGAAGACGGCAGCGTCTATGAGATCCCGTACCGCGTTGAACCGATCGCGGCGCGTGATTCGGACAGCTACCCCGCCGGAACGCCGCTCGCTGTCGGCTTCGGCGGCAAATAACGGAGGGCGACGAACATGAAAAAGCTCAAACTCACAGCCCTGATCCTTGCCCTTGCGGCGCTCATATCGCTCCTTGCGGCCTGCTCCTGCGGCACAAAGGAGGAGGAACAGCAGAGCGCGGTGCCGGAGTATTCGCGCGATCTGCTCGGCGACTGGTACGGCGTTTTCGCTGTTACCGAAAGCGGCGGGATCTACCGGGACAATGCCGGGATCACGAACGACTGCGTGATGCGCGCCGCCGTGACCGACGGCAACACCGGCGTCTGCTATCTTGTGATCAACGGCGTCGGCGACAAGCTTCTCAAGGACTGCGCCGCGACCTTCGGCGAGGACACGATCGTTCTCAAGGGAACGGTCGAGGGGAAAAAGATCGATGATTGGACCTTCCGCCGCCTCGGCGACAAGCTCTCCATGAGCGCGGTGTTCGGCGACAGCACGGATTACATGAAGCTCGATATCACCCTCCGCCACTGCGGCGACGAATGGAGCGGCGACATCATTCCCGCCGGATATGAATACACTTTGAAATACGGCTTCCGCAGCCTTGTGACTGTCATGGGCGGCGACCCCGCAAAGCTCCCGCAGCTGAGCGGGAAGAACCTCAACCTGCGCCTGACGACCGATGAAGCCGTTCCCGGCGGCAGCGGCAGCACCCGGCCGAGCTTCGACGACCCCGACCGCATTATCAGCGCCAACGGCTTCTTCAGCATCAGGCTGCCGGAGGGCTTCGCCGTTGTCCGCAACGATGCGCAGGGCTTTGAGATCGCGAATGAAGCGCAGGGCGTCAATTCAGTGACGTATGACGCCTATACCTCCAACGAAGACGCGCTTGCAAGGCTGATCCGCGAGGCGGGGGAGACCGGCATCCGTTTCTGGCATTACACCGTTGACGGCTACGACTGCTATGCGGCCGTAATGAAGGACGTCGGCTTTGGCTCGGATATCGTCCTCTTCGGCGACGACGGCAGCGGAAGGATGCTGGAGATCCATTACCGCATCGACGGCGATACCGAGTCTGCGGAAGCGATGCTCGGACAGGATCCCGGCCTTTACTATTCCGCCGTGCTTTCGGCGATGGTCCGCTTCGGCGGCTGATCCGCGCACCGAACAGAAAAAAAGCGAAATGATTTCGGCGAAGGCCGCAGTTATCTATTGAAACGGAGCGAACGCCGTGATATAATATCCGTAACCGGCAGATTATTTATCTGTACTTATTGTTGTAAAGGAGAAAAACTATGTTCTGTCCCAAATGCGGTACCAAATTGCCGGATGACGCCACTTTCTGCGGCAATTGCGGGACCAGGATCGGCGAGGCCGCGCAGCCTGCGCAGCCCGAACAGCCGAAGCCGGAGAAGGCCCCGACCCCGATGTTCAAAAGGCTGCTGGATGAGCTGAAGGCATTCTTCACCGGCAAGCCCGAGGCGGGGATCGACATCGCGACCGAAAGCACTTCCCACGAGTGGTCGCTTCTGATCGGCGGCAATATCACCCTCTTTGCGCTGGCGTTTGGCATCTATGGCGCAATTAATAAGCTCGGCTTCGGCTATTACCTGCTGTTCGGTCTGCTGATCGGGATCATTGCCGTCGGCGTAATGATCGGCGTTTGCTTCCTGATGCCCGTTTTTGCACACAAGAAGATCAATCCGATCACGATACTGAACATTGTGGCGTATTCGACGATACCCCTCTCGGCCGGCGCTCTGCTCGTAATGCCCTTCGCTCCTATGTGGGGTTATTTCCTGGAGGTCATCATGGCCGCCGCAGTCGCCGTCCAGGTGCTGATCATCTATCTCTCGCTGAAGAAGCTCCTCGGCGACGATATGAAGCTCTTCCTGTTCGTGATCATTGCATTTGCCGCATGCATCACGATCGGCGCTTTCTTCAAGATCTTCAACAACGCCGCGGCACAGTCTTCCTACAACGCGATCTACAACAGCCTTCACGGCCTCAGCCTGTATGATCTTTATTGATCTGTGATCTGAACCGGAGCCCCGCTTCTGCGGGGCTTTTTTAATGCGCGGAAGCATCGGATCGCAAAGCCTGCCTCAGCCTATTGTATTATCGCCCGCGATACAGTATAATGCCTTCAAACACAATGCTTTTCGGAGGCAAATATGATCTTCTTCAATTCCGATTATAACCAGGGTGCGCATCCGGAGGTGCTGGAGGCGCTCATCAAAACCAATTCCGAGCATACGGATGGCTACGGCCTCGATCCGCACTGCGAAAACGCCGCGAAGCTGATCCGCGAGCTGATCGGGGACGAGACGCGGGAGGTGCATTTCATGATCGGCGGCACGCCCTGCAATATCACCTTCGCCGCCGCCGTGCTGAAGCCCTGGCAGTCGGTCATCGCCGCGCGCACCGGGCATATCTATTTCCATGAGACCGGCGCGCTCGAGGGCACGGGGCACCGCATCGTGACGGCCGAAGCGCCGAACGGCAAGCTCACGCCGGGGCTGATCGACCGCGCGCTCGAGGAGTACCAGGATGAGCACACGCCGGAGCCCGCGCTCGTCTATATCTCCCAGCCCACGGAGCTCGGCACGATCTATAAAAAGGCCGAGCTGAAGGCGCTTTATGCAAAGTGCAGGGAGCGCGGCCTGCTCCTCTATATCGACGGCGCAAGGCTCGGCGCGGCGCTGACCTGCGGTGAAAACGACGCCGATATCCGCGATATCGCCGCTCTTTCGGACGCCTTCTATATCGGCGGCACGAAAAACGGCGCGCTCTTCGGCGAAGCGCTCGTGCTGCGGCCCGGGCTCTGCGAAGGCCGTTTCCGCCATATGATCAAGCGCCAGTGCGGGATGCTCGCCAAGGGCAGGCTGATCGGCGTGCAGTTCGAAGCCCTGCTCGCGGGCGGCGAAGAAAGCCTCTATTACCGCATCGCGCGGCATGAAAACGAGATGGCTTCCATCCTGCGCGAGGGTCTCATCCGGCTCGGCGTCCGCTTCGACGGAGATTCCCCGACGAACCAGCTCTTCCCGATCCTGCCGGCGGGCGTTGTGAATACGCTCAAACAGGATTTCTTCTTCTATGAATGGCGCCGCGAAAAGGACGGCATGATCCCGATCCGCCTCGTGACCTCATGGGGAACGGAAAGGAGCGAAGCCGACGCCTTTTTGAAAAGGCTCGGCGAGCTGATGCAGAAGTGAGCGGAGGGCGGCGTGAGGGGATCCGCCTGCGCGGCTTTCCTTCACAATGGAATGTGAAAAAGCGGGGGAGACCCCGCTTTTTTGTTTGCAGTGTATGCTGTTTTCGCTTCAGGCTTTATCGACGTCCATTACGAACGCGCTGAAATTAAAGCCGTCAATCGGATCATCGTGGGAGGTCCCGACGTAGTCCTTGCCGAGCAGATCGAAGAAATCGCCGCTGACGGTGATATCGGGCAGGCGGCCTGCGAGCTCGCCGTTCTCCATCAGGTAAGCCATCTGCACGGGGGTGGCGAAATGACCTTCGGGCGTGGCGTCGCCGCCGGCCGCGACCACCACGAGCACCGCTTTGCCGGGCACGAGCTCACGGAGGCTCTTGACGGTCGGTTCCACGTAAAGGCCGCTGATGTCCATGTCGGGAACACCGTCATAGGTCGCGGCAGCGGTCCCGAGATTCGGAAGGCCGTAAGCCGCGGCTGTCTTTTTCGTGGTGAGAAGGCCTTTCAGCACGCCGTTTTCAACGAGAGAAGGCCTCATATCCGGGGCGACGCAGCCTTCGGCGTCGAAGAAGCAGCCGCTTGGAGCGGTTTTGAGGTTCATATCGGCCTTGAGGGTCAGCTTATCGGAGAACACCTTTTCGCCGAGCTTGCCGCTCAGAAGCGACGCACCAGCGGCGTAGAGATCGCCGACCATATGATTGAGATACCTGCCCAGGAGCTGCACAGGTTCAATCACGACCGGGTATCTGCCGGGCTCGATATCGGCGGGCTTATAGAAGGCGTCGTACTCCCGTTTGAACTCCGCGAGCAGCGCTTCCTCATCAAAGTGGTCGCCGCTCCAGCCTAAGCCGGTATCGAAAAGGTTGCCGCTGCCACGGCTCTGCGCGACCAGGCTGATAATGAGTTCTCTGCCACAGCTGACGAGATGCCTTCCGAGGGAATTCTTATATTCCGTCCTGCTGCGGGTAAGGCTGATCTTGTTGGTAAGCGCGAATTTCGGGCAAAGCTCGCCGAGGCGGTCGAGGAAACGCTGCATCGTCGGGATGAATTCGGCGACCGGGATGATCTCCTCATCGTGGATCTCCTCCTGCTCGAGGGGGCCTTCGAGGCTGCAGGGATACGGGATCGCGAAAGCGAGCGCTTCCTTCGCCTTTTCGGTCAGCTCTTCTTCATTGGGTTCGCCGAGGCAGCCGGCGACGCCTATGCAGCCGTTTTCATAGACGCGGACGGTGCCGGTCGTTCTTTCGATCTCGCGGAAGCTGTCGATTTTTCCCGCGGTGACGTTGAGCGTTACGGACTGCTCTGTTTTTTTGATGAATTCTTTTTCCATTTCTATCACCTCGATTACTGAACGTTCATTTCGGAAACCCTGACGAACGGGCCGCCGAAGCCGACGGGCAGAGGATACTGCTCTATCTTACCGCAGCCGCCGCCGACGAAGGAGAGAAGCTCGACATCCCTTGTGAGCCCGTCGATGAGGCCGAGCGTTTCGAACACGTTGCCCGAAATAACGCTGATCTGAGCGGGACGGCCAAGCTTGCCGTTCACGATCTCGTAGGCAACCTTCGGCGCGATGGTAAAGGTGCTCATGCCGCTGCCGTGCTTGACGGTCTTGATAAAATAGCCCTTTTCGATCGGCGCGATGAGCTCGTCGAAGCTGAGGTCGCCGCCCTCGATATAGGTCGTCGTCATGCGGACGATCGGCTCGAATTCGCAGTCGATCGCGCGGGCGTTGCCGGTCAGGTCCTCATCGAGCGCAGCGGCGGTCATCGCGCTGTGCAGGCGGCCCGCGAGCACGCCGTTTTTGATCAGATAATTCTTGCGCGCCTTGGTACCCTCGTCGTCGTAGGGAACGAAGCCGCTGCCGGGAATTGTACCGCTTTCCGCGATGGAAAGGATCGGCGAACCGACTTTTTTACCGAGCTGCCATTCATCCTTCATGGATTCGTCGGAAAGCATGAAGTCCGCTTCCGATTTATGGCCGAAGCTCTCGTGAGCGAATACGCCCGCAGCCTCCGGGGAGAGCACGACGGGGTATTTCCCGGCTTCCACGGGCACGGCGCTGCGCATACTGTCCGCCTGCTCGCGGACGGAGCCGCGAATGGTTTCCTCAAGGCCGCGGAGCTCCTCAAAGCGGGTCACGCCGTTGCTCCAGCTGCCATGGAACTGTTTTTCTCCTTCCGCCATAGCGAATCCCAGAACTATACCGCAGGTCTGATAATCATAGGCGACGTCCGCGCCGAGGCTGGACAAGAAGCGGAATTCGCTGTTTCGGTCGAGGTATTTCCCCTCGGGCAGGGTAACTGCGGGTTCCTCCGAAAGGATCGGCAGGTACGAAAGCAGCAGCTCCTGCTTTTTCGCGAGCGGGATATCCCGAACGGAGCGGTCCGCGAAAGACGAAAGCTTATCGCGGTTGACTTCGAAACGCTTTACGGTGGGATCCTCGAGGATATCGGGGTTCGCCGTCGCGGCGGCATAGAGGCCGTCCAGCGTCTTCTGCAGGTGATC
>DBXK01000016.1:61688-65208 GCA_002309375.1 Christensenella sp. UBA1214 | reverse complement strand
CTCCCCTCCTACGGTCCCGAAATGCGCGGCGGTACCGCCAACTGCTCCGTCGTCGTTTCCGATGAACCCATCGCCTCCCCCGTTCTCAGCATGGCTGACTGCGTCATCGCGATGAACACTCCTTCCCTCGACAAGTTCGAGTCCTGCGTCAACCCCGGCGGCAAGCTCTTCATCAACAGCTCCATCATCGAGAAGAAGGCGACCCGTACCGATATCGACGTTTACTATGTTCCCTGCAACGAGATCGCGGATTCCCTCCAGAATCCCAAGGTCGGCAACATGGCGATGCTGGGCGCATATATCGAGGCTACCAAGGCTGTTGAAGTCAAGAGCATCCTCGACGCGCTGCTCTACAAACTCGGCGAGAAGAAGGCGAAGTTCATTCCTCTCAACGAGAAGGCTATCCAGATGGGTGCCGAGAGCATTCGCAAGTAATTTGATCATTTGACCGAAGAAAGGAGGCACAGCATTATATGTGCCTCCTTTTGCTTTGATCATTCAATTATTGTTATGAAACCGGATAATATTTCCATCCAAAGGACTGTCCATATGGCGTACTGCGGCTTCGACTGCGGCAAATGTCCGATTTATATTGCAACGGCCGAAGACAGCGATGCTATGCGTGAAACGCTCGCGAAGAAGCTTTCAACGCCCGAAAAGCAGTTAACAAAGGAAGATATCAACTGTTCGGGCTGTAAAGGCGACGTCCGCTATATCCATCCCTTCTGCAATGTCTGCAGGATCCGCTGCTGCGCAGTTGAACACGGCGTTGGTTATAACTGCGGAGAATGTGCCGAATACCCCTGCGAAGAGATCCTCGCAAAGATCCCTGCGGACGGCGAAAGCCGAAGGAATCTCGACGCCGCTTCCGGGCACAAAGAAAAGCATTCTTTTTGAAAAAACCGATTGCTTAACGAGTCCGAATATGATATACTTAATAATGTATAAATAATTCGGACAGGAAGGAGTCCCAATATGAAAAAAATTCTCTCAGCACTATTGATCGCATCGCTGATGCTGTTTACCTGCGTTTCCGCAACTGCGGCAGTTCAAAAAGCCGAGACCCGTGACGCCGTAGGAATGAGCATCATGGGGTTCAGCGCGACCGAGCTGCACGGAGGCACCGTCACAAGCGATATCATCCCCGAATGCACGATGACTGTCATCAACGAATGGGCGACCTGGTGCGGCCCCTGCGTAAGCGAGATGCCGCATTTCCAGACGATGCACGAGTATTACAGCTCCACCCCCGAAGCCGATGTTCAGATTCTCGGCTCGGTATACATCAGCAACAGCTGCACTCCCGCGAGCGCGCTCCAATTCGTTGACAGCAACGGCTATACCTGGCCGAACGTCATTGAAGACAATGTCCTTGCTGCTGTATTCAACAATTCCAATGCGATCCCGAACACGATAATCGTTGACAGGAACGGTATCGTCCGCGATATGCACACCGGAAGCTTTTCAAGTTCCGGCCAGCTGCAGAATTATATCGAGACCTGGCTCGAGACCCTTGAAGCCGAAGAACCGGATTTCATCCCCGGCGATGTCGACGGCAACGGTGAGCTTTCGGTTTCGGACGCTCTGACGATCATGCGTGCTGCGATGGAGATCGTTACCCTTCAGAACGAAGCTGTTGCGGATATGAACGGCAACGGCACCGTTGAGGTTTCCGACGCGATCATCGTTCTGCGCATTGCCATGGGCATTCTCGAACAATAAAAACTATTGGAAAACAATAGTGCAATATTTTATAGAAAGGTAAGGAAAAACATGAAAAAATTACTCTCTATTCTCATTGCGGCAGTTATGGTCCTCGGTTCTTTCTCGTTTGTTTCCGCTAAGACCGATGCTGAACAGCCCGCGACCCGCAACGGCTTCGGTATGGATGTTTCGAACTTCAATGCGCGTATCATCACTACCCAGGACTATGTTGACGGTTCGGTGCTCGGCGATTATGAGCTGACCTTCATCAACTATTGGGCAACATGGTGCGGCCCCTGCGTCAGCGAGATGCCGCATATCAACCAGATGTATAACCATTATAAGGACACTCCCGAGATGGACGTAAATGTTCTCGGCGCAGTCAGCCTTACCAACGGCTGCACTGAAAGCGGAGCTTCGAGCTTCCTTTCCAGCAACGGTTACACTTGGACCAACGTCGTCCCCGATGACGTTCTGAGGGCTGTTTTCAGTACCCAGCCGTACATCCCGCAGACGCTTATCGTCGACAGCCACGGTGTCGTCCGCGATCATATCGTCGGTTCGTTCTCCAACTACAATCAGCTCCTCGCCTATGTTGAAATGTGGCTTGACGTTCTCCGCAATCATGACGGCGAAGAATGCACTGTCAGCTATGTAAACGAAGTTACCGGCGAAGTTATTCGAGAGGACGTTGTTGAGGTCGGAACCGTGATCCCCGCCGGTCCCGACGCACCCACAATCGAGGGTTACACCTTCGCAGGTTGGGTCTATGATGACAACATTCTGGAATCCGGCTATGAGCCTTACTATTACATCGCGATGGGCGATACCGTCGTAACAGCTCATTACAACATCAAGAGGTATCTTGTCCGCTTCTACGACAGCTACAATAACTCGATCCTCAGCACTCAGCAGGTCGAGCACGGCAGCGCCGCAACTCCTCCCACTCCTCCGAATCATGAGGATGTCGGCCTGTTCTTCGTCGGCTGGGATACTGACTTCAGCTGCATCACGCAGATCACCTATATCCACAGCGTCTATCGTCCCCTCGGTGACGTCACCGGCGATAACCAAATCACCGTTCAGGATGCTCTACTGATCATGCGCGCCGCAATGAACCTTATCGAGTTCGAAGACATCACCTTCGCAGATGCGAACGGCAACGGCACTGTTGACGTCGGCGACGCCGTCATCGTCCTCAGGACTGCGATGGGCATCGGCTGATAAACCGATTCGTTCCGAATCCTGCGCACCCTCTCATTCGGGGGGTGCGCATTTTTATGTAAAAAAAGGCTTCACAACTGATTGAAAGTATTGACTGAATATGATATAATTAATTATCCGTAGGAATCTGCGGAAATGCATGGAATCGGAGTCCGAATATGAACGATAAACGATCCCGAAGCCGAATGCTTTCGTCGCTTTCGCTTAAAGCATTTCTCTGCGCATTTATCGCAGCTGCAATGCTTTTATCAGCATGCGCTCATCCTTGGAGGATAGCGCCGGATCCGAATAAGAATCAGGATGCGGAAATCACGACTTCTGAACCGACACAGGAGACGGAGAGTACGCCCGAACCGGATCAAACCGAACCGCCGGCTACGGATGCTCCCGAAACCGATGAACCCGTCAGCAGCACTCCTGAAGCCACCGATAGTCCGGAAGATACTCCTGCGCCGACGGATACACCCGCTCCTTCGGACACTCCGCAGCCCGGTGAAGCAACGCCCGAGCCGACCGGCACTCCCGTACCGACCGATACTCCCGCTCCCGGCAATGTGACTTCAGCGCCGAGCGCAACACCTACGGCTGCTCC
>DBXK01000016.1:0-61676 GCA_002309375.1 Christensenella sp. UBA1214 | reverse complement strand
CCGACGCCGACGCCGAAGCCCACGCCTTCCCCCACCCCGACGCCGACCCCGAAACCCGACAACCTTCCGCCGTTCAATGCGCAGAGCATCAACGGACACGGCACGATCACCAACAGTTATTATGCCAATGCGAGGATCACAATGGTCAACGTTTGGGCGACGACCTGCGGACCGTGCATCCAGGAGATGCCGCATATCGAGCAGCTCGCGAACAATTATGCGAATAAGGGTTTCAGAGTGCTTTCAGTGCTCGGAGATTCCGAAACTCCCGGCTGCATTCAGACCGCGCTGAGCGTTCTGAACAGCGTGCATTTTACCCAACCCGTCGTCCGCAACCACAACGGGATCCCGCAGTGCTTCCCGGCAGGCGCTTATCCGACGACTTATTTCATTGACGATACCGGCAGAGTGCTCAAAGTCGTGACCGCTTCGCATACCTACGAAGAATGGGTCAGCATCCTCAACGGACTCGGCATCCACTGATCAGGAGAAAACCATGAAAAATAAAAGCAATTCCAACATAGTGCTTCGCTATTTGATACCTGCCCTGCTTCTGACATGTGCTGTCGGATTTATAATCTACGGTATCTTTGACGGCGAAGTCAATGCTGTTCTTTCAAAAGCTACGGCGCTTTGCCGGGAATGCGTAGGTATCGGCTGATGGAAACGCAAGTTAAAGCTCCGAAAAAGCAAAAGACCAGAATGCAGATAAGAAAGTCGGTCGAACGCCGCCGCTTCGCGATCCAGGCCGTCTTTACCATTCTGACGAACAGCTATATTGTCGGCTTCATCAGGGGCACGATCTATCAGGGCAAGCTCAAATATATCTGTGTGCCCGGCATGAACTGCTATTCCTGCCCCGGCGCCCTCGGCTCCTGCCCGATCGGCGCGCTTCAAGCTGTTTTCAATCAGGGCAATTACACAAACAGCTGGTTCGACCCCAAGAGCGGCTCAGTTATCGCGCAGCCGTTGTATTGGTTCGCATTTTATGTAATCGGCTTTATAATGCTCTTCGGCGCTCTCTGCGGCCGCCTTGTATGCGCATTCCTCTGCCCGTTCGGCCTGATTCAGGATCTGCTTTATAAGATCCCGCTCCCGAAGAGGATGAAGATCAAATCCTTCCCGCACGACAAACCTTTCCGCTATTTGAAATACGTATTGCTTGTCGTGTTCGTTATCGTTCTTCCGCTGCTCTATGAGTCCAACCCGTTCTTCTGCAAATACATCTGCCCGTCCGGCATGCTGATCGGCGGCGTCCCGCTGATGACCTACGGCTCCGCTGTCGGCAATACTGCCGCGCAGACCGGTACAGGCATCACGAGCTGGGCGGAGGCAGGCGGCCTGACGATTCTCAAAATGTCTATCCTCGGCGCGCTCATTATCCTTTCGATCATAACTTACCGTCCGTTCTGCAAATATGTTTGCCCGCTCGGTGCGATCTATTCATTCTTCAATAAGGTATCGCTTTATCGCTACAGCGTGGATGAATCGAAGTGTACGCACTGCGGCGCCTGCACTCATGCCTGCCGCATGGGCGTCGATATCACAAAATCTCCGAATGCGCTCGAATGCATAAGATGCGGGGACTGCAAAGCCGCGTGTCCGCATAATGCGATCTATTCCGGATTCGGTATTCAGCGCAAACGCGAACAATCTAACGATGTTAACAAAGGCAGTGCTGCCTAAATCATATTATAAGGAGTTAAACATGAAGAAAATTGTTTCCGTATTTCTCGCACTGATCCTCATAAGTGCAATTGCTCTTCCCGCTTTCGCCGAAAGCCGTGATGAAGCGATCTTCAACACGCAGGTCCAGCATGTTGCAAACGACCCCACTGTTGAATACGACGAATGGGATATCCCCTATAACGTTTGGAATCCCGTTCCGGACAAGACCGCTATCGCTCCCGGTGAAACCGTGACGCTGATGCTCAGCTATCAGGTTCCGGCAAACATTGACGGCTACAGCCCGAGGCTTGCTTCGAGCATTGAATACCTCACCAACGTCAACGGCCTTGAAAACATCACTCTCGTTGAAGCGCAGGGCTGCCCGGGCAAAGTCGAATGCGACTATGATATCGGCATCTGCTTCCCCGTTCCCGGTGAATATGCAAACGTTGAACTGAACGGCAATGAGCTGAAGGTCATGGCCGAGCTCGGCAGCGACGTCAAAGTCATCATCCGCGGCACAGCGACCGATGAATATGTGACCGGCACCACCGCCGTCACGATCGGCCAGTACCGCTTCCCCGCTCAGTTCGAGATCGGTACCGTCGACAAGGGCGAAGCGAACGGCTTCCCGAGCTACAATATCCATTGGTCCGATTTCATCCTTGTTCAGAAGCGTGCTGTCGAATACCGCGTTTGCGAAGGTATGGACGAATACACGACTTTCGTTGCAAAGAACAATCATTATCATCGCTATGATCCCGAGAATAACGATTTCATTCCCGTGAACGAAGCTTTTGAAGATGTTGCCGCTCCGATCGATCACGAAGACCCGATGTATGAAGCGCTTGCGGATACTTTGGCTCTGGTCGACGAATACTTCGGCCTTACCAACGACCAGACCATGTTCGCCGATTCCGATTTCCTCGGCGAGGGCGAACACTACACCTTCGAGTATCCGTTCGAATTCGGCGGCGAGGAAGAGCCCGTTGACCCCACTGATGAGCCGACTGATGAGCCCACCGACGAGCCGGTCGACCCCGATCCCACCGATGCTCCGACCGATCCGACAGTTCCTCCGACCGGTGCTTTCAGCATTGCATTTATCGGAATCACGGCAGTTATCGGCGCAGGCGCGATGATCGTCCGCAGGAAACACTGATGTTGAGATAAAAACGGCACTTCGGCTTAATCCGAAGCGCCGTTTTTTTATTTGTTTCCGCCGTCCCTGATCGAAAGAAGCTTTTTGAGGTATATGTCGCAGAGCTCTTCAGCATATTCGGAATCCATGCTGCCGGCCGAGACTTTAAAAGCGGCCCTGCTGCCTGTCTCCGGACGGATCTCGACCCAGCCGGATTCGAAGGTCAGCCGATAGCCGTCGATCAGCTCCTGCTTTGCATCAGTGGGTTTTTCTTCGCTGAGCTTCCGGAGGATCCTTCCGCGTTCACAAGCAAGGATATCGGCCGAGCGTTCGATTAATGTTTCGCATGGCAGTTTTTTGAGCTCTTCTTCCAACTCATTGCATGCAAACATATCGCATAATACGATCACAGCGGCTTCGGGATCATAGAATTCCGCGAAATCGGCGCCTTCGCTTTTTGAATCGCGGATCAAAGCTCCCCTGTCGTTTTTCGAATAAATTATCCTTGCCGGCAAAGTCTCAAGAAGTTTTCTGTATTCCCCGCGGAGGGCCGACGGAAGAACGATATGATCGACAGACTCCTTTTCGAACCGTCTTTTTGCCATGACGGTCAATAAAGCCTGATCATCCGCGGCTGCACCAGGTAAAGTCATGCTGACAGAACCGTTCGGTTCGATAATGATCGAGCATTGGTTTTCAGCGACCTCGCCAATGTTTTCAGCTCCGAGGAGAACATTCCAGCCGTGCATCGTAAGGACTTTTTCGATGATCCTGAAAGAAAGTCTGTCTGCTTTGAGGAAAAGCGTCGGATGGATCCGATCCGCAGCATTTCCTTTTATGAATGACGATAGAAAGCTTTCGTAAGCATGCTCGAAGCCTTCACATTTGAGCTGTATGCCGAGTTCTTCGCAAGCTGCGGGTTTGGATTCGCCCTCTTCAAAAGCCTGCCTGACGGCTCTTAGGACATTGCTGCCAGCAGGTATCCCCGAACGGTCGATCAAACAGATCGAAACAAGACGATCCTGACCGGTGCTGATATAAACCCCGAAGCCGCAGCCGGAGTTCCGGACTGAATACATAAAGCAGTCAAAGCTCGAACAGGAAAACAAGTATGTATCGAGACCGCGCGCATTTATCCCGGCAGAGACAGCCGATTTAAGGATCACGGAATACGGTCTGCCGTCAGTGCAGACAGCAAAGGACGTATCCTGCGCTTGACCTGCGGCAATCGCCGATCCGAGACGAACTGCGGTTTCGGGCGTCAATTCGCTGTCGCCGTATCCGGAGATCGAGGAGCCGGAAAAAGAAAGGGTTTTTCGGCTGCTTCCCCAAACGACGCTGTCAAAGCATTCGGCGCCTTCCGGGATCGTTTTATCGGGCCAGATCTTTGCGTTGGGATAAACGCAAGCTCTGCTTTTAACCGTCGTTTCCGCACCGATCACCGTTTCCGAATAAAGCCTGGCGGAGGCATCGACCTGCGCGTTTTCGCACACGACCGATTCGCGAAGCTCTGCTCCGCTCCGAACTATGCTTCCGCTGAGGACGATGCTTCGCTTTAGGCTCGCTTCTTTTCCGATAACTGAGCCGCTGCAGATAACTGTATGCGGCCCAACAGCCGCGCTGTCTCCGACAACAGCACCTTTTCCGATATAGCATGGCGGCATGAGCACAGCGCTTTCGGATATCTCAGCACCTTTCTCAACGAAACACCCGTTGATACGTTCGGCATTTGTGCCGAAGCTCAATTTGTCTTCAAGCATATCATATTGAGCGCGTCTGAACTCCGACACGCTGCCGACATCGCACCAATAGGCTTCGGTTTTATAGCCGAAGATCTTCATGCCTTTTTTCAGCATCCTGGGAAACAGATCCTTCGAAAAATCGAAATCCACGCCGTTTGGGATCAGATCGAGCGCTTTCGGTTCGATTATATAAATGCCTGTGTTCGCATAATCGCTGAAAAGCTCGCTGAGTTCGGGTTTTTCGATGAATCTCGAGATCATTCCGCTGCCGTCGGTCAGTGCAACGCCGTATTCTGTAGGCTCATCGACGGATTTCAAAACGATCGAAGCATCGGCTCCGCTCTTTTTATGAGCATCAATAAACGCTGTAAGATCGATATCGGTGATCCCGTCGCCGCTTAGGACAAGCACGCTGTCGCTTGCGCCGCATAGTGCGAATTTCATGCTCCCGGCAGTTCCGAGCTTTAAGCCGGGATCGGAATAGGTTATTCCGAGGCCGAAATCCTGACCGTTCCCGATATGCTCGAGTATCGATTTTGCAAGATAATGGACCGTAATGACCGCATCTTTGAAGCCGTGCTTATGCAGTAATTCAAGCGCATAATCGATGATCGGCTTGTTGAGCAGCGGGACCATCGGCTTCGGGATCGTGCAGGTGATCGGACGAAGGCGTTTGCCTTCCCCTCCTGCCATTATTACAGCTTTCATAAAAACAATACCGCCTTTCTTGCGAAATGCGGTATTAGTTTATGGATTTATTCGGATAGTATCAGTAGTATCTTATGGCTCTGAAGTAATTATTTGACTCTATTTCGGCATAGAATACAAGATAATCGTACCAAGTGGTCCCGAGATAAGAAGCTTTGTAGAAAAGAACCTTCTCCGGAAGGACGCTTCCGTGCTCGATGAACACATATCTCGCCGCAGCCATTGCCTGCGCATTCGGAGTCGTATGTTCAAGCTGATATCTCGTATAACCCGGGAACTGGTTGTGCTGGAAGATAACTCCGGGAACCGTGCTCGGATAATGCCCGGAAGTATTGGTCACTCTGTTGTAAACGATGCTTGCTAGCGCCCTGTAACCGACATGGGTGCTGCCGGGCCCTTCAAGATGGATCAGAGCGGCAACAAGATGGATATCATACTCCGAATACTGGCCGGAAGGCGGAGTCGGATTCGGCCTCGGAGTTGAAGTCGGACGCGGCGTTGAGGAAGGTTTGGGCGTGGGCTTCGGAGTCGGCGTTGCGAAATTGCCGAGAGTTACGAACGGCCTTGCGATATAACCTGTCTTTCCTTCGCACTTGACTCTGAACCAATCGGAGGTTTTACCGGTGATCAGAACTTCGGTGCCATAGGTGCAGATGAACCAGATCGGCGCTTCTGTGCTCGGCTCGGAACGGAAGTTGACATAGGTCTCGTTGGTATAGCCGGGAACATATGCAACTTCAGTAAAAGGATCGGGCGTCGGCGTCGGTTCTGGCGTCGGAGTAGGTGTGGGAGTGGGTTCCGGTGTCGGCGTCGGTTCGGGCGTCGGAGTAGGCTCCGGAGTCGGTTCGGCAGTCGGCGTCGGTGTGTCTGTCGGAGTCGGAGTCGGTATTGAGTCGGATTTCGTAGCGTGGGTCTCAACCGCTTCCGATGGAGCGGCTGTCAGATCAGCAGCTTCGGAAGCATCCGGTTCCGCTGCCGTCTGCTCAGCTTCTTTTGAACTGCAGCCGATAATAAAGGCAGTTAACAGAAGCAAGGCAAGCAGCAAGGCCACGAATCGTTTTTTTGTCTCACATAAATGCAAAATCTTCAGCCTCCTTTGTGCACCGGTTTCAGTGCTTCAGATAATGTATTTGTTCATGTTTTCATCGATCCTTCCGCAGATATGCTCCTGCACATATTTGCGGTCAATCGTAATATCGATCATCGGATGATCGCCTGTTGCATTGAAGGAGATATCTTCAAGCAGCTTTTCGACGATCGTATGGAGCCGCCTTGCGCCGATGTTTTCGCTGTTTTCATTCGCGCTGAAACAGGCGTAAGCGATCTCTTCAAGCGCATCATCGGCAAATTCGACATTGATATTATCAGTGGCAAGAAGTGCTTTATATTGCTTGATTATCGCATTCTGCGGCGCGGTAAGGATCCTTTTATAGTCGTCGAGCGTCAGTGCGTTGAGCGTAACACTGATCGGGAAACGGCCCTGAAGCTCGGGTATCAGATCGTTGATCTTTGAAACATGGAAAGCGCCTGCCGCGATGAAAAGCATATAATTCGTCTTGACGGGGCCGTACTTGGTGTTGACGACGCTGCCTTCGACGATCGGCAGGATATCGCGCTGAACGCCTTCGCGGGAAACATCGGGTCCATGCCCGGTACCCGAAGAAGCGATTTTGTCGATCTCATCGATGAAAACGATGCCGTCCTGCTCCGCTTTTTCAACAGCTTCGCGGATCACCTCATCCATGTCGATCAGCTTATCCGCTTCTTCGGCTTCGAGGATCCTGCGCGCTTCCTTGACTGTTGTTTTGCGGGTCTTTGTTTTCTTCGGAAGAAGGCCGCCGAACATTTCGTTAAGATTCATGTCGATGCCCATTGCAAGCATCGTATCGTTGCCTGTGCCGTTCTCGGTCACTTCGATCTCAACGATGTCGTTCTCGTGCTTCCCTTCGGAAAGCTCCTTCATGATGCGGCTGCGCTTTGTCTGGCGTTCCTTTTTCTCCTCATCGGTAACAGTTGCGACCTCCGTGCTGTTGTTCGGCGCGAAAACACCGAAAAGCTTTTGAAGGTTGCTGAGCTGCTCGGATTCAGCTGCTTTCGAAGAGGGCTTCCCGCAAAGGATCTCAACGATGCGTGCATCGGCGGCAGCAGTCGCCGCGACACGGACTCTTTCCTCCCATTTGGCTTTGACAAGACGGATCGAAGCTTCGACAAGGTCGCGGATCATCGAATCGACGTCGCGGCCGACATAACCGACTTCGGTGAACTTTGTGGCTTCGACCTTTACGAAAGGTGCGTCAACGAGCTTTGCGAGTCTCCGTGCGATCTCGGTCTTGCCGACGCCTGTCGGTCCGACCATGATGATGTTCTTCGGGATGATCTCTTCCTTCATCTCTTCGCTGAGCCGGCTCCTTCTGTAGCGGTTGCGAAGAGCGATCGCGACTGTGCGCTTTGCATCATCCTGACCGATGATGTATTTATCGAGCGATTCAACGATTTGTTTGGGCGTCAGCATGCTCATACCTCCTCGACTGTGACGTTCGAGTTCGTATAAACGCAGATATCGGAAGCGATCAGAATGCTCTTTTCGGCGATTTCTTTTGCGGAAAGATCGGTATTATCCTTCAGCGCACGAGCCGCCGCGAGAGCGAACATTCCCCCGCTGCCGATCGCGGCGATCCCGTCATCGGGCTCGATGACTTCGCCGGAGCCGGAAACGATCAGGATCTCAGCCGCATTTGCGCAGATCAACAGCGCTTCGAGCTTTCGCATGACCTTGTCGTTCCGCCAATCCTGTGCAAGATCGACAGCAGCGCGTTTGAGGCTGCCGCCATGCGAAGTGAGCTTATTTTCAAAACGGTCGCAAAGCGTGAATGCGTCTGCAACGCCGCCGGCAAATCCGACGACTACGCTGTCGTTATAGATCCTGCGCACCTTTTTCGCGGTATGCTTCATCACGGTATGCTCGCCGAGAGTGATCTGACCGTCGCCCGCGACTGCGGTATGGCCATCCTTTTGAACGGCAACTATTGTTGTGCCTCTTATTTCCATAGTTCATCCTCACTGATCATCATATCAATATACTCAAGCGCTCTTTCCGAAAGAGCGAGATAGCGTTTGTATTTATCGCGCGGGGCGTCCGGAAGCGATTCCATGATCCCGAAATTAGCGTTCATGGGCTGGAAAGAGCCGCCGTTGTATTCGCTCACATAATGAGCGAGCGAACCGATCGCAGTCTGCCGCGTAAAATCGATCTTATTTTTGCCGAGAAGCTGCAGACCGAGATTCAAACCTGCGGTAAATCCGCTCGAAGCGCTCTCGATATAGCCTTCCACACCTGTGATCTGCCCGGCAAAATAGATTTTCGGACGCATCCTGAGGCTGTAAAACGGCGTCAGATGCTTCGGAGACCGGAGGAATGAATTCCTGTGCATGACGCCGTAGCGCACGAATTCCGCCTTCTCAAGGCCGGGGATCATGCCGAATACCCGCTTCTGCTCGCCGAATTTCAGATTGGTCTGGAATCCGACTATGTTGAAAAGCGTGCCTTCGGAATTATCCTGACGAAGCTGAACGACGGCGAACGGGGGCTTCCCGTCGCTTGCTGTGCAGCCCTTCAGCCCAACGGGTTTCATGGGGCCATAAGCGAGCGTCATATCTCCGCGCCGCGCCATTGCTTCAACGGGCATACAGCCCTCGAAAACCTTGATGTTTTCAAACTCGTGCAGCGGCGCCGTTTCTGCGGCAAGAAGCGCTCTCACGAATGTGAAATACTCGAGTCGGGTCATCGGGCAGTTGAGATAGTCACTCCCGCGTTCATATCTTGAAGCACGAGAGACTTTGCTCATGTCGAGCGAATCGAGAGTAACGATCGGAGCAGCCGCATCGAAAAAATGGAGGCTTTCGCCGAGGAGCTCCTCGATGCTTGCCAGAAGCTTTCCGTCAGTCAGCGGACCTGTCGCAATGATCACGGGACCTTCCGGGATCTCGCTTATCTCTTCGGTGATGACTTCAATGTTCGGATCGTTCTTAACAGCCTCCGTAACATATGAAGCGAAGCTTTCCCTGTCGACGGCAAGCGCCCCGCCGGCGGGAACGGCTGTTTTGTCGGCGGCTTCCATTATCAGCGAACCGAGGCGCCGAAGCTCCTCCTTGAGAAGGCCGACGGCATTATCGAGCTTATTCGAACGAAGCGAGTTCGAACAGACAAGTTCGCAGAATTTATCGGAGTTGTGCGCGGGTGAACGGCGGACAGGCTTCATTTCGAACAGACGGACATGAACGCCCATCCTCGAAAGGATATGGGCGGCTTCACACCCGGCAAGACCCGCTCCGATAACCGCTGCCTGCGCCATCGATCATTCCTCCCGATCATCCTGATCGTTCTTCTTGGGCTCTTTGCGTTTGATATAACCGCAGTCCTTGTTTTCGCATCCGATATAACGGCCGTTGACCCGGATCTTCTGCACGAGCATACCACCGCATTTCGGGCATTTTTCACCGGTCGGCATATCCCATGACACGTAATCGCACTCCGGATAACGTTCGCACCCATAGAAATTCTTGCCTTTTTTGCCCTTGCGGCGGATCAGATCCGCGCCGCATTTCGGGCATTTTACGCCGATCTTATCGAGGATCGGTTTTGTGTTCTTGCATTTCGGATAATTCGGGCATGCAAGGAACCGGCCGAAACGGCCCTCTTTATAAACCATCATTGCGCCGCACTTGTCGCAAGGAACATCCGAAACCTCATCCTTGATCACGACTTTTTCGACGCTTTCGAAAGCTTTGTCAAGCTGTTCTTCAAACGGCTCATAGAAATCGCGGACAATATCCTGCCAGCGTTCCTTCCCTTCTTCAACGGAGTCAAGGCGGGATTCCATTCCGGCGGTGAATTTAACATCGACGATCTTGTCGAAATTATCCTCCATCACCTTGTTGACGATGAAGCCGAGCTCAGTAGGATAAAGGAGCTTTTTTTCTTTGTCGACATAGCCTCTGTCGATGATCGTGGAGATCGTCGGCGAATATGTGCTCGGGCGGCCGATTCCGAGTTCTTCAAGCGTCTTTACGAGTGAAGCTTCGGTATAGCGCGGCGGCGGCTCGGTGAAATTCTGCTTCGGAGAAAGCGAAACAAATTTGGGCTTGTCGCCCTTCTCCATTACGGGAAGATTGGAAACGCCTTCCTCGGAAACATCATCGGCAGCGCTCTTATAAACGGCGGTGAAGCCGTCGAAGATCGTTTTGGTACCGTTTGCGCGGAAATTGCAGACTTCGGCAGTTTCGGTATCGATGCTGACGGTCGTTGCTTCGTAGACTTCTTCTTCCATCTGGCTCGCAAGGAAACGCTCATAGATCAGTTTATAGAGCTTGTACTGCCCCGGCTCGAGCGAATCCTTAAGGAGAGCAGGCGTGAGGTTGATATCCGTTGGACGGATCGCTTCATGCGCATCCTGCGCGCCGGTTCTGCCGCGATAAAAATTCGGCTTTTCGGGAACGTATTTTTCGCCGAAATGCTTTGCGATATATGCGCGCGCCGCGGCCTGCGCTTCAGCGGAGATGCGGACGGAGTCGGTACGCATGTAAGTGATCAGACCGACATTGCCTTTTCCCTTGACGTTGACGCCCTCATAAAGCTGCTGTGCACAAAGCATCGTGCGCTTCGGCGGCAGTGAAGCACGGTTTGACGCATCCTGGAGCATACTGCTCGTTGTATATGGAGCGGGCGCATGCTTTGTTTTCTGCACTGTTTTGACGGAAGTGACGAGATATTGGGCATCGGTGCAGATATCGGCGATCCGCTTGGCTTCCTCTTCGTTCGGGATTTCGGTCTTCTTGCCGTTGACGCCGAAGAGCTTCGCTTCGAAATTGTGGCGTCGGATATTTAGCTTGACGGCGATCGTCCAGTATTCCTTCGGGATGAAGCTCTGGATCTCGCGTTCACGGTCGCAGATGATTTTCGTTGTAACCGACTGCACACGTCCGGCGGAAAGGCCTTTCTTGACCTTTGACCAAAGCAGCGGGCTGATCTTATAGCCGAGCAGACGGTCGAGAATACGGCGCGCCTGCTGTGCATCCACGAGGCTCAGGTCGATGCTGCGCGGAGCCTTGATGGATTTCTGGATAACGCCCTTTGTGATCTCATTGAATACGATGCGGCATTTCTCGTTTGGATCGAGTTTAAGCATGCTCGCAAGATGCCAAGAGATCGCCTCGCCTTCGCGGTCAGGGTCCGTTGCGAGATAGATATGATCGGCCGCTTTAGCTTCCTTGCGTATCTTCTCGATCACACCGCCGCGGCCGCGGAGCGTGATATACTTCGGTTCAAAATCATTTTTGACGTCAACGCCGAGCTGGCTCTTCGGAAGATCCCGAACATGACCGTTGGAAGCGATGACTTTGTATTTCGAGCCGAGATACTTCTCGATCGTCTTTGCCTTAGAGGGCGACTCAACGATGATCAAATTCTCTGCCATATATCCTCCTTGAATGATCAAATGATCATGAGCGAACGTTTGTTTTTTTGCTTGCGGGGCCTTCAGTCGGCGGAATAAACCCTTCCCGGAAGCTGTTTAATTAAACCCGAAAACTCAAGATCTGTCAAGTGCATATTCAATTCTTCGACCGACAGTTCCGTTTTTTCGAGCAAAGTATCGAAGCTTTTCTCGCCGAGCGAGATCAGCTCATAAAGCATGCGCTGCTTTCCGTTGAGGATATCCGCCGCAGCGCTGCCGGGCTTTTTATTGAGCGTGAGATCGGTTATCCCGAGCTGAAGCAGCATGTCCTCGACGCTGTAGACGGGGTGAGCAAACCCGGCGGCAAGCATATCGTTTGTGCCGCAGTTGAGCTTTTCCGTGATCCTGCAGGGAACAGCATAGACATTTCTGCCTTGGTCAAGCGCGTGATCGACGGTTATCATCGTTCCGCTGCGCTTGCCGGCTTCAACAACGAGCACTCCGCTGCTTATCCCGCTGATAAGGCGATTCCTCATCGGGAAGAATGCCTTTCGGGGCGATGACCGCGGCAGGAATTCGCTCAAAACAACTCCGCGATCGATGATCTTGTCCATCGTCTTCGCCGTGTAATCGGTTTTCTCGACAAGCACGCCCTGGCCGAGCACGGCTGCAGTCGGGAATTCGTTGTTTTCCGCAGAAAGCGCGCCTTCGTGCGCATAGGAATCGCAGCCGTATGCAAGCCCGGAGACAACAGTCACACCGTTTTCGGCAAGCGATTTACCCATCAGCGAGGCAACTGTTTTGCCGTAATCGCTGCATCGGCGCGTTCCGATGACAGCGATCGGATTCCTGATGATGCTGTCGGTACGGCTGCCGCGGGCATACAGCACGAACGGAGGATCATCGATCTCCCTGAGGAGCGCCGGATAACGCGGATCTGCGAGCGTGATCGCCTCGACTCCATCCTTCTCGAGCTGCAGTATGAACTGGTCGACAAAGGCTTCACTTGCGCAGTCACGGATCCTTTTCAGCCTTGAAGCACTGATCGCATTCGGGAATGAAGCTGTGCCGTTAAGTACTGATTCACGGAATTCTTCGGCTCCGTTATTATAATCCAAAAGCAGTTTGGCGGTTCTTGCTTCTCCTTCGAAAGCAATGCTGAGCCAAATATAGTGCCTTTCGAGGGAAGAGAATTCCATTTAAACGTTCCCCCAATATTTGCTGTCGAGCGAACGATACTGCAGCGCTTCGGCGATGCTTGCTTTGCCGATATCCTTTTCCCCCGCCATGTCCGCGATCGTTCTCGAAACCTTGATGATCCTATTATATGCCCTTGCGGACAAGTTGAGCTTTGTAAATGACAACTCAAGAAGTTTTTCGGCTTCGTCAGTCAGTTTACAGTATTTCTTGATCATCTTCGCAGACATCTGAGAATTGAAAAGGATCCCTTCGCCTTCGAAGCGCTCGCGCTGAAGCTGTCTAACGCGGTTCACGCGCTCTCTGATCTTGGCCGAGGTCTCGCCGTCCTGCTTTGAGGAAAGATCCTCATAGGCGACCTCCGTCATTTCAACATGAAGGTCGATACGATCGAGGAGCGGGCCGCTGATCTTGTTACGGTAGCGTTCGATCTGGAACCGGTTGCAGCGGCATTGGCTGACTCTCGAACCGTAGTTGCCGCAGGGGCAGGGATTCATTGCGGCAACGAGCATAAAATCAGCCGGATACTGAGCTTTCGCCGCTGCTCGGGTTACGGTAACAAAGCCATCCTCAAGCGGCTGCCGCAGCGCTTCGAGCGCAGATTTGGAAAACTCGGGCAGCTCGTCAAGGAACAAAACACCGTAATGCGCAAGACTGATCTCGCCGGGGAGCGCCTTGGCTCCGCCGCCGACAAGCGCCGGGATGGAAGCGGAATGATGCGGCGAACGGAACGGACGCTCGGTCACGATCCCTCCGTACGGCAGTATTCCGGCAACGGAATGGATCTTTGTGATCTCAAGCGCTTCTTCGTTTGTGAGCTCGGGAAGGATCGAGGGGATGCTCCTTGCAAGCATCGTTTTGCCCGAACCTGGGGTGCCGATCATAAGCATATTGTGATTGCCCGAAACGGCAACTTCCGCAGCCCGTTTTGCAGCCTGCTGACCCTTGATCAACGAAAAATCGCAGTCATGCCGCTTTTCGGCAAGCGCCCATTCGCTGTGCGGCTGAGGCTCGATCTGCTTCATCCCCCGCAGAAACAGAGCGGCATCCAAAAGATTGCTTACGGGAATGATATTTGCGGCGGCGATGTATGACGCTTCGGCGGCATTTTCCTTCGGAAGGATAAAATCCGTAAAACCGCGTTCGCACGCATCTATGACCATAGGCAGAACGCCTTTGATCCCGCGCACACTGCCGTCGAGAGCAAGCTCACCGATGATCATCCAATTTTCGGCTGCTTTTGCGGGAAGCTCGCCGCTTGCGGCAAGGATCCCGACCGCGATCGGAAGGTCATAAACCGAGCCCTCCTTTCGCACGTCTGCAGGAGCAAGATTCACGACGATCCGCGTGTTGGGATAGTTGAATCCGGAATTTCGGATCGCAGAATGAATCCGCTCCTTGGATTCCTTGACGGCGTTATCGGGAAGGCCGACGGTTTCATAGCTGACAGCGCCGAAGGAAATGTCCGTTTCAACCGAAACCGGGAAACCGACGATCCCCGTAAGACCGTAACTCATTATTCTTGCAAGCATTCGGCGCCTCCGTAAATCAAAACCGTCTGAAGGTCATTCAGCCTTCTTGTCATCTTCCTTTTCCTTGAAAACAAAGACCTTGTTGAGGATGAAATTCACAAAGATATAGCATACAGTTGCGAGCAGCTGGCAGAACAGATGCCCGTCAATGAACTTTTTGAAGAATCCGAAGGCCTCCACATTGTTCCACCAAGCTTCGAGGCAGCAAACGCGAGCGAAGAATTCGCGCAGGCCGATCGTGATGAACAAGCCGAGAACATTCACGAGAATGAAGCGGAAAAGCTCTTTCTTGCTGCGCTTATGCTCTTCTTTGAAGGTCCACTTGCTGTTCATGATATAGCTGTTGATGATGCCGCAGATATGCCCGAGGATCAGCGCAGCGGTATCGATCCAGCTTCCGCTCCAAAACAACTTCAGGATGTTGCTAACTATGATCTGAACGATCATTGAAACAAGAGTGTTGGCAACGCCGACGATGCAGAATTTGATGAGCTGGATAAAGCTCTTTTTGCCCTCTGATCTCGCCGGAGCTTCGCTCTTGATCTCTTCATTGATTTCCGGTTTCTTTCGGAACATTTTATACCTCTAAAATATCTGGATTATTTATAAAACGCACTCGGCCATTGACCCATGAATGTCCATGTCGGCATCCATTGCAGCGACTCGATATAAGTCTTTGCCGTCGGGATGCCGGTCAATACCGGATAAAACACAATGAACAGGATCACAGCAAGGGCGATCCAAGCATATTTCAAATAAGGAATGATGACCTTTGTGCCGGTGACCTTGATCCCGATCGATTTCGGAACATAATAGTATGCATTCTCGTAATGCGAAACGACATACACGCTCGCAAGGATTATCATCGGCACCGTTGCAAAATAATGGTAGATGTACATGGATCGCGAGATCAGCATCCAAGGAAGCATGCTCGAAGCCATGCACATCAATATGAAGAACACCTCTGCATTGACCTTGAACCGCCCGCGGAGCACGAGGAACAGGAAGAATATCGTTCCGACAAAGCATATCCACCAGACAGCAGGGTTGCCGAAGGAGGAAATCGTTCCGTAAAGATTCTTGTCGGGATGCTGATAGCCCGCAAAGAACCACATCGGGCGGTTGCTGAGCGGCCATTCATACCATCTGGATTCGTAGGGATGGGTCGATTTCAGCTGGCTGTGATATTTGAACATCTGCTCGACATTGTTGTATTTGACGCCCTCATAGAAGGCTTTTACTTTTTCGCCGAACGTCAGCTCGACCTGCGGATCCTCCTCATTGGGCCCGATCTCCCCCGTCGCCCTCATGGTTGCGATCTTCTGCTGCTCCGCATTGGGCTTCCACTGGGAAGTATAATACGGGATATAGGAAGCGAGATAGATCATCAACGGAATTATGATGAACGCGGGTATGCAGAAGAGCACAGTTTTAAGGAATCGCCTCGGATAATTCTTTGCATTGATATAAGCGGGGTCGTCTTTGTCTTTCGGCGCGGTATTTGATTTCAGTATCTTCTTTGACTTCACCCAAAGAACGATCATCTTTGCAAAAAACATTACGGCGAGGGCAGCGCCGGTATAGATACAGATCCATTTCGATGCGCACCCGAGGCCGAAGAACAGGCCGGAGAGTCCAAGCGGGATCAGCGTCCTTCCGAGGCTGTCGCCAAGATCCATCTTTATAAACTTGTACATGTAATATGTCATGCACAGGTTGAAGAAGACGCCGTATGTGTCAATTGTTCCGATCCTGGTCTGGGTATAATGCATGAAATCGAATGCAAGCAGCGCGGCGGCGAGCAGCGCAAGCTCGGGGCGCTTGAACATACGCTTGCCGAAAGCATACATGATCGGGATCATGAAGATGCCGAAGAGTGCTCCCATGATTCGCCAGCCGAACGGAGTCATTCCGAAGATACGCACGCCGATGGACATAATGAGCTTGCCGAGCGGCGGATGGGAGGTTTCATAGACCTTCATGTTGTGAACGTTTTCATAAGCCGTGCGCGCATGATACAGCTCATCGAAATACATTCCGTTCATATAATCAGGATAATCGGGAACGGTATCCTGCTCATCGAGGATCTGCTTTCCGCTCTCGCTTATGACTTTTGCGGGTATAAGGTTGCCTTCGGTATCAAAGAACGCAAGCTCATTCAGCCAAACGATCTTGTCTTTGCCGCTGCTTATAACTCGAAGCGTCACTCTGTCGGTCGTGATGTTCTTATTTGCAACATTGGTGACATTCCAACGATACATGATATCGAAGGATTGGCTGATCGTCGCGATGGTTTCGTTTCCGGTCGAAAGCGTATACTGCGCGGGCATTTTTGCGGAACCGCTGTTGCCGGTGATGCCGCTGTTCTGCCAAACAGCGCCGATCGTTGCAGGCTGATCGAATTCGATCTCGACGGTCGCACCGTTCGAACCCTTCCATTCGTTGACAGGGAAATTATTGGAACCGAGATTGGTCAGCGCAAGAACGGAATAGATCGCCGTCAAAGCGCAGACGAAGATATAGTCGAGCTTTGTGTAATGAAGACGCGTGTCGGTCTTGGCAGGAAGCAACTTTGTATCGAAGAACGACGGCGCAGACTGTTCAGGTGACTTTGCACGTATTACTTTGCTGCGCTTTTCCGCGGCATGCTCATACCAAATAATGAAGCCGACGAGGACAGGAACTGCAGCGAAAACGATAACTGTGACCGCGGCAGAAGTCTTTCTTGCTTTGGTTTGATTCAGATCGGTCGATGCGGAGGACGATGAAGACGAAGAATCCGAAGAGGATCCGCTTCCGCCGAGGCTGTTGATTGTTCCGCTGTAGGAACTGAGCTTTTCGGCTTTGAAATCCTTGAAATAGGCCGTTCCGCTGGCGGTATTATTGTAGTTGCCGAGACGGCAGCCGATCTTCAGTTCCTTTTGTGAACCATCGGTCTTGCCGACGAATTCAACAAGCGTCCAATCGGTTGTTCCGGAAACGAATCTCGAAAAACAGGGCGTATCTTCAAGGCCTATATTGGCGCCGCCCTTACCCGCTACATTCTGCGTTTTGACATATACGGAAAACTTGTAGATCGTGTTCGGGCTGACCTTTACTGTCTGCCAAAGGTGGGCGTCGTCATCCTGCTTGTTGGTGATCTTGACAACATGCTCGCCGCTGCTGCTTTTCACAACGCCTATTGTTGAATTGACGGAACCGCCCTGGTTCAAATAAGAATAGAACTTCCAGCCGGACGGTATCTTATCCGAACCGATGCTGCTGAAATCTCCATTCTGGACCTGAGCGCTTTCGCCGACTCCGCACGCCGTCATAAGGAGCGCTGAAAGGACCGCTGCAATGATGACTGCAGCAACGATTATTCGCTTTATTGATTTGCTTTTATTTGTTCTTTTCATTCGGCACCTCACAGCCGATCGGCTTTGATGTTTTCTGTTTCTCTTTTTTAATCCTTTTTCGAACGAGTGCCCGCACTGCTGATTTTCACCGGATCGGCCTGCGCCTTCAGTTTTTCGGCGCCTGCTTCTGTCATGAACACAAGGTCCGGATCAAAAGAATGATTCTCTTCGGAATATTCCTTGCGTCCTCTGAAAAAGACGTCTTTCGTCCTGCCTTTGCAGAGCATGAGCTGAACGCAGACATATGTGAAGAATACGAAAAGGATCAGGTTCCAGACAGAACAAGCGGTTATCAGCGAATTGTCCCAATACAGACCTGCGTTGAAATATGCTTCCTCCGAATAATAGAATGCGGCAATGCAGTTGATAAGGCTCGTTACGGTAAACCCGAAGAAAATGCCGAGCAGACGCCTGTCGCTGTAATGGATATATGCGATCATCAGCATCAGCAGTGCCGGGAACATATAGCGTTCATGCATATAATGGCCGAACATGAAGATCGACAGAAGTGTGAACGCGCCGGAAAGATACAGCGCGCCTTTGTTCTTCAGCCTTCCGAAGAAATAGAGCACCGTGCCGGCAACGATCGAAAAAACCATTCCGGCAACGCCAAGCTGCCCGTATATGTTGAGACCGCCTGCGGCGTTGGTGATCTTCGCCCAGTTCAATCCAAACAAAGCATAGATATTATAGGCATTTATAGTTGCGAATTTGTATGAAGTTGCCGTACCGAAGTATTTATCGATAAGCAGCTGATACCACGGATAATCCTTGGATGCGAGCGCAAAAGGCAAAGCCGAGAGAATGATCAGAGTGACCGCGATGCCGACTGCGGCGCATGTTTTCCCGAACCGGACGCCGATTTTTGAATTGGAGGATTTCCGGAGTTTGAAAAGATAACCGGAGTTGCCGTCGATGATGTAGAGGATATAAGCCAATGCAAGCAAAGGCCCGACCATGAGCGCCTGCGGCTTGAATACGANNGATGGCCAAGCCGTAGATTGCACCGCCGAGGATCGGAAGATCGGCATTGAGCGCGAAGAAACACAGGCAGAGAAGCAATGCAAGAACCTGGTCGATCTGGCCCCACCCTCCTGAAATATAAGCCATAACAGGGCAGAAAGCAATGATCGCCATCAGCATGAAGGACGGTGCAAAGCGGTATTTCTTGCGAGCTATGAAGAAAGTGAGCAGCGCCGCTCCGAGATCGGCTAAAATCGAGGGAAGCTTTGTGAGAAGCACAAAAACCTGATCGAAGCTTCCGTCTGCCGCCAGGCGCGCATGACCGAGGGCGTTGGAGATCTTCGCCATCAATCCGAGAACGTACATGTATCCCGGAGGATAGTCGGGAAGCCTTTCGCCGATAACATAAAAGCCCGAAAAACCGTTTGTTGCAAGATCGCTGCCCCATTTCGTAAACAGCGCAATATCGATCCGATGGCCGACAAGCTGGATCGAAAGCATTACTCGAACCGCAAGCGCAGCGACGAGCAGCCAAATCACGAGAAACCAACTGGTCCTGTCCTTTTCATTGGGATCGATATATGCATTCTTTTTTTTGAAAAGCGCATATCCGAAATGCAGCAGCAAATATGCCAATGAAGCAAGGCACACGACTTTCAATATGTGCTGGGTTGGGAATACCTGCGGCATTTTTCCTCCAAATCGGCAGAGCAATAGTTTACGAAAACGCCTATTTCGCACATCATACCGATAATGTAAAAGCTATTCTAACACACTTTTCCGAAAAAATGAAGTGTTTTATTTATAAATATGAAAAATCTGCCCAAAACTACATTATAATTGCCAAAATGACCTGTTCATCGGGCGATGAAAGCATTTTCGATATGGTTGACTGAATTGAAATAAAAGCGCTTACCGAGATCGACTTCGATCACATCATAGCGGATGATCCGATCGCGAACGCCCTTCTTTGCCAAATACAGTTTAGAGGCCGAAATAATGTTTCCTTTCTTTGCACGGGTTACGCTTCTGTAAGCCGGAAGAGCGTTGTTCTGACGCGCTTTGACTTCGATGAAGGCCAGAACGCTTCCCTTCTCTGCAATTATATCGATCTCTTTATGACCCGAAAGATAGTTCCTTTCGAGGATCCTGTAGCCGTGAAGACGCAAATAAAGAACTGCGCGGCGCTCCCCCTTTGCTCCGCGCTTCTGCTGTTTGCTTCCTTTTTTCAATTCAAGAGATTCTTTCGGCATTATTCCCCGACTTTGAAATTCTTTATGAAGCTGCGCCTGTGGATCTCGCAGGGGCCGAACTCTTTGAGCGCTTCGATATGCTGTTTTGTGCCGTAGCCGACGTTCTTTTCGAAGCCGTACTGCGGATACTTTTCCGCCATTTCGATCATAAAGCTGTCCCTTGCGACTTTTGCGACGATGCTCGCTGCGGCGATCGAATAGCAAAGCGCATCGCCGTGGATGATCGAACGCTGCTCCGCGTCGATATCAAGGCCCGTGACTGCGTCGACAAAAACAGTGCCGACGCCGATGCCGAGATCCTTATATGCTTCCGCAAAAGCTCTTTTCGTCGCGCGAAGGATATTGATCTCGTCGATCACTTTTTCGCTCACCCAGCCGAGGCCGACGGCAAGCGCGTTTTCGCGGATCTCACGATCGAGCTCCGCAAGCTTTTTCTTCGAAAGTTTTTTCGAATCGTTCACGCCTTCGATCAGGCATTCGGGCGGCAGGACTACCGCCGCTGCGACAACGGGCCCTGCAAGCGGGCCGCGGCCGACCTCATCCATGCCGGCGACGGCGATCCCGCTGTTCCAAAAAGGGCGTTCGTATTCTGAAAGCGCAATAAGGCGCCTATGTTCGGCTTCCCGGTCAAGCTTCGGCATCGGGATCCTCCGGATCATTCTTTTCAGGTTCTTCTTTGGGGCTCATATCCGGATCATCCTCCGGATTTTCGAGCGCGACCGCTGCGATCTTTCCGCCGCGGTATTCGTCGAGAACGATCCTTGCTGCCCGCTCGGTATCGAGTACGTTTCCCGGTAGGATGAAGCCCCTGCTGCGGCAAACGGCGTTCAGATATTCCTCGGGAAGCTCCTCGGAAATGTCGATCTTCTTGTACCGCGCTTTGAGCTGCTCCGGGCAGATCCTCGCAAGATCAAAAAGAAGCAGCGCGGAGATCTCTTCGATGTCGAGAACGTCGTCCCTGATCGAGCCGATATAGGCAAGGTGCTTCGCAAGGTTTTCATTTTCGAGCTTTCCCCAAAGAAGACCCGGAGTGTCGAGCAGCTCGAGATAATCCGAAACCTTTACCCACTGTTTGGCCTTCGTAACGCCGGGCCGATCGCCGACCTGCGCTCTTGCGGCGCCGGCGATCCTGTTGATGAAGGTTGATTTGCCGGCGTTCGGAACGCCGACGATCATTGCGCGAAGCGTCTTGCGGATGCCTTTTTCGAGGTAGCGCTGAACGGTCGGCTTCCCCGCCCTTTCGATCATGTTCACAGCGGTCTTGCGCATCGCCTGCGAAGTTGAAACGAGCTCTACGGCTGTTATGCCTTTTGCCCGGAAATACTCGATCCAGGCTTTGTTCTGAGCTTTGCTCGAAAGGTCGCTCTTGTTGAGAACGACGACGCGGAGCTTGTTTTTGAAAAGCGATTCGAAATCGGGATTGCGGCAGGCAAGCGGCGCGCGTGCGTCAACGATCTCGATGACCATGTCAACGAGTTTTATGTTTTCTTCGAGCATCCTTCTGGCTTTCGCCATATGCCCGGGATACCAATTGATAGTCTGCATTCTGCTCACCTGCCTTCGATTTTTAAAAACAGCCTCCCAACTGATGCGGCTGGGAGGCTTTGGAGCTTAAACTCCGGGCATGCTTATTTGGTAACGATACGCTCCTTGATCTTGGCGGCCTTACCGGTCCTCTCGCGGAGGTAGTACAGCTTCGCCCTGCGGACGACGCCGTGACGGACGATCTCGATCCTGCCGATGCGGGGGCTGTTATAGGGGAAGGTCCTCTCAACGCCGACGCCGTAGCTGATGCGGCGAACGGTGAAGGTCTTGCGGATCCCGCCGCCCTGCATCTTGATGACGATACCTTCGAAGTTCTGAAGCCTCTCGCGGTTGCCTTCAACGACTTTGACGTAAACGCGGACGGTGTCGCCGATCTCGAGCTTGGGGAGATCTGTTCTAAGCTGCTCTTTTTCGAGCTCTCTGATGATGTCTGACATTTTAAACTCCTTGAATACAGATGTTCTTAACCGACATGCGGCCATTGGAACACCCAACTAAAATAAAATTATAGCATAGATCTGTTTTCGAATCAAGAGGAAATATTGAAAATATAAGGCAAAAACCTATATATTTATTCGTTTTCCCGCTTGTTTTCGGCCAATTCGGAAAGATACGCGCGGTCCTTATCGTTTAGTTCGGCTTTTTCGAGCAGATCCGGGCGGTTCTCGAAGGTCTTTTTAAGCGCTTGCTTCCGCCGCCATTTATTGATCTCGGCGTGGTTGCCGTTCAATAAGACTTCCGGAACGGCGAGGCCTCGATACTCCGCAGGACGGGTGTACTGCGGATATTCGAGAAGACCGGATCCGGAAAAGCTCTCGTCCTCCGCCGATTCACTCGAGCCGAGCACGCCGGGAATGAATCTCGAAACGCAGTCGATGAGCACCATTGCCGGGAGCTCGCCTCCGGTCAGCACATAATCGCCGATCGAGATCTCCTCATCCATGAGCTCCATCACGCGTTCGTCGATCCCTTCGTAATGCCCTGCTAGGATGAGCAAACGCTCCTCCTTCGCAAGCTCCATCGCGAGCTCCGGCGTCAGTGTTTTGCCGCGCGGAGTCATAACGATACGGCGAGGCTTGGCTTCGCTCATTGCAGTCACCGCGTCGATGCAGTCCATGATCGGCTGAGCCAGCATGACCATGCCCGCGCCTCCGCCGTAAGGATAATCATCGGTATTATGATGCTTGTTGAGCGAATAATCGCGGATATTGTGCGCATGAAATTCAAGGATACCATTCGCCGAAGCACGGCCGAGCATGCTTGCCGAAAGGATACCGTCGAACATTTCCGGGAAGATTGTGAGAATGTCAATCCTCAAAAAGGCCGACCTCCGAAAGTACGTCCGAGTTGAAAACGATCCTGCGTTGCGCAATATCTACTTTATCGAGCAGTTTGCGGAGCGCCGGAACCGAAAGCCTGCGCTTGCCGGTGACGACGTAAACATCGTTTGCATTCGTTTCGTAAACATCCGAAAGCTCACCGAGCTCTTCGCCGTCCGATGAGAACACTTTGCAGCCGATCAGGTCGCTGACGAAATAAGTATCCTCCGGAAGCGTGACGGCATGTTCACGATCGACGCAGAGATAACGGTTGCGGAGCATCTCCGCTTCATCCATCGTGTTCACGCCTTCGATCGAAACGATCACGCTTTCGCCCGGAACGATCTTTGCGCCGCGGACAAAAGTTTTTTTATAGCAGCCTTCCTGGACCTCGATATAAGCGTCGGAAAGCTCTTTGAAGCGATTGATATCGTCCGTCAGCGGAAGAAGCTTCACTTCCCCCCTGATGCCGTGCGGACGCAATATCAAGCCAATACGAAAATAATCCATTTTTTAACGGCGTTTGAAAAAGCGGCACCGGTCTATTCCGCTGCTGCCTTTTCAAACATTTCATGATCTGGTTTGCGGTTACAGGATATCGATGCGATACTTGACACCGCTCTTGATAGTCGCGGCGCGAACGACGGTGCGGATCGCCTTCGCGATCCTTCCCTGCTTGCCAATGACTTTGCCCATATCGTCCTTGGCAACGGACAGCTCGAGCGTGACATGAGCTTCATCTTCGGACTTTTCGTCTTCGGATCCGCTGTCATAGCTGAATTCTTCGCCTTCGGCGTTCGCCTCTTCAGCTGTTTCTTCGGAAGCTTCCTCGTTCTTGATAACGACTTTGACGGCGTCGGGCTCGTCAACAAGGTTTTTGGCGATGTACTCGACGAGCGCAACGACTTCCTCAACGGAGATCGTCTTTAATTCTTCCATCAGTCGATAACACCGTTCTTCTTGAGAAGGCCGCGAACGGTATCGGTGGGCTGTGCGCCGTTCTTGATCCAGGTCTTTGCCTTCTCGGCGTCAACTACGACCTCAGCGGGATCGGTGAGGGGATTGTAGTAACCGAGTTCCTCGACGAAAGCGCCGTCACGGGGAGCGCGGGAATCCGCAACAACGATACGGTAGAAGGGAGCCTTCTTTGCGCCCATTCTGCGAAGTCTGATCTTAAGCATGGTAATTCCTCCGGGTTGATTATTGATTGTTTTATTTCCAAAAGGCAGCTTTGCGCCTATATTGGTTGGATCAGAGGCCGCGTTTTCCGAACAATGCGTTCATAAGACCGCGGCGTTTTTTGCCCTTGCCGGTGAATTGCTTCATCAGCTGGCGGGATTGTTCGAACTGCTTGAGAAGCCTGTTGACTTCCTGCACGCTTGTTCCGCTGCCGGCGGCGATGCGCTTTTTGCGGCTTGCGTTCAGCAGTTCGGGCTTGCGGCGCTCTTTCGGCGTCATTGAATAAATGATCGCTTCCATTTTGCCGGTCGCTTTTTTATCGAACTCAACGTTCTTAAGCTGATCTGCGTTGACGCCGGGCATCATGCGGAGGATATCCTCCATCGAGCCCATTTTCTTCATTTGCTGGAACTGCTCGAGGAAATCGTTGAGGTTGAAGTCGTCGTTCTTGATCTTGTTGGCAAGCTCGAGCGCCTGTTTTTCGTCAAAGGCCTGTTCCGCCTTCTCGATCAAAGTGAGCACATCGCCCATGCCGAGGATCCTCGAAGCCATGCGGTCGGGATAGAACGGCTCGATATCGGTCAGNNGTCAGCTTTTCGCCGATACCGCTGAATTTGATCGGTTTGCCGGTGACCTGGCGGACGGAGAGCGCCGCGCCGCCGCGGGTATCGCCGTCGAGCTTTGTGAGGATGACGCCGGTGAGACCGAGCTTTTCGTTGAATGCCGCTGCGACATTGACGGCGTCCTGACCGGTCATCGCATCGACAACGAGCAGAGTTTCGGCGGGCTTGGCGAATTCCTTGATCGCCGCGATCTCGTCCATCATGCCTTCGTCGATATGAAGACGGCCTGCGGTATCGACGATCACAACGTCGCGAAGATCATGTTCGGCCTGCGCGATCGCTTCTTTAACGGTCTTGACCGGGTCCTGGGTCCCGCGTTCGAACACGGGAACATTGACCTTTTCGCCGACGACCTGCAGCTGAGTGATAGCGGCGGGACGATAGATATCGCAGGCGACGAGCAGGCACTTTTTGCCCTGCGTCTTTTCGAGATAGGCGGCAAGCTTACCGGCCATCGTCGTTTTACCGGCGCCCTGAAGACCGGCAAGCAGGATCACGGAAGGCTTCTTGGGGCCGAAGTCGATCTTCGAAACGGAGCCGCCCATCAGAGTCGTCAGCTCTTCGTCAACGATCTTAATGATCTGCTGGGAAGGCGTCAGGCTCTCGAGGACTTCCGTTCCGACGCACCTTGCCGACACGCTGCTGATGAAGGATTTGACGACGGTGAAGTTGACGTCCGCTTCAAGCAGAGCGAGCTTGACTTCGCGCATCGCTTCCTTGACTTCTTTCTCGGTCAGCTTTCCGCGGTTTCCGAGCTTTTTGAAAATATTCTGAAGCTTTGAAGAAAGACCCTCAAACGCCATCTTTACCCTCCAAGATTTCCGAAAGTTCCTTGAGCAGCGGCTTGATGGAAGCGATGCTTTCGGAAGCATCGTCTTCCCCGCTTTCAAGCGCGCAGCGAATACCGTTGATCAGCGAAGCGGCTTTTCTGTCCCTTGCGGCAAGACCGAGCTTGTTTTCCATTTCGGTCAGGATCTTGCTTCCGCGTGTTATCGCGTCGCGCACAGCCTGGCGGGAAATGCCCTTTTGCTCGGCGATCTCAGAAAGGCTGAGATCCTCGTCGCAGCTGAGCTTGATAAGCTCGCGCTGGTTTTCCGTCAGGAATGCGCCGTAATAATCGGCAAGAAGACTAAGCTCGATTCGATCCTGCACGGTACTCACTCCGATCTGTAAAGGTTTCGGACTTTACAGTCCGTTATTATAACAGATTCGCCGACAATGTCAAGGCCTTTACAGCTGTTTTTGAAGTATATTAATCCATGAATCAACCATTTTTGGTTCGAAAGCGTTATTTAATCAGAAAACTTAAGCATTGACAAGGCTGAGGTTTTTATAGTAAAATATGCGTTGGTAAAGTTTTTACCCGCGCCGCTTTGCGGCAGAGTTCCTGAAAGGAGTTTTATTAAAATGTTTGAAGAGATCCGCAATGCAATTGCAGAACAGCTTAATATCCCCGCTGAGAAGATCACCCTTGAATCCCGCCTGATCGACGACCTTAAAGCAGACTCGATCGACCTTTATGAGCTCGTTATGGGCCTTGAAGAGCGCTACGGGATCGAGATCCCCGACAATGTTCTGCCCACGATCAAATCCGTCGGCGACATCGTCAAATTCGTAGAGAACAAATAATTCCGGCTCTGTGACCCACATCGAACTCCGTTGATTTCGGTGTGGGTCTTTATCGTATTTGCCGTCAGTAAGTTTAGACCATGAACGAGAAACGAATCCAGGAACTTAACGAATTGATGGCAAAGCTCAATTACAGCTTCACCGAACCCGCCCTTTTGAACACCGCTCTCACCCACTCTTCCTTTGTCAAAGGTGAAAATCGGGCAAGCATGCATAATGAGAGGATGGAATTCCTCGGCGATGCTGTACTTGAGCTTTGCTCAAGCGAATATCTCTATCTCAATTTTCCCCAAATGAATGAAGGGATGATGACAAGAACGCGTTCGCGGGCCGTTTACGAACCCGCGCTCTACCGCGTTGCCAAAGAGCTCGATCTCGGCAAGTATCTCCGCCTCAGCCACGGCGAAGAAAACACCGGCGGCCGCGACAAGCCTTCGATCCTTTCCGACGCCGTTGAAGCAGTGATCGGAGCTCTTTTCCTTGACGGCGGGATCGACGCCGCGAAGCCTTTTATCCAAAGCTTCATCGAAGTCAGCATTAATGAAGCGATCAAATCGCTTTCCGCAAAGGACTACAAGACCCTTCTTCAGGAGTATGTTCAGCATCGCCACTGCGGCGAACTCGATTACACCGTGATCGGGATCAGCGGTCCCGATCATAAGCGCGTATTCACGATGCAGGTCAGTATCGGCGGCGTCGTTTACGGCTTCGGCGAAGGCTCCACGAAACAGGAAGCGGGCCAGAATGCGGCAAAAGCGACGCTCGAACTGCTGAGCGGCGTTGACAGCGCTTCAGGCATTAACGATAAATGATCAACAAAGTCACCCGATGCAGCTAACCAAACTCGAAATCAACGGTTTCAAATCCTTTGCGAAAAAGACAGAGCTTGTTTTTGAGCAGGGCATAACCGGAATACTCGGACCGAACGGATGCGGCAAGAGCAATATTGCCGATGCGTTCCGTTTTGTTTTGGGCGAGCAGAGCGCTCGTGCGCTGCGCGGGAAAAAGGTCGAGGACTATATCTTCAACGGTACCGAGAAGCGACGCCCCCTGTCCTTCTGCGAAGTTTCGATGTATTTCGACAACAGCGACGGTTCGCTCGATTCGCCGTTTACCGAAGTTGCGGTGACCCGCCGGGCCTACCGTTCGGGCGAGAGCGAATACTTTATCAATAAAACCGCCTGCAGACTTAAGGATATCCAGGAGCTTTTCCGCGACACCGGCATCGGCAAGGACGGTTATTCGATCATCGGACAGGGCCGAGTCAGCGAGATCCTCTCAGACCGCTCCAATGACCGAAGGATCGTTTTCGAAGAAGCCGCAGGCGTGATGAAATACCGCACCCGCAAGGAAGAGGCCGAAAGGAAGCTGCAGAATACAGAGCGCAATCTCGTCCGCCTCGAGGACATCCTGCGCGAGCTCGAATCAAGGATCGAACCGCTCCGCGAGCAGAGCGAAAAAGCCGATCAATACTTTAAAATGCGCGGCGAGCTGCGCGATCTCGAGCTCAATCTTTTCGTTACAATGCACGACCGCTCGACCGAGAAGATCCGTCAGCTCAAAGACAACGCCGAGCTCATCGAATCCGATATCGTCACCGCTGCCGCGGAGGAAGAATCGCTTTCCGAAACCTGTTTGAGCGAAGAGACTGCCGAGAGAAACCTCAATTCCTCGATCAGCGAAACATCTCAGAAACTGATCAGCCTCACTTCTTCTGTCGAGTCGACTGTCGGCGATTCAAAGCTCATCGGCGAAAGGATCGCACAGCTCGAAAGGGAGATCGCCAAGGGCGAAAGCGATGCCTCTGCGCTGGAATCGGAGCGAAATGCCAATATCGACCAGATCGGATCGATCACTTCCGCCCTCGAAGGATCCGGCTGCGATACGGAAGAGCTGAGATCCAGGCTCGCCGATGCACAGAATGAGCTCGGTAAGCTCTCCGAAAAGATCGAATCAAAGGAAGCATCCGTCGAAGCCCGAAAGCAGGCGATGATGGATACGATGAACAGGCTTGCCGATACGAAAAGCCGTGTTTCAAGGCTCGACGCAATGCGTGAGAGCCTTAACGCGCGTCTCGATGCGATCGCTGCCGAAAAGGATTCCGCAATCGCCGAAAAGACAAAGCTGAAAGAAGAGCAGGAAGGTCTTCGTGCGGCTGTAGATGCTGATAATGCCGAGATCAACGAGGTCAAAGCCGCTCTTTCCGATTCCTCCGACAAGGAAACGAAGATCGCCGCCGGCATCAACGCGCTTGCACTCAGAATGCGCCGGTCCGAGGATGAGATCAAGATAATCGATTCAAGGCGCAAAGTGCTCGAGGAGATGAAGCAGGCGCACGAGGGTTATTATGCGAGCGTTCGCCGTCTGCTGAACGATGCTTCGCATGACAGTTCCCTGTCCTCCCGCATCCACGGCGTTGTCGCAGAGCTTATCACCGTTCCGAAGGAATACGAACGGGCTGTTGAAATGGCGCTCGGCGCCGCGCTGCAGAACATCATCGTTCCGACCGAGCAGGATGCAAAATACGTTATCGAATATCTCAGAAAGCGCGATTACGGACGTGCAACGCTGCTTCCCGTGAGCGCGATGCGCTCCCGCCTGCTGACAAGCGAGGAACGCAGCTTCATCAACGTCACCGGCTGTTTCGGCGTTGCTTCCGAGCTTATAAGCTTCTCCCCCGCCTTCCGTTCCGCTGTCGAGAACCTTCTCGGAAGGACCGTCATCGTCCGCGATATGGACACCGGCATTCTTATCAACAAACGCGCACGTTCCGCTTTCCGGATCGCAACGCTTGAAGGCGACATTCTCAACCCGGGCGGAAGCATGACGGGCGGAAGCGTGCAAAAGCGTGAATTCAGCCTCCTCGGCCGTGAAAGAGCGATCGATGAGCTTGCGGAAAGCCGCAGAAAAGCCGCTTCTTCGGTCGAGTCGATCAAGGAAGAGATCAGCGGCGAACAGGATAAGCTTGCCTCTGCGGCGAAGAAATCCTCCGAACTGCGCGAAAAGATCCAGGAGCTCAATGTTTCGCTTGCGGCGGATGTTGAAAAGCTCGATATTGCAACAAAGTATTATGTCAAGAGCGAAGAAGCCGTCGGCAAGCTCGATCTTGAAGCCGAGCAGATCCGCGATTCTCTTCTTGAGATCGATGAACAGTGCCGCGAAGCCGCAGAAGCAGAAACGCGTCTGAACGAGGGCAATGCCGTTACTTCGGACGATATTCGCGCAGCGCAGCTTGAGCTTGCCGAAATGCGCCGCCAGCTCCAAAAAGCAAACGACAAAACCGCGGAGCTGCAGGTCCTGATAATGGCCGCGGATAAGGAGCGGAATGCCGCCAATGCCGAGATCGAAAGGCTGAAGCGCGCCAATGCATCCATCGATTCGCGGATCGCTTCCATTACCGAAACCGCAAAGCAGAAGAGGGCGGATATCGACGAGCAGAAAGCAAGGCTCGGCGCTCTGATCGAATCCGTCGGAGCGGATAAATACAAGGTCAACGCTTTGAACGATGAGCTGCGCGCAATGGAGGCCGAGCGCGCGGAGCATCTGCGCCTTCTCGACGAATCGCGCGAGCGCAAGGAACAAATCACGAACCGTATCACCGAGCTCAGGGAAAGGCTGCATAAAAACGAACTGAATCTCAGCAAGCTTCAGTCCGATCTGCAGAACATGGCCGAAAAGATATGGCGCGATTATGAGATGACATATGAAAACGCGCTGAACTACAAAAAGCCCCTTTCGGCAGCTCAAATGCACGTTCGCACCGATGAGCTCCGCCGTGCGATACGCGATCTCGGCGAAGTCAATACTTCCGCAATAGAGGATTACCGCAGCGTCAAGGAACGTTACGACGATCTCAGTGTACAGTGCGAAGATCTGCGCAAAGCTCAGAGCGATCTCAACGAGCTCATCGCCGGGCTTACCGATACCATGCAGCGTGAATTTGCGGAGCAGTTCGCAAAGATCCGCGTGAATTTTGCCGATACCTTCCGCGAGCTTTTCGGCGGCGGCCATGCCGAGCTCGTGCTCTCCGACAAAAACGACGTGCTTAATTCGAATATCGATATCATTGCCCAGCCGCCGGGCAAAAAGCTGCAGCTTCTTACCCTTCTCTCCGGCGGCGAGCAGGCGCTGACGGCGATCGCGCTGCTTTTCGCGATCCTGCGGCTCAAGCCTGCGGCGTTCTGCATCCTCGATGAGATCGACACTTCCCTCGACGAAGCAAATGTCGATTGCTTTGCTGAATATCTGAAGGGTTATTCCAAAGGCACACAGTTCATTATAATCACCCACCGCAAAGGCGCAATGGCTGTCTGCAACGCGCTTTACGGTGTTTCAATGGAGGAAAAAGGCGTCTCCTCCATCGTTTCCGCAAAATTTGCTTAAAGGAGATCCGAAATGAGTCTTTTTAAACGTTCAAAGGATAAAAACAAGAAGAATCAACCCGTCAATGAGAAGCCTGCTGCACCGTTGGCCGAAATAAACGCCGAAGAAAAGGCCGATGAAGCGCATCTTCCTGCGGAAGAGGTTACAGAACTGCCCGAAGAGGCGGAAACCATTCCCGAAGAAGAATTTTCAAACGAAGCCGATGAGCCCGACGAACCCGCCAAAAAGAAAAAAGGCATGTTCGCAAAGCTGAAGGACGGCCTTAAAAAAACGCGTGATTCGCTTTTCGGAGGACTCTTCGTTGGCGGCGACGAAAGGCTGAACGATGATTTTTATGACGAGCTCGAGGAGGCCATGATCATTTCCGATATGGGAATGGCGACGACCGAAAAGATCCTCGATGAGTTTAAGGAAGAGCTTAAAAAACGCGGGATACACAAGCGTTCGGAGGCTCGCGGAGTGCTCGTCGAGCTGCTTGCGGAAAGCATGCGTACCGATTCGGAATTCATCCCCGACAGCAGCCCCGCTGTGATCCTGATCGTCGGCGTCAACGGCGTCGGCAAAACGACCTCGATCGGCAAGCTTGCTTCGATGTACAAAGCGAGCGGCCGCTCCGTTATGCTCGCTGCCGGCGATACCTTCCGCGCCGCCGCAGCAGAACAGCTCACCATCTGGTCCGAGCGCGCGGGCGTCCCGATCGTCAAGCATAACGAAGGCGCCGATCCGGCAGCCGTTGTTTTCGACGCGATCGCTTCCTACAAGGCCAAGAAATGCGATCTTCTGATCTGCGATACCGCCGGCCGTCTTCACAACAAGAAGAACCTGATGGCGGAGCTTGCGAAGATCCGCCGCGTCATCGAGCGCGAGCTTCCCGATGTTCCTGTCGAAGTACTTCTCGTTCTCGACGCCACGACCGGACAGAACGCGATCGTTCAGGCCAAGGCATTCGGCGAGAATACCGGGCTCACCGGCATCATCCTCACGAAACTCGACGGCACTGCAAAGGGCGGCGTTGTCGTTGCCGTAAAGGATGAGCTCGGCCTCCCCGTCCGCTTCGTCGGCGTCGGAGAAGGCATCGACGATCTGCAGCCCTTCGATGCGGACGCCTTTGCCAAGGCGCTTCTGTAACTCATAACAAAATGAGCGCATCTTCGGATGCGCTTTTTCTTTTGGGGATCGTTTTTCACTTGCCAAAAAGCAAACAGGGGTATACGAAACGCATACCCCAAACGGATAATGTATTAAATCTCAACAGGAAAGGAGCTTACGCTTCCTCATCCATCTTGATGACCTGCTCGCCATCATAATAGCCGCAATGCCTGCAAACTCTGTGCGCGAGTTTCCGAGCGTGGCACTGGGGGCATTCGACGATAGCGGGAACGCTGAGCTTCCAGTTAGCCCTGCGCTGATCACGCCTTGCTTTCGATGTTTTTCTCTTAGGTACTGCCATTTTCTACACCTCCTCTTCGTCTTTAAGCAGTTGTGCAAGCTCATCCAAGGGGGCAAAACGATCGTTCCCTAAAGATCTTGAACACGAACACTGCGTAATATTCAAATCACAACCGCAGACCGGGCAAAGGCCCTTGCAGTCCGGTTTGCACTGACCGTATACAGGCGCATTGAGGATTATCAAATCGAGCATCATCCGTTCGAGATCGAGCTCTTCTCCGAAGAAAGGATAGCAGTCGAGCTCTTCCGCTTCTTCCTCGGAAGCCTTGATGAAGCGCTCCGAGAAATCGACGCTGAACGGCTGTTCGAATTCCTTGTTGCATTTCGTGCAGTTCATTTTGAGCGCGGAACTGAGCACGCCAGCAACGTTGAAGCCCTCGCCGTCGAAGACGTAGGTCAGATCAACGCTGATCGGCATCGTGAAATCGAGGACGTGTCCGCCGAGATCGATCGGCTCCATCTCTTCTTCAAAATGCCTGCCGGCCGTTTTACCGACCAGCTTTAGCTCCGCAGCAACGTTTATCCGCACAAAAGTACCTCAATACAGTCATACACAACCTTTGATATTTTATATGTCAAAGGTGCAGTTGTCAACAGGTTTTTTCGGTTTTCGGAAAATATAATGCCGCTTTTGCGCTTATGCCTGCTTTGCAAGGCGCTCGGCGTCCATAGCGATCATCAGCTCTTCGTCGGTCGGGATCACGAAGACCTTGACCTTGCTCTCGGGCTTGCTTATGGTGATCTCCTCGCCTCGGGGCGCATTGCGGTTATACTCGAAGTCAACATCCACGCCGAGATAATCGAGGCCGGTGAGGATCCTCTCGCGCATTCCCCTGTCATTCTCGCCGACGCCGGCGGTGAACACGATCGCATCCACGCCGTCAAGCGCAGCAGCGTATGCGCCGATGTATTTCTTCACGCGGTAAGCGAAAACCTTAAGAGCGAGCTCTGCGCGCTCGTTGCCTTCGTTGGCAGCGGCGCTGAGATCGCGGAAGTCGCTCGAAACACCGCTTATGCCGAGCATGCCGCTCTTCTTGTTCATGTAGGTGTCCATTTCCTTCATGTTGAGGCCGAGCCTGCGAACAAGATAACCTACGATCGCGGGATCGATGTCGCCGCTCCTCGTGCCCATCGGAAGGCCTTCGAGGGGAGTGAGGCCCATGCTCGTGTCGATGCACTTGCCGTCCTTGATCGCCGCGACGGAGGAACCGTTGCCGAGGTGGCAGGTTATGATCTTTGTGCCTTCGGCGGGCTTGCCGAGCATTGCAAGAGCGCGCATGGAGACATACTTATGGGAAGTGCCGTGGAAGCCGTAGCGGCGCACCATGTGCTCGGTATAGGCTTCGTAAGGAAGCGCATAGATGAACGCTTCGGGCGGCATGGTCTGATGGAACGCGGTATCGAAAACGCCGACCATGGGAGTATTCGGCATGATCGCTTTGCAGGCGCGGATGCCCATCAGGTTCGCCGGGTTATGCAGCGGAGCAAGGTCGTTGAGGCTCTCGATCGTCTCGATCACTTCATCGGTCAGAAGCACGGATTCAGCGAATTTTTCGCCGCCGTGAACGACGCGGTGACCGACGGCGTCGATCTCCTTCATATCCGCGATCACGCCGTGGACGGGATCGACGAGCGCGTTGAGAACGAGCTGGATCGCGTCGGTGTGATCCTTCATATCCTGAACGAGCTCGAAGCCTTCCTTGCCGGTGGGTTTATAGGTCAGTTTGGAATTCTCAATACCGATGCGCTCGCAAAGGCCTTTTGCGATAACTTTGTTGTCGGCGGTGTCGATGAGCTGATACTTCAGCGAAGAGCTGCCTGCATTGATAACGAGGATTTTCATGTTCTTTCTCCTTGGTTTGATTTTCGGCGTTTCCGCCCGATCTTCGCAGAAACCCACGCAAAAGTGTTGACTGCGGTATCAAATTGTATTATAACATAATCATGCGGTGTTTTACACAGCAAATTTAAATATAAAATCAAATTCGGGTAGAAATGTCATCGGTCGGCGTTGTTGCTGAATTTAATCCTTTTCATAACGGGCATGCCTACGCTCTCAACGAAGCAAGGCGCGTTTCCGGCGCGGAAAACGTCGTCGTCTGTATGAGCGGCAGCTTCGTCCAGCGCGGTGAGCCGGCTTGTTTCGA
Organism: Christensenella sp. UBA1214; assembly: GCA_002309375.1. GTDB lineage: Bacteria > Bacillota > Clostridia > Christensenellales > CAG-138 > PeH17. The sequence goes on along the minus strand of DBXK01000016.1, from coordinate 27,348 downwards.
TAAATTCACAAGGACGAAGCATGCCCTTCTCGGCGGTGCGGATCTTGTTATCGAGCTTCCGGATATCCTTTCCTGCGCCTGTGCGGAAATTTTCGCATTCGGCGGAGTGAAGCTGCTCCTTTCGACCGGAATCGTTGACGGCATCGCTTTCGGAAGCGAATGCGCGGATACGGAGCAATTGATATATTCGGCGAAACGCGATATGCATTCGGATTCGATCCGCGAATCGCTTGAGCGCGGCGAATCCTATGCAAAGGCGGCGGCTTCAGTCTGCGAAGATGAACAGCGGATCGGCCCGAACGATATCCTCGCCGTCGAATACATTCGCCGGATGCTCAGCCTTGCGCCTGATTGCGGCATTTATCCTTTCAGACGTATAGGAGACTACAACGATCTTGATTTAGGCGGTCATTATTCATCCGCTTCGGCGATCCGCGCCGCGATCGAACGCAATGAGATCGATTCAGTCAAAGACTGCCTGCCCGGTTTCGTATTCGAGGATATTGCCGGCGGTATCGTGAGCGGCCTGTTCCCCGCCTCGCTGGATTCTCTTTCTGATGCGGCACTTTATGCTTTCAGAAACATGTCCGTGAAGGATATTTCAGCCCTTCCGGACGTCTCAGAGGGCCTTGAGAACCTTTTTTCGATGCATGCGAATGCTTCTTCCACTGTTTCGGAAGTGCTCTCCAAGGTCAAATCCAAGCGTTACACGATGGCCCGGCTTAAAAGGATCGTGATATCAGCGCTGATCGGTTCAACTGCGGAATTCCTTTCAACTGTCAGGAATGCTCCCGATTCGCTTTATATCCGCGTTCTCGGGGTCCGAAGGGAAAAGCTTTATCTGCTTTCCGAGCTCAGCAAAAATGCCCGTCTGCCCATTGTTGCTTCGTTTGCGGATATTCATGCCCTCGGTCCGACAGCGCGCTCTGTGATCGAGATCAGCCGCAAAGCGAGCCGGATCCGTGCGCTCGCGCAGCCCTCAGTCAAATTTGCCAAGGATGATTTTTCTCATCCGCTCGTTATAGTTTAACGCCTTAATAACCGACCGCCCGCACTCATACATTTTTGTATGAGTGTTTTTTTCAAAATTGCGGTCTTTGCGCTGATCGGTGTTTTTGCGCTGTTCGCAGAGGCATCTGTCGGATACGCGCTCCGAGGAACTGATCTTTTCATGCGCTTTGTCTTTCCGGCGTTGTTTCCGTTCACCGTATTGATTAACTGCCTCAGAAAGCTCAGCGGTCCTCAGCGGAAGAGCGGCAGTCTCGGGCTCCCGGCTTTATTCGGTCTTTTTTTGACCTGCGCTTCAGCAGGCGCTCCGAGCGGCTCGATCATGTTCAGCGGGATCAAAAACGAAAGAAATGAGCGGGAAGCTTCCGATAACGTATCATCGAGCATACTGTCGGCTTTCATGAATTTTTCGGGGCCGGCTTTTTTGATCGGAACAGTCGGTTCGCGAATGCTCGGTTTCACGTCCTTTCGTGAGCTTGCGCTTCTCGTTGCGAGCCATTATTTAACAGGATTCCTGCTCTGCGCATTATACCGGTTCTTCTCAAGAACGATCATGAAACGAGATATCGGCCTTGCTGCCGTGATCGGAGAAGAAAAAAACGATCGGAATTCCGATCCCCGCAACAGAAAAAGAATTTCGGCTGTGCTGCCCGAATCGATCTATGAAGCTTCACTGATGATGCTGAAGATCGGCGGCACGATAGTTTTCTGCTCCGTAATTATCGGGTTTATTCTCGATTCGGGGCTTTTGAACGGCTTTCCCACCGGGATGCGGGCTTTTGTTCCCGGACTTTTCGAGATAACCTCAGGGATCTCCTTGCTCAGTCGTCTGGCGATGCCTCTTCGGCTGAAAACAGCGCTTATCAGTTTCCTGATCTCTTTCGGCGGGATCAGCATCATGCTTCAGGTGTTTTCGATCAGCAAAACCAAAGCATTTGTTTATTTTGTCTCCAAGCTTGTTTTCGGGATCTTTTCGGCCGCCGTTTGCTACTTGATCTTTCCGCTTTTTATTCAGGAATCCGTCAGTGTCATTGCGGGAAAGGATCAGCATCTTGACGTATTTCGGGCGGTGACATCCGGAGAGATCGCGATCATCGGAACAGTCGCAGCATCTGCCGCAGCGCTCTCTGCTGTTTACATTTCAAGAAAAACAAGAATATGAAAGCGGACCCCAATAAAGGGTCCGCTCAAACCTAAATTAAACAGGGGGTCTGTCCTGACGGATCAGTTGATATCTTCGTAATCGAGATTATTATTGTTGTTATTCTGCGGCTTTTTCTTGCGCTTGAAAAGATCGAAGAACGAAGGCGGATTATCGTCCGTATCGGTCTCAGCTTCTCTGCGTGAGCCCTGCTGAGGCTGCGGACGCGCAGCCTGCTCGGGACGCTTCGCTTCGGTTTCGGCGGGCTTGACGTCGAGCGCTTTCCTGTCGGCGTCGATCGCGTTATAGTATTCCTCGAGGTACTTCATCAGCGTTGCAAGCACGTCGTCCGCGCTCTTCTTCGCATTGTTATAGACCTGGTTGGAGCGGACGATCGTCTTTTTGCGGAGCTCCTCGGCCTGATCCTGTGCGGCAAGAGTGACTTCATGCTCGCTGATGAGGTGTTCGCGCTCTTCATTCGCCTGAGCAATGATCGCTTCCGCGTCTTCCTGCGCCTTTGCGATCCTCTCGTTATAATATGTATCGCCTTCGCGCATCTTGTTTGCAAGGTACTCGTCGCCGAGAGAGACTTTTTCGTCGTAGTACTCATTGGCTTCGTTCGTGGCCTTCTGGGCGGCGGAGTTTGCCTTGATCATTGTGTCTTCGGCATTTTTCTCGGCGTCTGCGGCGATCTTGTTTGCATAGTCGGTCGCGGACTGGAGCTTTGCGTCCATCTGAAGAAGCAGCGAATTCGCGCGGCGGATCTCAGCGGGAAGCTGGGTCTTGATATCCGCAAGCATATCGGCGATCACATCGGAATTGACGATGCGGAGCCTGTCGTCTGCACGCATCCTCGGGATCTGGCTGTCATAGATCTTTTGCTCGATCTTGTCGAGAGCGTCAACGATGATGAGTTCTGTCTGTTCCATTTATAAGTTCCCTCCGTTTAATTTATTGAGAATAATTGTATGGTTTGCATTGGGAACGAGCTTCTCAATGCTGATTCCGAGATCCATGAGCTGACGCACGAGCGTCGAGCTGATATAGCCTAGTTCCGGCGTTGAAAGCAGGAAAACCGTTTCGATTTTCGGGTCGAGCTGAAGATTGATCTCCGCAAGCTGGCGTTCATAATCGAGGTCGGTGCCGTTGCGGATGCTTCGGATGAGGCTGTCGGCGCCGATCGTGTGGCAGTATTCGATCAAAATGCCTTCGAATGCGGTGACTTCGACATTGTCGATCCCCGCAACCGCGTCGCGGATCAGCTCCAGCCTTTCCGAAACGGTGAAGCGGGACTGCTCCTTCGCCGGGTTTTTGCTTACCGAAACATAAAGCTTATCAAAGCGCGGCGCGGCCCTCCTGACGATATCAAGATGCCCTGCAGTGAAGGGATCGAACGATCCGGCAAAAATCGCAATGCTCACTCTTTGCTCCCAAGGGCGTTTTGCCCGCTTTCGTAAATGAATTTGGTAACGGCAACATCGCCGTAGCGATGAGGCTTGCCGGCTTTCAGGCATTCGAGCTTCGGATCGATATCGAGCCTGACCGGATGCTCCGCAAGAACGATGCACCCATCTTCAAGAAGGTCCTTTTCAATGAGCGCTTTGAAGACGGGTTCGTATAGCCCGGCTTCATAGGGCGGATCGAGCAGTACGAGCGAAAACTTTCGCCCTTCTGCCCTAACCCGCTCGAGAAGATTGAAGCAATCGGAGCAATGGACCGCAGTATTCCGCAAAAAGCCGAGGTTCCTGCAGTTCCTTGAAACGATCTCGCATGCCTTCCTGCTGCTGTCGCAGAAATCGCAGCTTTCGGCGCCCCTTGAAAGCGCTTCGAGCCCGAGGCCGCCGCTTCCGGCGAAAAGATCAAGAACTGCGGAACCGGGAACATCGAACTGTATCATGCCGAACATCGCTTCGCGGACACGGTCAAGCGTCGGTCTTGTTGAGAGACCTTCCGGGGCTTCAAACAGCCGCCCGCGTGCAGTTCCGGCAATAATCCGCACAGTTCACACTCCAATCCATATCATTATAATCTTACCACCTCAGCCGCCCGTTTTCAAGAGCCAATACGACATAAAAGTAAATTTTTCGCGTCAAATTGCAAACATCATTTTGACGTGAAAACAGCGGACGGCAAGACGACAAAATCAAGCGGTCTGTCATGCGCTTCGAGCGGCAGCGAAACAAGCAGCTGGAAATCATAACCGACGCCGACGGTTGCGGCATTCGTCTTTGCGAGGAGCCTGTCGTAGTATCCCCCGCCCTGCCCAAGGCGCATGCAGTCCTTCGTAAAAGCGACAGCTGGAACGATGATCGCATCGAGTTCATCCGGCATGACTTCGCAGGATCGATCAATATCCGGCTCGAGTATGCCGTAGCTGCCGACGGTGAAAGCATCTTCCGATTCCGGCACGAAGAGCCTCAGCCCGCCGTCCTCGATGCAGAGCGGATACGCGATCCTTTTCCCCTGCGAGCCAAGGATCGTATTGACGCTCCTCACGTCGAGCTCGTTCTTCGCAGGCATATAAGAAAGGATCAGGCCTGCGTTTTTGATGACCGGAAGCTCAATCAGCCTTTTTGAAACAGCAAGGGAAGCATCGAGCACAGTATCGTTATCGAGTGCCCTTCGTCTTGAACGGATCTCTTTTCTGAGCCTTGCCTTTTGTTCCGGAACGGACAGGGTCAGCGAGCAGTCAAAGTTCACTGTGCGCCGCCTTTCCGTTTACGAGGGTCAGAACGCAGCGGGAACGGAAATCGAAAGGATCTCCGCTGAAAACGGCGATATCCGCATCCTTGCCGCGCTCGATCGTTCCGATCCTGTCCCCGAGTCCGATGATCTCAGCGGGGTTCTTCGTGATCGCTTCGAGTGCCGCATCTTCCGGAAGCCCTTCGCGGACGGCTACCGCCGCACAAACTGGCAGATACTGCACGGGAATGACGGGATGATCCGTCATTATCGCGAACTTCACGCCCTTTTTATAGAGTATCCCGGGCGCTTCCATGCTCGCGTTGCGCAGCTCGATCTTGCTTCTGCCGCTCATGTACGGGCCGACGATTATCCCCGCGCCGAGCGCGTCGATATCGTCTTTTATGAGGTCGATGTACATATAACCTTCGGTGAAATGATCGAGAGTGCAGCGGATATTGAATTCCTTCGCGATCCTGATCGCGGTCATGATATCGTCGATGCGGTGCGCATGGATCTTCAGCGGAAGCTCGCGGCGGATCACGGGCAGAAGCGCTTCGAGCGAATGATCGGTTTTCGGCAGTTTGGATTCATCATCCCCCGCCGCCTTGATCTTTTCATCGTATTCCTTCGCATCGGAAAGCGCTTTTCGAAGCAGCGAAGCAACCGCCATTCTTGTATAAAAAGCTTTTTGGCCAGAGAAAACGCGCTTCGGATTCTCGCCGAGAGCGGCCTTCATTGCGAGCGGGAATTTGATGACCATGTCGTCAAGATCCTTGCCCGCCGTCTTCATTGCAGTGAACTGACCGCCGATCACGTTCGCGCTTCCGGGTCCGGTCACAACGGTCGTGATGCCCGCGGCGCAGGCTTCACCGTAGCTTCTGTCATAGGGATTTATTCCGTCGATCGAGCGCAGCTCGGGCGTTACGGGTTTATAGGGATCGTTCCCGTCGGAACCTTCGACGCCGATGCCGTCCTCCCACATGCCGATATGGCAGTGGGCGTCGATAATGCCCGGAATGACGGTGCAGCCCGAAACGTCGATTATCTCCGCCTCAGGAAATGACTTTTCGAGCTCGGTGCCGAGATCGGCTATTTTACCGTTGTCGATCAGGATATCGCCGGTAAAGTTTTCGCCGGCAACAGGTTTCACGTTTCCGTTTTTCAGTATCAGCATATTTTAAACCTCCGTTTTTGATCGAAATCAATAGTCTAGAGCGTCTATCACGTCGCCCGCGATCAGCATCCTTTCCCCGAGAAGGGCGAAAGCTTTGTCCGCCGCGGTCCCGAGGATGTAAGCTCCGGCGCTTGCCGCGTCGAAAGGATCGAGGCCGGCAGCAAGCAAAGCCGCAATTATTCCGCAGAGCACGTCGCCGCTCCCGCCCTTGGCAAGGCCGGGATTGCCGGCGGTATTATAACGGATCCTTCCGTCCGGCGAAGCGATCACCGACACCGCATTCTTAAGCAGCACTGTGCAGCCGTACCGTGATGCAAAGCCCTGCGCAGCCGAAACGGGATCCGCGAGAATGTCGGCAGCCGAAGCGCCGGTCCGCCGCGCCATCTCGCCTGGATGGGGCGTGATCACGTTATTGCCGGAAAGGAGCTCCCTGAGGCGCTCATCCATCAGGTTCAAGCCGTCGGCGTCGATCACTGCGCGCTTTCCGGAGCGAAGCACTGCTTCTGTTTTCTCATATTTTCTCGGATCGCTGCCCATGCCGCAGCCGATCGCCGCGGCATCAGTCCATTCGAGCTGTTCGTTTATATCAAGCGTTCCGTCGTCGCAAATCAGCATCGTCTCCGGCGTTGAAGCAAATGCGCTTTCAATGCCGCAGGGCACGATCGTCCTTGTGAGGCCGGAGCCCGTGCGAAGCACCGCACGCGTACACATTACGGCGGCGCCGGGCATATTACGGCTTCCGGCAATAATCAGCGTTCTTCCGTAAGTCCCCTTATTTGAAACGCGGCGGCGGGTGGGCAGCAGCGAGCGCACGAAAGCTTCGTCAACGATCGTTTCCGTTTCGATCAGCTGCTGCATTTTATCATCGACCATCCCGATCCTTGCTGTTCTGATCCGCCCGACCGATTCGAGCCGTTCAGTCAGCAGCAGCCCGCGCTTTACGGCGAACACGGCGATCGTTTCGTCCGCATTGAAGCAATCGCCCATGATCTTCCCCGTGTCCCCGTTGATGCCGGAAGGAATATCGATCGCGATCCTGTAAGCGCAGGAAATATTTGCCCGTCGGATCGCTTCGCGTTGGATCCCGGTAATATCTCTTGCAAGTCCAGTGCCGAAAACGGCGTCGATAATGATCTCCGCGCCGTCGATCAGCGAAAGATCGGTGCTGAGCGGCAGGCCGAGGTGCTTTACGATCGAATAGTTCAGAGCCGCGTCGCCGGAAAATTTTGAAGGGTCGCAAAGCAATATCCCGGTCGATTCCCGGCCGCGCGAAGCAAGGATGCGCATAAGCGCGAGTCCGTCGCCGCCGTTATTGCCGGGGCCGATGAGGACCAGGCATCTGCCGGTTTTTCCGCATTCAAGCACGGCGTCTGCCGCGCAGGAAGCGGCGTTTTCCATAAGGACGGCGCCCGGGATCCCGATCTTTTCGATCATATAGCGGTCGATCAGCCGCATCGTTTCATTTGTCAATACATGTTCCATGATTCGTTATTTAAGTCTGAGTGAAACATCCGCCGCCGAAACGGTGATCTTTTCGCCGGTTTCAGTCAGGATCGTCAGCCTTCCAATACTGTCGATATCAGCGGCGATCCCGACGATCTCATTTCCGCTCGATTCGATTGCCCGAACGCTTTTGCCGAAAGTAAAGCAATCGGCTCTGTAATTGCTAAGGAGCGCGTTTTTATCGGTTTTAAGCAGATCGGCATATCCGCAAACGGATCTGAAAAGAATGGCAGCAGCTGCGGAGATCTCCGTTTTTCTTCCCGTTTCGAGGAAAACGGAAGTCGCGGGCTGCAAAAGGTTTTCGGGGATCGCGTCCGCGTTGACGTTGACGCCGATCCCGAGGATCGCGAACCAACGGCCATCCGGCAATCGGACAAGCTCGCAAAGGATCCCGCAAAGCTTTTTATATCCGTTTACTCCGATGCAGACAACATCATTCGGCCATTTTATCGAAGCTCTGCACCCGAGCGCCGCGATCGTCTTTTTCGCCGCGCAGGCGGCGGCAAGCGATGCAAGAGGCGCTTCGACGGAAGGATCGTCAAGCATCACGGCAACGCTCATCATCAGCGCGCCTTCCGTATTGAGCCATTTTCTGCCGCTGCGTCCCCTGCCTTCGGTCTGCTCTTTTGCCGCCGCCGCAAACGGAGGCTCCGGCAGAGGCTCGCCCGAAAGAAGCTTTCGCTTCAGGTAAGCGTTTGTTGAATCGACCGAATCAAGGTATTCGATTTGTAAACAATGCTCATTATTCATCCGGGAGTTCTTCCGTCAATTCCGATAGAACGGTTTTGATATCGTCAAACGAATAGCCGCGGCTCGCAAGGCGCAGCCCGACGCGGCGAAGGCGCTCCGCGAGCTCAAGCGAAGCGAATTGGCGGAAATACTTTTCCGCAACGCTCCGCGCGTTTTCAATTTCCGTTCCGCTGTCGACGGCTTCGAGCGCGGCGTCGATTATTTCATCGGGGATCAAATGACCGGAGAGCTGTTCCCTGAGCTTTTGGCGGCTCACGGGCTTTGTGTTCAATCGGGATTCTATGAAGTTAGCGGCGTACTTTTCATCATCCAGCAGGCCGCAGGCTTTCAGTTTCTCAACGGTTTGGATCACTTCGATCTCCGAATAATCGCATTCGTCGAGATGGTTTTCCATTTCGCGCACTGTGCGTGCTTTCGGCGTCAGGAAATCAAGCGCCTCGTCATAAGCGCCGACGCCTTTTTTACGCTTGTTCTGCTGCTGTTTTTTATTGATCATTGGTTTGCACTCCAACCTGAATTCTTATGCTGATTATATCATAATCGCGCCGATATGTTCAATACCGGCGCGATCTGTTATGTGACTCGATTACGGCTTATTTGACGCCGAATTTTTCGTTCAGAACGTCGAAGTAGCAGGGCCCGCAGCTCAGATATTCTTCAAGGAACTGCTTGAGCTGCTGATCATTGCTCGGATCGACCTCGTTGTAGATCCTCATTGTGTTTGTGAATCCCATTGCATAGTTGAAGAAATACAAAGGTACGTCGACTGCGTATTCATAGAGCAGATCAACATAATCGTCGTTCGAGATCATATAGCCTGCGAGATAATCGCTGATATCCTGCTTTGTCCAGCCATCGTGATTGACTTTGATGCTCACATATCCGGGGATCAGGATGTTCGTCACGATATTCTCATCCTTTTCGATCACACAAGTATTGACATTGTACTGTTCGGCTCGTTTGGCGATCATAAGCTCGGAGAAAACCGCCCATCCTTCGGAGTAGCCGGAGGGCGTAAGCGCCTGCTGAGCGAGGCAGAGATTCCTGTTTGCGCGGAAATACTGGGTCTGGTAAAGATGCCCAGGGAAGCATTCGTGCGCAAGGGTGAAGAGCATCGTCGTATCATCCGCAGAAGGATTGAACATCACAACATTGCGCGAAGGATCGTCGAATGCGGAGATCAGATAAGCGGCAGGGCTGAAATCATCCGCCAGAGCGTCGGGAATGTTCACAAAATCAATGTCCTGGTCGGGGATCTTCGGATAGACGCCGTTGATCAGCTCGAGCAGGTAAGCAACATCCGTGTCGTGATCTCCGGAGGTTTTCCTGTCGCCGTACTGCTGAAGCGCAGAATAATCGGTATACGCGATCACCATGAGCTCCGAATAAAGTTCAGTTGCAAGATCATCGAGCATATCGGCCATTTCATCGCAGCTCAGATCGACGGCGGCTTCATTGCGGATATTCAGCTCGAAATAGCGGGCCTCATCGTTGCTGCGCGCATAAGCGCCTGCAAATTCTCTGCAGGTCGGGCGAAGCGATTCGAGAGTGTCCGCAAGATGTGTGTACGCGGGGAGAATGCTGTTCATAATGCAGTTGGTATTGCGTTCGAAGAGTGCCGCCTTCTCGCTTTCCGGAATCGCACTGCAGCTGTTTACCGCGGCCTCAAACGAATCGATCAGGAAGAAGTCATCGCCTTCGTCGGCATATTTGCGGCAGGCTTCGACGACCTGGTCGAGCGCGTTCTCGGTCATAAACAGATTGAACTGGGATTTCTCGATCTCAAACTGTTCGATCTGGCCGATATAGCGCGGCATATCCTCAAGCAGAGTCAGATAGTTCATTGCGTCGTCAAGGCTTTCGATCTCGTACATCGTCATGATGAGCGGAAGCATGGTATGCTCGCCGTTGAACGGAGTCAGCGGCTCGTCGAAATAGTAATAGTCGTTGAGATCGTCCGTCAGACGGAGCGCTTCTTCAAAGTTGTCATAAACAATCTTCTCGTAATCCGAAAGCGAATCGCGGTCGATCGAATGAAGCCTTTCACCGAGCTCTTTATTCTCGCTGATACCGTCAAGATGCGATTGAATCGAGTATTCGCCCCAGCCTGTCGGGATCTCGTCGGGATCGATCTCGAAGGAATCAACGCTTTTTACGAACTGATGATATGAAAACGCGTTATCGAGTACCGCCGAATAGAAAACATCGTCGGCGATCTGCTTAAGCGTTTCGTTTTCGATGCCCCTCGAAGGATCGATCGGCTTTTCGATCGTGGGCTGATCGGTCGTGCCCGGAACGGGCGTGACTTCGGGAACGGGAGTTGCCGTTGCATCGGGTTCGCCGCTCGGCTTTTCGGTTTGAGTCTGTTCGGGAGTGTTGGCTGGAGACGCCGGGTTCGGCGAATTCTCCGTAGCTGTCTGGCTTCCGTTGTTTTCATTTTTTTTGCAGGCCGAAAGGCCAAGGCTCAATACGAAAACAGCTGCCAGTAAAAATATTGCGATTCTTTTCATTTTTTTGCTCCGAATCTTATTTCGATGCTTTCCGACTTTGGATAGCTCTTTTTTATTATACCCTACCGTTCTTCTTTTTTCAATCGGATTTAGCAGAAGCTTCAATTATATTGAATTTTGTTCGTTTTTCGTTTATAATTATCGGGTGCCTTCGGCATAATAACCGAAATCGATCTTTCTGGAGAAAACGAATGCCAAAGAAACTGAACGGCAGCCTGAACGGGATCAAGAAAACCGTAATCGATAAAATCTCATCGCTGTACGATATCCGCATGGCGCAGTATGAATACGCTTCCTATGAGCTCATCTCGCTTCTTGCGGAATGCACGGGCGAGATCGGCCGCGAGATATCCGTTTATGTCGCGCGCGACGGTTCGATCGTCGATGTTTCCGTCGGCGATAATTCAAAGGTCAGCATGCCCGATATGCGCCTTGTGCGGAATGAAGACAGGCTCTGCGGCGTTCGCTGCATCCACACTCATCCGAACGGCGACGGCCGGCTTTCCGGCGTCGATCTCGGAACGCTCCGTTCGAGCAAGCTCGATTCAATGGCCGCCGTCGGTGTCATGGACGGCAAACCGACGCAGATGTACGCCGCTTATCTCGGCGATTTCAACGAGGAAACCGGCAGCCGAGATGCGCTGATCTACGGCCCTCTTCGTCCGTATAAGCTCCCTCAAAAAGCGCTTATTGCCGAAATTTTCTATTCCGACGACCGTTTCCGCAGCGTTACAAAAGTCGTTGAGGAGGCGGAAGCCGAGCGCGCGATCCTTGTCGGCATGGAGAACGACGAAGGCTATGATACCCTCGAAGAGCTTGCGGAGCTCGCAAAAACCGCGGGCGCCAATGTCGTTGCAAAGGTCTCCGTCCGTAAAAGGCCGATCGACAACGTGACTTATGTCGGAAGCGGCAAGGCCGAAGAGCTCAGTCTCAAGGGGAGCGAGCTTGAAGCGGATCTTTTCATCTTCGATGACGAACTCTCCGCGATCCAGCTTAAAAATCTCGAAGAAGTGCTCGGTGCGCGTGTGATCGACCGCACCACGCTGATCCTCGATATCTTCGCCGCAAGGGCGACGAGCCGCGAGGGCAAGCTCCAGGTCGAGCTTGCGCAGATGCGTTACCGTCTCCCCCGTCTGCTCGGCCAGGGCCAGGTGCTTTCGCGGCTCGGCGGCGGCATCGGCACACGCGGTCCCGGCGAAAAGAAGCTCGAGATCGACCGCCGGCGCATCAGGCGCAGGATCTACGAGCTCGAAACCGAGCTTTCGGAGATCGAAAAGCAGCGCGGTCTCCGCCGCAGCAGCCGCAAAGCGAACAGGATCCCGCTCGTTGCGCTCGTCGGCTACACGAATGCAGGCAAATCGACCCTTTTGAACAGGTTGACCGAAAGCAACGTGCTTGCCGAAGATATGCTCTTTGCAACGCTCGACCCTGTCGTCCGGCAGGTCACTTTGAACGGCGGCACGGAGGCGCTGATCTCCGATACCGTCGGTTTCATCAACAAGCTCCCGCACGATCTTGTGCAGGCATTCCATTCAACTCTCGAGGAAGTTTCGAACGCCGATCTCATCCTTCATGTGATCGATTATTCAAGCCCATATCATGACCGGCAGATCGCCGTTGTCGACGACGTGCTTTCCGAGCTCAAGGCTTCCGATATCCCGACGGTCCGCGTATTCAATAAAATCGACAAAGTCGCCGGCAGCATGCCTTCCGATACGGAAGATCAGCTCTCGATCAGCGCAAGGAACGGCGACGGCGTAGAAAAGCTGCTCGATCTGATCGAAGCAAAGCTCAATTCATCACGGACGCTGATCGAGCTTCTTGTTCCGTATGCAAAATACGAAGCGATCTCACTGATCCGCGAGCGCGGGATGCTGCTTTCGGAGGAGCACCGCGAAGACGGAACGTTTATCCGCGCAAGGCTTGACCGCGAAGATATCGGCCAGTTGAAAAAAATCCTTGATTTCTGAAGCGATCTGCATTATAATGCGCCTTTAGAACGATCCGAAAGGTTTCTTGAAAGTGAAAACTAAGATCATAACAATCGAAGGCATTGACGGCAGCGGCAAGACCGTTCAGTACAACCTGCTTTCGGAAGCGCTTGAAAAGCGCGGCTTCAGCGTTTCAAAGCGTTCCTATCCCGTTTACGATTCATATTTCGGTTCCCAGGTCGGCCGCTTTCTTTCGGCAGCGGACGGCATACGTGCAACCGACGTCGACCAAAAGAGCATGGCGCTCTGGTTCGCGATGGATCGCTTCGACGATCTTCGTGATTATGTCGACGGTGAAGCGGATTTCATGCTGATCAACCGTTACGTTCTCTCGAACGCAGTTTATCAGAGCATCCGCGACTGCGATATCGGCAAACCCGACATCGTGGATTGGGTGTTCGATCTCGAATACAATAAGCTCGGTCTCCCCCGCCCGGATCTCAACCTTTTCTTTGATGTTGAGACGGAACGCGCCGGAAAGAACGTTGATAAAAAAGGTTTCCGCGATTATATCGGCGGCGGGCGCGACGTTTACGAAGCGAGCAAATCGATCCAGCAGCGCGCAAGGGAGAAATATGCCGAAGTCGCTGAACGCTATGACGACGTTGAGATCATCGTCTGCACCGAGGGCGGCGCGATGCTTCCCCCGGAAGTTATCGGCGAAAAAGTACTTGCCGTTCTTAAAAAGCGCGGCCTGATCGAAGATTGACGGCTGTTGTCAAATGACGAATAAAAAGAAGAAAACCAAACATTCAAATAAGGAGAATGAATCAATGAGAAAAATCGGTATCCTCACCGGCGGCGGCGACTGCCCCGGTCTGAACGCTGTTATCAGGGGCGTTGTTGAAAAATGTGCCGAAGCAGGCATCGAGGTTTTCGGCTTCCATAACGGCTGGCGCGGCGCGCTGAACGCCAAGGGCCACTGGCTCACCCTTTCCGAAGTCGAGGGCATCCAGACCATGGGCGGCACGATCATCGGCAGCTCCCGCACGAACGTGCTTGCCGATACCGACGGCCCGAATAAGATCATCGAAGTGCTCAAGGCGCTCGACCTTGAAGGCGTTGTTGCTATCGGAGGCGACGACACGCTCGGAGTTGCGAACAAGCTCCGCAAGCTCGGCATCAACGTCATCGGCGTTCCGAAGACGATCGACAACGACCTCAGCTGCACCGACTACACCTTCGGTTTCGAGACCGCTTCGAATATCGCAATGGAGGCGATCGACCGCCTTCAGACGACCGCGAAAGCCCATTCCCGCTGCATCGTCGTTGAGTGCATGGGCCGCAACACCGGTTGGATCGCGCTCCAGGCAGGTCTTGCCGCAAATGCGCACCTCGTGCTGATCCCCGAATTCCCGAAGACTTATGAGGAGATCATCTCCCTCGTTCGCCGCAGGTACCTGCGCGGCGAGCATTACACGATCATCGTCGTTGCAGAGGGCTTCGAGCTTCTCGGCGGCGAGGAGATCGACCTCGGCACCGATGCGTTCGGCAATAAGCTTCTTATCCACAAGAACCTTGCGAAGAACCTTTCCGATATGATCGAGAACACGATGAAGAACGATCCTCTGCTCGGTTCCGACGCTCAGTATTTCGAGTGCCGTCCCGTCGTTCTCGGCCATGTTCAGCGCGGCGGCGCACCCTGCGCCTTCGACCGTGTTCTCGGCACCCGTCTAGGCATCAAGGCCGGCGAGCTCGTCGTCAACCGCGATTACGGCAATATGGTCGGGCAGAGCGGTAACAGGATCGTTGCAGCGGATCTCGATACCGCTGTTACCGTCCGCAAGGAAGTCGACAAGGAATTCTACGACGCCGCATCGCTCTATTTCAAATAATCTCTCCGAATCAGCCGATACCGCCGGGAACAAACATTCCCGGCGGTTATTTTTAACTTGACAAGTCCATTGTTTTTTGGGATAATATAAGTTGGTTATATGTTTTGGAAAGGAGGGTTCCGACCATGTGCAATGAGTTTGAACCTCGCAATTTTATCGAAGAATTTATCGTTGAGGACCGGAAAGTGAATCCGACCGTTAAAACGCGTTTCCCGCCCGAGCCCAACGGTTATCTCCATATCGGCCACGCCAAAGCCTTATACATCGATTTTTCGACTGCGGAGCGTTTCGGCGGCACCTGCAACCTTCGCTTCGACGATACGAATCCGACGAAGGAAGACGTTGAATTCGTTGATGCTATCGAAAACGATATCCGCTGGCTCGGCTTCAACTGGGATAAGCTCTGCTTCGGCAGCGACTATTTCGATCAGTGCTATGAGCTTGCCGTTAAGCTCATCAAGGAAGGCAAGGCGTATGTTTGCGACCTCGATAAGGACCAGATCCGCGAATACCGCGGCACTCTGACCGAGCCCGGCGTCAACAGTCCTTATCGCAACCGCAGCGTTGAAGAGAACCTCGATCTTTTCGAGCGGATGAAGAACGGCGAATTCCCCGACGGAAGCCGCACCCTCCGCGCGAAGATCGACATGGCTTCTCCGAACATCAATATGCGCGACCCCGCGCTTTACAGGATCCTTCACAGGAGCCATCATCATCAGGGCGACAAATGGTGCATCTATCCGATGTACGATTTCGCTCACCCGATCCAGGACGCGATCGAGGGCGTTACCCACTCCCTCTGCTCGCTCGAATACGAGGCGCACAGACCGCTGTATAACTGGGTCATCGACAACTGCGGCTTCGAGCATAAGCCCCGCCAGATCGAGTTCGCAAGGCTGAATATCACCAACACCATCATGAGCAAACGCTTCCTGCGCGCGCTCGTTGAAGGCGGCTATGTAAACGGCTGGGACGATCCGCGCATGCCCACTCTCTGCGGTATGCGCCGCCGCGGTTTCACCCCGGAAGCGATCAAAGATTTCCTGAACCGCGCAGGCGTCGCCAAAGCGGATTCCACCGTCGATTCCGCGATGCTCGAGCACTGCGTCCGCGAAGATCTGAATGCCCACTGCGACCGAGTCATGGCCGTTCTCGATCCCGTAAAGGTCGTCATCGACAACTTCCCCGAGGATGAGACCGTCGAAGTAAAGATCGAGAATCTTCCGATCGCCGAAGAGGGCGACCCGAAATTCGGACTTACGCATACAGTGCGTTTCGGGCGCGAGATCTATATCGAGCGCGATGACTTCATGATCGATCCGCCGAAGAAATACTTCCGCCTCAAGCCAGATGGCGAAGTTCGTTTGAAGGGCGCGTACATCATTAAGTGCGTCGGTTATGAGCTCGATGAAGAAGGCAATGTGAAGCTCATCCACTGCACCTATGATCCCGATACCTTCAGCGGCGAGTGCGAGCGCAAGGTCAAGGGCACCATCCATTGGGTACCAGTCAAGGATGCCGTTCCCGCGGAATTCAGGCTCTATGAGCAGCTGATGACCGAAGAGAACGTATCCGCGGATGACTTTATCGATAAGCTCAATCCGGATTCCGTGAAGATCATGCACGGTTTCACCGAGCCTTATATCGCCGAAAGCGAAGCGGGCAGCAGGTATCAGTTCATGCGCATCGGTTATTTCTGCACCGATCCGGATTCAAAGCCCGGGAAGATGGTCTTCAACCGCACTGTCGGCTTGAAGGACAGCTATAAGCCCAACAACTGATTCTTTCAGCTTACGGAGATCTTTATGTTCCAGGAAAGTGTTGACCGTTCCCACGGATCGTCCAAATTCGATCTGTTCCTCTTTTTGATCCTCGTCGCTGCGTTCTTCGGCATCGGCGCGGTCGTGCTGCTGCTCGAAAGCAGCATCCATTCAACGATCCCGCGTTATGTTTTCATAGCGCTTGTGCTCGTTTGCGTTTATCTCGTATACCGCTACCGCCTCATAGGTTACCGCTACACGGTTTTCTTTGAAGAGCCAAAGCCCGTATACGACCCCAGATTCGACGATATGATGATCCACGAGGATTATCCTTACCCCGTCGGAACGGTCGTTTTTGAACGTATTGTGAGCGCGAAGGGCGTTATTCTTCTGACTGTCGATAAAAGCGAGATCGAAAAGATACTCAAGCCGGGAGAAGAACCCTCGAACGCCTCTGTTGACGGTGCGACGAACAATATTGCCTGCCGAAAGAACGCTAAAGCTCACTGCATGTATTACCGCAAGGACGGCAAGCTCAACAGGCTCTATTTTGATCCGAGCAATGAGTTTCTCGGTTATCTTGACAGGATCATGAATACCGAAGAATCGAAAGAGGAATAATCGCTTCGATTTATGACTGCTGTCGCCGAAAAACTGAAAAGATCGATCCGCGAAGGCCGGGCGATGCACGGTTATCTGATCTGCGGCACCGATCCCAAAGCCGCGGAAGAGCTGATGCTCGAATGCGCTGCGCTCCTGCTTTTCGGCGATGAAAGAACCGAAGCGCTTTCGCTTTCACCGGATTTCTTTCTTCTCGACGGAACTGTCCGCATCGATGATATCCGCGAGATCCGCCGCGAGGTCAATAAAACGACCTTCAGCAGCGTGAACCGCGTTGTTTTGATCAAAAATGCGCATCTTCTCAACGATTTTTCGATCAATGCGATGCTGAAAATGCTCGAGGAACCGCCGGAAGGCACGTTTTTTTTCCTTTCCGGAATCGAACAGAGGATCATTCCGACGATCCGTTCGCGCTGCATGACGATCCGTCTCGGCTCCGGTTCGATGGCCGACGCCGTCAGCGCGCTCAAAGCTTCCGGCGCGGCTTCGGCGGATGCTGAAAGATACGCCGCAATGGCCAACGGAGACAGCCGGACCGCGCTGAAGCTGCTTTCCGATGAAAGCTTTCGAAAGCTCCGTGAGACCTCCGTTAAATCGTTTTTGTCGGCGCTTGCCGGCAATCTGCCCTTTGCTTATTCAAAGGACCTGAATAAAGACCGAGTGTCGGCAGCGGCTTCGATCGAATTCATGCTGAATGCCTGCCATGATATGCTTTGCATCAAAGCCGGCGTTTCGTTGAACGGAAGCCTTACCGCTCCGGATTTCGAGACACGCATTTCCGAGCTCTCCGAAAGCTTTACTTTTTCTTCGATTCGGAGTATTATAAATGTGCTGACCGATGCTTGCGAGAGGCTGAATTCAAATGCAGGCGTAACACCGATCCTCGATCGGATGATTGTTGAATTGAACGGGATCGCCTGAAGCTGACGCTCCCGAGTTTACCCAAGTTAATGAAAGGCTGCCATTAGGGCAGAGTTATCAAATGTTCAGAGTTGTTAAAGTCAAATTCAGAAACAGCGGCCGCGTCTATTTTTTCGACGCGCTGGATTTTGAGATCCATAAGGGCGACAGCGTGATCGTCGAAACGGCACGCGGAAACATGCTCGGCGACGCAATAGCGGAAATCGAGGACACGCCCGAAGAAAAGCTTGTTGCACCGCTGAAGCCCGTCATTCGCCTTGCTCAGAAGGAAGATCTCGAACAGCAGGAATACTATCATTCCAAGGAAGGCGAAGCTGCCGATATCTGCCGTGAAAAGATCGAAGAGCATAACCTTGCAATGAAGCTTGTCGATGTTGAGTATGCATACAACGGTTCCAAGCTCACTTTCTATTTCACTGCCGACAACAGAGTCGACTTCCGTGAGCTTTTGAAGGATCTGACCTCGATCTTCAAAACGAGGATCGATCTGCGCCAGATCGGTGACCGCGATGAAGCGAAGAAGTGCGGCGGCCTCGGGTTCTGCGGAAGGCCGATCTGCTGCAATACCTTTCTCAACGATTTCTCGCCCGTTTCGATCAAAATGGCGAAATCGCAGAACCTTTCGCTCAATCCCGTCAAGATCTCCGGTATCTGCGGTAAACTGATGTGCTGCCTCAGGTATGAGTATGAAAGCTATGAATCGATGCAGAAGCAGATGCCGAAGATCGGCAAGGAATTCGAAACGCCGGACGGTATCGGAGTTGTGCTCGAAAACAATATCATCACGGAAATGACCAAGCTCAAGGTAACGCTTGCCGACGGCACTCTCGACGTTCGCAGCTATCCTTTCCGCGAACTCGTTCCGGCTTCCCCTGCCCCCGCAGCAGCCGATGCGCCGACTGAAACGCCGGAGCAGCAGGAAAAGCAGATGGATCCAGCTGAAGCCGAAGAAAAACAGCCTCAATCCTCCGATACCAAGGCTGAAGCCGATCCATCCGCCGAAGTTAAAGACTCTACTTCGCAGCCAAAGGATAAGCCTTCAAGCCCCGCTTTCCGCGGAAGGCGATTCAGCGGAAGGCCGCAGCAGGGCCGTCACAACTACAATCAGCAAAAGAACGACCCGCTGAAATCGAAACAGCCGAACCCGAATGTTCAGCAAAAAAAGGACAATACAAAACCGCGCCAGGTTTATTGAAAAGCATAATCAAAAACAAGGCCCCATGAAACGGAGCCTTGTTTTTATTTTGGTATCTTATGATTCGCTCAGCATGGCCGCTGCGCGCGCCGTCATGCTCTCTCCCCTGCCCTCCGGGCCGGTATGCTCCGGAGTTGTGAATTTGACGGAGATGCGGTCGATCGGAACTCTGAACGCGGCGGCAAGGTTTTGCCGCATTTCATCCCTGTAAGCGGCCAATTTGGGTCTCTGAGCGACGATCGTCGAATCGATATTATTTATCGTCAAGCCTTTTTCGGCGATAAGAGCGGCCGTATGCTTCGCGAGAAGCAGGCTGTTTATGCCTTTATACGAAGGATCGGAATCCGGGAAATGCTGACCGATGTCTCCGAGCGCAGCCGCACCGAGCACAGCGTCGATGATCGCATGCGTCAAAACATCCGCATCCGAATGCCCTTCAAGACCTTTTTCAAACGGAATGTCGACGCCGCCGAGGATCAGCTTCCTGCTCTCGATCAGGCGGTGTGTATCTTCACCGAAGCCTATACGCATATTTAACCTGCCTTTCGTTTCATTTTTGCAAAGCAGCGCATGGAAAAGCTCAACATCCTCCGGAGTCGTGAGCTTTTGGTTCAGCTTGCTTCCTTCGCTGCAGAAAAGCCTGTTGCCGGCATTCTTATAAATTGCGGCATCGTCCGTATAATTCACTTCCGGATCGGCTTTATCATATGCTTCAAGCAGTTTCTCGCGGTCAAAGCTCTGCGGTGTCTGTGCAAGAAGAAGCGTATTCCGGTCGATCACTTCACCCTCCGATTCGGAACGAACCGTATCGACAGGACGGATCGAAGCGATCCCGCAGCCGTTCAGCTTGGCGGTCTCGATGCTTGCATTGATCACGGCCTTTGTAACAAGGCATCTTGCGCAGTCGTGGATCGAGACGATATCGGCGTCCGTTGCGCTCAGGGCATTCAGGACAGAATCGCGCCGCCTCGCGCCGCCGATAACGATCCTGACGGGCAGATCCGTATGTTCGGCCGCTTCTTCTGCCGCGCGCGCAGTATCGGGCGAAACGGCGATCACCGCTTCATCGGCGATCCCGCTAAAAGCTTCGAGGCAAAGCTCGATCGGGTTCTTTCCTCCAAACTCGAGCAGCATCTTGTTGCTGCCCATTCTCGAGGATGAACCGGCAGCAAGCAAAACTGCGCAAATTTTCGGGTTGCCGCTTTCGAAATCCATATTATTCTTCCTTCGGATCGTTCAGAGTATCCGAAATGATCCTGTACATCGAATCGGCTTCCTCTTTGCGTACGACTTCCTTAACGGCAAGTATCTCCGCCGTAAGAAGCTTTGCTCCGGAACGGATCGAGATGATATCGCCTGCCTTAACATCCGTCGAAGGTTTGGCAACTTTGTCATTGACCGTCACTCTGCCCATTGAACAGGCTTCGTTTGCAACAGTACGGCGTTTGATTATTCTTGAAACCTTTAAATATTTATCAAGCCTCATATTGACCTCTTCAGTTTTCTTCTTTTTTCTTAAGTCTGTCCATACCGAGCGCGTGCACGCAGTCCATATCTACATTCACTTCGGGATCATCGATCCATGTTTCAAGCAGCTCGGACCACTGCGCATCGGACGATTCCGAACGAACGATGAATTCGATCGCATCGTGAAGCGTTTCAACGGGAACGACGCCGGCCTGTTCATCTTCAGCGTGATAAATGATATGCATGCTTCCGTCTGTATCGGTAAAGATCGTTGAATAGCTGCCCTTATCTGTCATCGAATAGATCTCCTTAACAGTGCTGCTCCAATCGTTCGGGCAGTCGAAACCAACGGCGATCAGCTTGCCCTTCTTTTGAAATGCTTCGCAGCCCTGTATTTCCTCGCTGCCGATAACCTCGGGGTCATCGGTGTATTTCATCATAACATCGCTGAAATCCGCGCCTGCTTCGAGCTCGGCATATGCCTGCTCGAGCTTTTGACGGGCTTCAAGCGTATAAGCTTCATACATTTGGTCGGTCTCTTCTTTCACAAGACGATAGCTTTCGAGCAGTTCTGCGATCCGTTCGGTATTCTCTTCTGTCCCGTTCAAAGCATTGTCGAACAGCAGAGTCGAGCATTCGGAAGCGATCGAATCGAGCTCGGCGATCTTTTGTTCGTATTCCTCGCTGAGCGACCCCGAAGGATGAATGACAATGTCCATGATCCTCGAAAAACCTTCGGGAACGATCGTCGGCGGATAAGCGTCGCTGTTTTTTTCACCAAAACGCTCGAAATATTCCATATCGGATTTATACTGTCCGGGCTGTTTTTCATAAAGCGCTTCGTCGATATCGAGCTGCGTTTTATACCATTCGATGATATCTTCCTCGGAAACGCCGAATTCAGCGCAGATATGATCCTTGTATTCTTCGATGAGCCTGGAGTTGATGATCTCGCCGGTATAGTCCTCCGCATATTCCTCATATGTCATTTTCCTGCCGGTGTAGAATTCCGAAAGCTCGCCGATCATTCGGTCGAAATGCTGCTGCACGGTTTGCGTTTGATCGCTTTCATATGCAGTCTCGGCAAGCGCCCAGTAGTTTTCATGGATCTCTTCAAGCTCTGATGCAGCCTGCTGTTTAGCATCCTCGATCGATTCCTCCGAAAGCGAGAAACCGTCCGCATGAGCATGATAAAGCGTTACCATATCCGCAAGAAGTGCGTCGATGACCATTTCCTGGAATCCGCGCAGCTCCGTTTCATCGGAAAACGGATCGTAACCGATCTGTTGAAGATACTCGGCGTAGGATTCAAATGCGGCCTTGTAAAGCGCATAGCTTACGTTTTGATCGCCAATGCTTGCAACGATCGTTTCGGGAGAATAGTCCGACTGCTGTTCCTTTTCGGAACCGCCGTTCCCGCATGATACCGCGAACAGTGCAAGCATCGCCGCAAGCATCAGCGCGATCAATCTATGTAGTTTCCTCATTTTCATCATCGTTATGTTTCTCCGTTTTATTCGGTGGTTTCATTATAAGGATTATACCATACTTTTCGCATTAAAAACAGCCCCGGATCAAAAGAAGCTCCCGCACCTTTTCGGTACGGGAGCTTTCCTTGAAGTTTGGTCAAATCATTATCTGACGTACTTGCCGTCGATAACGGGGATCATAGCGGGTGCTGCGGGCTCGGCGGGAATGAAAGCCGTCGGGGCATTGACAAAGTTCGCAGTGACTTCAACTACCTTGTAGATCCTGATGACGCCAGCGGACTTCGAAGTGGTGTACCTCGAATTGGAGCTTGCATAGGAGAGGTAGTAGTAGCCTTCGCTGTCGACCTGGTTGTTGAGGCTGCCGTCGGAGCCGTAGAGCCAGTTGACTGCGGTCGTGGACGGATACAGGTACTCGGAGGAGTCGAGGCCCATGTACTTGTCGTTGCCGACATTCTTGAAGGTGTAGCCCGCGGAAGCGCTGCCGCCGGCGACCCAGGTGATCGCGTTGACGTCTACGCTCGAGCCGATCGTCAGAGTGCCGTTGCTGTTGACGGTCACGCCAACGCCGTTGAGGTAATGGCTGTTGGAAACAACGCTGTTGCCGACAGCATAGCCGGTGGTGCCGGAGATCGCATTCTCAGCAACGAGGATGTACTTCTGGCCGACCTCGATGTTGGTAACCTGCTGATAGGTCGTGGTGGTTACCGGGTCGGGAGTGGGCGTGGGAGTCGGATCGGGATCCGGAGTTACGGTGCCGGTGACCTTCTTGAACAGGATGATGTTGCTGCCGCCGGAGGTCGGTGCGCCGAAGAAGCCGTAATCGGAAGCGGAACCGCTGTAGAAGGTTGCGTACTTGGTGACGCTGGAGGATACGTAGTAGCTCAGCTTATTGTTCGAATAGCTCCACTTGGTCGCATAGCTGGTGCTGTTGCTCGGATACATATCCGAATAATTCTTGCTGGAGTATACGCGGAGATAATAGCTGCTGTTGTAAGCGGACTGGATCTTATAGTAGCTGCCGTTCGCAACGAACTTCCACTCAACGTTATCGAGGGTCGCATTGGTGTAGGTCGCGGTATCGAGGCCGACAACATTGTTTCCGCTCATGACAGCACGGATGGCGTAGCCATAGTAATTGCTGCTGGAGTTGTAGTAGTAGTGGTTGGAAGTATCGGGGTTGTAGTTCATCAGCACGTAGGTGTTGGTGCCGTCGGTGTAACCGATCAGATACTCTTCGCCGGTGGTGATGGTCGTGGTGGGAACATAGTAGGTTCCGCTGGGCTCGTCGGTGGGATCCGGAGTCGGAGTGGGAGTCGGAGTCGGAGTGGGAGTCGGAGTGGGCTCTGCGGTTGCATTCTGCGTATAGGTCGCGGTTACGACGGTATTGGCAGTGATGTAGTTGAAGCTCTTATCCCAACCGGCGAAGGTGTAGCCATCGCGGGTCGGATTTGCGGGAGCCGTTGCCGCGCCGCCGTAGTTGACGGTCTGGGTCTTGAGAACGGTGCCGTCCCAATCCTTGAAGGTTACGGTGTAAGTATTGATGGTGTACTGCGCGGTAACAGTGAGGTTGGAAGTGACGTTGGTGAAGCTCTTATCCCAACCGGTAAAGGTGTAACCGGTGCGAGTCGGGTTGGAAGGAGCGGTTGCGGAGCCGCCTTCGGCGACCTGCTGGGTCTTGAGGACCGTGCCGTCCCAATCCTTGAAGGTTACGGTGTAGTAAACGGGATCCGGAGTGGTGCTGCCGGTGTACTTATAGAGGTAGATCGCGCTGCCGTTCTTGCTGGTGGTGTAGCGGTAGGAGTTGTTGGAGTCGCAGGAGAGGTAGTAGTAGCCCTCGCTGTCGACCTGGTTGTTGAAATACTTATTGGAATCGTAGAGCCACTTAACAGCGGTATCGGAGGGATATACGTACTCTGAGGAGTCGAGACCCATGTACTTGCTGTTGGCGACGTTCTTCCAGGTGTAGCCAGCGCTTGCGCTGCCGCCCGCGACCCAGGTGATCGCATTCGCGTTCACGGAGGACGGGATGGTCAGAGTGCCGTCGCTGTTGACGGTGACCGCAACGCCGTTGAGGTAATGGCTGTTCGCGACGACGGAGTTGCCGACGGCGTAGCCGGTGGTGCCGGAGATCGCGCTGGAGTCGATGATGATGTACTTTTCACCGACTTCAACGGTATCGACCTTAACGTAGCCTTCGAAGTTGCTGACAGTGATGGTCGCAGTCTTGGTGTAGGTCGTGTTGGTGCTGTTGTCCTTGACTTTAACGGTCAGGGTCGCAGTGCCCGCCTTTACGCCGGTAACAACACCGCTGCTCGAAACGGTCGCAACGGAGGTGTTGGAGCTGGTGTAAGAAGTGATGGTATAATCAGCTGTGGACGGGTTGACGGTAACATTAACGTTTGCGGTGCCGCCGACATAGACGTTGACAGCGGAGACGGAAACGCTGCTGATGGGATCCTGGGTGGTCGTGCCACCGAGGAGCTTCCAGGTGCAGTTTACGGTCTGTGCACCATCGGGATTGGACGGGAACGGATCAACAGGGCTCATAACGATCGGGTATGCATCGCCGCCGCTTACGGGATCCGGTACACCGTAGGTGTTCTTCATGACCTTGATTGCGTCTTTAACGGTTGCGCCGTTCTTCATCTCGGTCCAGAACTTGGCTTCGTATTTATAGTCGCCGGTGAAGGATACGCTCTGAGAATAGCCGTAGACGCCGCCGCAGCCCGCTGCGAGAAGCGCAGTACCGGTCGTACCTTTACCTTCCTTTTTCATACCTTCGCAGATCGCCATCCAGACGAAGGGATTGGAAAGGGACGAGGAGATATGGTTCTGGATGTAGCGGCCGTCGATCCACGCTGTGCCGCTGCCTGCATTGACCGCCCAACCGTTGTTATAGTCGGTCGTTGTAATGCCGGTGTTGGTGGTCAGGCAGAGGTAGGTGGAAGTGCCGTTCTGCGCGCCGTGGCTGTCATAGATGATGACGCCCTTATTCGGATAAGCCGCAGCAATTGCGGGGCCGGTCGCAGAGGTGGACTGAATGAGGGTATAAGTACCGCCTGTTGCGTTTGCAATAGACTGCGCTTCTTTCTTATACTGATCGGTAAAGCTGCTGTCCTTGCCATAGTACGGAGCAACGAGCAGAACATTGGGGGATCCTGCATCGCGGGTATTGACAACCTTGCTGGTGCTCTGGAACACCTGAATGCCTTCGTTTTCGGGTACGGGAACTGCGTTGGCAGTGTTCAGCTCATTCCTGAGACGGTAGTTGTAAGCACAGTACATACCGTCAACAGTAAAGAAGAAGCCATCCTTGCCGAAGTCGGAGAAACTGTCGCTGTCGACTGCTCCGATATTCAGCGCCGCCTGATAAACGGCTTTGATGACTTCCTGCTTGTTTAAACCAGCGTTGAGTGCTTTCTGTTCTGCTGCATCGAGAACGGACCAGGTTTTGTCGAGCTTACTGAGCTGTCTTGCTTCGTAAGTCGCTGCGCCGATTGTATCTGCAAGGGATACAACGGGAACGGCTGCGAAGACGAGAATGAGCGCGAGAGCTGCGGCAAGTAGCTTGCGGACTTTCATTCTTTTTCCTCCCAGAAAAAATAAAAATTTGGGTGACGGTTCGTCTGCCTATATCTTCAACCGAATTGTATTGCCGAATATATAGCTTCGGACACCGTATCCCCAACTGATGTATATTGTACCATCTATTATATTATTTGTCAAGCGCTCTATGCGGATATTTGGATTTTTTTGCAGAAAAATCTTATATGAAATCATGGAATATTAAAATAAATGAAAAAGCAGAGCTGTTCGGAGCTCTGCTTTTCTTATGCTGTGATTAGTTTTTTTCATCCGGTATGAAGCTGTCGAAAATAATGCATTGAAATATCTTTTTGGCCTTTTCGAGCTGCTCCTGGCTTTGTACTGTCCAGGCGACATTCTCGACCGGGAAGGCCCTTCGGATAAAGCGGTACGAAGGCCTGTATGCCTGGCGATGATCGTAGGCAATGAAATCCGGACGGGAAAGGAAGTTGAACATCAGGTCGGAAGCGAGGAGCTTCGTCAGCCAGTTCGCTTTGCTCTTCCACTTGAAATAATCCAGCGAAAGCTGTCCGCGGATCCATTGCGGACGATTCTTGCGGAACCAGCGAACGGCGCCTGCATGGAAGGATTCGACGCAGAAGATGCCTTTGTAATTATCGAGCATTTCCGCCGCTGCTTTTGAGGTCGCGATCGGGTCGCCTTCGGATTTGACTTCGACGATCAGCGGCACCTTCCCCGCCACCGTTTCAAGGACTTCCGAAAAGAGCGGGATCTTCGAATCGGAATCGGCCAGATGCAGCTTCTGAAGCTCTTCATAGCCGCACTTGTAAAGCATCTTATCAACGCCGCACATCCTTTCGAGCGAGCCGTCGTGGAAAACGACAAGCTTTTTATCGCTCGTGAGTTGAACGTCGAGCTCGATGCCGTAGCCGTTCTCGACCGCTTTTCGGAAAGCGTTTATTGAATTCTCCGGCGCATCGGTTTTGTTGTCGTGAAGCCCCCTGTGGGCACAGTACTGCGCTTCAAAGGGTTTCATTTGCTCGCGCCTGCCGGTATTCGGCCAAACGCAGAAAAGATAGAGCGCAAAGAGAAGCAGTATCGCTCCCCCGATGATTGCAAAGATCATGACAGCCTCCGTTGATTCATGGGTCAGTCAAACAATTTCTTTTTTCAATGATAACGTATCCGCTTTTATCGGAAAACATCATGCTTTCCTTCTTCCGCAAAGACGGCATTCAAATCCAGCTTTCTAAAGAGGCCAAATCGATAAGGCTGCCCCACAAGAACAGAATAGTTTTCTCTATGCTCCAAACTGATGATTACAGCGTCTGACTGTTTTCCGTTTTCAAGAGAAACTGTTGCATTCCAGCATATACCGCTTGCCTTGATTTCGTCTCTTCTTGCCTGTTCGTTATGTATCTTGGTCAACTGATCGGTCGTATCTGTCGGGTCGGGTTGATCATCACCGGTATCAACTGCTGTGAGGCTGATTTCATTGTTCTTGTGCATCACTGCGCCAAAGGGATAAAACTCGCCGTGCTTTTTAATCCGGTCAACTGCGAACGGGAATATTGCGTTGAGTAATTCTTCGCATTCTTCTTTAGGTGTCATCAGATTCACCCCGAAACAGATGAGGTAATTAGTGAAATAGGATTGCTACTTTTTTAAAATAGCAATCCTATTCTGGTGGAGCATAGGGGATTCGAACCCCTGACCTCAACGATGCGAACGTTGCGCGCTACCAACTGTGC
>DBXK01000044.1:405-6056 GCA_002309375.1 Christensenella sp. UBA1214 | reverse complement strand
GATAAAAGAAACCCCGCCGTTTACAAAGCGGCGGGAACGGTTCTTGTTTTTTTATTCTGTTTTCATCGCGCGCATCGCGTTCAGCACGGCGAGCAGGCAGACGCCTACGTCCGCGACGATCGCCATCCACATCTGCGCATAGCCGAGCGCGCCGAGGATCAGCACCGCGAATTTGACGGCGAGGGCGAAGATGATGTTCTGCTTCGCGATTCCGACGGTGCGCTTCGCGGTCCTGATCGCGAGCGGGAGCTTCGAGACCTTATCGTCCATCAGCACGATATCCGCCGCCTCGATCGCGGCGTCCGAGCCGAGGCCGCCCATCGCGATCCCGACGTCCGCGCGGGCGATGACCGGCGCATCGTTGATGCCGTCGCCGACATATGCGACGGTACGGTTCTTGGCGCTTTCGGCAATGATCTTTTCAAGGTTGCCGACCTTATCCTCGGGCAGCAGCTCCGTATAAACTCCGTCGAGGCCGAGCTTTGCGGCGATCTGCTCGCCGATGCGCTTCCGGTCGCCTGTCAGCATCACGCTCTTCACGCCGTGCGCCTTTTTGAGCTCCGCGATCGCCCTTGCGGAATCATCCTTCAATTCATCCGCGATCACGATGCAGCCGGCGTATTTGCCGTCCACTGCGGTATGGATCACTGTGCCGATCGAATCGGGCTCGGCGGCTTCAATACCGTTTTCGCGCATCAGGCGGAGATTGCCGGCAAAGACCTTTTTGCCGTCCGCAACGGCGCTGACGCCGCGGCCCGCAAGCTCCTCATGCTCGAGCGCGGAAGCGTATTCGCCGTTCTTTTTATTATATGTTTCCTTTATGCAGACGGCGAGGGGATGCGTTGAAAAGCGCTCCGCCGCCGCGGTGTAATAAAGCAGTTCGTCATCGGAAAATCCATCTGCTGGAAGCATGGATTCGATACTGAACGTTCCGCGGGTCAGGGTTCCGGTCTTGTCGAAAACGGCAGTGCCGCATTTCGCGAGCGTTTCAAGGCTGTTCGAGCCCTTCACGAGGACGCCCTTTTTGCTTGCCGCGCCGATGCCGCTGAAGAAGGTCAGCGGGACGGAGATCACGAGCGCGCAGGGGCAGGAAATGACGAGGAAGTTCAGCGCACGGTAGATCCAGTCGCTCCATTCGCCTTTGAAGAGGAGCGGCGGGATCACGGCGAGCAGCACGGCGAGGATGACGACGTTCGGAGTGTACCAGCGGGCGAATTTCGTGATGAATTTTTCGCTTTTGGATTTCCTCGCCGCCGCGCCTTCGATCAGCTCCAGCATCCTGCTGACGGTCGAATCTTCATGCACGCATTCGGCACGGACGCGCAGAACGCCGTTTATATTGATGCAGCCGGACTGCACGCGGTCGCCGGGGCCGACGTCGACGGGCATGGATTCACCGGTCAGCGCCGCGGTATTGAGGCCGGAGCTGCCTTCGAGGATAACGCCGTCGATCGGGATCCTCTCCCCCGCCCGCACGATGAATACGTCGCCGATGTGCACGCTTTCC
Source organism: Christensenella sp. UBA1214 (assembly GCA_002309375.1). Classification (GTDB taxonomy): domain Bacteria; phylum Bacillota; class Clostridia; order Christensenellales; family CAG-138; genus PeH17. The sequence continues at coordinate 4,549 of DBXK01000044.1, read as the reverse complement.
GGCTCGACCGTCTCGGTTCCGTCCGCCGTAACGAGCTCGACGCTTTCCGGGCAGATATCCATGAGCTTTGAAACGGCGTCGCGGCTCCTTCCGACGGCGACGGACTGCAGCAGCTCGCCGATGCGGTAAAGCAGCATTACGAGCACGCCCTCGAGCCTTTCGCCGATCGCGAGCGCGCCGATCGAAGCGGCTGCCATCAGGAAATTCTCGTCGAGCAGCTCGCCGTGGAAGATCCCGCGGACAGCGTCGATGATGATCTCGAGGCCGAGCACGATATACGCCGCAAGATAGAGAGCGAGCCTTGCGTACCAGGGGAAATCCGGCAGGAGCTTATCCACCGCAACAGCGGCGGCAAGAATCAGCGCGCCGAGGATTATTGTGATCAGTTCCCTTTTCGAAACGTTCTTCATACGGGTTTATTTTGCGGTGATCTTCGCTTCCCTGTCGACTTTTTTCGCGATCGCGGAGGCTTTTTCGATGATCGAATCGAAATCCTGCTCCTCCGCCTCGATGATCAGCTTCTGCATGATGAAATTCACGGAGCATTCCTTGACGCCTTCGAGCTTTGCGATGCGGTCCTCGATCTTCGCCGCGCAGTTCGCGCAGTCGACGCCTGTGAGTTTATAAGTCTTTTTCATTGTCTTTTCCCCCTTTTATTCGCAGACATGATCCATGCCCTGGGCAAGGATCGAACGGACGTGCTCATCCGCAAGCGAGTAGAAAACCGTCTTGCCTTCCCTTCTGAAACGGACGAGCTGGGATTGCTTCAAAACGCGGAGCTGATGCGAGATCGCCGAAACGGTCATGTTCAGCAGCTGCGCGATATCGCAAACGCACATCTCGCTTTCGAAAAGCAGATAAAGGATCTTGATGCGCGTGCTGTCGCCGAAAACCTTGAAAAGCTCGGCAAGGTCATAAAGCAGCTCCTCGTCGGGCAGCTCCTCCATCACCTTTTTGATTATGTCTTCATGCGCCTGAATGGATTCGCAGTGCGGTACCGTATCGCTCATAATTGCCTCCCTTGTTCAAATTATCATTTGAACATTTATTCAAGTGTTATTATAATCAACCTTTTTGCGTTTGTCAACAGTTTTTTTCAATTTCCCCCAAAAAAGAAAACGCCGCCCGGAGCGGCATTAAAGGCGCGAAAACAAAGCAAAAGCGCCGAAGGCGGGACCTCCGGCGCAGTTCATTGAGCCAACGGATCAAAGCGTTTTGATCAGCTTATCCACGGTTTCGAGGCAGATATCCGCGCAGCGCTCGAATTCCCTTGCGAATTCCTCCGCGCCGCCGCCCATTGAATCGGAAACGGCCTTTATCAGAAGGCAGGGCACGTTGTTCCTGTTGCAGGTCAGCACGATGCCGGCGGCCTCCATTTCGCAGATATCGGCATTGTATTCATCGTGGAGCTCCTGCTTCTTTACGGGACTGCCGATGAATTTATCGCCCGAAGCGCAGATCACGGGCTTCAGATCCAGCTCGATCGCGAGCGCCGCCTTGACGAGCGCTTCGGTCGCCGGGATATTGCAGGTCGGGTAGCCGACATGGACCGCTTTGCGGTAGCCGAGATACTCCGAAACGTCATAATCATAGTGCACGACGTCCGTCACGACGGCGAGCTTCGCAACGCTCATCTCCGGCGTAAGTCCGCCGACGACGCCGAAATTGACGACCATCGAAACGCCGAAATGCGAGATCAGCAGCTGCACCGCGGAGGAAGAGGCGATCTCCCCCGCCCCGCTGTTGACGATATAGAGCTCGTAATCTTCGGTTCGGAGCAGTTTGACCTCGAAGCCGGGAACGCTCGCATCCTCGAGCCTGCCCTCGTATCTTTTCATAACGGCCGCGATCTCGACCGCGACGATCATGCCGATTTTTTTGATATTCTTTTCCATAAAACGCCTCCCGTTTTTGCTGAAACGATTATAACAAAAAAGGGGGCGAAAATCAATGCCGGTTTCCGTCCCCTTCGTTCTTGTTATTTCTTTTTCTTTTTCATTTTAGAGAAGATCGAGCTGTTCTCCGGGTACTCCGTGCCGAAAGTTACGGCAAGCTGCTCGAAGAGCCTGCGCTGTTCGTCAGTCAGCTTCTTCGGGATATCGACCGTCACGTTCACGTAGAGGTCGCCCTTGCCCTGCTGCTGGAGCTTCTGAACGCCCTGATCTCTGAGGCGGAAGGTCGTTCCGCTCTGGGTGCCGGCGGGGATATTGTACTTGACCTCGCCTGTGAGGGTCGGGACCTTCACTTCGCCGCCGAGGACCGCCGTCGTGACCGGGATCGTCATATTGATATAAAGGTCGAAGCCCTCGCGGATGAACTGCTTGTGGTTCTTAACGCGGATCGAAACGAGCAGATCGCCGTCCGGGCCGCCGTTATAGCCCGCGCCGCCCTTGCCGCCGATGCGGATGGTCTGGCCGTCGTCGATGCCGGCGGGGATCGTCACGGAGACCTTCATGAGGTTGCTCGTGCGGCCCGTGCCGCGGCATTTTTCGCAGGGCTGTTCGATGATCTTGCCCGTGCCTCCGCAGGCGTCGCACTCCCTTGTGCTCATCATCGCGCCGAGGATCGTGTTCTGCTGAACGCGGATCTGGCCCGTGCCGCCGCACTTGGTGCAGGTCTTGGTCGATGAGCCGGGCTTCGCGCCGGTGCCGCCGCAGGAGGCGCATTTTTCCTCCCTGCGGTAGGAGATCTCCTTCTTGCAGCCGAATGCCGCTTCCTCGAAGGTGATCGTCAGATTATAGCGGAGGTCGTCGCCCTCCATCGCCGCATTTGCGCGGGAAGCTCGCGAACCGCCGCCGAACCCGCCGCCGAACATGGAGCCGAGAATATCCTCGAAGCCGTTGAAGGTGCCGGAGAAACCGCCGCTCGAGAAGCCGGAGAAGCCGCCGAAGCCGCTTGCGCCGTAGCCGTAGCCGCCGCCCGCGGAGGGATCGAAAGCGGCATGGCCGAATTGATCGTACTTCGCGCGCTTGTCCTTATCGGACAATACCTCGTACGCCTCGTTCGCTTCCTTGAATTTTTCTTCCGCTTCCTTATCGTTCGGGTTAAGGTCCGGATGGTATTTCTTCGCAAGCTTGCGGTAAGCCTGCTTGATCTCGTCGTCGCTCGCCGTTTTCTGAACGCCGAGGACTTCGTAATAATCTCTCTTTGCAGCCATGGTATTCCTCCCATGATCCTTCTTCCGCCGGGATCCTCCGGCGGGTCAACATGCAAGCCGGGAGTGCGTTTTTCCGCACCCCGGCTCATTATTGTTCATCAGTTCGCATTCAGACCGCAGAAGCGGGGCGATCATTTCTTGTCGTCAACGACTTCGTAATCCGCGTCCACGACGCCGTCGTCGTTAGCGTTGTTCGCGCTGCCGCCCTGTGCGTTCGCGTTGAAGCCCTGCGCGTTCGGGTCGAAGCCCTGCGCGCCGCCCTGCGCCTGCTGTGCCTGCTGATAGATCTTGCCGAAGACTTCGTAGGAGACCTCGGTGAGCTTCTCGGTCTGGGCCTTGATCGCCTGGGCGTCATTGCCGTTCAGAACGTTCTTGAGGCTTTCGATCTCCGCGTTGATCTTCTGCTTGTCGCTCTCCGCGATCTTGTCGCCGAGCTCCTTCATGGTCTTCTCGGTCTCGTAAACGAGGGTGTCGGCGCGGTTGTGGATCTCGACCTCTTCCTTGCGCTGCTTATCCTCGTTCGCGAAGCGCTCCGCCTCCTTCACAGCGCGGTCGATCTCGGCCTCGCTGAGGTTAGTGGAAGCGGTGATGGTGATATTCTGCTCATTGCCGGTGCCGAGGTCCTTCGCAGTGACGTGGACGATGCCGTTCGCGTCGATATCGAAGCTGACTTCGATCTGAGGTACGCCGCGGGGTGCGGGAGCGATGCCGGTGAGCTGGAACTTACCGAGGGATTTATTGTACTGCGCCATCTCGCGCTCGCCCTGGAGGACGTGGATCTCAACGCTGGTCTGGCCGTCCGCCGCTGTGGAGAAGATCTGGCTCTTCTTGGTNNATGGTGGTGTTGCGCTCGATGAGCTTGGTGAACACGCCGCCGAGGGTCTCGATGCCGAGGCTGAGGGGCGTTACGTCGAGGAGCAGGACGTCTTTGACTTCGCCGCCGAGAACGCCGGCCTGGATCGCCGCGCCGATCGCGACGCACTCATC
>DBXK01000044.1:211-395 GCA_002309375.1 Christensenella sp. UBA1214 | reverse complement strand
ATGCCCTTGAAGGGCTCCTTGCCGATCAGGTTCCTGACGAGGTCCTGAACAGCGGGTACACGGCTGGAACCGCCGACGAGGATGACCTTATCGATCTGAGAGGTCTTGAGATCCGCGTCGCGCAGCGCCTGCTGGACGCAGACCTTGGTCTTGTCGAGCAGGTCGGAGATCAGCTCGTTGAACT
>DBXK01000044.1:0-129 GCA_002309375.1 Christensenella sp. UBA1214 | reverse complement strand
CGCCTTCTCGGCCGCTTCCTTCAGCCTCTGCTTCGCCATGCGGTCGTTTCTGAGGTCGATGCCGTGGGACTTCTTGAATTCATCGGCGATGTAGTTCATCAGCCTCTCATCGAAGTCGTCGCCGCCGAG
>DBXK01000050.1:26314-64184 GCA_002309375.1 Christensenella sp. UBA1214 | reverse complement strand
GGGATGTTGCCGTTGCTGGATGCGATCCAGATACGGTCGCCGGGAGTCGGGTTGGTGATGCACCAGTCATAGACGCCGGCCGGGATCTCGATAGCGATCTCACCGGTGACGATGATGTTCTGGGTGCTCATGGAGCCATCCGCATTCTCGGGGATCTTGTACTCGAACTCATCGTAAACGCCCGCGGGAGCGTCGCCGGAGGAGGTCAGACCGCCGGACTCGGGGATGATGGTGCCGTATGCGGTCGCATCGGCGTCGAGCAGCATCTGGTAGCCGGAGCCGTCGCCCCAAACATCGCTGGGAACGCTGAGGATAACGGTAGCGGTGGTGGCGTTGGGATCACGATACCTTGCCTTGATGGTCAGGTCGCTGTAAACGGCGGAACCGTCGTAGTTCCAGCCGACGAACTCGAGACCTTCATGCTCGGGAGGAGTCGGGAAATCGTTCTCATCGAGGACGGTGCCTGCGGGAACGACCATGGTGTCGATGACGCTGTCATCGGTGCCGTCAACGAAGGTTACGGTGACGTCGGGAACTTCGATGGGAGCGATCTCGATCTCGTCCTTGGTGTAGAGAGCAGTGACTTCACCGCCGTCGGGACCGATCATGCCGAGGAAGCTGGCTTCGGCGGTCTCGGGGTTGATGGTGTAGAGGCCATGGGTGGTGCCGTCAAGGATCTGAGCCCAGAAGAGCTGACCGGTGACGTGGTCGAAGCACATGGACTGGACGTATGCGGCGCCGACGCCGGTCGCGCCGATGCGGGTCGCAGCAGCGGTCTCGAGGTCGATGGTGTAGAGGTCGCCGGTCTGATACTCGATCGCGTACGCAACGCCGTCAGTGCTGATGGCGAAGGTCAGAGGAGTGTTCATGCCGGAAACCGGAGCAACCGCAGTGGGAACACCGGTCGCCAGGTCGATGGTGCAGAGCTGACGGGTGTCGCCGCCGCTGATGCCGTACATAACGTCATTAGCGTGGTTGTATGCCATGCCGAGAATACCGCTGACGTTGTCAGCATTGGTGCCGGGGTACGCAACGGAGAAGGTCTCGGGATCCATGATGAAGAAGTTGTTGCCGCCGCCGTCAGCATAGAGGTAGCCGTAGACGTTGCCGCCTGCGAAAGCTGCAGCCCAAGCGTTTCCGCTCATGGAAGCATGGCCGACATAATCGGTGGGATCATAGTCCGGGAACTCGATCCACATGTTATCGTAGTTGCTGGCGATATCATAGGTGTCGAAGCCGTACAGGGTTACGGTGGGCAGAGCCTCGGTAACGGTGATGGTCGCGGTGCCGGAAACCTCGGGAACAGCAACGCTGGTAACGGTGATGGTGGTGGTACCTTCGGCAACACCGGTCACAACGCCGTTTGCGTTGACGGTCGCGATGGAAGTATCGGCAACTGCGAAGGTGACGCTCTTGTCATACGCTGCTGCGGGGAGAACCTCGTAAACAACGGTGGCACGGCGGCCGGCGGGGACGCTGATGTCCTCAACGGTGATCTCTTCCGCCATGACGGGCTGGCCAACATAGACGTTATCGACCATGAAGTAGTCGCCGGTCGGGTTGACGGAGCTGTCCTTCTTGTAGGTCCAGGTGAGGGTGTGCTCACCGGCGGTCAGAGCATACTGGAAGGTTTCCCAGTCGTTCTGATGTGCGCCGTAGTCCATGAGCAGGTCGCTGTCGACGTAGAAGCGGCACTTATCCCAATCGTAGGAGTCGTTGCTGCCTTCGCCCCAAGCCTGATAGTCGAACTGGACGATGTCGCCCTCAGCCGCAGTAACGGTCGTGGTGACGCTGGAGGTGGAGCTGTTCACACCTGCGTTGCCGCTCTGAGCGGCGTCGCCGACGATGATCCAGGGGTAGGTCGCATCGTTGGTGAACACGAGCGTACCGCCGGGAACGTTCAGCGCCTCATCGAGAGTCGCTGCGTCGCGGGTAACAGCAGGAACTGTGCCGGTCGTGCGGGGGTCCGCTGCTGCTTTCTTGTTTTCTGCCATTGCGGGAACGGTGATCAGGGAAAGGACCATCGCCGCTGCAATGACGAACGCAAAGAACTTCTTCATGTGTTAATCTCCTTCCAAAGATTATTTAAGTCTAAAGCCATCTGGCCGTAGCTTCGCTTTTTGCGGCGTTTTTCGCGCTGCATGAGCCCGGATACCCAATACATGATATTCTGGCTATAACAGTATATCAGATTCGAGTCAAGAATGCAATTCCTTTTTGAAATGTTTTGAGAGAAATATTTGGCCGAAACAGCGGCTTTGCTGTGATCATTAATAATTAATTAAGAAGAAACGCCCTCAAAGGACGTTTCCGGAGCATTATTTCGTTTTCGCGGTCCGTTCCCGCGGTATTATTTTTTGCAGCCGTAGATCGGAGCGGCCAGCAGCCTTTCGAAAACGGGCAGCAGTTCTTCCCTGTTCCCGCTCGTCAGGAATTCGGCCTTGCCCCAGCCTTCATCGGAAGCGAGGTCGTTCCGCCAAAGCACGCGGGCAAGCTGGCGAACGGTCGCGCGGTTGCCGTCGAAGAGGCGGCATTCGCCTTTGAAATGGCGCTTGAAATAATCCTCGATCGCCTCCGCCGGAAAGACATAATGCGTGCAGCCGAGAACGACGCTGTCCGCGGTCATGCCGTGATATTCGGAAAGATAGCTGTCGAGGATGTCGTCGAATTCTCCGACGCCGAAGATCCCCTTCTCGACGCGGGCGACGATGCCGCTGATGCCGACGTCGATGACCCTCTCCGGATCGGGCATCCTGTTCCGAAGCGCCTGATAGCGCGGCTGCTTCGTTGTTGCAACAGTCGCGAGCATGAAGACCTTTCCCTCCCCCGGCTGTTCGCAGGCGGGCTTGATCGCGGGCTCGATGCTCACGACCGGCACGGCGAGCTTTTGGCGGAGGATGTTGATCGCTGCGCTCGTCGCGGTGTTGCAGGCGAGCACCAGCGCCTTCACGCCCTGATGCAGCAGGAAATCCGCCGCTCCGGAGGTCAGATCGAGGATCTCCTCCGGCGTGCGGTCGCCGTACGGCGCATTTTTATTATCGCCGTAAAAGATGAAGTTTTCCTTTGGCAGCAGCTCAAGCGCATCCCGAAGGAGGCTCACGCCGCCCATTCCGGAATCAAAGATCCCGATTGGTCTCGGATCCATAGACATATCAGACGTATCGGCCGAAGAATTCGCAGACCGATGCGGTCTCCTTTTCGATCAGATCAAGGAAGATCCCCGCTGCAAGCATATCTGCCGCGCCGCCGCAGCTGATATTCTTTTCCGTCAGTTCGGCGTCGAAAAGCGCAAGCGCAGCCCGAAACTCCGCGCATGAAGCGGTCTCGCCGAATTTGAGCAGCTCTGCGGCGCGTTTTTTCACGAGATCCGCGCCGGCTCTTCCGCCGCGGCGCAGGGCGTTGTTGTCGTCGAGCTCCGCCATGACGGCGAGCAGAGCATACGGCAGAGCGAGCGTGCTTTCCTTCCCGTGTGCATCATCATACACCATCCGGGCATTTTTTGCAACGATCGCAAGCGGAAAACCTGCGGCTGCCTGCTCCACAGCCCCGCCGACGCCGTATTCTTTCCGGACGGCAGAGCCCTTCGACGAGGAAAGAGTCCCGTCGCCGAGCGCTTCGGCGAGCCTCCCGGCAAGGCGTGGGCAGTTTTCCGCCGGCTGCGGGAATAACGAATCGATCGGGGAATCCCACTCGGGAAGCTCCGCAAAGGCGGCACATGCGGCACTTGCGGCAGCCAGAAGACCGATGGAATAGATCGCGCCGCGGTGGGTGTTGACGCCTCCGGTTGCGGCAAGCATTGCCGCTTCGGCTTCGAGGCCGAGCTTCCTGAGCTTTGCGGCAAGCTGCGGTGAAAAGAGCTCTTCCCTCCCGGCTTCAAGCACGGCGAGGACGAACTTTTTAAAGAACGGGCGCAGGGCTGCGGCACTTTTTTCGAACATCGGCACGTCCATATCCGGATTCGCGCCGCAGTTGTTTTCGTCCACAAGCCCCGGCTTCGGGGTCGCGCGGACTTCGGCGATCAATGCATTATATGCAAGCTCCGCCGTGCGCTCCGCGAGCGCTTCGCCGAGGATCGCGCGCGTTTTTTCACGCAGCTCCGCAACGCTGTGAGCGCGGCTCCTTGCGCAAACGGAAGCGTTTTCGCCGCAGATCAGGCATTTTCTCGGCATGCTCCTGCCGATTTTTCTTCCGCCCGGAGCGATGACGTCGATATCGAGCAGCCTTCCCGCCGGTGAATTATCCTCGATCGCGGTGCAGCCGGCTTTTATCTTTTCAGCATCGCCTTTGACGGCGAAGAGTGCCTCGATCCCCGTCCTTCGGTTCACAAAAACGGCTTTTTCAACGGTCTGCCCGCTGTTTTCGGCAAAGAGCGCCTCGCCGAGCTCCCGAATGGCGGCAAAGAAGGTGCTGTCGATTAGACCGCTGCGTTTCACCGGCCCCGCGATATTCATATTCAAACAGACGACGCAGCCGTCCGCGCCGACAAGATCAAGGAGCGCGAGCTGCTGTGCGGCCCTCTCCTCCCGCCTTTCGGCCATTTCGGAAACGGTTACGTCGTCCCTTTTATATGCTGTATTGATGCTGTTCATTCGCCGATCAGCCGACTTCGCCGAGAACGACGACACTGCCGTCCGCAAGCACGACGAGCGTATAGCCGTTGCCGCAGCTGACGGCGACCGCGCCGGTGATAGCTCCGACCTCGTCCTGCCCGTTATTGTTGTCGCCGCAGGCAACGAGAGTGCCGTCCGAGCGGAGGCCGACGGTATGGTTCGCGCTGGCGGAGATCATAACGATATCGGTCCAATCCGAAACATTGCACTGGCCTTGGGTGTTGTCGCCGCAGGCGACGACGGTGCCGTCCGAACGGAGACCGACGGCATGAGCACGCCCGGCGCTGACGGCGGCAATATCCGTCCAGCCGCCGACTTCGCACTGGCCGTAATCGTTCCGGCCGACCGCAACGACTGTCCCGCCGCGCACTATGCCGTAGCTCGCATGCTTTCCGGCGGCGATCGAAACGATATCGTTCCATGCCGAAACTCCGGTCTGGCCATACATATTCGAACCGGCGGCAAAGACCTTCCCGTCCACGCTCAGGCCGAGGGAATGCCTTTCACCCGCCGCAACCATGACTATGTCCGTCCAACCGGCAAAATTCAGCCGGTCGTTATCCGCAACACCTGCGCCGACAACTGTCCCGTCATCCTTGATGGCAACGGCAAAGGCCCCATAACCCATGCCAGCCGTGCGCACGCCGCTCCATTCGGGAGTCTCGCCCCAGCCGGGGCCGGCAAATTCAACGGTACCGTCCATCTTCAGCAAGATATATGCATCATTCGCTCCGGCGCAGGGCATGCGGCGGAAATAGAACAGTACTTCCCCGAGCAGAGGCTCGGCGCCTGCAGCGCCTTCGGGAAGGGTGCTGAGGATCGCGTACGCACCGATATAATCGCCGTTTTCGATGAGCTTCGCGGCCTTCGCGAGCTGTTCATCCTCCGTCGGCTCCGGGTCCTTTGCATCGCGGCCGTAGATCTCCGCAAGCCTTGCGCAGCGCTCCGAAAGTTCTTCTTCGCCGGCTTCCGCCGCGCGCTGCTGTGCCGAAGTATACGCATCGCGGATCCTCGCCATAAGCTCCGCCGCGGCGTCCTCGCCGCAGAATCCGAGAGCGCCGGTGAAAGCAGCCTCCGCGGCGTCGATATTCAGTTTCCCAAGGTAGTTTTCGCCGCCGGCAGCAAGCATTTCCGCAATTCCGGCGCGATTTTCTTCGGAGCAGGGTTCAACGAGCTTCGCCGCTGCGCGGACGGTTTCGGGGTCGTCCGTTCCGGCAAGGATCAGCCTCAGGCCGTCGATGCGGCAGGCGTCCAGCGCCTTTTGATCCGCGGTATCGCTGACACAGCTCAGATAGATCTCGCCCTTCACAGGGTCGAGCGCTCTGAACTCCTCCCTCGCAAGGCGGATAAAGCAATCATCGACCTTCGCGATATCCTCTTCCGATTTGCCGCGCACATAGCAGGCGGAGGCGTCATTATAGCGGCCGGTTTCATAGGCGGCGTCGCCCGCGCGCTTCCATGCAAGCTTCGCAAGCTCCTGCGCATCGGAATACTTGCCGAGCGATTCGAGCATCAGCGCAGAACGCATATAATCACCATCGTTATATTGCTTTACGGCTTTTGAATATGTATCCGCCGGTTCAACGAGCTTCGGCGAGATCACGAAAACATACAGCGCCATAACAAGGATCGCCGCAGCTGCGATGATCCCGGCATAGATCATTTTTCTTTTTGCGCTCATTCTATCGCTCCTTCCGTTTGTTCGGCGGGGCTTTCCTCTTCCGCCTGCTCCGCATTTTCCGGGAGCACTGTATCCGCAAGGCGGTCATTGCCGCCGATCATTTTCAGAATAAAGTCATAAGTTGTGTCCGGAACGAGCCTCCGGACGGTTTCAAGATCCCCCGCCGCCATCGCTTCGCGCACTGTGCTCGCGCTGATGCCGTCCTTACGCTCGAGCTCGATGACCTCGACGCCGTATCTCGGCAGGATCTGCTTCATTTTTTCGTTATACACATTCGTCACGGTGCAGAAGGGCTCCGTGCCTACGAAGCGCTTTGTAATGCCGAGAGCCGGCGCGATCCGCTCCCCGAAAAGGACGAGATCGAGCTCCGCGTTGACCGCTTCGGCGTCCGCTTCCTTCTTAATAAAATAGGTCGGGAACGTGGAGTGGGAGATCATGTAGTCCCCGCTCTCGTGCAGGATCAGGTTTTTGATATGCTCGGTGCCCTTGCGGACGAGCTCGAAGCGCGCTTCGAACGGGAATTCGGAGGCGTCCTCGCTGACGACGAAGACATGGAGCGTATCGACGAGCGAAGCCGCCGTCTCCATCAGGTATTGATGGCCGAGGGTGAAGGGGTTGCAGTTCGCAACGACGGCGCCCTGCACTCCCTCCCCTTTTTCGAGGGAATCAAGATAATTTTTGAGCCCGCGCCTGCTGTTTTCCATATAGCAGGAGCTGCTTGTCGAAGCGATCGGGAAAAAGCCGAGGCTCCTGAAAAGGTATTCGTTCTGCGGCTTTGTGAAAAGGAAGAGCTTCTTCCTTCCGAGAAGATAGGCGTGCTGAACGAGGCGGCTGACGATCGCCGCTGCGCCGCCCTCGCCCTGGAGCGCATCGTCGACGGCGATGTATTTGAGCACGCTTCCGCAAAGGGAGCCCGTTCCGAGGATCTCCCCCTCTTCATCTACAAGAAAAACGGTGTATTCCGCACCGCCCTCATACCGGAGCCCCATTTTCAAAAGGAACTCCGCTGTTTTTTCGAGCTGCGGGCCGGAAAGGCCCGCAGCTTCCGAAACGATAAAACTCAATGTCGTGCTTCCCTTTCGGGTCAGTCTTCCTTGATCTGACGGATAACGTCGATGACGGTATTGTTGCGGTACATCAGCACGCCGACGATGCGGTCGGTGTACTGGATGGGCTCGGGCTTGCCGACGATCTTCTCGGCGCGCTCCTTGAGCTTTTCGATGGTCGTTACGGGCAGGCCCGCGGCGATCAGCTTCTCCCTGAGCTCGGGACGGGCCGGGTTGACAGCAACGCCCTGGTCGGTGACGAGAACGTCGATCGTATTGCCGGGGGTGCAGATCGTGTTGACGCGCTCGCAGACTGTCGGGATCCTGCCGCGGAGCAGCGGAGCGGTGACGACGGTCAGGCTCGCGCCGGCAGCGGTATCGGGATGGCCGCCGACAGCGCCGCGGATGACGCCGTCCGAACCGGTCATGACGTTGACGTTGAAGTTGACGTCGATCTCGAGCGCGGAAAGGATGACGAAATCGAGCTGGTTGACAGCCGCGCCGCCGTTCAGATAACCCGCATAGTAGGATGCGTTGATCTGCTGGTGGAAGCGGTTGTTCTTGAGCGAGTTCGCCGCGATGAGGTCGAAGGACTGAACGTCGAGGATCTTCTTGACGAGGCCTTCCTCATGCATCTGAACGATCTGGCCGGTGATTCCGCCGAGAGCGAAGCGGCACTTGATATCCTTCGCGATCATCTTGTCGCGCAGGAACCTTGCGGTCGCAAGGCTGGCGCCGCCGGAGCCCATCTGCATCGTGAAATTATCTTCGAAATAACCGCTCGCCTCGATGACTTCGGCCGCCGTCTTCGCGATCAGCAGCTCCTTCGGGTTCTTGGTGTAGCGGGTCGCGCCGCTCATGATGCCCTTCGGGTCGCCGATGTTATCGACAACGACGACGTAATCGACGTTCGATTCGGGGATGGAGAACGGAGCGTTCGGGAAGTTGACGAGGTGGTCGGTGATGATGATGCACTTGTCCGCCATCTGCGCGTCGAGCATCGCATAGCCGAGGGAGCCGCAGCAGCTCGCATTCTCATCATCCCTGTTGTAGCCGTTCGCGTTGCCATAGGGGTCGCAGCTCGGCGCGCCGAGGAACGCAACGTCGATATGCAGCTCGCCCGATTCGATCGCCGCCGCACGTCCGCCGTGGGAACGGAAGATGATCGGGAAATCCATGAGGCCGCGGGAAACGGCTTCCGCGAGCTTGCCGCGAAGGCCGCTCGTTTCGATATGGGTGATGACGCCGTTCTTGATGTGCTCGATGAGGGGCCAATGGCAGTCGGTAAGGCTCGAAGCCGCGAGGGTCAGGTTCTTGATGCCCATCTTCGCGATCTGGTCCACGACCATGTTGACGACGAAGTCGCCGTTCCTGAAATGGTGGTGGAAGGAGATCGTCATGCCGTCCTTAAGGCCGGAGCGGCGGATCGCTTCCTCGAGGGAGGGCAGGACCTTCCTGCTGTGCTTCTGGCGGTCGTCGAAGCGCTCCGTGCTCTTGACGGGGCAGTCGGCCGGGTTATATTCGCCGTGGAAGGCGGAAACTTCGTTAATATGCGGGATCTTGGTGATATCCATTGTCAGACCTCCTCAACGGGCATGGATTTGGACCTTTCGTAAAGGTCAAGCAGGTACTGCGCCCTTGCGACGACGGGCTTGTCGATCATCTTGCCGTTCAGGCTGGCAACGCCGGAGCCTCTCGCATTCGCTTCCGCGATGGCGTCCATGATCGCCCTTGCCTTCTTGAGATCCCTCTCGGAGGGAGTGAAGACCGCGTGCAGCGGAGCGACCTGGCGGGGGTTGATGATGGATTTGCCGTCGAAGCCCATCTTGCGGATCATCGTTGCTTCCGCGATGAAGCCTTCTTCGTTATTGACGTCGGAATAGACGGTATCGAGCGCCATGATGCCCGCCGCCTTCGCCGCGTTGACGATCATTCCGCGGGCGAACATCAGCTCGATGCCCTCCGGGGAACGGGTGGTCTTGAGGTCGGTAACGTAGTCCTCGGCGCCGAGGGCGATACCGATGAGGCGCTTAGAGGAGAACGCGATCTCCTTCGCATTCAGAACGCCGATCGCGCTTTCGATCGCCGCCATCATGCCGGTGGAGCCGACGGGGATGCCCGCCTCGCGCTCGATGCGCTCGATCTCCCTTTCGCAGTCGATGACGTCCTGCGCGGTCTCGGTCTTCGGAAGGCGGATAACGTCCGGCCTTGCGCGAACGATCGCCTCGAGGTCCTTGATGCCGAGGCCGGTGGTGAGGTCGTTGATGCGGACGACGAGCTCCTTGCTGCCGTAATGGAGGGTGGTCAGCGCCTTATAAACGAGGAAACGGGCCGCATCCTTCTGGTCGATGGCGACGCTGTCCTCAAGGTCGAACATAATGGAGTCCGAACCGTAGATATGCGCATCACGGATCATGCCGGGGTTGTTGCCCGGAACGAAGAGCATACTCCTTCTCAGTCTGCCGCTCATTTCTTTGTCACCTCTTTGAAGACATAGTCGGTGCTGTTCGCCGCGCGGTAGGCTGCCGCCATCGTGCGCGCCGCAACGGTGCAGTCGAGAGCGCCTTTATCGACGGCGTTCACGTATGCGGCTTCGACTCCGAGCTCATCCAGCGTTTCGCGGATGACCTTTTCGATCTGCTTCCCGAACTGCTGCATGACGTCGCTCTCGAGCTCCAGCTCGACGCCCTTGGTCTCCTTCGGCTCGATGCGAACGATGATGTCGCTTGATTCCATCGTTCCCGCAACGCCGGTCGTGATGATTTTCATAGATTGACCTCCGAAACCTGTTTTTTGTGATTTGTTCGGTGCCTGTCCGTCCGGGCGGAGCCCGCGGCGGCATATCGGCACGCCACCTGTCATTGTAAACCATATTCTGTGATTTTTCAAGAGCAAAACCGCCTTTTCCCGCAATAATCCCGCATCCCGCCGCCGCTTCCCCGCGCCGATGTGCCGCCCGCGAAAATATATTTTTAAAAAGCGCGTGCAAAACGCGATCTGCGGACATATATAGACGAACGGCTTCAAAAGCTTGACTCCCCGCCCCGCTTCGGATACTATTATCAATAGCTGAAACGGAGGCGGAATGATCACGAAAGGCAGCAGCATGGATCAAACCGGGCGTTTCCTCGAGGAGCTTTTCAAAATGAATTACGACAGGCTCTTCAGGTACTGCATGGTCAAGCTCGATTCGGACAAACAGGCCGCAGCGGACTGCGTTGGGGATGTGTTCCTTATTGCGAAAAATAAGGCCGAGCTTCTGATGCAGCATCCGGATCCCGTCGGCTTTTTGAACAAAACGGCTGTCAACTGCTGCCGCAACCATGCGAAATACCGCCGTCGCCGCCTCCGGCGCTTCGTATCGCTCGATGCATTCATGGATCGGATCGGGTTTTCAGGCGAACCCGGGGCCCTGCCCCCGCCGGATCCGCTGGCTGATCAGCCCCGTCTTTCCCCGGAGGAGCTCGAAAAGCTACGCGCGGAAGTCCTTTCGGAGCTGACGGAGGAAGAGCACGAACTCTACCTCATGCACTATGAAGAAGGCCTCGGCTTCGACGCCGTCGGCGAAAAGCTCGGCGTCAGCCCGAACGCCGCCCGGATGCGCGTCTTCCGCCTTTCGGACAGGCTCCGCACGGCGGCAAAGGAGCGCATTTCCGGCGCCGAAGCAGACAAGGAGGGGAGAAAAGAAAGATGAAGCGTATACTCGGTATTATTCTCATATTCGCGCTGAGCCTTTCACTTTGCGCCTGCGGCGAAAACGCCGGCAATGCGTCTTCGCCCGCGCCGGAGCCCGAAGCTTCCGATCTGCCGCCGGAGGACAGCGCGGACAACCGCTTCATCCTGCCCCATTATGGCTGCATTGCAGAGACGGATGACGTTTATTACTGGCTGCCCACGGACCGGCAGTATCTGCTCTATTACGACAAAATAACCGGCGCTATGGAGCCTCTCTGCGGACGGCCCGAATGCGAGCATATGAGCGGCGGCAAAAACGGGGCTCCGAACACGAACTGCGATTCATACCTTAACGCTGAGGCCTGCTCGCTTTCGTTTTACCGCGGCAAGCTCTATTATGTCAGCAGCAGTCGCGAAAAGAGCGATCCGCCCAGGTATTCTCTCTGGCGCATGGAGCCCGACGGCACTCAAAAGGAAGAAGTCCTCGTGCTTGAGCCTCCGGAGAACAGCCGTCCTCAGACCTATATACTTCACCGGGGCAGACTTTACAGCTTTTGTTTCGACCCCATAGTAGTCGCGGGCGAGAACCGCTGCAGGGTGCGCTATATAGTAACACCGATCGACGGCGGAAACTGCGATTATACCGTCATGTATGAGCGTGAAACGCATTTCATGCAGCTCGGCTATATGCGGTTTGTCGGACCGGACTGCTATATTTTCAACTGCTATACGGACGAAGCAACGCAGCAGAACCGCACTTCCGTGCTCCGATGGAGCAGCGTGACAGGCGAAACGGAACTTCTCGGCGACGGATCGGAGCTCGGCTGGTGCTATGAGCCGTGGGTGACGCAGGATGGCGAGGTCTTCGCCGCCGGCGAGGACCACAATATCCACCGCCTTGAGGACGGAGTATGGACGGAATACATGGATTTTTTCGATAATGACGGCTGTTTTGAAGTGAAAAGCATCTCGGACGGGGTAATGATCGGCCTTCGCGGCCCCGGTCCGGATCAACTAATACTGAAGGATTACGAGATCTGGATCCGCCGTTTTGACGGTACGACGCTCTATAAGGGACCGCTTCCGCAGCAATGGCGGGAAGCCATACCCGAACCGGAACAGGCGCAAAGCGGGCTTGCATTCATCACGGGAGACGAAGGATCGCTTCTTGCGCTGTTCAGCGCCGTCTGGCCCGACTCTTCGAATGAAAGCGGTCGGACGGTGCGAGCCTTCCTCGTTCAATACGAAATAACGTCCGATGAGCTTGTCGAAACACCCCTCGGCAGCTCGCGGCCTGACCTTGCACCGATTAACTGAACTCAGTCTGCCATTTAACGTGCCGAATTAAGAACCGCTTTCGGCGCTGTTTGAAAGCCGGAGTATCATCAAAAGGGGATGATAAATATGATAAAACCGAAGAAACAAAAAACCGACCGTAAGGAGCTTGCAGAGCTCGCGGAAGCCCTTCTCGATCTCGAGATGGAGAAACCCGCTTCCGAAAGGGACGACGCGCTTGCGGACGAGCTCGCAAAGACCGTCCTCTATGAGCGCGAACAGCTTGCAGCAGAAAACGCGCTCGGCAAAGCGGCCGAAAGCTGCGGTGAAAAGCGGAGAAGCTCCGCCCCCGGCGCATGGAAGAAGCTCGCTGTCGCCGCCGCGACGCTGCTGCTCGTCTTCTGCCTTGGCGCCTCCGTCGCGCAGGCGGCGGGCGTGCGCGTCTGGTCCGCCATCGTGCACTGGGACGCGAATTACCTGCGCCTCGATTATTCAGGCGGCACGCCACAAAAGAAGACTTCGCCGACCACGACGATCGAATACCTTGAATTCTCCTCCCCCGAGGAGCTTAAGGCGAGATTCGGCGAACAGCTGCTCTTGCCGGCAGGCGCGGAAGGATTGGAATTCATCTCCGCTTATGCACAGGTCGTCGATCAAAAGAGTGCGCTCGTCGATATCCGCCTCACCGACGGCGGCGAGCCCGTTTCCGTCCGCTGCAGCCTCTCCCTCGCAGACGTTCCGGATGACGAGATCCGCGTTTCCTCCCTGCTCGTCGGCAAATACACCGAGGTCTATCAAAAGGCGGTCGGCAGTACGGACTGCATTTTCGCCTTCGGCGAAGGAGATTCCCTTGCCTCGTTTGCAAGCGGTCATGACGTCTATACCGTCCGCGCGAACGGCAGCCGCGAAACGGTCGAAAAGCTGACCGCCGCCCTGCTCGGCATTCCCGATCAAACCCACTGAAAGGAGCACAGCTCATGAAAGCATTAACAAAAGCCCTCGTTCTTATTCTCGCGCTGATCCTTACTGCGGGCTGCTTCTTCCCGGCCTGCGGGAAAAAGGATGAAGCCCCCGAACCGGAGACAGATGCCGCGCTCAAAGAAGCCGGGCTTGAAAAAACCTCAGTCGACGGAAGTGAATATTACATTCTCCCCGTTGAAAACGGCAGCTGCCTTGTCCGCACGAACTGCGATATCACGAAATTCCAGTTGAAGGCCGCTGTGGAAGCGCTCGGCAGCGGCGAGACCGTCATCGAAAAATTCATCTATTCGGACGGCGAGCGCACCTATCTTTTCGGCTCGAAAGCCGAAGCCGATGAAAGCACCGATGATGCGCGCGTCGTGCTGATCCTCGAAAAGGACGGCGAGAGCTGGAAAACCGCCGAAACAGTGCCCTACGCGATGGCGCAGAGCCTTTTCGAGCAGCTTGTGAAGGAAACGGCAGAGCAGCGCAGCTTCACCTTCGCGGAGCTGCGTTCCGGCGCCGCCGATGCAAAAAGCAAAGTTAAAGAGTTCCCCGGAGCCGCCGATTTCTACGGCTTCAGCGGCAAAATAGTCTCCTATGATTCCGGCGGTGAAATAATCATTGAAACGGAAAGTACCCTCGGGGGCCGTCCGGAAGGGCAGCTGCTTGTTTCGAACGAGGGCATCGACGTCGTGTATAATGCGGAGGAATCGGACCGGATCCTTGCATCCGTGCTCTATATGCGCTGCGCGGAAAAGGACGCCGACTGCTCCCCCGCCGTCCCCCGCGCCGTGCTGCTCGCATACAGCCCAGGTTTCATCTTTTACTCCGTTGTCGTCAACGAAAACAACGGCGGAGACAGTCACACTTGGCAAGTGAACATCGGCAACCCGCTGAAGCCCTTCCTGATCACCCGCGACGAGGCGACCGGCGAGATCATCTGCGAGTTTCTTCCCGACATCACGTTGGTCCCTCTTGAATAAAAGCGATCCCGCCCGCGCCGAAGAAAAGCGCGGACATTAGCGAGCCTCCAAAAACCGACCCGGTTGAAGCTGTTTATCCTTATGCGGATACGCCTCAAACGGGCCGGTTTTTCTTGCTGCAATAATTCAATTTTGGCGGCAAAGCGCGGTTATTCCTCCGCCAGCAGCGCCGCGACCTTCTTTTTCACCCTCTGCAGGGCATTGTCGACGGCCTTCGGACTCCTTCCGAGCTCATCGGCGATCTGTTTGTAGCTTCTGCCGTTCAGAAACAGCGTCAGCACGTTCGTTTCGAGCTCCGTCAGCTGTTCCTCCATGATCTTCGTCAGCCGCAGCTCCGATTCATGCCGAAGAGCGATCTCCTCCGGGTTGCCGACGGAATGCGCGTTTATACGGTCCGCAAGGGTCTCCTGCTTTTCCTCGTCCGTTCCGATCGGCTTATCGAGGGAGATCGAGGTATTCAGCGGAAGGTGCTTCTTCCGAGAAGCGCGCTTGATCGCCGCAAGGACGTTGTTCGTGATGCAGACCTCCGCATACGAGCGGAAGCTGACGCTGCGCTCCGGATCGAAATCGCGGATCGCGCCGCAAAGCCCGATCGCTCCTTCCTGGATGAGATCCGAACTGTCCGCGCCGATCAGAAAATACGGACGGCTCTTCAGCCGGACGAGCGGCATGAAGCGAATGACGAGCTGGCGCTCCGCTTCTTTATCGCCATTGCGGGCGAAAGAAACGAGCGCTTCGTCGTTCATGTCGGCGTAATTCGGTTCAGGGGGAAGCTTGGTCATTTATTATTTTATCGAATCCTGCCTGTTCTTCTCGAACATGATTATCGCCGCCGCGACCGCCGCGTTGAGGGAATCGATGCTGCCCTTGAGCGGGATCGAAACGAGGAAATCGCATTTTTCGCGAACGAGCTTCGAAAGCCCGTCGCCTTCGCCGCCGATGACGAGAGCAAAGCCGCCCTTCATATCGGCTTCATACATGCTTTCGCCGTCCATATCGGCGCCAGCGATCCAGACGCCCTCCTCCTTCAGCCGCTCCATCGCCGCAACGATGTTCACCACGCGGGCGATCTTCATATGCTCCGCGGCGCCGGCGGAAGTCTTGACGACCGTCGCCGTGACCGGTGCGGAGCGTCGCTTCGGGATCACGACGCCGTGCGCGCCGGCACATTCCGCGCTCCTGATGATCGAACCGAGGTTATGGGGATCCTCGATGCCGTCGAGGATGATGATGAAGGGCTTTTCGCCCTTTTCCTTTGCGTAATCGACGATATCGGAAAGCTCCGAATACTCGACGCCCGGGATCTCCGCGACGATTCCCTGATGATTGCCGGGTTTGCCGTCATGGCCGAAAGGCATACAGATCTCATCGAGCTTGCGGCGGTCGACCTCGCGGATGATGAGGTTCCGGTCGCGAGCAAGGCCGATGATCTCGCCGAGGGAGCCGTCATGCTCCTTCGTGACGAGGATGCGGTCGATGCTCCTGCCGCTCCGGATCGCTTCGCGAACGGGATTGCGGCCCATGATGATGTTCGGCAGCTCCTCGGGCTTCTTTTCCTCTTCCTCCGCGAACGGGGCAGGAGCGAACCTGCGCTCCTCGTCGAAGCGTTTTTCGCCGAAAGGCCTGTCGTTCTTTTCGAAGCGGCGCTCGCCGAAGGGCTTCTTCTCGCCATAGGGCCTCTCGTCGAAAGGCTTCTTGTCTCCGAACGGCTTTTTATTGAATTTGCGCTCGCCGAAGGAACGGTCGGATCTTTCAAAGCGGCGCTCGCCGTCTTCGCTTTCAAACGGCTTTTTCCCATAGGGACGCGGCTCGAAACGATCGCCGCCGAAGCGCTTTTCGCCGAAATCTTTCTCGCCGTAGGGCTTCTTTTCGCCGAAACGGCGCTCGCCGTAGGGCTTCTTTTCACCGAAAGAGCGCTCGCCGTAGGGCTTCTTTTCACCGAAGGAACGTTCGCCGTAGGGCTTCTTCTCGCCGAAAGAGCGTTCGCCGTAGGGCTTCTTTTCGCCGAAGGAGCGCTCGCCGTAGGGCTTCTTTTCACCGAAGGAGCGCTCGCCGTAGGGCTTCTTTTCACCGTAGCGGCGCTCGCCGTCAAAGCCGCGCCTTTCGCCCCTGTTTTCGCCCTTTGTGAAGCTCCCGCCGGAGCGGCGGCCGTATTTGCTGTTGAAGTCTGCCATTTTTATCTCCTTGAAAATTATTCGTGTTCCCGGGTTTCCGCGCCGTTTGAAAGGATCGCCGACATTATGGCGCGGATGCGTCCGTCATCGCCGGAAAGGTAGAGCCAGCCGAGCATTGCTTCGAGCCCGGTCGCGATGCGGTAATCGATGATGCTCGCGCTGTGCGGCACGGTGCCGATATGCGTGTTGCGGCCCCGCCTGAAAACGGCGAGCTCCTGCTCCGTCAGCATCGGTTCGATCCTGCGGAACGCCGCCGCCTGCGCCTTTGCGCAAACGAGCTTCACCGCCGCCTGATGCAGGCCGTGCGCCGTGAGGGTCGTTGTGTCGAGCAGCATCGTGCGGACATAGAGGTCATACACCGTGTCGCCCATATAGGCGAGGGAAAGCGGCCCGAGCTGCGAAGGGTCCGTATGCCCCTTCCCGTTTTCGGGCAGACGCACCGTTGAAACCAGTGCATCCATTTTGTTGTCTGCATAATCCATCAGTTTATATTATAAAGCAAACAAAGATTTTTTCAAGCGGTTTTTGAAAATAAAGCCCGACTTTCTTCAAAATGCTCTTGTTGGATCGCCCCGTTGATGGTATAGTTAAAAGAAGGAGCGCGCGGACGGCCGAAAACGGAGCGCCGCGCAGACCAGTTATGGAAAGCATTCGTGAATTTATCGATAATATCATCGGCGAGGGCGTTTATAAGATCGTTTTGAGCGGCCCCGCTTCCTCCTGCGCATTCAGGAAGATCACCCTCAACCTTGCGGACGGCGAATATTTCGCGGAGAAGCTGACCGAGAAGCAGGCATTCCATGAACGCATCCCCCTTTCCTCCGCCGCTGAACGCATTTTAACTCTTTTCGACGGATTTTCGCAGATCAACGCATGGGATGAAAAGAGCGAATTCACAGCCCGCATAACGAAAAAAGGCAAGCTCCTTTCGGGAAAGCACGCCCGTTCGCAGGCGCCGGCCGCCGAAGGCCGCGAAAGGAAGAAGAGCTATCTGCTTTCGGACAGCCGCGTGATCCCGCCCCTTGTCGATATGGGCGTCATGACGGCGGAAGGCCGCGTCAAGGCCAATATGTACGACAAATTCCGCCAGATCAACCGCTTCCTCGAATTCATCGAGGAGCTGATCCCGGGATCGGAGCTTCCCGAAGAAAGGCCGCTCCATATCATCGATTTCGGCTGCGGCAAGAGCTATCTCACCTTCATCGTTTACTATTATTTCACCGCCGTGAAGAACCGCCGCGTCAGCATGACCGGCATCGACCTCAAGCGGGACGTGATCGAAAACTGCGGCCGCCTTGCCGAAAAATACGGCTACGAAGACCTGCGTTTCCATTGCGGCGACATCGCGGACTATCTCAAAACCGCCGGCGGCGCGCCCGTCGACCTCGTGATCACGCTCCACGCCTGCGACACGGCGACCGATTTTGCGCTTTTCAACGCCGTCAGCTGCGGCGCCGCCTACATCCTTTCCGTGCCCTGCTGCCAGCATGAGCTCAACAAGGCCGCGGATTATTCCGCGCTTCCGCTCTTCAACGACGGAGGTATCCTCCGCGAGCGCGTCAGTGCGCTTCTGACCGACTCGATCCGCCAGAAGCTGCTCACTTTCTGCGGCTACAGCGCGCGGACGATGGAATTCGTCGACCTCGCCCATACGCCGAAAAACCTTCTGATCCGGGCGAAGAAGGCGCATATCCCCGAAAAGAACCGCCTCTGCGCGCTTGCGGAAGTTGAAGAAACGCTCGAGCTCATCAAAACGGAGCAGACGCTGCACCGACTGCTCGCTTCCGCGGGCCTTCTCCCCGAAAAACAAGAATAATCATAAACCGAAGGAGTTTATTTATGTTCAGATTTGACGAAGACTACTGCCTCGAAACCTTCCGCCGGCTGCTCGCAGCCGACAGCACCACCGGCCAGTACGAAGAGGTCGAAGCGCTGACAGCGAAGATGCTCGACGAGCTCGGCTATCCTTACGAGCACACCCACAAGGGCGGCGTGATCGCGGATCTCGGCGGCGAGGGCAACGCGCTCGTCGTTTCCGCGCATCTCGACGACATCGGCCTCATGGTGCGCCACATCAACGCGGACGGCACGCTGAACGTCTGCCCCGTCGGCGGGCTTTATCCCTTCTACTGCATGATGGAAAATGTCCGCATCCACACCCGGGACGGGAAGATCTATACCGGCTGCGTCTGCCGCAACCCGAACTCCATCCACGTCACCGAGGAAGAGCTCCGCGCCGTGCCGCCGGATTTCCGCACGAACGTCTGCATCGTGCTCGATGAAAACGTCAAGTCCGCCGCCGACACCCGCGCGCTCGGCATCGAGACCGGCGACATGATCGCACTCGAGCCCCGCTTCGTCTATTCAAACGGCTATCTTAAATCCCATTTCGTGGATGACAAGGCCTGCGTCGCCGTGCTGCTCGCCGCGATGAAGGAGCTCAAGGAAAAGGGCGTCAAGCTGAACCGCAAGGTCTACGCCTATTTCGCCGCGTATGAGGAGATCGGCCACGGCACGGTCTGGATGCCGGACGGCATTAAGGATTATCTCGCGATCGACATCGCCCCGACCGGGCCGGATCAGAACTCCGACGAAAGGAAGGTCTCCATCTTCTGCAAGGATTCCCGCTTCCCCTACCACTGGGGCATGACGAACGAGCTGCGGCAGGCGGCGATCGACGCGGGCGTTGACTATGTGATGGATATCTTCACCCCGCATTACGGCACCGACGGCGACGCTTCGGTCGTTGCCGGCTATGATATCCGCCATTCCGCGATCGGCCCCGGCACCGCGAACAGCCACGGCTACGAGCGCACGCATATCGACGGCCTTAAAAACACCTTCGATCTGCTGATGGCATATTTAACGAAATAACAACAAATATACAGAAAAAGCCCTTGACAAACCGGTACGGCTGCGCTAAAATACTAAGGCACTTTGAAAAGAGCAATGCGCCCATAGCTCAGCGGATAGAGTGCCCGGCTACGAACCGGTAGGTCGCAGGTTCAAATCCTGCTGGGCGCGCCATGAAAAAAGCACTTGCAAAGCAAGTGCTTTTTTCAACGAAATAAATCCCTTATCGGGATTTGTGAAATGCCTTCGGCGTGAAATACCCTGCGGGCGTGAAATGCCTTCGGGCGTGAGGGGATTTATTTCACTTCACATCCGGCCCCGCCGGATACTTCACGGCTGCTTTGAGCAGGCATCGAGATCTTTCCCGGGGAAAGAAAAAACGGCTTTGCTTTCGAAGCGATGCAGCTTCTTTTCGGGCGCGCTTCCGGGCTCGGATACCGGATCCTTGTCGATCAGGTGCGCGAAGACAACGCCGCGAGCATCGGTCTGCATGAAAAGCTCGGTTTCGAAAGCGACCGCTATGCTTATAAAAACAAAAAAGACAGGAACGTTTTTATCTATATCAAGGTATTGGATTAGGGCAGGATTATGGACATTACCTTCGTTTCCGGCAATGGAAAATTCAATTACAGGGTCTGTGCGCTGATCATTTCCAAAGGCCGGATCCTTGCGATGCACGACGAGCGCTCGCCCTATTACTATCTGCCTGGCGGCAGGGTGAAGCTCGGAGAGACCGCCGAGCATGCCGTCATCCGCGAAGTCGAGGAGGAGCTCGGCGTCACCGCCCGCATCGTCCGCCCGCTTTGGCTGAATCAGGGCTTTTTCAGAGAGGACGTCGATAAGCTCGATTATCACGAGCTCTGCATCTATTTCCTCATGGATGTTTCCGGGACGGATCTTTTATCCCGCGGCAGCCGCTTCACCCTTTTCGAGCGGGAGCATACCCATGAGTTCGAATGGCTGCCCTTCGAGCGGCTGAAGGACGAATACTTCTATCCTGTCTTCCTGAAGACGGCGATCTTCTCCCTTCCGGAGCAGCTCGTTCTGCGGACGGAGGACGAGACCGAGCCGCCGAAAGCGAAGAAGCCCGTCATCCTCCTCAACGGCCCGTCGAGCAGCGGCAAATCCACCCTTGCGGCGGCGCTGCGGATGCTGATCGAAGCGGAATGCGGTCAGCGCTTCCCCGTCGTTTCGATCGACGATTTCATGAAGCTGCGGAAGGATGAAACGATCTATGAGGACGATGTTTACGAGATCAGCGGCGAGATGTGCGAAGCCTGCCTTGCGGCGCTCGAAACGCACGAAGGCGTGATCATCGATCATGTGATCACGAGCGAGCGGATCTATGACCAGCTTTGGGAAATGCTCGGTGAATACCGCGTCTTCCCCGTCCGGATCAGCTGCCCCCTTGAGATCCTCGAAAGGCGCGAGAAAGCGCGAGGCGACCGCTGCCTCGGCTCCGCGAAGGCTTCCTTCGAATACCTTTACCCGAAGGATGGGTATGAGCTGATCGTCGATACCGGGTCCATGACGGCGGCGGGGTGCGCCGCGGCGATCCTTCAAAAGCTCCGTGCCCCGCGCAGATGAGCCGCTTTGCGGCTTTTTTCGTTTCGCCACATATTTTCCTTAGTTTTTTCAATCCTTTTCCACAGCTCTTGTTGAAAATTACGGTGAAATGGTATAAAATAGAATCGGGATGGGATGATCATCCCGATTCGGCGCCGTTTTTTTCTTTTGCGGCGGTTCGGAGGCAGATTTGTTCGGCTATGTGAAGCCCAATATCCCGGAGCTCCGCGTTCGGGAAAAGGAAAGATACGAAGCCTGGTACTGCGGGCTCTGCCGCAGCCTCGGCAAGCGCTACGGGCAGAAAGCGCGTCTGCTTCTCAGTTACGACTGCGCCTTCCTCGCAATGTTCCTCTCCTCCGTCCGCGGCGAAAGCTCCTCCTGCGAAAAGCATATCTGCCCCGTTCACCCGCTCCGCAAAAAGAAGCTCATGGTGCGGCGCGAGAACCCGGCGCTCGACTATGCTTCGGACGTCTGCCTCATCCTTGCGAAATTCAAGCTCAAGGATGACGTTCGGGACGGCAGGCCGCTGAAAAAAGCGCTCTCACTGCCCCTGCTCCGCGCTTTCAAGAAGGCAAAAAAGCGCCTTCCGGAGGTCTATGCGGCGGTCGAAAAGAGCGTCGGCGACCTTGCGGCGGTCGAGAAGGACATGACCTCCTCTCCGGACATTGCCGCCAACACGAGCGGAGAGATGCTCCGCGCGATCATGGCGAACGCGCCGCTCCCCGAGGAGCTGCCCGCCATCGAGGATATCCGCAGGATCCTTCCGGAGCTCGGTTTTTTCATCGGGCGTGCGGTCTATCTGCTCGACGCCTGGGACGACCGGGAAAAGGACGCAAAAAAGAAGCTCTACAATCCCTTCAATCTTTCAGGTATGAAGGAAGAGGACGCGGAATTCGCGATCAATATTTCGGTCAATTCCGCCATCTCCGCCTATAATCTGCTGCAGGAGAGGCTGCATTCGGACCGCGGCGTTCTCGATAATATCTTTTATGAAGGTCTCTTCGCCGCATGGGACAGGATCAACCGAAAGGCCTGCGCGCGAAACGGAAAACCCGACGAACAACGAAAGGACGGATAATCAAGTGAATCCCTATCAGGTGCTCGGCATCTCCGAAAACGCGACGGATGAAGAAGTCCGCGCCGCGTACATCAAACTCGTCAAGGAGTACCATCCGGATAAATATCAGGACAATCCCCTGAAGGATCTCGCCGATGAAAAGCTGAAGCAGATCAATCAGGCTTATGATATGATTCAAAAGGAGCGTTCAGCCTCCGGTTATTCCGGCGGCGCTTCCGGCAATTCCGGTTACTCCTCCGGAAGCTCGAATTCCGGCTCGGGCTCCGGCGGCGGATATTCCGGCGAATATGCAAATCAGTTCACCCGGGTGCGCGAGCTGCTCGGCAGCAACGACGTTGCCCGTGCGAAGGCCGTGCTCGAAGGCATCCCCGACAGGAACGCGGAATGGCATTATCTTTACGGCGTAGCGCTCTTCCGCATGGGACAGTATGCAAACGCGCGTACGCATCTCGATATGGCGACCCAGATGGACCCAGGCAACCCCGAATACCGCAGCGCATATACCGCGACCTCCGCACGCGGCACAAGGAATTACCACACCTACGGCACCGAAACAAGGAGCAGCGGCGACAGTCTCGGTTCGATCTGCAACTGCTGCACATCGGTCTGGTGCCTCGATTCCTGCTGCGAATGCATGGGCGGCGATCTCTGCCGCTGCTTATAAGTATAAGGCGTTTGAAAAGATGAAAAAAGTTAGCAATAAAAGACTTTCTCCCACAGCAAGGCTGACCTCCGCGGCAATGGCCACGGCGCTCGGAGTGCTTTTCATGTTCGCGGCGTCCGTTCTCCCGACGGGCAGGCTCGCCTTTTTGTTCCTCGCTTCGGTTGTGATCTGGATCCCCCTCAACGAACGCGGCGGCTTCATCACGGCGTTTCTATGCTATCTTGCGACCGCAGGCGTGACATTCCTTCTTGTTTCCAACAAAATGTACGCAGGCGCGTATCTGATCTTCTTCGGTCTGTACGGCTTCATGAAGCTCGGCGTGGATATGCTGATCCCCGATCGGATCATCGCTTTCGTCGTAAAGCTGATATTGATGAACGGACTTGTTGCGCTTGCGCTGTGGCTTGCGACGCTGATCCTTCAGCAGAATGTCTTTTCCCTCATTCCGGAGTATCCGCTCTATATCGCGATCCCTGTGCTCGAGCTCGCGTTCATCGCTTATGAGCTGCTTTATTCATTCGTGATCAAGGTTTTCGACGACAAGCTGCGGGACGTGCTGATCCCGAGAAGGTAACGCGAAAAGAAAAAGCAAGGGATATGCGAAATGCATATCCCTTTTCGTTTTACGGTTTTCCTTTATCCCAATCTCGCTTCGATCAGCGGGCTGTCCCAGTCGATCGTTCCGCCAAGCTTTGCGGCGCATTCATCGGCATATTCCCGAACCTTCGGAAGATACTCCTTCTCCCTCTTCTTGGAGCGGCGGCCCTTCGCTTCATAGATCGTTACCGTCTCATATGCGTCGTAGCTGATGCGGAAATCCTCGTCGTCCTCATGCGGGAAGAACGAAGTGCTGACTTCATACTTGATCTGCCCCGCGTCGCTCGTTGCCGTGAGCTTCACAACGGCGCCGTTGCGCTGAACGGTATTAAAGAGGCAGTCGGCTTTGAAATACTGCTCGTAAACGTCAATAACTTTCATTTTCGATTTCCGTCTCCTTTGCTTTTTCTTCTTTTTCCTTTTTCTTTTTAGTGTAGTTGTTCAGTATGACGACCAGAACGATCAATATCGCCGTAACGAGGAAGATCGTCAGCATACCGCGCAGCATGATCTTCAGCGAATCGATGAGGTGAAAGTCTTCCTTGTTCGGTTCCCAAATGCTGCTCTGAATAACATTTCTCAATTCAAACATGGCTTTCCTCCTTTACCGTCACCGCGGGAATTGCATAAAAATCGAAAGGATCAGGCCGCCCGCAACGACCGAAGCGATCTGGCCGGAAACGTTCGCGCCGATAGCGTGCATGAGCAGGAAGTTCTGATTGTCCTCCTCCTGACCCATCTTGTGGATGACGCGGGCACTCATCGGGAACGCGGATATGCCGCAGGCGCCGATCATCGGATTGATCTTCTTCTTTGTGAAAAGATTGATGAACTTCGCGAAGAAAACGCCGCCGACGGTATCGAAGATGAACGCCACAAGGCCGAGGCCGAGCACTATAAGGGTGTTCGGATGCAGGAAAGCTTCCGCTTTCATCGTAGCGGCGATCGAAATGCCGAGGAAGATCGTGATAAGATTCGCAAGCACCTTCTGCGCGGTCTCGGAAAGTGAATTGAGCACGCCGCATTCGCGGATCAGGTTGCCGAACATCAGACAGCCGATCAGCGGCAGACCGTCCGGAGCGACGAAGCCGACGACAGCGGTTATGATGATTGGGAACAGGATGCGTGTAGTCTTGGATACATCCCTCTGCTTGTACTCCATGCGGATGAGGCGTTCCTTCTTTGTGGTGATCAGCTTCACGACCGGGCGCTGGATGATCGGCACGAGCGCCATATAGGAGTACGCGGCAACAACGATTGGGCCAAACAGTCTGCTGTCCGAACCGAGCAGTTCGCGCGCAACGACGATGCTCGTCGGGCCGTCGGCCGCGCCGATGATCGAGATGCTAGCAGCTTCAAGCGCACTGAATTCGATCCCGATATCATTGAGAAGCGTCGCCATCGAAAGCGTAAAAAAGATGCCGAACTGCGCCGCAGCGCCGAAGAGCATCAGCTTTGGGTTCGTCAGCACCGGGCCGAAATCGATCATCGCACCGATGCCGATGAACAGCACGAGCGGGAAGAATTCGTTTGCGATACCGATATCATAGAGCAGCTTGATTATCTGCCCCTCGTTTGCGATCGTCGAACCGGGCAGGTTGACAAGTATCGCGCCGAAGCCGATCGGAAGCAGCAGCGTGGGCTCCATTTCTTTCTTGATCGCGAGATAGATAAGCACCCCGCCGATGACCCACATGATCGCATTCATCCAGTTGCCCTGGATAAAGGTCCATGCGGCGTCCTTGATCGTTGTAAAGAAATCCATAATAACTCCGAAATAAATAATCTTGATCGCGGAGGAGCGCATAATCCCCCACTATCCCTATTATTATACCGCAGCTGCGCCGCTCTTGCAAGTGGAAAAAGAAGAACGAAAAAGCACCGGCTGCCCGGTGCTTTTTGTTTTGTTCAGTATTCTGTCAGACCATCGGCTTGAGGTCGGGCGAAATGATCAGGTCCGCGGCGGTGGCGGCTTTGATCTGGTCAATGGTGAATTCCGGGTTGTACTCGGTCATCACAAGGCCCTCGGGCTTGACCTCGATCACGCACATTTCGGTGATGATCTTCGTTACGCACTTGACGGCGGTATAGGGCAGCTTGCACTTTTTGAGGATCTTCGGATTGCCCTTTGCGGTATGCTCCATCGCGACGATGACGTTCTTCGCGCCGACGAGCAGGTCCATTGCGCCGCCCATGCCGGGCATCTTCTTGCCGGGGATGATCCAGTTGGAGAGGGAGCCCTCTTCATCGACCTCGAGGCCGCCGAGGATCGTTGCGTCGACATGGCCGCCGCGGATCAGGGCGAAGGAAGAAGCGCTGTCGATGAAGCATGCGCCGGGCGCTGCCGCGGAGGGGAATCCGCCCGCGTCGACGACGTGGTAGGGATCCTTGTTTTCGGGCGTTACGGGGCCGACACCGATGGTGCCGTTCTCGCTCTGGAGGATAACGTGCACGTCATCGGGCAGGAATTTCGGAACGAGGGTGGGAAGGCCGATGCCGAGGTTGACGACGTCGCCGTCCTTGAGCTCCTTCGCAACGCGGGCTGCGATAAAATCTTTGATCTGAGCCTTATCCATTACAGTTTTCCTCCTTCAACAACATAGTCAACGAAAACGCCGTAGGTGCGGACGTCCTCGGGCGGGATCTCGCCGATCTCAACGACTTCCTCGGCCTCCGCAATGACGGTATCCGCCGCGGTCGCCATGACGAGGTTGAAGTTCGAGGTATTGCCCTTGTACCAGACGTTGCCGGCTTTGTCGATCTTCGCGCCGCAGATGACTGCGAAATCGGCATGAACGGGAGCCATGAGCAGGTAATCCTTGCCGTTGATGTTCTTCTTTTCGAGGCAATAGGGGCTGTCCTCGATGATGGTGCCGACGCCGGTGGGGGTCAGAACGCCGCCGAGGCCTGCACCGCCCGCGCGGATCATTTCCGCAAGGGAGCCCTGGGGGATCAGCGTGACTTCGAGGGTGCCGTCGATCATGGACTGGGAGGCGACCTCCGGATTGAGGCCGACGTGGGTCGCGATCAGCTTCTTGACCTGCCTGTTGTGGATCAGCTTGGCGACGCCGTAGTAATCCACGACTTCGCCGTCGCGGTTCTTGATCGGGCATGCGCCGTCGTTGGAGATCATGGTCAGATCCTTAACGCCGCTCTTAGAAAGCGCATCGATGAACTTATGCGCATTGCCGCAGCCCATAAAGCCGCCGAACATAACGGTCGCGCCGTCGGGGATCAGCTTAACGGCTTCTTCCACAGAAATAAATTTGGGCATAGTAACTCTCCTTTTATTTATTGCCGTTTCATGCCGAACGGACATGATGATCGGTTATCCTCCCCCGCCGCCACCCTGAACGGACGGCAAACGGAGACGGAAATTTCCAAATTCAAGTATATAACATCTGAGGCTAAAAAGCAAGGCTGATTTGCTGTTTTTAACGCGTTCTCCGGCCGCCGGAATGAGAAAGCCGCTCCTTTTCGGGAGCGGCTTCTGCGCTTTTCGGTTCGGATCAGTCTGCCTTTTGGCCTGTCGATACGTAGTTTGCTTTGAAGCGGTCGAAATACCATTCGAACTTCGCCTCTTTGCGCCATTCTGCGACCTTCTGATCGAAGAAATCCTGACGGACCTGCTCCTTTGCGCCTTCATAGCCGATTTCCCAGATCTCGTCACCTTTTGTATAGTTCACATTGCCCTTGATGTATTTCTTTATGATCGTAACATAGCGAATGCTGTCCTCGGCAGCGACCTTAACGACCGTTTTGCCGTCCGAGGTCTTGTAAACAGTGTATTCCGGGGAATAATCGGGCTTCATGCCCGGATAGATCTTGCTGCCGTTCGCCGAATAGGCGCCATAGGCAAGCTCCGCCGGGTAATCGCCGACGGTGGCGGAATGCATCAGATAGCCGAGCTCGCGGAATTTTTCTTCCTTCATGTTCGCATCGTCATTGGCGTCCCCTGCGACGAGCTCCATGAAATCCGCCATGCTGATCCCGCTCTCGAAGCGGGCGTCGATCTGCTCCGCGCGCTGCCGGGCGTCGCCGCCTTCAAGCAGAAGCTGATCCGCCGCGAAGCAGTCGGAGGGAATAAAGAGGAACATTTTGCCGCTTCCTTCGCGGTAGGCGGCATATTGTTCGGCAAATGCGCTGAAGGTTTCCTGGGAAAGGCTGTTGACCTGCAGGTCGATATATGCGCGGACCTGCTCATCGGTCGGCTCCACGCCCTCCGTTTCGGAGTCGAGAAGCTTCTTGATCAGCATACGGTTATGCATGCTCTCATCGAGGCATTGACGATAGACTTCGGGAGTATAGCCGGTATCGACCTCGAAAAGGCGGGCAAATTCTTTTTCGATCTCATCCGGATCGGTGATGGAGGAATTGACCCTGCGCAGGAATTCCTGGCGGATATGCTCCCACTGCGCTTCGGTATCGCTCTTTATGGTTTCCTCCTCCTCGGCGGTGATGGTGAAACCGCCTTCCTGCGCTTTTTTCAGCGTTACGGCGTAATCCTCGACGGCGTCGACGACGATATCGAAATACTCCGACTGCGTGATCGCGCCGTAGGAAAGGTAATAGTACTTGTCATGCGTCGCATAGAGGGAGTCGAAATAGAACTTTTTGAGCTCGAATTCGCCGACCTTCAGCACGACCGGGTTCATCGGATCCTGCTCTTCTTCACTGCCGCATGCGGCGGAAACGAGCGTTGCTGCAAGCATCAGCGCTGCGAGCAGGATGACCGCTGTCTTTTTAAATCTCTTCATAAATCAAATATCCTTCTTTCGGCTTGCGCCTTTCTGCCGCTTCAGCGCTCAGCGCTTCATCGCGGAATATTTTTCGATCAGTTTGAGCACGAGCTCGGTGCATTTTTCCATGCCCTCGACCGTGACATGCTCATAGGGTCCGTGGCAGGCGAAATCGCCGGTGCCGAGGTTCGGGCAGGGCAGACCCATGAAGCTCAGCCTTGCACCGTCGGTGCCGCCGCGGATCGGCTGCACGCGGGGCTCGACGCCGAGCTCCTTCGCCGCTTCGACCGCATTGTCGATGAGGTGCATGCAGGGGCGGATCTTTTCGGCCATATTGAGGTACTGGTCGCGGATCGCGAGCTCGACCGTGCCTTCGCCGTATTTTTCGTTCAGGAGCTTCACTGCGTGCTCAATGGTCGCCTTCCTCGCCTTCATGATCTCCGCGGAATGGTCGCGGAGGATATAGCTCATCTCGCAGTGCTCGACGCTGCCGCCGAGGTCGGTGAGATGGAAGAAGCCCTCATATTTTTCGGTGTTGCGCGGCGTTTCATCCGGCAGCATCGAATTGAGCTCCATCGCAACGAGCAGGGCGTTGATCATCTTGTTCTTGCTGTCGCCCGGATGGATGTTGAAGCCGTTGATCCTGATCTTCGCACCCGCGGCGTTGAAATTTTCGTATTCGATCTCGCCCTCGGCGCCGCCGTCGACGGTATAGGCGAAATCCGCTCCGAAAGCCGCGACGTCGAAATTATCGGCGCCGGAGCCGACCTCTTCATCGGGAGTGAAGCCGATGCAGAGCTTCCCGTGGGGACGGTTTTCGCGGATCACGGTCTCCGCCGCGGTCACGATCTCCGCCACGCCGGCCTTGTCGTCGCCGCCGAGAACGGTCGTTCCGTCGGTCACGATCAGAGTCCTGCCCTTCAAAAGCGGCAGATGCGGCAGTTTTTCCGGCGAAAGGGTGCGTCCGCTCGTGCCGAGCACGACCTCGCCGCCGTCATAGTTTTCGATGATCCTCGGCTGAACATTCTCGCCGGAGAAATCCGGAACGGTGTCCATATGCGCAATGAAGCCGAGCGCCGGGGCGTCCTCGCAGCCGGGCGTCGCCGAGATCGAGGCGTAGACATAACATTTGTCGTCGACGCGGGCGTTCGCGACGCCGATCGAATGAAGCTCTTCGACAAGCAGCTTCGCAAGATCGAACTGACGCGCCGTGGTGGGGACCGTCGTGCTCTCCTCGGAGCTCGCGGTATGGATCTTTACATAATTGAGAAAGCGTTCGTATGTTTTCACAGGTCTGACCCTCCCGGATCTTTTGATTATTCCCGAACATTATAACATATAAATCGCTGTTTTGACAGCCTCCGCAAAAGAATATTCAAAGTTTTCCTTTCCTCTTTTGTCTGTTCCGCCGGATCAAAAGCACCTCCGCGGCCCGTCGTTGACACGCCTTATATATTTCTGGTATAATCGACTTGTCCGAAAAGGAAAGCATCTGCACCGCCGCACTGTGTTCTTTAACGGCGGATATCATAGATCTCTCGGAGGTAATCGCATCATGAAAAAGGGAACTGCCGACCGCTCTTCGCTCCGCAGGGCGAAGCGGCTGCTGAGCGCCGGGCTTGCTCTCGCCTTTTCCGCCGCGCTGCTGCTTTCCGTGCTGAGCTGCGGCAGCTGCTCCGCTCCGAAACGCGAAAGCGTGATCCTTTACCTTTCCGAAGGGAATTTCAAGGCTGTGACCGAAATGAACGAAAAGGGTCACGAAGTGCTTGCAGCCGCCGGTTTTTCCGCAGATGACGAAGGGCTCGCCTGCCGCGTCGATTTCAGTGAAAACGGCAATGCTTATTACTATACTGGGACCGGTGAAGACCTTGCTTTGAACCGCGCGGCGGTCGCCGAAATGAACAGGGATGCGCTCAGAGGCGGCAAGCTCCCGCTCGAGATCTGCAGCGGTGTGCGGATGGGCTCCGGCGCTTTCCGGGAATTCGCCGACGGCACGGTCATTTTCCTCGATCAATCGAATTACCTTTGCTATTTCGACGGCGAGGAAATAATCGAACTTCACGGCGCGCCGATCGATTCATTCCGCTGCGATGCGGAAAAGAACTGCATCATCATCGCCGCCGAAGGTCCCGTTTACGGGATCTATCGCATTGAAAACGCGGATCCCGAAACGAAAGAGCTGATCGACGGCGGCGCAGTCGGCTTTTTCATGACTCCCGGCGAGGAGGCCTATTGCTTCTATTCGGACGGCGCAGGGCTGAAATGCCTCGATACAGCCGGCAAAAAAACCGAAGTCACCGCCGAAGGGAAGGTCGTCGGCACCGCAGGAAACAAGGTCTATTTCCTTGAGCCGACGGAGCAATTCTATTTTGCGGACAACTCGCACTGCTATGACGTTTTCGATCTTTACTGCTTCACCGCCGGCGGCGGGAGAACCCTTTGCGCGGAAAGCGTCGTGCATTGGAAAAAGGGCTATCAATGCCTCGTTTTCAATACCGTCCCGATGCTGAACGAGATCTATCTCGGCCGCGATGAGCTCTATCCCGGCCGTCTCATAGACGGGCAGCGCAACAGCGTCCTTCTGTTCGATTCCGGCAAGACCTTCCTCCTCGGCATCAGCGCCGCGGAAAAAGTCAAAGGCCTCACCGCGCTCGGGCATGATTGGATCTGGATGGGCTGCGGCGAATCGCTTTATCTCTACCGCGGGGAGCGCGGTCAGCTCCAGTTCGCCGAGACCGACGGCGGTGCCGTTATCGGCTTTGCAGCCATCGCCAATGAATGCACTCCGATCGGCCGCGATGGGGATATCCTCTATTTTGAAACCGGTTTTGTTAAATCCGAAGGCACCTGCAGCGTTATTTCCAGCGACCGGGGCGAGCTCGTCCGCTGCGCGCAGAGCATGCTTTTCGATCAGGGCTATGCGATCTATAAAGACGGTTCCGTGGTCTGCCATACCGCCGGGGGGCTGACGCTCTTCCGAAACGGCGAGGGAACGGCCGTCGGCGAAGCCGCCTCTCGGTTCATCAGGATCAGCCCGGATGAGCTTGTCTATATTTCCGGCGGCAAGCTTTATTATCACAACGGCAGCGAAAACATACTGCTCGATGAAAGCGCCGATTACGTCTGGAGCTCCCGCCTCGAGGAAACGATCGAGCACTGGAGCTGATTTGGGCAGCCGTGCATAATGCTGCGGCAATATGATCCCCGGGCCGCGTCTGCGGCTCTTTTCAAGCTGAACGGAGGATAAATGCGGATCATTGAATTCAAAGCGGGCGAAGCGCAGCATGGCCGGAGCGCGGCGAGCATCCTGCGCCGCGAAATGCGCCTTTCCGGCGGGCTGATCGCGCGGCTGAAAGCCGCAGGCGGGCTTTTCCGGAACGGGATGCCGCTCAAAACGAATGAACTGATCTCCGCAGGCGACGTCATTTCCGCCGCCGTCGGGGAGAGCCCCGCCGTAAGCGGCCGTCTTCCCCTCCCCTTCCCGATCCTTTTTGAGGACGAGGATATCCTGATCGTCGATAAGCCTGCCGGCGCCGCGGTGTACGGCTCGCGCTACGATGATGCCGTTCCCTCCGTCGAAGCCGCCGTCAACGCCTTTTTCGGCAAGACGGGGCTGTTCCATCCGGTCAGCAGGCTCGACCGCGGAACGAGCGGCGTGATGGTGATCGCGAAAAACGGCTATATGCATGAGCTCCTCGGAAAGCAGCTGCATACTGACGATTTTGAAAGATACTATCTCGGCGCCGCCGAGGGCTGTCCGCCGGATACCGAGGGGACGATCGATCTGCCGATCGCGCGGGTGGCCGGCAGCGCGATCAAGCGAGAGATCAGCGAAAGCGGCGCTCCTGCCGTCACGCATTACCGCGTTTTAAGGAAAAGCGGCGGATTCTCGCTGATCGAATTCCGCCTTGAAACAGGGCGCACGCACCAGATCCGCCTTCATATGGCCGCCGTTGGCTGTCCGCTCGCCGGGGATTGGCTTTACGGCCGCGAAGACCGCGCACTGATCGCCCGCCCCGCTCTGCATTCGTGCCGCGTCGTGCTCACGCATCCGCTGAGCAGGCGCCGGCTGGAGATCGTTTCCCCCCTTCCGCCGGATATCGCGGCCATTATTCCCGAAGCATGAAAAAAGCTCCCCGCGGGGAGCTTTTCGTTTTCTCTTTTCAGCGTTTGAATTCCTTATAATCGAAATCGGGGCTTCGCGTATCGAAGATCTCGAGCAGCACCTCGGGCGGGCAGACGATCCGCTCCACCGAGGGATGGTAATAGAAGACGCAGGTGCGGTCATCGTAATTGAATTCCTCTCCGTCGGGGCTCCAAAGGATGATCCGCTTGTTGCTGCGCGTTGCGATCGCCATGCCGAGCTCCGTATGTGCTGTGCCGCCCGCTGGCAGCAGGTCGATCACGAGCTCCGCGTCCTTCAGCGCGCGGTACTCGATGAAAGCAACGTCGCCCATGCGCTGCGGCCCGGCGTAGCGAACGTCGCCATACGCCGTCCAGTCGTAGGTCTGCTCATGTCCGTTAGCCAAAAGAACGTTCGTGAGCCGTATTGCAAGGGGGATGTTGTCCATCCCGGCAGCGATATAAAACCTCATTTTTGCCTCCTTTCGGCAATTCCGATCAGTCCGCGCTGATCTTGCCTTCCGCCCAATGCTTCCTGCAAAGGCCGATGTATTTGTCATCCGCGCCGAGCACTACCTGCTCGCCGACCTTCGTGATGCCGCCCTTGCCGTCGAGACGGGCGTTCATGATCGCCTTCTTGCCGCACCAGCAGATCGTTTTGATCTCCTCGATCGTGTCCGCAAAGGCCATCAGCCAGTGGCTGCCCTCGAAGAAATTGCCCTGGAAATCCGTTCTGAGGCCATAGCAGATGACGGGGATATTGTAATCATCGACTGCTTCGACGAGCTTCATGACCTGGTCCTTCGTCAGGAACTGCGCCTCGTCAACGATCAGGCAGTCGTATTCATGCGCCTTGACTTCATCCCAGGGGATATCGTCGAAGAGCACGCATTCATCGGAAAGGCCGCAGCGGGAGCGCACGGTCCGCACGCCGTCGCGCGTGTCGGTCGCGGGCTTGGAAAGCAGCGCCTTCTGGCCTCGCTCGCCGTAGTTATACTTGACCATGATCGCCTGCGCCGTCTTCGAAGAGCTCATCGCGCCATAGCGGAAATACAGCTTTGCCATTTTGATTCTCCGATACCGCCCCGCCGAGGCGGAGCTTTATTGCTTCTGTATTAATATTAGCACAAAAAAGGCGGAATAGCAAATGTTTCGGCAAATCCGTACGATTACGTGCATATCGGCATCGATAAACAAAAAAGAGCCGCTCCTTTTCGGGGAACGGCTCCGTTTTTCGGGGAATTATCTTGTGCTCTTGTCGTAAGGTATGCCCTCCGCCTTCGGCGCCTTGGAATTCTTGGATGTGAATGCAAGCACGATCAAGCAGATGATGTATGGGAGCATGTTGTAGATCGGTTTCGGGATCTCGAGCGCAGCAAGCAGGTCAAAGGCCTGACCGACTGCGGCAAGAGCGCGGAAGAAGCCGAACAGCAGCGCAGATATCGCGATGCGGTGCGGTTTCCATTGGCCGAAGATCATGACCGCGAGGGCGAGGAAGCCGAAGCCGGCAACACCGGTTTCGAAGTTCGCTTCACTGCCGCAGGAGTAGAGATACATCAAACCGCCGATGCCGCCGAGCGCGCCGGAGATCAGCACGCCGCAGTAACGCATCTTCGCAACGCTGATGCCGACCGAAGCCGCCGCCTGCGGATGCTCGCCGCAGCTCATGAGCCGCAGACCGAAGCGGGTCTTGTAAAGCACGATATACGCCGCAACGAGCAGCACCACCGTCAGGATCATGAACATGTTGAATTCCGTTCCCTTGGCAAGCGAGAGCAGCGGGCGGGTATCCTTGAAGATGATTCGCGCGGAGTTGTCTGCGCCGGCGGTCCTTGCGATGTTGAGCGCCTTGATGATAACGGTCGCGAGCGCAAGGCCGAGCATGTTCAGCGCGGTGCCGGCCAGGGTCTGGTCGGCTTTGAAGTTTATGCTCGCAACGCCGAGCAGCATCGAATATGCCATGCCGCAGGTCATTGCCGCAAGCGTTGCGGCAAAGAAGATGATGATCGGCGGCAGTGTTGCCGGAATAAAGGCCAGTACAAGGATGCCTCCGAGGCCGCCCATGACCATAATGCCTTCAAGACCGATGTTGATGATACCGGAGCGTTCGGAATAGCAGCCGCCGAGAGCAACGACGGTGAGCAGGCAAGCATAAACCAGTGTGTACTGAATAAGAAGCATCATTTGGCCTCGCCTCCTTTCGTTTCTTCGGATGCATCATCCGGCTTGTTCTCCGTTTCCGCCGCGGCAAGCGCCTCGAGCCTTGCCCTCCTGCGCCTTTCGTTTGCGGCGCTGATCTTGCTCATCTGGAGCTTCATGAAGAGCACGAAGCCGCAGAGGTAGATAATGATCGCGGAGATCAGGTCGGAGATCTGTGCGGGATACATACCCGTCAGCGAAGTGCCGCCGTCGGAAATATGCTGGATAAACAGGGAGGAGAAGATGACGCCGATCGGATGCAGACCGCCGAGGAAGGCCGCCGCGATGCCGTTGAAGCCCATTGCGGGAACGCTCGTCTGGTTCGTGTTCCAGGTCGAGAAGCCGGAGAGGAAGAAGAACGAAGCTGCGATGCCCGCAAGCGCGCCGGCGATCACCATCGTGATGATGATGTTGCTCTTTTCATGCATGCCCGCATATTTCGCGGCATTCTTGTTGAAACCGGTCGCCTTGATCTCGTAACCGAACTTCGTTTTCGAAAGCAGGATCCAGATCACGACTGCGATTATTATCGTCAGCGGTATCGCTATCGTGACGCTCGTATTATTGCTGAACAGCTTGTCCAATCCCAAATTCGGGATCAGCGAATGACTTTGCCCTCGGACAAAAGCAATGGTGTCTTTTTCTGCGCCTTTGCAGAACGGTTTCATCAGCATGTTCACAAGGTACAGGCTGATCCAGTTCAGCATTATGCCGGATATGACCTCGTTGACGTTCAAATAAGCCTTGAGCGCACCCGAGATCGCTCCCCAAAGGGAGCCGGCGGCGATCGCAACGAGGATGCATACATACCACGGCGCGCTGAATTTGTATGCGAAGAACAGGCAGGCGCCTGCTCCGGCAACATACTGACCCGCCGCACCGATATTGAACATGCCCGCCTTATACGCGAACAGGATCGAAAGGCTGCAGAGGATCAGCGGCGCGGTCTTGACCAGCGTATTGCCGAGATGCTTGATCTGCGTGAACGTTTTATTGCGGGCGAGGAAGTTCTTGAGCATGACGTCCATGCCCTTGCCCGCATTTTCGGGATTGATGATCAGAAGGACGATGTAGCCGAGCATCAGGCCAATCAGGATGCATATCAGCGCCGCAAGGAGGGAGCGCACGCCGGGGAGGCTGAAGAAGCCCCGTCTGTTGTTATTGTCCATAATCAATTATCCTCCCCTTCCGAATGGATATTCCGTTTCGCGCCTGCCATATAGAGACCGAGCTCTTCAACAGTCGTCTGTTTCGGATCGAGCTCGCCGACGATCTCGCCTTCATACATCACGAGGATCCTGTCGGAAAGGTTCATGACCTCTTCGAGCTCCAGTGAGATCAAAAGGACCGCGTTGCCTGCGTCACGGTGTTCGATTATGCGTTTATGGATCGCTTCGATCGCACCGACGTCAAGGCCGCGGGTGGGCTGAACGGCAACGAGCAGGCGCGGGTTCTTGTCGATCTCGCGGGCGACGATCGCCTTCTGTTGGTTGCCGCCGCTCATGCTCCTCGCAATCGTTGCGGCGCCCTGACCGGAACGGATATCGAATTCGTCGATCAGGCGTTCCGTATAAACGCGGATCGAGTTCGGCTTCAAAAAGCCGATGCTTGTTGTAAACTGCGGCTCAAAATACCGCTGCAGGACCATGTTGTAATCGAGGGGATAATCGAGCACGAGGCCGTGCTTATGCCTGTCCTCCGGGATGTGGCTCATGCCGTCGACGGAGCGCTTGCGGATCGATTTGCGCGTCATTTCCTCAAGCGGCAGCGGGTTGCCTTCACGATCCCTGCCGGCCATATAAACATGTCCGCTGTGGAGCGGCTCGAGGCCCGTGATGCCGTAAACGAATTCCGTCTGGCCGTTGCCGTCGATNNCCGGCGATGCAGACGATCTCGCCCTCATGCACATCGAAGCTGACATCCTTGACCGCAAGGTTCTTATGCACCTTCGATGAAACGCAGACATTCTCTGCGCGGAACACGACTTCGCCCGGCCTTGCCGCGCCCTTCTGCACGACGAATTCGACATCCCTGCCGACCATCATTCTGGAGAGCTCCTCCTTGGTCGTGTTGGCGACCTCGACGGTCCCGATGTATTTGCCCTTGCGAAGAACGCTGCACCTGTCTGCGACGCTCATGATCTCGTTCAGCTTATGGGATATGAAGAGGATGCTCTTGCCTTCCGCTGCGAGGTTGCGCATGATCTGCATCAGCTCCTCGATCTCCTGAGGAGTCAGAACTGCGGTCGGCTCATCGAAGATCAGGATCTCGTTGTCGCGGTAGAGCATTTTCAGGATCTCGGTGCGCTGCTGCATGCCGACGGTGATATCGGAAATCTTCGCATCCGGTTCGATCCTCAGGCCGTATTTTTCGCTGAGCTCCATGACCTTCTGCCTTGCCTCATCCTTTTTGAGGAAGCCGTTCTTGCAGGGCTCGACGCCGAGGATGATGTTGTCGAGAACGGAGAAGATCTCAACGAGCTTGAAGTGCTGATGCACCATGCCGATGCCGAGCGCGTTCGCGTCGTTCGGGTTATTGATCCTGACCTCTTCCCCATCCTTCTTGATGATGCCCTCCTCCGGCTGATAGAGGCCGAAAAGGACGCTCATAAGGGTGGATTTGCCGGCGCCGTTTTCGCCGAGCAGTGCGTGGATCTCTCCTTTTTTGAGTCTGATGGTGATGTTGTCATTCGCGATGATGCCCGGGAACCGCTTTGTGATCCCGATCATTTCGATCGCATACTCATTTGTGTTTTCTCGGGTTATGTTTTCCAAAAATATTCCCCCCTGCCGGATCTTATTGGCCGAATACCGGTTATCACGCCTTTCATTTTACCATAGATTCCCCTTCATTTCAATATAAAATATAGCTGATATCGATTTTTTGCGCGATACAGTGCGCCTCGGAAGCTGTCCGAAAGCGTCAATGGCCCATATAAAAAGCTGCCCGCAGCAAAAAAAGTCAAAAAACGGGCCCTTGGAACCTTTTTTTGGAAAAAGTATACTTCCATTTTTGATTCTTTTCTGTTATAATGCGAATGTATATCGGGTTCAATGAGAATAGATCCGGTAACACATAAAACACACGGAGGTTTTTATCATGAAAAAGCTGTTTGCACTCGTTCTGGCTCTTGCAATGGTCATCTCCATCGTTGCTTGCGGCAAGACCGAAGACACCAACACCGACAACAACGGCGGTGAGGAAGGCAACACCACTGCCGCTCCCGCGCCTGTCGAGACCGACTACAAAGTCGCTATGATCACCGACTACGGCGATATCACCGACCAGAGCTTCAACCAGACCACCTACGAGGCCTGCAAAGAATACTGCGAAGCCCGCGGTATCGACTTCAACTACTATAAGCCCGCCGGCGACAGCACCCCGGAGCGCGTTCAGAAGGTTGAAGAGGCCGTTGACGCTGGTTACAACATCATCGTAATGCCCGGTTTCGCATTCGCCGGCACCATCTACGAGGTCCAGGATAAGGAAGAGTATGCGGATGTTAAGTTCGTTGCTCTCGACGTTTCCGAATATGATGTTTACAGCTGCTTCTATCAGGACGGCGATATGAACAATCCCCTGATCGACGAGAACAATCAGCCTCACCTGGGCAACAACGTCTACTGCGCTGTTTACCAGGAAGAG
>DBXK01000050.1:0-26304 GCA_002309375.1 Christensenella sp. UBA1214 | reverse complement strand
GTCAAGCTCGGCTATAAGCACCTCGGCTTCCTCGGCGGCATGGCCGTTCCCGCTGTTGTCCGCTATGGCTTCGGTTTCGTTCAGGGCTGCAACGCTGCCGCTGAAGAGATGGGCATTGCCAACGATGTCACCGTTGAGTACGTTTACGGCAACACCTTCGGCCCCGCTCCCGAAGTTCTCGCTGCTATGGACGTTTGGTTCGGTGAGAAGAACGTTGAAGTCGTCTTCGCCTGCGGCGGCGGCATCTACGTTTCCGCTACCGAAGCTGCCAAGAAGGCCGGCGCCAAGATCATCGGTGTTGACGTCGACCAGGCTGCTATCATCAACAACCTCGGCGCCGAAGGTATGACTGTTACCTCCGCGATGAAGGGCCTCGCAGCAACCGTTAAGAACGTTCTCAACGAGACCATCGTCAACGATGCATGGTCCAA
This sequence comes from Christensenella sp. UBA1214, assembly GCA_002309375.1. Classification (GTDB taxonomy): domain Bacteria; phylum Bacillota; class Clostridia; order Christensenellales; family CAG-138; genus PeH17. The sequence goes on along the minus strand of DBXK01000050.1, from coordinate 25,873 downwards.
GTTCGGCGGCAAGGTCGAGAACCTCGGCCTCGTTTCCGGCGACGATCCGACCCTCAACTACGTTCAGATCCCCATGGAGTCCACCCAGTGGAGCGATGCTTTCACTCAGGACAACTACAAGGAGCTCGTTAAGGCCATGTTCGACGGCACCGTTAAGGTCAGCAACGCGATCGACGCTATGCCCCAGGTCACCATCACCGTCAACGAGTACGGCAACATACTGTAATCGGATCGGGGCTTTGCCCCTCTGAGTTGAACAAACAAAAAAACAGTCCGCGCAAGCGGGCTGTTTTTTATCCTTTCCGGCGTTTTTCTGAGGAAATCAATGAATTGCCGTTCGGCTTCCCGGATCGCCCGGGATTTGCCGCAAACCCTTTCACGAGCCGCGGCACCCTTCAAACCGGGAAGTCCGTTATGCTTCGCTCTCCTCCCCCGCATCCTCGTCAAATGCTTCTGCGGGCCCGTCCGCCATGATCTTCTTCCCGTCGTCGACAAGCCTGTGCTTTTCCCATTTGGAGCAGAAGAAGTAGATCAGCGTGATCGTTGAGCAGAGCAGCCACCCGGCGGGATAGCCGAGCGCGATCATGCGGATCGTGTTGCTGATATAGTTGGACATGATGTAAAGATAGATCTGGCGGAAGAGCACGAAGCTTCCGAGCATGATGAACATCGGCGTACGGCTGTCGCCCGCGCCGCGAAGAGCGCCGGCGAGGACCTGGTTGACGCAGCAGAGCACATAGAACGGCGAAATCAGCCGCAGCAGCATCGAGCCGTATTGGATGACTTCCGGCTTATCATTGAAGAATTCAACGAGCTGCGCCGCGAAAATCAGCACCGGTATCATCAGCACGGCGGTCGATGCGACGGAGATCAGCATGGTTATGCTGATGCCCTTCTTCGCGCGCTTCGCATCCCCGACGCCGAGGTTCTGCCCGACGAAGGTCGTTCCCGCGAGGGAAACGCTCTGCATCGGCAGCAGCAGGAACTGGTCGATCTTCGCATACGCGGTCCAGCCGCTCATGCAGTCGTTGCCGAACTGATTGATATAGCCCTGGACGAAGATATTCGAGAAGGAAGTGACCGCCATCTGCAGCGCCGCGGGGAGACCGACCTTCAGGATCTTTTTAAGCATCTCGCCATGGATCCTGAGCTTTTTGAGATGCAGCTTCGTGCAGTTGTCGGAGCGCATCAGCGTCCTGATCACGAGCGCGGCGGAAAGGAACTGCGCGCCGATCGTCGCGAGGGCAACGCCTTCGACGCCCATCTTGAAAACGAGCACGAATACGAGGTCGAGGATCGTGTTCGTCACGGCGGAAACAACGAGGAAATAGAACGGGCGCTGCGAATCGCCGACGGCGCGCATGATGCCCGAGCCTATGTTATAAAACATCAGTCCGGTGATCCCGGAAAAATAGATCCGCAGATATGTCGTCGCCTCCGGCAGCACTTCCGCGGGCGTTTTCATGAGGGAAAGCATGAACGGCGTCATGGCGATGCCGATCCCGGTGAAAGCAATGCCCATTATCAGCGTCAGAAAGATCGCCGTATGAACGGTATCCTGAACTCTGTCGAATTGTTTTGCTCCGTAGTATTGGGAAATGACGACGCCGGCGCCGGCGCTGAGACCCATAAAAGTGCCGATCAGCGTGTTCATGATCGGCCCGACGTTGCCGACAGCGGCAAAGGCCTGGTTGCTGACATAGTTGCCGACGACCCAGCTGTCGACCGTGTTATAAAGCTGTTGGAAAATATTGCCGACGAGCAGCGGCAGTGCGAAAGTTATGATATGCCTTACGATACTGCCCTGCGTCATGTCCACATCGCGCCGGGCGCCATGAAATCTCTTCTTGACCGCTGTACTCACTTCAAATCGACCTTCTTAACTCTGTTTTGATTCGATTATAGCACAACGGCGCGGATTTTCAAGGTTTTTTTCGGTTTTTCAACGTAACGCCGAAAATATAAAAGAGCGGGCAGAGCCCGCTCCCGAATATCGGTCGATCACTTTTTGCGGAAGAGATATTTGTCCACGCTGTCCTTCATCGAATCGGAGATCTTCTTCTCGATCGGGAAGACCGGGGCGTTGACGACGCGTTTTGAAAACGCGAGCACGTTTTGGAGCGTTATATCGAGCGCCTTTGCGGACATGAACGCAAGGGCGGGATCGTCGCGGCGGTCGTGCATATAGCCCGCTCCCTGCGATGCGAAGCGGCAGAAATTGACAGCCGGAACACCGTTATCGGCGAAGGGCACGCTGTCGCTCGAATAAACATGCTCCTTGACCTCCACGGCCCTGCCCATCTCCTTCATCATCGCATCGACGTAATTCTTCAGCGGCTCGGCGCCCATCGTGAAGATCTTCTCGGAGCCGAGGATCGGGCCGGCGACGTCCACATTGATCATCAGCACATGCTTTTCAAGCTCGTCCTTATGCGCCGCGGTCCAGGCCTTGCTGCCGAGAAGCCCCTGCTCCTCGCTGCCGTACCAGTTGATCTTTACGGTGCGCTTCGGCGGATTCTTCAGGAAATAACGCAGCATTTCCATTATGATCACCGAACCGGACATATTATCATATGAACCGGTGGAGAATTCAACGCTGTCGTAATGCGCGCCGAAGGAAACGATCTCGTCCGGGAACTCCGTTCCGGGGATCACCGCGCAGACATTCCGCGAATAACCGTTAAAGCGCCTGCTCTTCACCTTAAGCCTTACTTTCGAAGCGCCGAGGGTGACCATCTCGAGCGCATCCCTCGCGCGCAGGTTCAGCATGATATTATCGCCGAATGCGCCGGAATAGGTCTCGCGCAGCTTGCGTATATCGAGATCCGTTTCGCCCTCCCTGTCGTAGATCGTGCCGGAATAGCTGATGATCGCCGCAGGCTTGGCCTTCTGGAGCCGCTCGTACATCGCGTAACCGACCCTTCCGTTGACGAGCACGGCCTTCCCGGCCGCGCCGACGAGGTTCGCCTCGAGGGCGTCCTCAACATAGCTGAGCTCCAGCTCAAGCCCCTCTTCCGGCGTCGATCCTGAACGGATGTAACCCGTGACGGTGTATTCCTTTTCATAGGGCTCGAGGACGGTCAGCGTCGCTTCCTCAACGCGTCCGCACGAAGCCTCGAAGGTCTCGATCGCGCATTCTGCGCCGGCGGACTCCGCCTCCTCCTTCAGCCTTTCCGCGGCCTTTGTCTCCGCGCCGGTGCAGCTGACCCGCTCGTTTGCGAGGCTCAGCATCAGTTTATATGCCCGCTCCGCAGAAACTTCGGGAAGATCCATTTCAAATTCTGTCATTGCAAAATCCGCCTTTCTGTTTTTTGAATAGTTAAAGCAGGGAGCTTCACATTCCCTGCTTTTTCAGCATTTTTTGTTCCTTGCGCTCGAAATTATGCATCCAGTCCGCTTTGAAATAATAGACGACGAACGCGATCGAGCTCAGCGACCAGGTCAGCGGGTACGCCCAGAAGACGACGCCGATATCCGGGATCAGCTTCACGGTGATCGTGATATAAGTGACGCGGATCACGCACCAGCAGATCAGCATGACAAGCATCGGCACCGTCGTTTTTCCGCTGCCGCGTATGATGCCGGCCATGCAGTGCGAAAGCGAAAGCAGGCAGTAGAACAGCGCTTCCGTTCGTGCCTGGCGCACGCCGAAGGCAACGACGTTCGGATCGGAATTGAACATTGCGATCAGGTGCGGTGCAAGGATCACGAACAGTATTCCGATGATCTCCGCGATCGCAACGCCGGAAGCGAGGCCGAATACCGTCCCCTTCTTGACGCGGTCGTATTTTTTCGCGCCGAGGTTTTGGCTTGTGAAGGTCGTCAGCGCAACGCTGAAGCTCGTGACCGGCAGGAAGGCGAAGCCCTCGAGCTTCGTATAGGAGCCGCAGCCCGCCATCGCATCCGGCCCGAAGGCGTTGATGTTGGTCTGCACGATAACGTTCGCAAAGCCGATGACCGAGTTCTGCACGCCCGTCGGGAGGCCCGTCGAGAGGATCTCCTTCAGAAGCGAGCGGTCGAAGCGGATATCCTTCGGAGTGATGCGGTGCACATCCTTCACCGTTGTGAGCTTGATGAAGGAGAGCGTCGCGCTCAGGAATTGGGAGATCGCCGTCGCCGCAGCAGCGCCGATGATGCCGAAATTGAGGAACTTTACAAAGAGGATGTCAAGGATGATGTTCGTGACCGATGCAATGATCAGATAATACAGCGGATGCTTGCTGTCCCCTCGGGCCTGGAAAATGCCGTTGAAGGAGTTGTACATCACGCTTCCGATCGAGCCAGCGAAATACACGCGGAAATACTTTACTGATTCCGGGAAAACCTCCTCCGGCGTGTTCATCAGGCGGAGGATCAGCGGAGTGCAGGTCATGCCGAAGGCCATCAGCACGGCGCCGGCAACGAGGCCGAAAGCGACGGTCGTATGCACCGCCTTGTGCATGAGATCGTATTTCTGCGCGCCGTAGTAGCGCCCGATCACAACGCCCGCACCGACAAAAACGCCGTAGATGAAGCCTACGATCAGGAAGATCAGGCTGCCCGAGGATGCAACGGCGGCAAGCGCCTGCTTGCCGAGCACCTTGCCCACAACGAGCGAGTCTGCGATATTATACATCTGTTGAAAGAGCTGTCCGATGAATATCGGGAGAGCGAACAGTGCGATTTTGCTGTAAATTTTGCCTTCAGTCATTTCGTGCCTCATAGCAGCCTCTCTTTTGATTAAATTATAGGCCAGGCAGGGCTCTTTGTCAACTGCGGCAAGGCGAAATATACAGCATGAAAAAAGCCGGGAGCTTTTCGGCTTTCGGCTTTGCTGTCCTGTTTTGCCGGTTCGCCGTCGGCGCTTTATCGATCCTCCGCGAACTCTCCGAGAATGCCGCGCTGCTCCCGATAAAAGCTCTCGAAGTTTTCGTCCTCGAGGCTTGCCCGGATCCTCGCCGTCAGCTCGTTATAGAAATACAGGTTGTGCAGCACGCACAGCCGCATCCCAAGGCGCTCATCCGCCTTAAGAAGGTGCCTGATATACGCACGGGAATGGTTCCGGCAGGCCGGACAGCCGCAGTTTTCATCGATCGGCCTCTCGTCAAGCCGATACTTTTCCGCAAGAAGGCGCATCTTACCGTTTCTGGTGAAAATATTCCCGTGCTGTGCGTTGCGCAGCGGCAGCACGCAGTCGAAGAAATCGATGCCTCTGTAAACGCCTTCGAGAATGTTCAGCGGCGTGCCGACACCCATCAGATAGCGAGGTTTGTCCTTCGGCATCTCCGGCTCGACGGCTTCGATGATCCCGTACATCTCCTCTGCCGTTTCCCCGACGGAGAGCCCGCCGATCGCAAAGCCGTCGCAGGGCACTTCCGCGATCTGACGCATATGCCGTGCGCGTATATCCGGAAAAACGCCGCCCTGGTTGATGCCGAAAAGCATCTGATGCGGATTCAGCGTGCCTTCCGCCGCGTTCAGACGATCCAGTTCCTCTCGGCAGCGAATGAGCCACCTTGTCGTTCTTTCGACGGAGCGTTCGACATAGCTGCGCGGCGAAGGGTTCGCGACGCATTCATCGAAAGCCATCGCGATCGTTGAGGCAAGGTTCGACTGGATGCGGATCGATTCCTCCGGCCCGATGAAGACCCGCTTTCCGTCGATATAGGAAACGAAGCCGACTCCCTGTTCGGTGATCTTCCGCCTGTGGGCAAGCGAAAAAACCTGGAAACCGCCGCTGTCGGTCAGCACGGGGCCGTCCCAGTTCATGAACTTTCGCAGTCCGCCGAGAGCGCGGATGACTTCATCGCCGGGGCGAAGGTGAAGATGATAGGTATTGGAGAGCTCGACCGTGCAGCCGACGGCGCGAAGATCCTCCGTGCCCGCCCCGCCGCGGATCGCTCCCGCAGTTCCGACGTTCATAAAAACCGGAGTTTCGATCGTTCCGTGAATCGTTTCGAATGATGCGCGCCTTGCCCTGCCGCTTTGCGCTTTGATCTCAAACCTGCTCATTTTCACCTCATAAGCCGAGTATTCGCATCGCTATTGTATCAGTTTTCGGTCCGGATTTCAATCGCCGCTCCTTCAGGCGGAAACGAAAACCGCCGCAGAGCTTTGGACTCTGCGGCGGAACAGATAGGATTTGTGTTAAACGATGCAGTTTCGGGTGATCACAAGGGCAATCGCAACAGCAATGAAACCCAGACCAACGATTATCAAATGCCAGGCAACCTTGCGTTTTCCCTTAGCTGCTTGCTTGTAGTCGTAGTAACTCTTCGATGTCTTTCCGTCGTTCGCATATCCGCGCCGTACTCTGCGCATTGCACTGAAGCTGTATGTGATCCCGTCGAGACTGCCTTCCTTGATTACCAGGGTCAGCAATCCGAAACATGCGAGCAGAATGCCGGGGATCGTGAATGCGTCGCAAAGGATCCGCAGGATCTGCCCCTTATCGGAAGCTTTGAAAAGCCCCTTGAGGATACAGTACAGCAATGCAAGCACTAAGCCAATGGCAATGGTTGCAGCGTACTTGACGAAAGTACTTTTGTTACTTCTTTCTTTCTGCATTTGCATCAAGCTCGGCTACTTCTTTGCGGTACTTTTCGCACTCTGCAGTGTTGCAGTAGACGAAGTGACCGGGAATGATCTCCTTGAAATCAGGGCCCTCTTCCGTATAGTCATGCGAAAGAGCGGGAACGTAGGTGATACGTTTACGACGCTTCTCGTAGTTCGGGTCCGGAAGCGGGATTGCGGAAAGCAGCGACTTGGTGTAGGGATGGAGCGGATGAGCGAACAGTTCATCGGAATCCGCAAGCTCGACCATCTTGCCGAAATACATAACGCCGATCCTGTCGGAGAAGTATTTGACAACGCTGAGGTCGTGGGCGATGAACATGATCGTAAGACCCATCTCATCACGCAGCTCATTCATAAGGTTGATGACCTGTGCCTGGATCGAAACGTCGAGAGCGCTGATAGGCTCGTCGGCGATGATCAGGTCGGGCTGAAGAACTACTGCGCGAGCGATGCCGATACGCTGCCTCTGGCCGCCGGAGAACTCATGCGGATAACGCTCTGCATGCTCCGGAACGAGGCCGACCTTTTCAAGAACTTCGGAAACGCGTTCGTCAATGAACTGCTTGTCGCGAATACCGCGGATCTTGAGGCCTTCGGCGATGATCTCACGAACGGTCATACGGGGGTCAAGCGAACCGACCGGATCCTGGAAGATCATCTGGATCTTGGTCATCAGATCTTTATGGACGACTCTGTCTTCATGCAGCTCAGCGAGCGCCTGGGTGTCGCCTGCAGCTTTCGCTTCGGCAACCTTCTGCTTCCAGCGCTTAACAGCGTCGACGCCCATGCCGATCCTCTTGCCGCGGAAGTAGACGTCGCCGTCGGTGATCGGATACAGACCGATGATCGAACGGCCGGTGGTCGTTTTACCGCAGCCGGACTCGCCGACGAGGCCGAAAACTTCGCCCTTCTTAATGGTGAAGCTGACGTCATCGACTGCTTTGGTCGATTTGAAGTACTGCTTCAGGTGCTCGACGCGGAGAAGGGGCTCCTTCTCGGGATCGAAATTGGGAGTATAGTTATCAACTCTCAGCTTCTTATCGAGCTCACTGCTCTTATCGCGTACTTTTTCCAGAGCTTCGGTTTTCATAGTTTCTAACTTTTCAGCCATTGATCTCACCTCTGTTCTCCTCGTTGAGCTTCTTCATGCGCTCGATACGATCGGTGACGATCTTCGGAGGTTCGACCTTCGGTGCATCGGGATGAAGCAGCCAAGTGGCGGCATAGTGGGTATCGGTGATCTTGAACATCGGCGGCTGTTCCTCAAGATCGATCTGCATTGCGTACTTGTTGCGCTCTGCAAATGCATCGCCCTTGGGCGGGAAGATCATGTTCGGAGGAGTGCCGGGGATCGCATCGAGCTTCTCCTTGGTGTCAAGGTCGGGCATGGAGGCCAGCAGCGCCCAGGTGTAAGGATGCGCGGGCTCATAGAACAGCTCGTCTGCGGTGCCGTATTCAACGATCTTGCCGGCGTACATAACGGCAATCTTATCCGCCATGTTTGCAACGACGCCGAGGTCGTGAGTGATGAAGATAATGGAGAGCTGACGCTCTTTCTTCAGCTTGTTGATCAGCTCGAGGATCTGAGCCTGGATGGTAACGTCCAGAGCGGTGGTCGGCTCGTCGCAGATCAGGATGTCGGGGTTCGCAGCAAGCGCGATCGCGATAACGATACGCTGCCTCATACCGCCGGAGAACTCGAACGGATACTGACGGTAACGTTCGCGTGCCTTCGGGATACCGACTTCCTCCATGAGCTCGATAGCGCGGATCTGCGCCTTGCGCTTCGTGACCTCATGTTCACGCTTGGATGCCTCGTCGCAGAGGAATTCGACCATTTCTTCGGAAAGCTCATCGTAGTTGAGCTGCTCCGCGGAATTCAGCTGCGCCTGGAAGGAATCGCGCGCTCTGACCATGTCGAGGCGGATATTGTTCTGGTAAAGATCGATATCCATCCTGTCCTTGAAGATCTTCTGCTTCTTGTTCGGATGCTTGACCTTCTCGATCTTCAGAGCTTCCTGATAGGTATCGACCGCAGAATTGATGCTGGACTTAAAGGTATAAGCCACGCTGTCCTTGTGGATCGAAAGCCTGTCGAGGGAGTTCTCGATCAGAGTCGAGCATTTCTTCGCTTCTTCCTTGGCGACATTGATGTCGATCCTCTCATCGCCCTCCATGCGGGAAAGAGCGGTCTCAAGGCTGTTAACGATCTCGGCCTTCTTGGAGAAAGCCTTGTCGTTGGAGTTCTTCAAACCTGCACCGACGCCCTGACGGAAATCATCGAGGAACTGCTCGTTGAAGGTTTTCTTCATAGCTTCATTGAGCTTATCGATATCGCCGCTGAACTCCGGCATAGCATTCGCCATCTTGCAATACGCCATGGCGTAGAAATCGGGCTTCGGCCTCTCAAGAGCAGCCTGAAGCGGGACTCTCAGATCGTGAAGGATCTTATCGGTCGTTTCATGATCGCCGCTCTTGCGGTAGTTCGGGATCTCCGTGCGGAGCTTCGTGATAAGATCCGCAAGCTCCGTATTGTCCTGAGTGATCAGGTAAGGATTGTAGATGTTGCCGGAATCGCTGAGGATTAGCTTCATCTCAGCCGCAACAACCTTCGGCTCCTTGTCGATGGAGTCGATCAGCGCAGCGTCGATGTTCTTGATCATCGACTCGATGCGCTCGCGGTTGTAGAGGTAATCTCTTTCAGTGCGGCTGCCCGCGTTGGTAACGCTGTTGAAGGTGTTGAATTTCGAATCAACGTCGCTGACGCCGGCTTCCTTCATTTCGGATGCAAGCAGCTTGATCTTGTCGTTGTAAACGCGCTTTGCTTCGCGCTGGTTCGCCTTGCCGTTGAGGATCATCGCCTCGGTCAGCTGCTTACCGATACGGACGATCGGGTTCAAGCTGGAAAGCGGGTCCTGGAAGATCATGGAGATTCGGTTTCCGCGGATCTTGTGGAAGTCCTCTTCATCGATCTTCATAAGGTCCTGGCCGTCATAGATGATCTCGCCGCCCTCGGGGATCGCGTTCTTTGCGAGGATGCCCATGATCGCGCGGGCGGTAACGGATTTACCGGAACCGGATTCACCGACGATCGCGAGCGTTTCGCCGCGCTCAAGGTCGAAAGAGATGTTGCGGACAGCTTTGACAGTACCGTTGTTGGTACGGAAGGAGATGATCAGGTTTTTAACTTCGAGTTTCTTTGCCATTAGTCATCAGCTCCTCTCAGGGACGGGTTGAATGCATCGCGCAGACCGTTGCCGAACAGGTTGAACGCGATCATCATGAGCGCGATAACGGCAGCGGGGATCAGCAGGATGTGCGGATACTCTGACAGGAACTCCTTGCCGTCTGCCATCATGGTACCGAGAGAAACGGTGTCACGGCTGTTCAGGTTGACGATTCCGAGGTAGGAGAAGGTGGACTCGCTCATGATAATGCCCGGAATGACGAATACGGAACTGGTGATGATAGTACCGATCGCGTTCGGGAAGATGTGCCTGAACATGAGTCGCATATCCTTCGCACCGAGGGTCCTTGCAGCGAGGATGTACTCCTGGTTCTTGAAGCGGTAGAACTGAGTACGGACGAGGGACGCGGTCCCGATCCAGCCCGTTACGCAGAACGCCATCAAGAGGCCCGAAAGCACCGACGCTTTACCGGTGTTGACAAGATGCATCTGGAACAGCGTAACGATGATGTACAAAGGCATACGCCAGAGTATATCGACGAGACGCTCGAGGAGCAAATCGACCCAGCCGCCGTAGTAACCTTCGATCGCACCGAAGATCGCACCGAAAATGAAGCAGAAGACTGCAACGCTGACGGAGAGGATGAAGGAGGTACGAAGACCGTACGCCATACGCGTTGCGATATCGTAGCCGCCGCCGTCCGAGCCGAAGACGAAGGAAGGAGTATGGCCCTCTTCATAACGGTAGTAGTTATAATAGAGGACGCGGATCTTGTACATCGAGCCGACGGTCTTCATATAAACGAGATCGCCGTTGCTGTCGCGGAGGAAGTTATCAACGTAGCCGTTTGCCTTGACATCTTCGAGGGTCATCCTCTGACCGGCTTCATTGATCGGGTAACCTCTGTCGTTACGGAACCAAAGGTTCGCATCATCGGCAGATCCGCCGTAATTATTTTCGTCGATGAGAGGATAGAGGATCTGAGTCTGCATCTCTTTCTCACCGTCGAGGATCTTCTGAAGCTCGGCAGCGGAAACCTGCAAATACTGGAAGCCGATAAGCTGGTAAGTGTTGACACGTGCAGCGCGCTTATAAACTTCGTTGCCATCCTCGATGACCTTCTCTTCCTCGCCGGCTTTGAGAACAGGGTTATAGAATGATTCATAACCGATGTTCCAGCTTTCGGCGCCTTTGCCTTCGGCATTTTCAGCATTAACGCCGATGCTGACAAGGTACATCAGATATTTGTCGTTAAGGCTCATGTTCTTGCCGCCGTCGAAAATAACGGTCTTGCCGATGATGAGCTCGGGATTCATCTTCTTGTAGGTCATGTCACTCTTCGCGCCGAGTTTATACTTCGAAATGAAGGGGACGATGATCGCATAGAGGATGATTATAGCAAGCACGATCGCAGCCGCAACAGAAGCTTTGTTCTTGCGGAAGCGGATCCAGGCGTCCTTGAAGTAACCGATGGGTTTCGTCTTGAGAGCCTTATCATGGATCTTCTCGTTCTGCTGTACAAAACGGAATCTATCCTTTGAAATCGGGGTGTAATTATTCTCTGCCATAGCTTATCTCTCTCCCATCTTGATGCGCGGATCGAGGAATCCGTAGCTAAGGTCGGTAATAAGGCCGCCAAGCAGACCGATCAATGTGTAGAACATTGCGGTGCCGACGAACAGGTCGTAGTCCGGGCCCTGCAGTGCCTTAAGGGTCAGGTCACCGACGCCTGGGATCGCGAAGATCCTTTCAAGGATCATTGAGCCGCCCATAATGTTGAGGAATGTTCCGATAATAATGGGGAGGATCGGAACCATTGCGTTCTTCAGCGCATGGTGGACAACCGCCTTGGATTGGGTAAGGCCCTTCGTTCTCGCAAGCAGCATGTAGTCGCTTGTCAGAGCCTCAGTCAGCTCTGCACGGACTGTACGCGCGAAGTATGCGATCTCGTAGAATGCGCTTGCCATGATCGGCAGCATCAGTGAATAGATCATCTTCCAGGTAAACAGACCGCCTGCCTCGGCTTTCGACGACATAACGAGCGGGAACCAGCCGAGCTTGAATGCAAGGAAATACTGCAGGAAGAATGCCAATACGAATGACGGGACTGAAATAAAGATAACGATGATTACCGAAATCACGTGGTCGATCCAGGTGTTCTTCTTAAGTGCGGCAAATATGCCGAGCACGATGCCGAGAGGCAGACCAACGAGGATCGAAAGAACATTCACGAGAATTGTCGGGGGCATGCGCTCGGCGATAACAGAAGCAACGGGCTTCATATATGCAACTCTAAGGGATACGCCGAGGTCGAAGAGCGGCGAGTCGACAACTTTCATAAAGTTGCCCTTCATATAAAAGTGTTCGCCTTCTCCGATGGTTGCGATGTAAACATCGGGATTCTCGATCTGATAGAGAGGATTTGTGAATTTAAGATCCGCAGCGGTGATAGTCGCCGGTCCGGTGACATCGATCACACCGTCAATTGTCGGGGTTTTTTTGTCCGAATCGAAATCTTCGAGTTTTGAAACTCTGATCTCCTTGATGTTCGTCAGAACTTCTTTTTTGGTTGTTTGACGACCGTTGTATGTAAATGTAAGGGTGTGTTCTTCAACACCGGTATGTGTTTCCTTGGTGAAGAAGTTTTTGAGATAAATGCCGTATTGTTCGAGGACCGGCTTATCCCAGCCGAGCGCTTCGCGTCGTGCAAGCTCCGCTTCAGCTTCCTTGCCGAGCGGGATCTCCGACTGCAGCGTCTTTACGAGGCAGAACGTTATGGTCAGAATCACGAAGAAAGTGAGGACCATAAAGAACAACCTCTTAAGTACATATTTTAGTGTTCGCATAGGCTGTTTCCTTATCTGTTTTTATACCGTCCGGAAGAGCGGTACAAGTGGTCTGGTTGGAAGTTCAGTCTCGAAGCCGGAAATCCGGCTTCGAGACTGTGTTACGGAAACTAAGCTATTCTGTTAAGAATTACTTGTAGTTGATGCTACCGCCCTGGGACTGAACGAATGCTGCCCAATCCTCATCATTGTAGTTGTAGGTCATCAGACGGATTCCGCCGTAACCATACATGATGTTGTAGGTGGTGGTGGCGTACTTGATCTTCTTGGAGAAGAGCGAGCAGTTAGTGTAGGTACCAAGGGGGATGCACTGATAGGCGCTGAGGATCGCGGTCTCGAGGTTGCTCAGGATCTGGAGCTTGATGTCAACGAACTTGTCGTCAGCATATTCGCCGGCGCCGTTCATGGACTTCGCCCAATCCTGGAGGGTCTTCTCAACGTCACGGCCATCGATGTTGATGGTCAGCTTCTCGGTGGTGGGATCCCAACCGCAGGACTCGTGGATCTTGGTCAGACCGCCCATGTAGTCGGGCTCGCAGTAGACGCGGATGGTGGAGAAGGGATAGAAGGCTGCGCCGCCCCATGCACCACGTGCCATCTCGATCTTACCGAGTGCGACGTCTTCATAACGGTTCTCGATGTTGCCGAGGAACTCGAAGCTGATCTTGCCTTCGAAGCCGGTGCCTTCGGTTGCCTTCGCGACAAAGTCGTTCATGTACTCCTGCTGACGGGTATCTTCAGCAGCGAGCGCGCCCTTGGCAGCTTCGCAGCGGATGTTGATCTCCTGGCCATCGGTGTAGTTGCCATCAGCGATAGCCTTCTCATAAACAGCCTGGAAGAGAGCCTTTGCAGCTTCTACATCGTAGCCGTTGATGGAGTTGTAAGCAGCAACGTCATCAGCGAAGGGAGTGCCTTCGCCATACTGTACGCCATAGAGGCGGAGAACGGCGTCACGGCCGGCCTTGGTGTTACGATACTGAGACTCGGTGTTGTGCTCGATATCGTAGTAGTAGAGGTTGTTGAGGAGGAAGTAAGCGGGCTTGAAGCCGGAGGTGCAGTCGGTGCAGAACGCGTTACGGTCGATGGAGAGAGAGATCGCCTTGCGGAAATCGTCATAAGCAAGGACCTTCTTGTTCTTGCCGTCGTTAGCTTCGGTCTCGAGCTGAGCAAGCTTCTCGGGATCGGTTGCGAAGATGAAACGCTGAGTGTAGGTTTCATCGGTCTTGAGCAGGTACTCAGACATCTTATAGTTGACAAGGTCGTCAGCGGTGAGTTCGATTTCGTCGAGATCGCCCTTCTCGAACGCCATCAGAGCGGTTGCATGCTCAGCGATGATGTCGTAAACGACCTTGGTGGTCCAGTACTGGTTGACGTGCTTACCGTCGTTCCAGCCGTACCAGTTCTCGTTGCGGACGAGGACGAACTGCTTGTCGGCCTCGAAGGACTCGAGCTTGTAGGGGCCTGCGGACATGTAGGTGTCAGCGCTGGTACCGTAGTTGGTGATGGTCAGGTTCTCTTTCTGGGACTTACCGGCTTCATACAGATCCTTGTAGACGATCCAGTTGCTGGTCATCATGGACTTCATGTAGAACTCGGAAATGGGGTTCTCGTTGACATAGTAGAGGGTGTAGTCGCCGCCCTTGATGAGGCCGACGTCTTCCCACTCGGTCTTCTCGAACTCGCCGACGACTGCGAACATCCACTCGGGGACGTTGCTCTCATCGTTGCCGGAGAAGTTGAGGGTGGAAGCGAGGATCATGTTGTAAAGATCGTCGCCTTCGGTGACCTTAACGAAACCATCTTCGAAGCCGTCTTCGGCATCGTGCTCAGCAATGTAAGCGACCATTTCGTCGTAGATGCTCTGGCCGTCCTTCTCGCCGCCATGGTAGGTCCAGTAATCGGCATAACCTGCCTCGTAGTACTCCTTGATGGAGCCGTCGCTCAGGAAGAGGGGGATCGCATCAACGGAGAAGTACATGTCGCCGCCGTCTTCAACGTTAAGATACTGATCGAAAACCGGCATGCCGACCTTATCGTTGTTGTAGTAGTTCTTAGCGTTCTTGATAGCGGTATCGCCGTCGAAGTAGCTGTTCGCACGGTAGTTCTTCATGTCGGAGTTGAGCATCTGCTGCATGGAGTAGATGTAGGTGTCCGCATTGATGGGAGTACCGTCGGCCCACTTCGCATCGGGATTGAGCTCGATCTTGTAGATGATGCGCTCGGTGGGAAGGTTGCCGTCCGCATCGGGGGTCAGCCACTTTTCACGATCCGCATAGGTCGCAGTGACATCCTCGAGGCTGGTAGCCATCTCGAATACCCATTCGAAGTTGACGCCGTCGGCAGCGATGCTGACGTCGCAGAGAGGAGCCTCGATGTAGCTCATCAGGGTGCTCTCATTGTTCATCTCCCAAGCATGCGGGTTCCAGTTGACGGGGCTACCAGTCATGGAGAGACGGTAGGTGTAGTTGCCCTCGGGCCTATCCTGCTGGGGCGCGGGAGTAACTTCGGGTTCATCGGTCTTGCCGGGCTCAGGGGTGTTCTCACCCGGAGCGGGGGTGTTCTGGCTGGGTTCGGCGGTGTTATCAGCTTGCTGATCCTTATTGCCGCAGGCAACCAGGGCAGGGACGATCATCAGGACTGCAATAAGCAGAGCCAAGATCTTCGTCATCTTTTTCATTAATGTTACCTCCTTAATTTTTACCGGGTCATAGACCCAGTAATGTGTAGTATAGTATACTTGCAAACAGTTTGTTTGTCAACAGAAAAAATGATTTCGGACCCATGAATTTTCAAAAAATCCAATGATCACGGCATTTTCGGCGTTCAAAACAGACGCCCGCTGGATCTTCCGCAGCGGAAAATCCAAAAATTGCAGAATAAATTTTCCTTGTAATTACTTGACTTTTCGGCTTTTATATATTTTTTTCGCAAAATGTTAATAAATTGTAACTTTTTTCATTCAAATCCAAAAAACGGGCCGTTTCGCCCTTCCGGCACCCGCTGCCGGCTCCCCCGCGCTTCAGGTATGCCGCCCCTGTGGTCTGAAAAAGCCCGTGCGCGGTTCCGCACAGGCTCTTTTTCGGCTGCAGTCGGTTCGTTCATTCCCGGATCAGAAGGCGTTCGAGCTCCGCAGCCGAGGCTGCAAGCATATCGGCTCCGGACTCTTTGAGCTCTTCTTCGGACCCGAAGCCGAACAGCACTCCGACGGAACGGACGGAAAACTCCTTCGCGGCGAGGATATCATAGCAGCGGTCGCCGACCATGACGGTGTTGTCCGGCCCGATATCGGGGAAAACGGAAATGATGTGATTGAAAACGTCGCGCTTCTCCGGCCGTTTCTCATCGAGCGTGTTCCCGGCAACGAAATCGAAATACTTCAGGATGCCGAAATGCTCGAGGATCATCACGGCGAACTCCTCCGGCTTGCCCGTCGCGAGAATGACCTTTCCCCCGCCCCGCTTCAGCTTTTCGAGGAGCTCCGCGATGCCCGGATAGATCTCGTTTTCGAAAAGACCGCCGGCTGAAAAGCGCTCACGGTAAAAGCCGAGAGCGCGCACGGCAGCTTCTTCGTCCATCCCCGCATATTCTTTAAAGGAAAAAACGAGCGGCGGACCGATATAGCGGTAAAGCTCCTCCCGAGGCGGAACGGCGAGGCCGGATCGTTCAAGCGCGTACATCACGGAGGAGGTGATGCCGGGCGCCGGATCGGTCAGGGTCCCGTCGAGATCGAAAAGATTGTATTTGAAGACAGTGTTCATCCTTCGATCACGGCAGCACATCGTCCGGATCGGCAAGGGTCTCCGGAGACCTTGCATCGAGCTTGCTGAAATATGCGGTGAGGATATCCTCGATCGCACCGGCGGTGCTGGAGCCGGAATAGCCGTTCGGTATGCAGACGCAGATCGCGATATCGGGATCGTCATTCGGCGCGAAGGCAACGAACCAGCCGGTGTTCTGAACATCGATCGTCACGTTGCCGACCTGTGCGGAACCGGTCTTGCCGCTGATCTTCGCAAGATAGCCCTTCTGCGCGAATTCTTTGCTGAAGGCTTCGCCCGCGGTGCCGCCGTCCTCCGGCGAAACGACCTCCGCCATGCCCTTTTTGATCGCGTCCAGATATTCCGCCGGAGCGTTGAGTCTGTTGAAGACAGTCGGTTCGAATGAGAACAGCGTTTCGCCGGATTCGGAAACGATGCTCTTGATGATATGCGCATCGTAAACGGTGCCGCCGTTCGCAAGCGCCGCTGTGTATCTGCAGGCGGCGATCGGCGTCACGAGCAGGATGCTCTGGCCGATGCCGGTACGGACGGTCAGCGTCGGCTTCCACTGCAGCTCGTTGAGCAGGGACGTGATCTCGCTGACCCAGTTCCTCGAGCGGCTGATGCCGTCCGGGATGCCGAGCTCGCTGCTGAGGATCGCGCGGACCTCCGCGCCCTTGCCGGCGAGGGAACCGTCCTGGAGCTCCATCAGCTTCTCGGCGCAGTTTTCGATCGCGGTCTCGTCGATCGCGACGCCGCGGATATCCTGATAACGCTTGAGGGTCGTGCAGAGGGTGCGGAAAACGAGCAGCGGAAGGCTCGTCGCCTGCTGGTTATAGGGCTTCGTGTTGTCGTAAAGGTCCTTCTGGCCACCGATGGTCCCGATCGCTTCGCCGGTGAGTTCGACGCCCGTACTGCTCGCAAGGCCCATCTTATGCGCCCAGGCGGAAAGGTTCTCGATGCCGAGGCGGTTCGCGACCTCGCAGAAATAGTAGTTGCAGGAATTCTTCAGCGCTTCGATAACGGTCTGGTGCGCATGGCGCTCGGGATAGCTGGTCCAGCACTTGACGGGGTTTTGGTTGATGATCTCGTGGGTCTCAGGATCCCAGGCATAGAAGGGCGATTCATCGTCGATGCCTTCCTCGAGGCCGACGGCATTCTCCATCAATCCGGCAAGGCCGGTGCACATTTTGAAGATCGAACCCGGAGCAAGCTTCATCGAAACGGCCTTATTGCGGGTCGGGGTCGTCGCAGCGGCTTCGTCGCTCGTGTAAAGATACTCGACCTGCTCGGGCGTGAGGCCCGCAATGAACCAGTTCGGATCATAGGAGGGATAGGAAGCGCTGGCGAGCACTTCGCCCGTGCTGACCTTCATAACGACGATCGCGCCGGTCTTTGCGAGCTCGAGATGATCATATTCGGCATATTTGCCGTCGTAAACGCCGTCGCCGTCCTGATCGATCCTGTTGAGCTGCTTTTGATGTATGCTCTCGATAACGTCGCGAAGCGCCGCTTCGGTCACGATCTGCATCGAAAGATCGATGGTCAGCGTTACATTGCCGCCGTCCGTCGGCGGAGTGACCGAAAGCACTTCGATGATCGATTTGTTCGCGTTGGTCTTGACGACGGTCTTTCCCTGATGCTCGGTCGTGCAGCCGGTCAGGTACTGCTCCATCGTCGCTTCAACGCCGGAAACCCCGATATAGTCGGTCGTATCATAGCCGAGCTTTGTGTATTCCTCCGCGTTCTCCTCGTTCATCCGCTGGCAGTAGCCGAGGATATGCGCCGCGGTCATGCCGTAAGGATAGACCCTGCGGGTGCTCTGCTGCGTCTGAATGCCGGGGAGGTTCTCCATTTCGAGCTTTGCAACCGTCTCGTCGCCGACGTCATAGGCGATGGTGATCGGCTCGAAGCTCCGATAGTCGTTCAAAAGCACTTCCTGGCGGATCGAGATGATCTTCACCGCTTCCTCAAAGGGCAGTTCCTCGGGGATGAACCAGCTCTTGCGGAGCTTCAGATACGCATCCTCCGCGGAGATCCATGTGCTCATGTCCTCCTTGTCCGGCATATTGAAGCCGCAGGCGTTGCAGAAATTCTTATAGCGGGCTTTGATCGTCCGCTCGTTCGTGCTGCCGAAATCATAATAAAGCTCTCCGTCGGGCTTCATTTTGATGTATGAAGTGTCGATCGTATCCCCGCCGCCTTCGCGGATGATCCCGATCGCGCGGATCAGCGCTTCGGTATAGATCGCGCTGTCATAATCGGTTCGTTTATCGCCGTCGCGCATAAAGCAGACGTTGAAGCAGACCTCGTCATAAGCGAGAACAAGGCCGTTGCGGTCGTAGATCGTGCCGCGCCTGCCCTTCGTGATTATCGTATTCGTCGCCTCCTGGTCCGCGCGGGCAAGGTAGCTTTCGCCCTTGACGATCGTAAGATCATAGAGCGACCTTATCAGCACCCCCATCAGCAGAAGGAGCACAACGGCGAATATCGCTATCCTGATATAAGGTTTTTTCGGGGTGTTATCCTTCTTTTTCAAGAGTGTCCCTCCCGTAAAACTACATTAAATATAAAGCATCCGCCTAAGCGGTCCGATCATCGCTTCATGCTCCTGCGCCGCCCAGGCGCAAAAGCCGTCCTGCGCAGGATAAGATGGAAAAACATGCATAAAAGCCCGGTAAGGATCGAAGCGGGGAGCATATGCACAAGCAGCAGCATCGGATAGCTGCTCACTCTTCCGCCCGTGAGGAGCATCACGAAGAGCATCAGATGCTCTTTGAGGAACATCACCGCCGCAGCTGTCACGGAGGGGATGATCAGATTGTCCGCATAGTATTTTTCGAAGAAGAAGCCGCCGGCATGCGCTGCGATGATAAAGCCGAGCGAGCTCAGGCCGATGTATTTGTTGCAGAGGATATCCAGCAGAAGGCCGAGAGCGACGCCGATCAGCATCGTCGGGGCCCAGCCCATCAGCACGCCGAGGGACACGAGCAGCGCGATGATCGCGTCCGGCCGGAAGTTTCTGAGCCCGACCGAGCCGAAGAACACCGCCTCGAGGAAAAATGCGATTATGCAGAATATTGCAATGATGAATTTGCGCATCAGCCTTCCCCTGCTGTTCCGATGATTACCATTACTTCTTCAATATGAAGGAAATCCGCCGCGGGAGTTATGATCGCGTTGACGCCGCTGCCGGTGGAGGTCATGACCTCCTTCACCGTTCCGACGCGGATGCCCTTCGGATAGATCCCGCCGATGCCGCTCGTCATTACGATGTCACCGGGCATGAGGTCCGTCCTGTCCGCCGGGAGATAATAAAGCTCCATCTGCTTATCCGCCGCCACCGTATCGAGCACGCCGCGGACCATGCAGCCGTCCCTCGTGCGCTCGATCATGACCGGCACTGCCATATCGGGATCGATGATCGAAGTGACCTTGCACCAGTTCGCGCCGACCTCCGATACCACGCCAACGAGGCCGTTCGCGCAAATAACCGGCATGTTGACATCGATGCCCCTGTTGCGTCCGGCGCCGATCGTGAAGGTATCGAACCAGATGCCTGTGGATTTGCCGATCACGGCGGCTGTAACGTATTCGCCGTCGCCGAGGGAGCCGGCATAATTGAGAAGCTCGCGCAGCCGCTCGTTTTCCCTGTGCGCCTCGTCAAGATCGAGCAGCGTTTGATTATGCTGCGCAAGCTCCGCTTTCAGCCGAGCATTCTCAACATCCGCATCCGTGGTGTTGAAAAGGTTGCCGAAAAAATTCGATATCCCGTTCGAAACGCGGACGGCGAAGCCCTGGATCGGCGAAAAGATCGACCCTGCCGCGTTCTCACCGGGATTCGCGGATTTCGACCTTGAGCTGATAACGATCAGCACGACCAGAAGCACGACGGCGATCAGCGTCACGAGCACCGGTTTGGATTTTAAGAAGCCTTTTTTCATATTTCATTACCGTACGCCTTTCGGCGCATTTGATCTTCATCGCGGGAAAGCGGGCGGCCCAGCCGTTCGGACGCGTTTCCGTCCTGCCTGGTACAATCTGCCATTTTCCCATATACATTATAACCGCAAAGCAGCGTGATTGCAAGAGCCGAAGCACCGACCGCCTGCACGAGCCTCCCGGCGCCCGTTCCGGCCCCCTTTTCCCCGCTCGCTCCGCTTTTCGGTGTTTTTTCCGCAAACGGCAAAAAAAGTGCTTGCCATTTCCCGAATATTTGGTAAAATATAAGTTAGGACCCGTGTACGGGTTTCCCGATTATACTATCGGCGTCCTTTTTTCAGATCCAAGCACAATTTCGGGAGCGATATCTGCTGCGCCATGCGCCGCTTCCGAACAAAATCTACAAGGGAGGGATACTAATGCCCGGTAAAAAGATCGTAGCCATGCTTCTGGCCGGAGGCCAGGGAAGCCGACTCGGCGAGCTCACAAAGAGCATGGCAAAACCCGCAGTCCCCTTCGGAGGAAAATACAGGATCATCGATTTTCCTCTTTCCAACTGTGTGAACTCCGATATCGACACCGTCGGCGTTCTGACCCAGTATGAACCGCTTGCGCTGAATTCCTATCTCGGGAACGGCCAGGCGTGGGATCTGGACCGGAACAACGGCGGCGTTTTCGTTCTTCCGCCCTATGTGCGCGGTTCGAGCGGCCGCTGGTATTCCGGCACGGCGAACGCGATCTATCAGAACATCCCGTTCATCGATCAGTACGATCCGGAATACGTTCTCATCCTCTCCGGCGACCATATTTATAAGATGGATTATGCCGAGATGCTCCGCCGCCATATCGAAAAAGGCGCGGACGCGACGATCGCCGTTCTGACGGTCCCGCTCGAGGAGGCGCACCGCTTCGGCATCATGAACACGGACGCGGACGGCAGGATCGTCGAATTCGAGGAGAAGCCGAAGCAGCCGAAGAGCACGAAGGCTTCGATGGGCATCTATATCTTCACCTATAAGATGCTGAAGAAATATCTCGTCTCGGACGCCGCGGATGAAGCGAGCGAAAACGATTTCGGCAAGAACATCATCCCGAACATGATCAACGACGGGCGGAAAATGTTCGCCTGGGATTTCGACGGCTACTGGAAGGACGTCGGAACGATCGGCAGCCTCTGGGAAGCGAATATGGATCTTCTCGGGGAAAGCCCGAAATTCAACCTTTACGACAAGGAATGGCGCATCTATTCGAGAAGCCCGATCATGCCCCCTCATTACGTCGGAGCCGGTGCGGAGGTCGCGGACAGCCTCATCACCGAAGGCTGCCAGGTCAACGGCGCGATCCGCCACAGCGTGCTTTTCGCGGGCGTCATCGTCGAGCCCGGCGCCGTTGTGGAGGATTCGATCATCATGCCGAATTCCGTGATCAAAAAAGGCGCTGTCGTTAAAAAGGCCATCGTCGGCGAGAATGTCACGATCGGCGAAAAAGCCCTCGTCGGCTGCGAAAAGCTTCCGTCGGACGGCGAATACGACACGAAGCTGACCGGGGACATCACCCTCATCGCAAACTCGATGATCGTCGCGGGCGGCATTCGCGTTCCGAAGGGCAAGGTCATCAGCTTTGTGACCGATCCCGCTGAGAATTAAGGACTAAGGGAGGCGTGAAATCATGAACAACAACGCATTCGGTCTTATCTACACCGGCGAAGCCAATGCCCAGCTCCGCGAGCTGACCTTCTCCCGCTCCGTCGCCGCCGTTCCTTTCGGCGGAAGGTACCGCACGATCGACTTTGTCCTTTCCGATATCGTCAATTCCGGCATTTCGAACGTCGGCCTCATCGCCCACCGCAATTACCACTCGCTGATGGACCACCTCGGCAGCGGCAAGGAATGGGATCTGCACCGCAAAAGGGACGGCCTTTTCATCCTTCCGCCCTTCGTCACAAAGGACAATGTCGGCGTTTACCGCGGCACCGTCGACGCCATCCGCTCCGTGCTCGGCTATGTCCGCAGGAGCGCTCAGCGCTACGTCATCCTGAGCGGCAGCCACACCATCTACAACACCACCTTCGACGCCATGCTCGCGCAGCATATCGCGACCGGCGCGGACGTGACGATCATGTACAGCGACGAAAAGCTCGATGAGATGGATCCGAGCGAGCAGTTCGACGACCTCCGTCTGACGATGGATGAGACGGGCCGCGTGACGGATCTTGCATTCAACCCGCGCAATTCGAGCGTTCCGCATATCGGCTGCGATGCTTATATAATGGAAAAGACGCTGCTCGAATACCTGATCGAGGATGCTTCCGCTCACGGCGATTCCGATTTCATGCAGGACGTGCTGATCAAGAACACCCAGAAATTCCGCTTCTACGGCTGGAAATACAGCGGCTATGTCGCAAGGCTGAATTCGCTCAACCAGTTCTATAAGCACAACATGAACCTTTTGAATCACGACGTTGCCGCCGATCTTTTCAGCCCCGCCCACCCGATCTACACGAAGGTCAAGGACGAGGTCCCGGCCCGCTACGTCGGCGAGGGCCGCGCCGTGAACAGCATCATCGCGGATGGCTGCGTCATCGAGGGCGAGGTCGAGAATTCGATCCTATTCCGCGGCGTCCACGTCGGCAAGGGCGCGAAGGTCAAAAACTGCATCCTGATGCAGGCGACCTTCATCGGCACCGGCAGCGAACTCAGCTACATGGTCCTCGACAAGGGCGTCACCGTGCTGAACGGACGCACGCTCTCCGGCCATGAAAGCTATCCGATGATCCTCCGCAAGGGCGTCACCGTCTGATCCGGAAGGAAGTGCTCCTGTGAAACGCTTTTCCCTCCCGGAATACTGGTCTGCGCTGCTTTCGGGCGATGAAACGGCGATCGCCTCCTTCTTCCTGCCGGATGCGCGGATATTCTGGCACAACACGAACGAATGCTTCACCGTTGCTGAATTCATCCGTGTGAACAAGGAATACCCCGATATCTGGAAGGCGGACATCCAATACGAGCTCAGCATCGGCGAATTCAGCGATGAGCTCCTTGTCTGCGCTGTCCGCGTCTATTCCGAAGAAACAGGCGCATCCTTCCACTGCTGCTCCGCACTGCGCCTCCGCGAAGGCCTCATCTCCTCCATCGACGAATACTGGGGCGAGGACGGAAGGCCTCCGGAATGGCGGCTCGCGATGGGCATCGGCAGACCGATCGTTTAAGAAAAAACTATATTCTTACGCGCACCGCGGCGGGGCTTGCTTTTCCCCGCCGCCTTTGTTATAATCCCATTGCCGAACCGAAGGGGCTTTCCCCAAAAGACCCGACGGCAGGCGTCAATACAATAACCGATCTTCCGACACGAGGGCTCCGTTGAAGCGGGACCCGAACGAAGGGGCAGGCAATACGGGCAGCGGCCTTTGATGCCGCGCGTCATTCGTTATCAATGCGCTCCTTCGGGAGCGTTTTTTTCGTGCCGGGAAGGATCAAAAGGAGAAAAAACATGGCAATCAGCGAAACCAGAGTCGCCCAGATCGGCATCGTCGTCGAGAATCCCGATTCCGTCGAAAAGCTCAACGCCCTTCTTCATGAATACGGCGAGCATATCATCGGCAGGATGGGCATCCCCTACCACAAGCGCGGCATCAGCATCATCTCCGTCGTTCTCGACGCGCCGATGAACGTCATCTCCGGCCTTTCCGGAAAGATCGGCATGCTCGACGGCGTGACAGCGAGCGCCGTTTATTCAAAGCTCAACTGAGCCCCCTTTCAAAACCACGCCCCGGAGGAGACCTTGGAAAAGATCCGCGAAACAACCGAAAAGCTGATCTCCGGCGAACGCCTCGAAAAAGCGGAGTTCGCCGCGCTTATCCGCGCGAATTCGCCGCAGCTGCGGGAAAAGCTCGCCGCTGCCGCCGATGAAAAGCGCCGCACTTTCTACGGCAGTTCCGTCTATATCCGCGGGCTGATCGAATTCACCAACTGCTGCAAAAACAACTGCCTCTACTGCGGCATCCGGCGTTCTCAGGTCTGCGCCGAGCGCTACCGCCTTTCGGAAGAAGATATCCTCGCCTGCTGCGATGCGGGTCATGAGCTCGGCTTCCGCACCTTCGTGCTTCAGGGCGGCGAGGATCCGTATTTCACGCCGGAGCGCATCGAAGACCTCGTGCGCGCGATCAAGACTGCGCACCCTGACTGCGCGGTCACGCTTTCCGTCGGCGAACAGCCCCGCGAGGTATACGCCCTTTGGAAAGCAGCCGGAGCCGACCGCTATCTTTTGCGGCACGAAACGGCGGATAAGGCGCATTACGAAAAGCTGCATCCCTCCGAAATGAGCTTTGAGAACCGGATGCGCTGCCTCCATGACCTCAAATCGCTCGGTTATCAGGTCGGGTGCGGCATGATGATCGGCTCGCCCTTCCAGACGCCCGAAACGCTTGCGGAGGATCTTTGCTTCATCCAAAGCTTCCGCCCGCAGATGGTCGGCATGGGCCCCTTCATCCCCGCCGCCGGAACGCCCTTCGAAAAGGAGCGCGCCGGAACGCTCGAGGAAACGCTGCTCCTGCTTTCGCTCGTGCGGCTGATCCTCCCCGAGGTGCTGCTCCCCGCGACGACGGCGCTCGGCACGATCGACCCGCTCGGCCGGGAAAAGGGCATCCTTGCCGGAGCGAACGTCGTTATGCCCAACCTCTCCCCCGTTTCCGTCCGCAAAAAATACGCGCTCTACGACAGCAAGATCTGCACCGGCGACGAAGCGGCGGAATGCCTGCGCTGTCTTGCCGCGCGTATGCACCGGATCGGCTTCGAGATCGTGACGGACCGCGGCGACAGCAAACTTGTCAACTGAAAAACAAAATAAATCAATAATAAATCTGCTGCGGGGAAAGGTCCGCCCTGCCCCCAAAGAAAGGATGTTAAAATGTTTAAGTACGACCCGAAATCCCTCAAAGCCGAGGAATTCATCAACGACGGCGAGATCCGCGAGACCCTCGCCTATGCCGAAGAGCACAAGAACGATTTCCCGCTCATCGACTCGATCCTCGAAAAAGCCCGCCCCGTGAAGAAGGGGAACGGCTACGTCTGCGCCGGGCTCTCCCACCGTGAAGCGAGCGTGCTGCTCGCCTGTGAGGATCCGGAGAGGATCAAAAGGATGTTCGACATTGCGGAGGAGATCAAGCTCGCCTTCTACGGCAACCGCATCGTCATCTTCGCGCCGCTGTATCTTTCCAACTACTGCGTCAACGGCTGCGTCTACTGCCCCTACCACCTCAAAAACAAGCATATCGCAAGGAAGAAGCTGACCCAGGAGGAGGTCGCGGCGGAGGTCATCGCGCTGCAGGATATGGGTCACAAGCGCCTCGCGATCGAATCGGGCGAGGATCCCGTCAACAGCCCGATCGAATACATCCTCGACTGCATCAAGACCATCTATTCCGTCAAGCACAAGAACGGCGCGATCCGCCGCGTGAACGTCAACATCGCCGCGACGACAGTTGAAAACTACCGGAAGCTCAAGGACGCCGGCATCGGCACCTACATCCTCTTCCAGGAGACCTATCACCGCCAGAGCTATGAGACGCTGCACCCCACCGGACCGA
>DBXK01000031.1:10901-11056 GCA_002309375.1 Christensenella sp. UBA1214 | reverse complement strand
TATACCGGCATGATCATTTCGACGCGCGAAACGGAAGAGGTCCGCTCGAAACTGCTGCGCTGCGGCATTTCCCAGGTCTCCGGCGGTTCAAGGACCTCCGTCGGCGGCTACGCGGGCTATTCCGCGGACGAGCGCCCGCACGACACCGAGCAGTT
>DBXK01000031.1:0-10759 GCA_002309375.1 Christensenella sp. UBA1214 | reverse complement strand
GCGCTGATGACGCTCAAGGAATATCTTGAGGATTACGCCTCCCCCGAGACCCGCGCCGTCGGCGAAAAGCTGATCGCAAATGAGATCGGGAACGTCCCGAACCCGAAGACCCGCGCGATCGTGACGGAAAGGCTTGAAAAGATCGCTCAGGGCGAACGCGATTTCAGGTTCTGAGAAAGCCTTCAGCCCGCCGCCCGCTTCCCGCTGCAGGCGAACATAATGATACCCGCGAACAGCTTTGCGGATCAATGAGGTAACACCATGACTGATCTTAACTCCACCCCCGCCGGAAACCGCCTGCATATCGGCTTTTTCGGCCGCCGCAACAGCGGCAAATCCACCCTTGTCAACGCCCTTGCCGGGCAGAAGATCGCGATCGTTTCGGATATTGCCGGAACGACGACCGACCCCGTCTATAAGGCGATGGAGCTCAAGGGGATCGGCCCCGTGGAGCTCATCGACACCGCCGGCTTCGACGACGAGGGCGAGCTCGGCGCGCTGCGCGTCAAAAAAACCGAGCTTGCCGCCGAAAAGACCGATATCGCCGTGCTGCTCTTTTCCGGCGAAGGTCTCGATGAAGAGCTCGGTTGGATGCGCCGCTTCCGTCAAAGGAAGACGCCGGTGCTGCCCGTGATCGCGAACGCGGTCTGTGATAGAGCCGCGCTTGCCGCCGAGATCGAAAAAGCGGCCGGGCAAAGGCCGATCCTTCTCGAGAAGGACGATCCCTCCGCCGCCGAAACGCTGCGGCGCGAGCTGATCCGCCTGCTTCCGGAGGGCTTCGAACTGCCGTCGATCACCGCGAACCTCGTTTCCGCCGGCGATACGGTCATGCTCGTGATGCCGCAGGACAGCTCCGCCCCGAAGGGCCGGCTGATCCTGCCCGAGGTGCAGACGATACGAGACCTTCTTGACAACCGCTGCACCGTCGTCGGCTGCACGCCGGAGGGCATGGACGCGGCGCTCGCCGCGCTCAGAAAAGCGCCGGATCTGATCATCACCGATTCCCAGGCCTTCGGCGCGGTCTACGCGAAGAAGCCCGACGCAAGCCGCCTCACCTCGTTTTCGATCCTGTTCGCGGCGCTGAAGGGCGATATCGATTATTATCTCGAAGGCGCGAAGGTGATCCCGGCGCTCAACGAGTCCTCCCGCGTGCTGATCGCGGAATGCTGCACCCATGCCCCGCAGAACGAGGATATCGGCCGGGTGAAGATCCCGAAGCTGCTCCGAAAGCTTGCGGGCGAAGGGATTCGGATCGACGTGCTCGGCGGAACGGATTTCCCCGAAGACCTTTCGCCCTATGCCCTCGTGATCCAGTGCGGCGCCTGCATGTTCAACCGCAAATACGTGCTTTCGCGCATCGCGCGGGCGAAGCAGCAGGGCGTGCCGATGACGAATTACGGCGTATTCCTCGCCTTTGCAAACGGGATACTGGACAAGGTCGCCGTGCAGTGATCGGACAAGTATAACAAGGTTCGGTCAGTATGCCGCTCCTCCTTTACGGGAGCGGCTTTTTTCGTCTATCGGCAGCCCGATTTTGCTATATTTAAAGTATATTTTTGAATAACTGTTGACAATGCAAACCGATGGATTTATCATTAGCGTTAGGTGGGTGCTGCCGCTCGAAACGGTGCCTTTCCGCCGAGCCGGTCAGTTCCCCGGCAAGAATATCAAAAATCTTTTTGGAGGATTTTCACATGAACGCTTACATTGAAAGAGTCATCGAAAAGGTCAAAGCCCGCGACGCTCACGAGCCCCTCTTCATCCAGACCGTTGAGGAAGTTCTGACCTCCCTCGCTCCCATGGTCGAAAAGCACCCCGAGTATGAGGCTGCCAGCCTTCTCGAGCGCATGGTCGAGCCCGAGCGCGTTATCGAGTTCCGCGTACCCTGGGTCGACGATCAGGGCAAAGTCAACGTAAACCGCGGTTTCCGCGTACAGTTCAACAGCGCGATCGGCCCCTACAAGGGAGGCATCCGCTTCAATAAGAACGTTACCCTCGACACCATGAAGTTCCTCGGCTTCGAGCAGACCTTCAAGAACAGCCTCACCTCCCTCCCCATGGGCGGCGGTAAGGGCGGCGCAGACTTCGATCCCACCGGCAAGTCCGACGGCGAAATCATGCGCTTCTGCCAGAGCTTCATGACCGAGCTGCAGCGCCACATCGGACCCAACGTCGACGTTCCCGCCGGTGATATGGGTGTTGGCGGCCGTGAGATCGGCTATATGTTCGGCCAGTACAAGAGGATCCGCGACGCTTACGAGAACGGCGTTCTCACCGGCAAGGGCCTCAGCTTCGGCGGTTCTCTGATCCGTCCCGAAGCAACCGGTTTCGGTGCTGTTTACTATCTCTGCGAAGTTCTGAAGCATGAGAACGACACCATCGTCGGCAAGACCATCGCCGTTTCCGGTTTCGGCAACGTCGCATGGGGCGTCACCAAGAAGGCTGCAGAGCTCGGCGGTAAGGTCGTTACCCTCTCCGGTCCCGACGGTTACATCTACGATCCCGATGGCATCACCACCGAGGAGAAGATCAACTACATGCTCGAGATGAACGCATCCCGCCGCAACCGCGTCCAGGATTACTCCGACAAGTTCGGCGTAGAGTTCTTCCCCGGCGAGAAGCCCTTCGGCCGCAAGGTCGACATCGTCATGCCCTGCGCAATGCAGAATGACGTTCTGATGCCCTCCGCTGAGAAGATCGTTGCAAACGGCGTTAAGTACTACATCGAAGTTGCGAACATGCCCACCACCAACGATGCTCTCCAGTACATGATGGCTCAGAAGAACATGATCGTTGCTCCTTCCAAGGCTGTCAACGCGGGCGGTGTTGCGGTTTCCGGTCTCGAAATGAGCCAGAACTCCGAGCGTCTTGCCTGGACGGCTGAAGAAGTCGACACCAAGCTCCACAACATCATGATCAACATCCACAAGGCTTCCATGGAAGCTGCCGCGGAAGCCGGTCTCGGCTACAACCTCGTTGCCGGCGCGAACCTCGCGGGCTTCAAGAAGGTTGCCGATGCTATGATGGCTCAGGGTATTGTCTGATGATCATCTGAACTTAATCAAATAAAATCGGTGCGGCTTAGACCGCACCGGTTTTTAATTCTTGATGATTTTTTGATTCTCCGCCGCATTCCGTGTCCTTAGTTTATTGCGAAAGCCCGAATGGAGTGCAGCGCTTCGCGCGAGCGTATATTTAATTGCCTGACGTCCGCTGTTCGGCGCCTCTCGCGGCGCCGCGCGCTGACCCGCTGCGGGCTCGCTCTGCTCGCAATTGCCGGCGCGAACCTCGCGGGCTTCAAGAAGGTTGCCGATGCTATGATGGCTCAGGGTATTGTCTGATCCAACAAAGCGATAACCTCAAGAAGAACGGCGGAGCCTCAGGCTCCGCCGTTTTTATATGCAGGCAGCAGAAAACCGGAACGGGCGATTCGTTCCGGTTTTTGTTGTCAATTATTTCAGCTGTCCGACAGGGGTCTTCCGAGGATCTCCGCCCACATGACGCCCTGCACGATCGGGGGCTTCCCGGAGAGCGCTTCGGTGAGCTTTTCAAGGCCGCTCTTCTGCGGCGCCTGCACCGCGCTCTTCGCCTCCTGCGGCTTCACTGCGGAATGGGAAGCGGAAGCCTTTTCATAGGCGAGCTTGCTTTGAACTTCACGCAGCAGCTCCTCCCTTGTCGGGAGCCCTGCTCCGCTCGAGGCGCCGGGCCCGGCGCCTTCCCCGCCCTGCATGCCCTGGCCCGTGCGGCCGGGGGCATAGCTTGCGCGCCTTGCGCCCTGCGCACCCTGCACGCCCTCCGCGCTCGAAGCGGGAGCGGGGCGGCGGACATTGCCTTCATGGTAACCGTCGTGTATGCTGCCGCCGGTGCAGTCAGCGGTGGAATGAGCATAGATCGGCTTTTCCGGCTGCGTCTTCGCCGCGCTCTGCACGGGGCGGGGCGGCTGAGGAGTCTGCTTCGTTTCCTTCGCCTCAAGCTCGAGCTCCATCGCCCGAAGCACGCTTTCCCGCATACCCGGAGTGGCTTTCCGGTTATTGCCGGTATTGCCGACGGCTTTGCCGATGATACCGGTGATCACCGAAATGAGTGCAAACAGACCTACGACAACGCCAAACAGTTCTTCCATTCGATCAACTCCTTTCTAAAGAGTCGGGAGAGTCGGGAGTTTATTTCTGGTCGGGATTCGCGCCGGTGGTCTTGCCGATGGATTCGCGCATTTCGGTATCGGCCATCATGTTCTTCATGCGATAATAGTCCATTACGCCGAGGTTGCCGCTGCGGAACGCTTCCGCCATTGCGAGAGGCACCTGCGCCTCCGCCTCGATAACGCGGGCACGCATGCCCTGGACTTCCGCCTTGTTCTCCTGCTCCTGAGCGACTGCCATTGCGCGGCGCTCCTCGGCCTTCGCCTGAGCGATCCTCTTGTCCGCTTCGGCCTGGTCGATCTGCAGCTTCGCGCCGACGTTCACGCCGACGTCAACGTCCGCGATATCGATGGAAAGGATCTCGAACGCGGTGCCGCTGTCGAGGCCCTTGCCGAGAACGGTCTGGGAGATCGAATCGGGGTTCTCGAGAACATCCTTATGGCTGAGGGAGGAACCGATCGTGGTGACGATGCCCTCGCCGACCCTCGCGATGATGGTCTCTTCGCCTGCGCCGCCGACGAGGCGGTCGATGTTGACGCGGACGGTGACCTTCGCCTTTGCGCGCAGCTCGATGCCGTCCTTGGCGATCGCGGCGATGACGGGGGTCTCGATGACCTTCGGGCTGACGCTCATCTGAACAGCGGTCAGAACGTCACGGCCGGCAAGGTCGATCGCGCAGCTCTTTTCAAAGTCGAGCGGGATGCCCGCGCGCTGCGCGGCGATGAGAGCGTTGACGACGCGGTCCACGTTGCCGCCCGCCATGTAGTGCGCTTCCATTTTATTGATGTTGAGGCTCAGGCCCGCTTTCGTTGCCTTGATGAGGGGCTCGACGATCTTGCGCGGGTTGACCTTACGGATGCGCATACCGATCAGCTGGAAGAGGCCGACGTGCACGCCCGATGCGCCTGCGGAGATCGCAAGGCCGACCGGCACGAAGGTGAAGAAGAAGATCAGCAGAATAATTGCGGCAATTACAATGCCTACGATTACGATGGGGTCCATTTTTGTTTACCTCTTTCTTTTTTGCTTGCTTGTTTTTCTTATGATGATCAAGGCTTCAGCGCCTTGAGATCAATACGATGAGATAGATGGCTCCGATCAGCACCGGAACTCCGATAAGGATGAAGATCCAATCCCTAAAGCGCCGTTTTTTCAGCGTTTCGGGATCCATTTCCTCGTCATAAGCGGTCTTTGCCGCCTCGTTCACATCCGAACTGTCGTAAAACTTACTGTAGAAGAACGGCTTTTTGCCGTCCGCCTTTTTTTCGGTTTCCTTTTTCATCCGTTTTTCTTTTCAACGGAGATATGAAGTCCTTCGACCTCCGTGACATAGATCGGATCGCCTTTTTTGATGAATTCGCCTTTCGCGAGCACGTCGAGGCGCTTGCCGTCGATCATAGCGATGCCCGAGGGACGCAGCATCGAAAGCGCGATGCCTTCCTTGCCGATCAGCTTGAGCGCAGTTTCCGAATCGAGCTCGGTAGAGCTTGATTTGATGCTTTCGTCGAGGATCAGCTTCGATTTTCGGTGCTTCTTACCGAAAACGACTTTGAATATGATCACTGCGGCGATGCAGAGGATTATCACCACGATCGCGAGAGTGAACATTGCCGCGCCGAAGGTCTTTGAGCTTACGATCAGTCCGGCGATGATCGCCGCGCCGCCCGAAACGCCCGCAATGCCGAAGCCGGGGATGATCATTTCGATCACGACGAGAGCGATGCCGACGAGGAGGAGAATGATCCCTCCGATATTCAGCCCCGAGAGCCAATCATTGAAAAAGCTCGTTTGCGATGAAACCGCTTCCGTTATGGATCCTAACAGCATAATCCTTGCACCTTTCTTTCCGATAGGGACGGCCGCGCCGTCTTTTTTTATATTATACCGTTCGATGTGCCCGTATTCAATGCTTTTTGGCCTTCGATAGTGACATATTTGTGGCAATCCGGAAATAAACTCGGGTATGATGATTTCGGGCAAGGCAAAAATTGTACGTGCATTCGCCGCCGCTGCCGCCGCGCTGCTGCTTTTCATCCTCCCGCGGGAGAGCGGCGGTGCTGGCGGATCGGCGCAGCGTGCTTCTGCGGGCTTTCTCGACCTGATCCCCGATATCACACGCGGACTCGATCTGGTCCCGCCGAAGCAGCACAGCGCAGCAGCTTCCGTGCAGACATTGACCGTCCGCAACGGCAGCGATGCGGTCACTATGGGCCTTGAGGAATACATCATCGGCGTGACCGCCGCGGAAATGCCCGCCTCGTATGAGCTCGAAGCGCTCAAGGCGCAGGCTGTCGCGGCGCGCACCTTTGCCGTCAAGCACATGGTCGGCGAGCTCCGCTGCAAAAGCGGCTGCACAGTCTGCACTGATCCCGGCTGCTGTCAGGCGTTCATCAGCGTTGAAGGTATGCGAAAAAACTGGGGGAAGAATTTCGATAAGTATTATGAAAAGATCCGCTCCGCCGTCATTTCGACCGAGGGACAGGTCCTTACGAACGAAGGCGAGCTCGTGACTGCGCTCTACCATTCCTCCTCCGGCGGGAGGACCGAGGACTGCGAGGCGGTCTTCGCCGTCGCCCTCCCCTACCTTGTTTCAGTCGAAAGCGAGGGCGAGGAGGATTCTCCGGAATTCCGCTCGGTGAAGACTTTTTCAAATGAAGAATTCATTGGCATTATAAACGAAAAATTCCCCGACGCGGGGATGACGGATCCGGAAGCCGATATCGACGTTTGGCAGCGCACGGACTCCGGCCGCATCGCGCTGATCCGGCTTGGAGGTACCGTCCGCACGGGGCAGCAGCTCAGAAAAGCGCTCGGCCTGCACAGCACGAACGCGGAATTCTCTTTTTCAAACGGGAAAGTCAAAGTGACCTGCTACGGCTACGGTCACGGCGTCGGCATGAGTCAGGTCGGCGCCAACGCCATGGCCGGGCGCGGCGCCGATTATGTTGAGATATTGAAGCATTATTATACCGGCGTCGAGCTCGAGCATTTCGGTGAGGCCGAGGAATTCTGGCGGCTGCTCGTGCCGGGCAAATGAAGCTGTTCAGATCTTCTTCGCTTCCTTATTAAAGAGGAGCATCAGCGCAGCGGCTGCGAGGCCGACCGAGCTGAAAGCGAGCAGCGAAGTGCTGCCGAGGCTCTGGAGGATCGCTCCCGCAAGCACGGAGGATATCGGGACGAGCCCCTGCGAGGTGATGCTGATGATGCTCGTGACCTTCGAAAGCTTATCCTTGTCGACCATGCGCATGATCGTCGTATTCAGCGGAACGTTTATATAGGTTATGATCGTCCCGAGCAGCGCCGCGCCGGCGCAGAGCAGGATCAGGAATGCGTTCAGCGAAACGCCGCGGTCCACGAGGACATAATAACCGATCGTCATAAGCACCATCAGCGCCGCAATGATGCAGAGCCTCACGGCGGTCTTATGCCCGCATTTTTCCTCCTGTTCCCTGGTCGAAAGGACCAATGCGCTGACAAGGGAGCTCAGGCCGATCAGCAGACAGACCGCCGAATACCAAAGCTCCGGCGTCAGGAAGCCGTCGAAGAGATAGGAAGGCGCAAGCGCAACATCCGTTTTGACAAAGAACGGGATGAAATTACTCGCGACCGGCGAAAAGAAGAAATTGATGAACAGGATCGCGCCCATCAGCGCGAGCAGAGCCTTCTGCGCTTTCACATAGCGGAAGCCCTCGCCCATGTCCCTCAGAGCGGTTTTCACGGTCAGCTTATCCTTCGGCGGATCGTTCTTATAGCGGATGAACATCTCCGAAATGCCGGAGATCACATAGCATACGCCGACCGCAAAGAAAAGGGTGTAAACGGAAAGCGCCGCGTAAAGGATGCCCGCAAGCACGACTCCGAGAATACTCAAAAGCGAATTCTTAACGGAGAAATAGGAATTGGCCTGCTGGAGCCTGTTTTCCTCCACGATATGCGGCAGAAGCGCGCCTGACGCAGGGTTGAAGATTCCGCTGACCGCATTTCCGAGGATACCCGCTGCAAAAAGGATCACCGTATGCGCTTCATTCGTGCGGAAGGTGAGCATCAGCGCCGTCGCAAGGATTATTATCCCGCCTTTAAGGTAGTCGCAGATGAACATGATCCGCGCTTTATTGAAGCGGTCGCCGAGCACGCCGCCGATGGGCGTTGCGATCAGCATCACCGCACCGCAGAGCGCAAGATAAAGGCCCTGCAGAAAAGCGTTATTGCCGGTTATTTCGAGAATGTAGAAGCTGACGGCGAAGCTGTAGAGCACTGCGCCGAGCTCCGAAACGAGCGCGCCGAAGAATACGAGCCGAAAATTCCGGTTCAGGAATACATTTCTGCTTTTGACCGACGGCGCCTCCATCCCGTCAGTCCGCCTTGCGATAGAAGCTGTTGCCGCCGATGAATTCTCGGATGACCGAGGTCGGCGGGATCTCGTCCTCGATATCGGCTTCGAGCACATAATTGAGGAATTTGACGATCGAGCGCGCCGCGCAGTAGTACGGGCTCTCCGGCTGCACCTCGAGCAGAAGCGGATAAATATAGCTCTTCATGACCGCCGCTTCGTAATGCAGGGTCGTGTTGATGATCCTGTCCGCGTTTTCCTGATAGGGGAAGATCCAGCGCGCTTCGCCGCGGCGGACGCTCGGCCACATTTCGAGCGTCGTTTCCATGCTCGCGCCGCGGGTCTTGTAATCGCGCACGAGGCGGCGCAGCAGGCGCAGGTCGGTCGTGCGGATGCGGTTGTGGTCATCGAGGTTGAGCGTTGTGAGCGCGGAAACATAGATCCTGTAGACGCTCGAGGGGTCGATATCGCCTAGCATCATCGGATTGAGGCCGTGGATACCCTCGATGATCAGCGGCTGATCCTTCAAAAGGCGAAGCGGCACGCCCTCCTTTTCCCTGCGCTGGGTAAGAAAATTGAAGCGCGGGATCTCGACCTCCTCGCCCTTGATCAAAAGAGCGAGGTCGGAAGCGAAGCGCTCCGTGTCGAGCGTATTGATATGCTCGAGATCGAGCTTTCCGTCCGGACCGGGAGCGATCTTATCCCTGTCGATATAGTAATCGTCGAGCGAGAGCATGACCGGATCAAGGCCCTCCGCCCGCAGCTGGGTCGCGATGCGGTTCGCGGAGGTCGTTTTGCCGGAGGACGACGGCCCCGCCAGCATGACGGCCTTCACGCCGCGCGCGATGATCTCATCGGCAACGCGGGCATAGTTCTTTTCATGGAGCGCTTCGTTGACGCGGACAAGCTCGCGGATCGAACCGTTTTCAACG
Source organism: Christensenella sp. UBA1214 (assembly GCA_002309375.1). Taxonomy (GTDB): domain Bacteria; phylum Bacillota; class Clostridia; order Christensenellales; family CAG-138; genus PeH17. Next base: position 1,355 of record DBXK01000031.1, on the reverse strand, counting down.
CGCCTGTTGAGTTCATGCACGGTGCTGACGCTCATCAGCTTGCCCCAGCGGTCGCTCTGCTCGAAAACGGCGAGCATACGCGGGCTTTCCTCATATTTCGCGGCGACGGTCGGATCCTCTTTCGAAGGCAGGAGCAACACGAGCGAATCGCCGAGCCGATGCAGATCGAAAACCTTCACATAGCCGGTCTCCGGCGCAAGCTCTCCATAGAACCAATCCCGGTGGTCGCTGTAATCCGGGCAGGAATAGGTATCGAAATAAGAAAACTTCCGCCAGGCGAGCAGCGCGGCTTTATCGAGCTGGCCGTCGCGCTTGTAAAAATCGAGCGCGTCCCGAATGCTCATGCGCTTGCGAACGATCGGATAATTCGCCTCCGTGATGCGCCGCATCTCTTCTTTCAGCAAGGCAACATCCTCGTCGGAGAGCATCGGGTCCTTCTTAAAGGTGATATACACGCCCTCGCCGAGCGAATACTGAACGATCACTCTCGCTTTCGGGAAAAGCTTTCTTACGGCAATGATAAGAATGAATGAAAGCGTCGCCTCATAGACCCTGCGGCCCTGTTCATCAGCAAAGTGAAGGAGCTTGTAGTTCGAATCCCTCTTCACGGTATAGCCGAGGTAGAAGACCTCGCCGCCCTGCTGCGCCGCAAGCGGCTTTTCCGCGGGGGAATCGGAATCGAGGCCGAAAGCGCGGATGTATTCGAGGATCGTCTTGCCCTCCTGCAGTTCGCAGGTTTTTCCTTCGATCGTGACGTTCATTGTCGTTCCTCCTTCAGCCCGCGAAAAACACTCGCGGGCAATTTATCTTTTTTATTATATACTGATACGGTCGGCTTGGCAAGAGCGAACGCGCTTTTCTTCCTCCGAAAACAACGCGGAATTATTATGCTTTTGTTCCAAATATATTATTATTCGTTGAAAATCGCCCGATCGAGAGGTTGACAAAGCAGTTATGAATTGTTATAATAATGTTCTGTCGGCGGCAGGATATACGGAATGCGCCTGTAGCTCAGCAGGATAGAGCAACGGCCTTCTAAGCCGTAGGTCCCGGGTTCGAATCCCTGCAGGCGCGCCATTTTTGCATTTGAATATGGTGGGTGTAGTTCAGTTGGCTAGAATGCCAGATTGTGGCTCTGGAGGTCGTGGGTTCGAGCCCCACCACTCACCCCAGTTTTCAAAATGCTGCGAGCCTTTTCGGGAGACACCGATGGGGTGTCGCCAAGTGGTCAAGGCACGGGACTTTGACTCCCGCATCGTAGGTTCAAATCCTGCCACCCCAGCCAGATTTGACCCGTTAGCTCAGTCGGTAGAGCACTTGACTTTTAATCAAGGTGTCCGGAGTTCGAATCTCCG
>DBXK01000034.1:24623-25070 GCA_002309375.1 Christensenella sp. UBA1214 | reverse complement strand
TTGCCGTAATCGAAGAAATAGGTTCCCTTCTTCGTGAGGGCGACGATCGCGTCGAAATGGCGGCGCAGGGACGCGTTGACGCGGCGCTCGAACTCCCCGCGATCCTCGTGGAGCATCTTCGTGCGCTCCGCGAAGGTCAGGCCGACCGGGCAGTAGCCGCCGTTATAGACGTTGTGGCAGCTCGTCTGGTCGGAGAGCAGGTCGATATGGATATCGTGCTTCACGGCGTACTCGAGAAGATCGACGATATTGCCGTGATAGGCGATGGAGATCGAGGTCTTGTTCGCGACGTGCTCCTTTACGGAGGCGAAGATCTCGTCGAGATCATCGGAGATCGTGTTGACCCAGCCCTGATCATAGCGGGTCTTGATCCTCGAAAGGTCGACTTCCGCGAAAACGCCGACGGCGCGGGCGATATTCGCCGCCTTGGGCTGCGCGCCGCTCATT
>DBXK01000034.1:0-24526 GCA_002309375.1 Christensenella sp. UBA1214 | reverse complement strand
GGCCCGATATACATCCAGCCGCCGGCGGTCATCTGGCCGTAGTTGGCGACGCCGAGCTCTTCGGCGATTTCCCAATCCTTGAGGTTGTCGAACATGCCGACCATGAGGGCGTTGGTGAGGATGACGCGCGGCGCGGTGGGCTTAGACGGGAACAGGCCGAGGGGATGGCCGGATTCGACGACGAGGGTCGTATCCTCGGTCAGCTCCTCGAGGTATTTCTTGATCAGGCGGTACTGCAGCCAGTTCTGGCAGGGCTGGCCGGTCTCGCCGTAGGTGACGAGCTCGTAGGGATAGAGCGCGATCTCGAAATCGAGGTTGTTGTCGATCATGACCTGGAATGCCTTGCCTTCGATGCACTTGCCCTTGTATTCGTCGATCGGCTTGCCGTAAATTCGGCCCTCCGGACGGTAGCGGTAGGCATAGATGCGGCCGCGGGTCATCAGCTCATCCATGAATTCCGGGGCGAGCTTTTCGTGCAGCTCCTCCGGAACGTAGCGCAGCGCATTGCGAAGGGCAAGCTCCGCCTGGGCCTTGGTGAGGCGGAAGCCGCGGTCGGGCGCGCGGCGGTAGCGGTCGTCCATCTTCGGGTATTCCGGAAGGACGTTGTCGAGCTTGATCGTCATAGCTCCCGCAACGGTCTTGTTGTTCATGTGTTTCACCTCCGTAAAAAATCGAAGCAATTATTATAAAATTTAACTAAAGGGGCGCGGACCGTTCCGTGCGGCCCGTCCCCTTTCGGTTTCTCAGTTGAGTTCGCCCGTGATCTTCTCGGCGATCGTGTTCAGTTCGCCGCTCTTGACCATCTCGTCGAATTTGTTCATCTGCTCGTACATCACGACGTCGTCATGGATCGGGTCGACGCTCTTGCGGATCCGCTTATAGACGGCCTTCGTTGCGGGAGCCATTTTCTTGTCCCCGCGCAGGTACAGGCCCTGGCTCGCGGCGAACAGCTCGATGCCGATGACCTTCTGCGCGTTGTCGAGGATCATCCTCGCCTTCCTCGCGGCGATGGTGCCCATGCTGACGTGGTCCTCCTGATTCGCGGAGGAAGGGATCGAATCGACACTCGCCGGATGCGCCCAGACCTTGTTTTCCGAAACCATGCTCGCCGCTGAATACTGGGTGATCATGAAGCCGGAGTTGAGGCCGCCGTTTTCACTGAGGAACGCGGGCAGGCCGAAGCTCAGCGCGGGGTTGACGAGGCGCTCGATGCGGCGCTCGGAAACATTCGCGAATTCCGCAAGGGCGATGCCGAGGAAATCGAAGGCAAGCGCCATCGGCTGGCCGTGGAAGTTGCCGCCGGAGATCGCTTCGTCGTCATCGGGGAAGATGATCGGGTTATCGGTCACGGCGTTGATCTCGCGGGTCACGGCGTCGTAGACGTATTTGATCGCGTCGCGGCTCGCGCCGTGGATCTGGGGCGTGCAGCGCAGCGCGTAGGCGTCCTGGACCTTGCCGGGGATCACGTCGTGCGCAAGGCCGCTGCCCTCGAGGAGCTTCAGAAGGTTGGCGGCGCAGTCCATCTGGCCCTTGTGGCCGCGGACGGCGTGGACCTTCGGATCATAGGCCTTCTTGATGCCGAGCAGCGCTTCCGCGGTCATCGCGCAGGCGATATCGGCGGTCTTCGTGAGCTGCACGGCGTCGTAGACGGCAAGGCAGCCGACGGCGGTCATGATCTGGGTGCCGTTGATCAGCGCAAGGCCCTCCTTCGCGGCGAGCTCGACGGTCGGGATGCCGGCCTTCTCCATCGCTTCTTTGCCGCTCATGATCTCGCCCATGTATTCCGCCCTGCCCTCGCCGAGCATGACGAGCACGATATGCGAAAGGGGCGCAAGGTCGCCGCTGGCGCCGAGGGAGCCCTTTTCGGGAACGATCGGGTGAACGCCGGCGTTCAGCATCGCGAGAAGGGTCTCGATCGTGGAAATGCGGATGCCGGAATTGCCCCTGCAGAGCGCGTTGCAGCGAAGCAGCATCGCGGCGCGGACGCATTCGGTCGGGAGGGGGCTGCCCATGCCGCAGGAATGCGAAATGATCAGGTTCCGCTGGAGCTGCGCTGTCTCGTCCAGAGGAATGTATTTATCGGAAAACTTGCCGAAGCCGGTGGTGAGGCCGTAGACGACGGCCTGCTCTTCGAGCTTCTTTTCGACATAGGCGCGGGCCTTGTTGACGGCCTTCTTCGCCTCGGCGGAAATACGGACTTTTTCGTTCTTTCGCGCGACCGCTGCGACTTGCTCAACGGTCAGACTCATTCCGTTAATGGTTACCATTATTTTTCGATCTCCTTTGTCGATTCTGGGCGGCTTTGCGCCGCAAACATCCAAACTTAATTATAATTCCAAGGCGGTGGATAGTCAAGGCTTTGCAAGGATTATATGATAGAAAAGGCGCGGCGCGGAATAAGAAAAACGGCAGGGACGAAGCCCTGCCGCAAAGCCTTTCGGCGCCGGTTCAGTTGCTCTTGAGGTCGTAAACGCCGTCCCTGCGGAGCTTATCCCAATCGGGAACGACGATGCGGACCTGCTTGTCGCCCTTGAGGCGCAGTTCGCGCTGGGCGATATAGTCGTTGGCGATCAGCTTCAGCAGCGTCTGCTTGATCGCGTCTTCGGGTACATTATTGAACTTTGCGACCGATTCCACCGTTCCCCAGAAGGTCGGCGTCGCGCTGCGCTTGTTATTGAGCCGCGCGAAGCTCGTGAGGATCATTTTGGTATAGCAATCGTCCATCTCCTGCTTCGTCGGGAGCAGCACAACGCTCCCGGAAACAGCCTTCAGCCTGTTGCTGAAGGTCGATTCAACGCCGTATACGACCACGTTTTTATTGCATTTCTGGGCAAGATATTTGACTACGGACTGAAAATGGCCGTCGCCGGTGAAGATCACATATGTCCCGACGTCGCGCCTGTCCGGAACGCTCTGGTAGATATAATCCAGCATCACGAAGTCCGTCATATCCTTTTTGCGGACCTGCGTTGCGGTGCCCGTTTCGATTATCGTGTTCGTTATCGTGCGAAGATGGATCAGTTCCTCGCCGATGCTCGGGGAGTTGAAATCGGCAAAGATCATAATGTCGACGATCTGAAAACGCTTTTCAAGTTCCTGACGCCATGCCGTTACGTTCGGCCTTATCCCGTATTTGTTTTTGTAGGAATAAAACCAGTACTCGTAATCAACGAAGACCAAAGCTTTATTTTTGTTGTTGCGAGCTTTAAAAAGATTCAGCAAAGCGTAATTCTCCTATCCGCGGCGGGATCCGGCGCCGCAGCCCTCAAAAGGCGCCGCGGCGCACCCGATCGTCCGTTATTCCTCTTCCTCGGTCTCCGGGAGAACAGCGTTGTGGAAAACTTCCTGAACGTCGTCGTTGTCGTCGAACATCTCGAGCATGCGCTCGATCTTTTCGGCCATCTCGGGGTCGGAAACATCGACGGTGTTGGAGGGGATCATCTCCGTTTCGGCGGAAAGGAAGCTGTAGCCCGCGCCTTCGAGCGCCTCGCGCACGGCGGAGAAATCGTTCGGAGCGGTGAAGATCTCGAAGCAGTCGTCCTGCGCGAGGAAATCCTCCGCGCCGACGTCGAGCGCCTGCATCATCAGCTCATCCTCGTCGATCGAAGCGCTGCGCTCGACCACGATATGGCCCTTGCGGTCGAACATCCAGCTCACGCAGCCGGAGTTGCCCATGCCGTTGCCGTATTTATCGAAAAGATGGCGGATCTCCGCAGCGGTGCGGTTGCGGTTGTCGGTCAGGACCTCGACGATGACCGCGACGCCGCCGGGACCGTAGCCCTCGTAGCTGCCGCTCTCGTAGTTGATGGAGCCGAGCTCGCCCGCCGCCTTCTTGATGGAGCGGGTGATGTTGTCGTTGGGCATGTTCGCGGCCTTCGCCTTGGCGATGACGTCGCGGAGCTTACTGTTGTTGATGGGGTCGCTGCCGCCCTCTTTGACGGCGATCGCGATCTCACGGCCGATCTTGGTGAAGATCTTGCCGCGCTGATTATCGGTCTTTTCTTTCTTGTTCTTGATGTTTGCCCATTTGGAATGTCCGGACATAACTGCCTCCTTTGTAGAAATTCAAAAGAATGTTGATATTGTTTGCCGGCCCCGGAGGGGCGGACGGTTTACTGCTTTCAGCCTCACTCGCGGCCCGTCGAGGGATTCTGCGTCACGGGCGGCGGGTCGGTCGGCGCCGCCGTCGCCGCGCCGTTTCCGTTTTCATTGAGGTAAACGGGGTAGCAGACTGCGATCACGCGGTGCCTTGAAGTATGGATAACGCTGCTGTAATCGCCGAGGCAGGTGATGAGGGTCAGCCTCGGGCGGCCGCCGGTGTTCATGACCTCGTCGGGCACGGCGTCATATTCATACGTCGTGACGGAATCGACCATGAAATAGGTGTAGTCGCCGCTGTTCAGCTCAACGACAACGACGTCGCCGGGCTGGATCTTCCCCTCCTGGATCAGCGAGAACCAGCCCTTCCTGCCGCTGTAGCGGTTATGGCCGGCGATCAGCGTGTTGCCGCCGTGGACGGGGTCGCCGCCGTACATGAACCAGCCGGCGCGGAAGGCGGAATGGACGGTGTCCATCTGGCCGTGGCTGTTATAGCCGACCGGGTCGACGGGGCAGGTCGTGTCGGTGATCGAAGCGGCGGTGTATCTGTCGAGGAAATAAACGTTCTTCGGCGCGTAGGGGCTCGAAGGCTCAACGGGGCGGGGATTGGTGCTCGACGGGGGCCGCGTCGGCCTCGGCGTCGCGTTCGGGTCGGGCGTCACGCCCGGCGGAAGGGTCTCATAGACCTCATAGGGGTTGGTATTCCCGTCCGGATCATGGGTGTAGCCCTCGATATGGATATCCCAGTGCGTCGTCGTGTCGCCCGGATCGGCCGTCACCCAGGCAAAGCCGGCGCTCTGTTCATCCGGTGCGGGCGTGGGCTTCGTTTCCTTGCTGATCCCGACGCAGCTCGAGAAGCTTTCCCAAAGCCGCGGGAAGAACAGCGTCTGGTCGCTGACAATGATGATTGTTCCGGCCAGGGCGAGCAGGATCGCGATCGTATAGACGATCGCATTGTGCCTGCGCCGCCTGCGCTTCCTTTCCGCGGGAGAATATGTTTTCTTTGTTTTTGCCATTGCGTTCGGCGCGGTTTCCCTTCGTTTTGTTCAGATCGGACCGTTTTTTCGGTCCCCTTCGGGCCGGAAGCCATACCGACCCATTCAAATACACATTATATCAGATAAAAATCGATTTGGCAATTGTGCAGTCAAATTTTTTGTGATATAATAAAATGCGGTGAGCGGTGCGCCGCTTTCCGCCCGTTCTCCCGGCGAAGGGCCGGTTCGGAACGGCAAACTGTTTTTTCACTCTCTCAAGGAGGTTCGAATATGGATTTCAAAGCGATCCTTTGCTCCGCCCTTTCCGCGGCAAGCGGTCTTGATGAAGATCAGCTCGGCGGCATGATCGAAACGCCCCCGAATCCGGAGATCGGCGATCTTGCCCTCCCCTGCTTCAAGCTCGCGAAGACCTTCCGCAAGGCGCCCCCCGCCATCGCCGCGGAGCTCAAAGAAAAGCTCGGCGAGGTCGAAGGTTTTTCCCGCATCGAGGCCGTCGGCGGCTATCTCAATTTCTTCACCGACAAATCCGCCTTCGCGCGGAGCGTAATTTCCCGCGTCCTCCGCGAGGGTGACAAATACGGCTCCTCGGATGAAGGCGCGGGCCGCAACGTCTGCGTCGAGTATTCCTCTATCAACATCGCGAAGCCCTTCGGCATCCACCATATCACCACGACGGTGCTCGGCAATTCGCTCAAGCGCATCTATGACCACCTCGGCTTCCACACGATCAGCATCAACCACCTCGGCGACTGGGGCACCCAGTTCGGCAAGATGATCGTCGCCTACAACCTCTGGGGCGACCGCGAGAAGATCGAGAACGGCAATTCGATGCGCGAGCTCGTTGCGCTCTATGTCAAGTTCCATGAGGAAGCCGAGAAGCATCCGGAGCTCAACGACGAGGCGCGCGCCGCGTTCCACCGCATCGAGATGCACGAGCCCGCCGATTGGGCGCTGTTCCAGTGGTTCAAGGAGGTCACGCTGAAGGACGTCGCGAAGGTCTACGATCTTCTCGGCATCACCTTCGACAGCTACAACGGCGAATCCTTCTACGAGGACAAGATGCCGGCGATCATCAAGGAGCTTGCCGACAAGGGCATTTCGAAGGTCGATAAGGGCATGACCATCGTCGATCTTTCCGAATACGATATGCCGCCCTGCATAATTTTAAAGAGCGACGGCAGCACCATCTACGCGACCCGCGATATCGCGGCGGCGAAATACCGCAAGGAGACCTACGATTTTTACAAATCGCTCTACGTTGTCGCCTATCAGCAGAACCTCCATTTCCGCCAGTTCTTCAAGGTGCTGGAGCTGATGGGCTACGAATGGGCGAAGGACTGCGTCCACGTCAATTTCGGCATGATCAGCATGGAGGATATGACCTTCTCCACGCGTAAGGGCAACGCGATCTATCTCGAGGACGTCCTCAACACCGCGATCGAGAAGACTCTTCATATCATCGAAGAGAAGAGCCCGAACCTCGAAAACAAGGAGGAGGTCGCCCGCCAGGTCGGCGTCGGCGCGCTCGTTTTCAGCGTGCTCTACAATAACCGCATCAAGGATTACACCTTCAGCTGGGAAAAATCTCTGAATTTCGAGGGCGAGACCGGCCCCTATGCGCAGTATACCTACGCGAGGGCCTGCTCCGTTCTCCGCAAAGCGAAGGAAGCCGCCGGCACAGGTATCGCGATGATCGATTATTCGGTCCTTTCCGATGAATCGAGCGCCGCTCTGCTCCGCGCGATCGACACCCTGCCCGAAGCGATCCGCCAGGCGGCGGAGAAATACGAGCCCTACCTCATTTCGAGGAAGGTGATCGAGATCTGCTCCTGCTTCAATAAATTCTATTACGACAACAGGATCATGGACGACGACGCAGCCGTTCGCGCGGCAAGGCTCGCCCTCACGGACGCCGCCCGCACCGCGATCCGCGTCGGCCTCTTCCTCGTCGGGCTCGAGGCGCCGGAAAGGATGTAGTTTTCCTTCCTCCGCGCGTTCCGCCAATAGAACGAAGCACCGCCCCCGGCGGTTGATAAAAAAACGCATAAACAACATCAAAAATAAAAATTTCGAAAGGAATAGACAATGGTTCTCTTGGATGAATTCCGTCAGCAGCTGACGGCAACCATTGCAGCCCTCAACAAGGCGGGTGAATCCCTTTGACCTCGAGGGGCTGAAGAAAGAAAAAGCGGAGCTTGAAGCTCAGATGGCCGAGGACGGCTTCTGGAACGACGTTGAAAACGCCAACAAGGTCAACCAGCGCATAAAGGTCATCCACGGCAAGCTCGACAAATACAGCAAGCTCGTCGCTCTCGGCGAGGATGTCGAGACCCTCTTCGACATGGCCGAGGAGGAGGACGACGAAGCGACCGCCGAGGAAGCGAAGCAGGAGCTCGCCGAATTCGTGCGCGAAGCCGACGCTTTCCGCATCGCGACGATGCTCCGCGGGCCCTACGACAGCGCGAACGCCGTTCTGAGCCTCCACGCGGGCGCCGGCGGCACCGAAGCGCAGGACTGGGTCAGCATGCTCTACCGCATGTATACCCGCTACTGCGAGCGCAGCGGCTTCACCGTCAAGGAGCTCGACCTTCTCGACGGCGATGAAGCGGGCATCAAATCCGTCACCTTCGAATGCGACGGCGAGAACGCCTACGGCTATCTCAAGGCCGAAAAGGGCGTGCACCGCCTCGTCCGCATCTCCCCCTTCGATTCCTCCGGAAGAAGGCACACTTCCTTCGCTTCGCTCGATGTTACGCCGATCCTCACCGAGGACGACAACTCCGTCGAGATCAAGCCCGAGGATATCCGAATCGACACCTACCGTTCCGGCGGCGCGGGCGGCCAGAACGTCAACAAGGTCAGCTCCGCGATCCGCATCACCCACTTCCCCACCGGCATCGTCGTGCAGTGCCAGAACGAGCGCAGCCAGCTTCAGAATAAGGAAGTTGCGATGCGCATCCTGAAGGGCAAGCTCGTCGAGATCAAGGAGCGCGAGCGCATGGAGCAGATGGCGGATATAAAGGGCGAAATGAAGAAGATCGAATGGGGCAGCCAGATAAGGAGCTACGTCTTCCAGCCCTACACGATGGTCAAGGACCACCGCACCGGCGAGGAGACCGGCAATATCCAGGCGGTCATGGACGGCGATCTCGATCCGTTTATTCATTCGTTTTTAATGAAATCGTAAGATTGTGCGAGCAAAGCGAGCCCGCGGCGAGTCAGCGCGCGGCGCCGCGCCAGGCGCCGAACCACGCAAGTCAACCTGTAGGGATACGCCCGCGCCGAAGGCGCTGTATGCCATTCATGCCACGAGTTTAAACTCGGAGAACCTTCGGCGGCGGGACGGATTTGATATCGGTATGCCTTCAGAAGCGAGCCCGCAGCACTCGGTGTAACGCGCATCCCGTAGGGGCGGATCGTTCCCGGTCTGCGGAACAACGGTATGGCGGGACGAATTATCCCCGAAAGTGCACACCGGCGGCGAAAAACGCGGGCTTCCCCGGTTTGCGGTGCTACCGTATGCGGCAAGCCGCGGGAGATTAAATAAACCAAACCGCTTCTCCGCGCGTTATATAGCGGAAAGTTTCGATAATTCCAAACAGGAGGTAACTATCATGGCAAAATTCAACGGATGGAACACCGGCGGCGGCAATATGCAGAACCTTATGCGCCAGGCGCAGAAGATGCAGCAGGAAGTCCAGCGCGTGCAGGAGGAGATCGGCAATACCGAATTCGAAACCAGCGTCGGCGGCGGCGCGGTGAAGGTCGTCATCAACGGCAAGAAGGAATTCAAGTCCATCGAGATCAGCCCCGCTGCGGTCGATCCCGACGACGTCGAGATGCTGCAGGACCTCATCCTTTCCGCCGTCAACGAAGCGGTCCGCACCGCCGAGGAGACGATGGAAAAGGAAGTCGGCAAGGTCACCGGCGGCATGGGCGGCATGGGCGGCCTCGGCTTCTGATCCCACAGGCGGCGGGATAAACTCCCCCGCCCCCCGAAAACTGCTTTTGTTTTTTGAATGGAAAGTCTTGAGCTTCTGATCGCGCGCCTGAACCGGCTCCCCGGCGTCGGGATAAAGAGCGCGCAGCGCCTTGCGTTCCACATCATCGCCATGCCCGAGGAGGATGTTTCCGCCCTCACGGAGGCGATCACCGACGCGAAGAGCAAGGTGCATTTCTGCCCGGTCTGCGGCAATTATACCGAAAACGAGCTCTGCGAGGTCTGCGCCGATCCGAAGCGCAGCGCGGAGCTCATCTGCGTTGTCGAAAGCGCTCGGGACGTGCTCTTCATGGAGCGCATCCACGAATTCCGCGGGAAGTATCATGTTCTCGGCGGCGTGCTTTCGCCGATGGACGGCGTCGGTCCGGATCAGCTCCGCATCGCCGAGCTCCTCGAGCGCGTGGAGAAGGACGGTGCGAAGGAGGTCATCCTCGCCACGAATCCGGACGTTGAGGGCGAAGCGACCGCAAATTATATCGCGCGCCTGATAAAGCCCCTCGGCGTCCGCGTTTCGCGCATCGCGCACGGCATCCCGATCGGCGGAAACCTCGAATATGTGGACGAGATCACGCTTTCGAAATCCATCGAGAACCGCCGGGAGATGTGACGGCAGCCGGATCATCCCAGAACCCGAAAGCCCCCGAAAGGGCGCATCCGCATAAGGAGAATCAGGTTTTCAGCCGGGAACCTAAATACGGCAGTAACAAAACCGGGGATGGTGATCCATCCTCGGTTTCTTAGTATTCTTGCCGGCTGAAAACCGCGCAGCGTCTCAAAAGAGGAGATTTTTGTGCCCCGCAAGGCGAAAAGCGGAAAAATACTTGGAAAGTCTTTTGAGCATTTTCAACGCAGCGCGGCGCAAAAAGATTCCTTTTGAGGCTGTTTATCCTTATGCGGATACGCCCAAAAGGGTCTTTTTTTGATCGCCTAATCTCTTTTTCAGAGATTGCGCCTTGATATTTCTCCCTATAAATGATATAATTAATATAGAGGGACGATAAAGTTTTTAAGTCCGCGCAACTGCCGGCGCCCCTACAGATTATGCGTGCCGCCGGATCCAGATATGCGGCAGGCCGCCCGATATTCAACCATGACCAACAAACCCAAAATCACATTTTTCTGTTTCTACAGCTGGCTTTTGAAGCTCGATCTGACCCTCTGCCAGCGCGTCATATTCGCCGCGATCCATAATTTCACAAAAAACGCCGGCTGCTATTCCGGAAGCCGCGAATACCTTGCTTCGCTCTGTGGCTGCACCGTGAGGACCGTGCGGGAGGCCGTCGACCGGCTTGAGGAATTGAAGCTCGTCGCCGTTTCGCGCGGAAGGAATCTGCGCATCGAATCGCTCGTCACCGACGATGACGCCGAGGCGATCGAGGCCGAGACCGCGGAGGCCGGGAAAAGATTTCCCCTCCTCAAAGGGAAGGGATTTCCCGAAAAAGGGAAGCGTTTTCCCGAAAAGAGGAAGGAATTTCCCGAAAAAGGGAAATCCGTTCCCCCAATAATGAATATAAATAAAAATAAAAGCAAAGAGGAAATCAAACTCTCTCCGGCTCCCGCCGGGAAAGAGAGCGTTTTCGGCGGTTCAAATGAAGCTGTATCGGAAAAGCCTCCGGAAGCCGGGAGCGGTTCGAATGGAGCCGAGATGAAAAAAGCCCCGACTTGTTCGGAGCTTGAAGCGGAATTCGAGGAGCTTTGGAAGAAATACCCCCGGCGCGAGGGCAGGGCGAAGGCAAGGCTCGCGTATATCGCCGCGCGGCGATCGGGTGCGAGCCGGGAGACGATCGAAAAAGGTGTGACCGGCTATGCGGGGCGCGTATCGAGGCTTCGGATCGAGCCGCGCTATATCAAGCAGGGCGGCAACTTTTTCGCCGAAAAGGGCTGGCAGGACGGCGAGCACGTCTTTTCCTCTCCGCTTCCCTCCGCCGCCGCTTCGGCTCCCCCGCCCCGCGCCGCGCCCGTTAACCGTGCGCTCGATTACCCCCAGCGGCAGTACAGCGCGAAGGATCTCGAGGTGCTGGGCATAGATCTCGGCGAGGGCGTCTATGATGACGGCGGCTGACGCCCCGGATCAGTGTAAGCTTCCGCTTGCCTCAAGCCGCGCATAGAGCTCTTCATACGCGAGGCGGTCGGCTTCCTCCCACGGGTGATCGATCCGATATTTCAGCGCGAGCGGCTGCATGGCGTTATTGTAAATCCCTTCGCAGAGGAACTGATCGAAGGCGGTTATCACCATCCGCTGCTTATCGACCGTGATCTGGAAATTTGTGCCGGGATCGCTCGTATACGGATCATCCCAATTCACGTGAGTCGATACGTACACGTGCGCGGTGATCTCGGTTTCGGATTCCTCAACGACGTACGAGATCCCCGCAGTGCCCTGCGCCGCGCCGAGTATGTTTTTCATAAGTCCGAGCTTTACGTAATCTATCTCAAGCCGGTTCGAATAAAAGAACATATCCGTATCGGCGTTCAGGTCCATTATATCGGAATAATCCTCAACCTCGAGGTTCAGATAGCCGAGATACCAGCGGTACATCATCTCCGCCGCGAGCCATTCGACTGTCACTTCCTCCGGCCTTTCGTTGGGCTTGAAGGCGCTCTGCGGCTCCGCCGTCGGGGCGGCCGTCGCTTCCGCCGGCTCGGGCGTCGCTTCCGTCGGCTCGGGCGTTGCTTTTTCCCCCGAAGGCGCCGCCGGATCGGGCGTTTCGTTTTCCCCGGAGGGCGCCGCAGTGCCGCTTGCTTCCCGCTCCGTCCCGTTCTTTCCGCAGGCCGCGGCGAGCACGGCGGTCAGCAGCAGCGCCGTTATTATGATCAGGCTTATTTTTCGCTTCATATTCATTCCTCCGTTATCTCGTTTTCGGTTCATAGGCGATTCCCGTCAAATCGCTCCGATTTTTTCATTATATCAGGTAATAAAAGCGCTGTCAAACCGCCCCGAAGCGAAAGGCCGCCCGGCTTTGCGGACGGCCCGTTGGATCGGTTTCGGTTTTCTCAGTCCATATTGAGGTAATCGGTGTCCTCGGTCTCGGTCGGGATGAACTGCTCCCCGCCGATGATCGCCTTGCTGAACTGCGTTTCGTAGAGCTCGGTATAGACGCCGCCGCGCTTGACAAGATCCGCGTGCCTGCCGCGCTCCACGACCTCGCCGTCCTTCACGACAAGGATCTCGTCCGCCGCAAGGATCGTCGAAAGCCTGTGCGCGATCAGTATGCTCGTGCGCTCCGCGATGATCGGGTCGATCGCGTCCTGGATCTTCTGCTCGGAGATCGAGTCGAGGGCGCTGGTCGCCTCGTCGAAAATCAGCAGCGCCGGGTCCTTCAGCAGCACCCGCGCGATGGAGATGCGCTGCTTCTCGCCGCCGGAGAGCTTCAGACCGCGGTTGCCGACCATCGCGTCGAAGCCCTTCTCCTGCTTTAAGATGAAGTCATAGATATTCGCCTTCTTGCAGGCCTCGATCAGCTCCTCCTCGGTCGCGTCCGGCTTTGCGTAAAGGAGATTATCGCGGATCGTGCCGTTGAAGAGATAGGTCTCCTGGCTGACGATGCCGATATTGCTGCGCAGATAGTTGAGGTCGAGCTCCCTTACGTCCACGCCGTTGAAAAGCACCTCGCCCGCTCCGACGTCATAGAGGCGCGGGATCAGGTTGATGAGCGTGCTCTTGCCGGAGCCGGAGGGGCCGACGATGGCGATGCTCCTTCCGCTTTCGAGGGTGAAGCTGACGTTCTTGAGGATCTGCCGCTCGGGATCGTAGGCGAAATCGACGCCGCGGAATTCGACGCTGCCGTCGTTTATCTCCGGCTCGACCGGGTTTTCGGGGTTCTCGATCTCGATCGGCATATCATAATATTCGAATATCCTCGTGAAGAGCGCCATCGAGCGGATCCATTCGACCTGGATGTTCAGAAGCGAGTTCACTGGCCCGTACATCCGCCCGAGCAGGGCGACGAGCACCGTGATATCGCCGACGGTGAGGTTCGAATCGTATTTCATCATCATGATGCCGCCCACAAGGTACAGGAGCATCGGCCCGATGCTCGAGAAGGTCTGGATGATGACCATGAACCAGCGGCCCGCCATGCTCTCGCGGATATTGAGGCGGATCATTTTTTTATTGACCGACCTGTATTTTTCGTATTCGTAGGCCTCTTTGCCGAAGAGCTTGACAAGGAGCTGCCCGCTGACCGAAAGGGTCTCGTTCAATATGCCGTTGACCTCGTCGCTGCATTCCTGCGATTCCTGCGTGAGCTTCCAGCGGGTCTTGCCCGCCATCCTCGTCGGGATCACGAACAGCGGGATCACGAGCATGCCGACGACGGCGAGGATCGGGTTCTGGCGGAACATGATGACGATCGCGCAGATCAGGGTGATCGTGTTCGAGAGGATCGAGGTGAAGGTGCTCGTGATCACTCGCTCCACGCCGGAGATATCGCTTGTCATCCTCGTGATGATATCGCCCTGATTGTTCGAGGTATAGAACCGCTGGCTCATGCGCTGCAGGTGCAGATACATCGAATTGCGCATATCGAAGCTGATATGCTGGGCGATCCAGTTGTTGAGATAGCTTTCGCCGACGCCGATCAGGTGCGAGCCGAAGGTCACGCCGAGCGAAACGAGGATCAGCGTGATCAGCATCTTCATATCCCGCCCGATGAGACCCTTGTCGATGATCTTACCGGTCAGCACCGAGGGGAGCAGGCCGAGGATCGACGAAACGACGATGCAGATCAGCACCACCGC
Source organism: Christensenella sp. UBA1214 (assembly GCA_002309375.1). Taxonomy (GTDB): domain Bacteria; phylum Bacillota; class Clostridia; order Christensenellales; family CAG-138; genus PeH17. The sequence continues at coordinate 10,690 of DBXK01000034.1, read as the reverse complement.
CATCTGCTTCCAGTATGGCTTCAGATAGGACAGTATCCGCTTGATGAGCGGCCATGTGACCTTCGGGCGGTTGGCCTTTTCCTCCTCCGTGAGGAAGCCCCTCCCGCCGCGCATTCCAGCTCCTGGACCCGGACCGGGCATATTTTTCTCCTTTTCCCGCGGCGCTTTTGCCGCGACAGCTTACTTTTTGCCGAGATTGAACATATGCGCGCCGATATGGCAGTAGCCGCCCGGATTCTTTTCGAGATAGTCCTGGTGGTACTCCTCGGCGGAGCAGAAATTGATAAGCGGCTTTACTTCGACCGCGATGGGCCGGCCGAGCTTTTTCTCCTCCGCCGCGCAGCGTTCGCGGATCGCGGGAAGGAGGCTTTCATCGTCATAATAAATGCCCGTGCGGTACTGGATCCCCTCGTCCCCGCCCTGCTTGTTGACGGAGAGCGGGTCGATGGCCATGAAATAATAATCGAGCAGCTCGACAAGGCCGATCTTCGCCTCGTCGAAGCCGATCTTCACGGTCTCCGCGTGTCCGCTGCTCGCGCAGACCTCCTTATAGGTGGTTTCATCCGTCGGCCCGTTCGCGTAGCCGACCTCGGTGCTCAAAACGCCCTCGAACTGATCGAAGAATTTCTGCATCCCCCAAAAGCAGCCGCCGGCAAGATAGATAGTTTTCATTTCCGCTCCTTCATTACGGATCATTCCGTATATTTTGATGAAATTTTACCATAGACGCGCCGTTTTTGCAAGAGGCTGCGAGCCCTTTTCCGCTGCCCGGGGATTGACGGTTTTCGCGGGATGTGCTATTCTTATTGCAAGTCATATTTCCCGCTTTTTTGCGGACTTTCGGAGGCAAGCATGGTCAATAAGCTCGAAGAATACGCCCATCTCGTGATCGAGATCGGTCTGAACGTTCAGAAAGGTCAGTACGTCATCATCAATTCGCCCGTCGAATGCGCTCCCTTTGCGCGGCTCTGCGTGAAGGCCGCCTACGAGGTCGGCGCGAAGCAGGTCATCATGAACTGGCGCGACGACTATATCGGCCGCCAGTACTGGCTCAACGCCGCCGACGAGGTTTTCGACGAGGTCTTCCCCTGGGAGGTCGACAAAAACCTCGGCCTCGCAAAGCGCGGCGCGGCCCGGCTCTCGATCGCCGCGACCGACCCGGAGAACCTCAGGGGCGTCGATCCGGAGCGCATCGCCCGCGCGAACAAGGCCTTCGGCGAGGCGAATAAGGAATACCGCTCCATGATGATGGCGAGCGTCAACCCCTGGTGCGTGGCGAGCGTGCCCGTACCCTCCTGGGCGAAAAAGGTCTTCCCCGGCGTTTCCGAGGAGGAGGCGATGGAGAAGCTTTGGGAGGAGATCTACAAGGCGATCCGCATCACCGACGAGGGCGGCGCCGTGAAGCGCTGGCGCGAGCACTGCTCTACCCTTGCGGATAAATGCAAAAAGCTCAACGATTATCAGTTCAAATCGCTCCATTACACGAACTCCCTCGGCACGGATCTGACGGTCGAGCTGCCCGTCGGCCATATCTGGGAGGCGGGGAGCGAATTCAGCAAGACCGGCATCGAGTTCGTTGCGAATATCCCGACGGAGGAGGTCTTCACCGCCCCGAAGCGCGACGGCGTGAACGGCAAGGTCGTTGCCAGTAAGCCCCTCGTGCTCGGCGGCAACATCGTGGACGGCTTCTATATGATCCTCAAGGACGGCAAGATAACCGAGGTCCACGCCGAAAAGGGCGAGGAATTCCTGAAGAAGGAGATCGCGCTCGACGAAGGCGCTTCGCATTTCGGCGAGGTCGCGCTCGTTCCCTATGATTCCCCGATCTCCCGGAGCGGCGTGCTCTTCTATAACACGCTCTTCGACGAGAACGCCTCCTGCCACTTCGCATTCGGCGAAGCGTACCCGACCTGCATACAGGGCGGCACGGAGATGACGCCCGAGCAGCTCGAGGCGCACGGCCTCAACACCAGCATTACCCACGAGGATTTCATGGTCGGCACGCGCGATCTTTCGATCACCGGCATTACGCATGACGGCCGCGAGATCCCCGTATTCGAAGGCGGCAACTTCGCCCTCTGATGAATAATCGGGCGGATGAAATACCCGAAGAATCGAACCGCGGCACGGTCATAAAATTCTGCATCCTCTGCGCCGCGGCGGTGGTCTGCGCCGTTGTGTTCATCATTTTCGGCAGCAGGAAGACGATCGAACCGCAGGACGAAGCTCCGGAAGAGACCGCAGCTCCCCTGCCCTCCGGCGTGCCGTACGAGCGCTTTTTCGATGCGCTCGATGAAGCGGAGCCCGGCTGCGGCCTCGGCGCGACGGAGCTTGCCGAAGACGGTCTGCTCCGGCGGGCCCTCATCGCGGAGAATGCGAACGATGCGGGCAGGGTCGAGATCCGGACCGACGAATACGGCCGCGCCGAAGAGGTGATCTTCACGATCGGCTATATCCGTCCGGAGAGCCCCGATTACAGCGTCGCGCCCGCCGTTCGGGAGGCGATCGAGGCGGAAGAACGCCGCCGCACCGAATTCGACGAGGCGCTGATCCGCAAATACCTCGCAACCGTTTACGGCGTTTTCGGCGGGGAATACGGCGTCGTCGGCATCGACCGCAGCAAGCTGACCGCCTGCGTGATCCGCGCTTACGAAAACGGGACAGCCTTAATCCGGAACGTCGGCAAGGCCCGCTTTTTCTGCGAAACGCAAAACGACGGCGCCCGGTTCGAATTCATCCTCACGATCGCGTTCACGCTTGAAAAATAATCGGCAATTACAATAAAAACGGGTGCGAATGATCGCATCCGTTTTTTCATTCGGTTTTGTTATTTCTTTTCCGGCTCTTCGGGAGCTTCTTCCCCGCCCTCCGGCATCTCGCGCTTGCCGGTCAAAAGGCCGAGCAGGCCTTCGATCAGGTTGCCGCCGCCGGAGGAGCTGCTTCCGGAATTGCCGGTCAGCGTCCCGGTGAGGCTTTCGGTGATGCCCGAAAGGAGCGAGGAATCCCCTTCCTCATCCTCGTTTCCGAGCAGTTCCATGACTTTTTTCTTTGTCTTCGCGTCGGCCTTGCGGTAGAGCTCAACGAGCTTCTTTTCCGCCGCGGTGAGCTTCGTGCTGCTCGTTTTCGCGCCGCTTGAGGATGAGGACGAAGCGGAAACGACCGTTTGCTTGCCTTTTGCGGCGTCGAGCAGGGATTTCTGCGTCACGCCCGTCGCCTTCGCGACCTGCTTGAGCTGATCGGTCGTGAGTTCCTTCTCGCCGCGCTCGGCCTTGCCGATGTCGCTCGCCGATGCGCCGGTGACCTTTTTTGCAAGCTGCTCCTGCGTCAGCCCCGCCTCGGTGCGGGCCTTTTTGATCAGAGTGCCGACCTTCTTTGCGTTTGCCATAACTGCCTCCTGATTGTGGATTTGGGATCGAATATATTGTACCACGGAATCCCGCTTCCGTCCAGCGGAAAATGCGCCTTTTCGCCGATCATCCGTGAATATAAAGGCGGGAAGGCGTCTCCTCGCCGTCGCCGAGGGCGAAGCAGAAGAATTCCCAGCCGTAACGCTCGTAAAAGCCGGTGTGGTCGGTCAGAAGATAGAGCGGCGAAACGCCCCTTTCGCGCAGCGTCCGGACGGCAAGGCCGAGCAGCTCCCCCGCGACGCCGCGGCCGCGGTACTCCTCCTCCGTATAGACGGCGCAGACGTTCGGCGCAAGGTCCTTGCGGTCGTGGAAATCGTTTTCGATCACGCCGAGCCCGCCGACGATCCTTTCACCGTGCAGGCAGAGGAACCAGTCGTACGGCGTGCTCCCGTCCAGACAGGCGTCCATGCACTCGAGGTACGCCTCGACGGGCACATGCCATTTGGAATTGAACCAGGCTGCAGCGCGGTCCCTGAGCTCCGGATGATCGGTCAAGGTGATGTAACGAAGAAACATAACAGCCTCCCGGGGATGATATGAGTTGATTATAGCAGAAAAAAGGGAGAAGGTAAACTGCGCGAAGCAGTTTAAGTGAAGTATCTCGCTCCGCTCGATGTGAAGTGCCTGCTCAAAGCAGCCGTGAAGTATCCGCCGGGGCCGGATGTGAAGTGAAATAAATCCCCTCATGCCCGCAGGCATTTCACGCCCGAGCAGCGGGATGACTGCTCCGGGGCCGTTTGTTATCGAAAATCGATATAAAACCTCTTTTGCCGCGGCAGACAAAAGAGGTTCTTTAATTAAAAAGAGTGATAAAACGATACGCCGGCTGCCGTTCGCGGCCGCCGGCGCTCTGTCCTTCAACTCTCCGTTGAACCCTGTATGCTCTAGATCAGGCCCATTGACATTCTGAGTATCATCAGTGCGTCTGATACATCGATCGATCCGTCGCCGCTGACGTCGGCAATGATCTGCTGATCATCCGTCAGCGTTAGGATCCCCATAGAGGCGCGGAGCGTGATCAATGCGTCGGTAACAGTCACGCTGCCGCTGCCGTCAACATCACCGGGCAGCGCAGGCGGAACGTCTCCGCTGTGAATAACGTTATCCACATATCCGCAGTCGTCAAGAGCATTGACACTGGCGTCCTTCTTATAGCGCCACTCAAAGGTATATGTGCCGCTGCTCTGAGCTGTGAATACTACGGTCTCCCAATCCTGAGCGCCGGAGATCTGACTGCCCTGAAGTTGGTTGTTCGCATAGAAGCCGAGCTTATCATAATTTTCGCTCGATACCTTCCAATCGAAAGTCAGCGTATCACCGGCTTCCATGTCAAGAACGAGTCTGAGCGTTGAAGTGCTGTTGTTCGCTGCTTTGTTGCCCGACTTTGCCGCGAGCCTCCCGTCGATAAGCACAGTCTGCCAGGGATACTGCGTTGAAGTGAACTCAAGGCTTCCGCCCTCGACGTTCAGCGCTTCACTTATCGGCGGCAACGGGATTATATTGACATTACAGTATGCTCTGCCGATGCTTTCTCCGTTCACGAAAACGTCGCAGTAAACTCTTGTTGAGCCTATGGTTTCTCCCGTGATGCGAACTACGTTGTCGTTGCCGATGACTGTGGCGACACTCTCGTTTTCGCTGTACCATACGAGATCGTAGTTATTGGCGTTTTCCGGCACTCTGTCAAATCGCACGGCGGATGAGGTGCCGATATAAATATCCAGGTCGGATGGAGCGAGACTGAAGCTTTCGAGCTCGACCGGATCGACTTCCGCTCCGAAAAGCCTCCAATCACAGTGAACGTTCTGATGGCTGTCGGGGTTGGACGGATACGGATCCACCGGACTCATTATAATGGGGAAAGCCGAGCCGTTGGAGGAATCCATAAGGGGATCCCAGTTTCCAAGCTCCGCCGTCATCGCGTTGAAAGCCTCCGCAACGGTCGTATCGTTGTACTTCATGTTGTTCCAGAAATGCGTTTCGTAACGGTACTCACCGCCGAAGGTTACGGCCTGCGAATAACCGTAGACGCAGCCCGCGCCTGCGCGAAGAAGAGCGGCTCCGGTCTCTCCGTGATTGCTTCTTATCATGCCTTCGCAGAAAGCCATCCAGACGATGCTGTTGGGCAGCTGGCGCGGAACATGATGCTCGATGTACCTTCCGTCGATGTAGGCTGAATTGCTGCCGGAGCTCGAAGCCCAGCCATTCTGATAATCCTCGGCTGTTATGCCTTCATCCGTGGTCAGCGCAAGATACCCGTCCGCGCCGTGAGAGTCGATCAGTATAACTCCGGCGTCGGGGAAGGCGGCCGCGATGTTGGGTCCGGTTGCATTTGACGTTGAAAGGATGGTATAACTGCCGCCTGTCGCCTCGGCAATCGAAGCGGCTTCATTGGGATACTGATTGGTGAAGTTCGCGTCCTGTCCGTAGAACGGGCCGATAAGGAGAACGTCCATATCCGCTGTACCGTTCCTCGTTCCGAAGGTCTCCGAAATATCCGCAAGCAGCTCCATATCGACAACGGGATCATACTTAGTGTTGCGGCTTTCATAGTTGTAATTACAGCGCATCCCGCGCACGCGGAACGTGAATCCGTTATCACGGATGGAACTCACACTTCCCTCGTCGACAAACTTATTTGATAAAACAGCTTGATAGACGGCTTTTGTGACATCATCCATATCCGCTCCCGCGTTCATGCTCTCGCTCTCGACTGCGTCAAGATCATTCCAGACCTTGTCGAGCAAGCCCAGCATAGCCCTTTCATGTGCTGAGCTGATGATACCCTCTGCAAGAGCGGCCGGCATGGCCAGGGTAAACAGGACAACTGCCAATAAGAAGCAAATGATTCGTTTGGTTTTCACTTTGTGACGCCTCCTGTATTGATCTATAATCACCGGGTTTTATGACAGACCCATTGCAATTCGCAGAACGATGAGTGCATCGCTGACTGTTACGCTTCCGTTGCCATCCATGTCGCAGTGCGCTGTTTGCTCCTCGCTGAACGTGACAAGGTTCATTGCGGCGCGAAGACAGAGCAGCGCGTCGCCCACGTTTGTTGAACCATTGCCATCCGCATCGCCGTCAGCGACAACAGGTACGGGCGGCTCTCCGGGTGTAACAGGGGGAACCTGAGCCAACCACTGCTGGATCTCGCTTTGGAGCTCATTATAACTCTGATATGAAGCGAAATGATGATATCGAACGATGCCGTTTGAATCGACCAAAATTGTTTCCGGGAAGGCAATCAAACCGGGCATTACTTCAGTTGCGTTAAGCGCTTCGGAAAGCACGCTGTCGATTATGAGTTTGCCGAATGTATAGTCCTGCAGAAGGGAGATACCCTCCGGTACGGTCGAACCCTGACCGACGTAAAGCACGGTGTAGACCTGCACGTCAGCTTCGGGCGTGGCGCTGTAGTACTCATGCGCCTGCTGGAAAAAAGGCATTTCCGATATGCAGGGTCCGCAGCCGGTCTCCCAGAAATTGATCACCGTGAGCGCTGCGTTTTGGAAAATGGAGCCGTCGACGGGATTTTGATCGAAATCGAGCGTGGAAAAGCCGCTTATATCCATTCCGACGGGTGAACGAGGGGTTTCTCCGTATATCTGCTGTGCAGACACTGCCGAAGCATTGCATGCGATCAGGACAAGGACCAAGAGTGCCGATACGAGTTTTTTCATATGATTTCCTCCTATGATCTATATTTGCTTGTCAGCATTATTTTTGGATATTATATCAAGATGCGTCTCAAAAAGCAAGCACGGCTTCGTCCGCGGCTCTGCTCCGATCGTACCGGCGTCAATGATCGGCTGCACCGAGGTTCAGGCAAGGGAGCCTGCTCCGGGGCCGGTTGTTATCGAAAGTCGATAAAAAACCCCTTTTGTCGTGGTAGACAAAAGAGGTTTCTTAGGTGTGCAAGAGCACTAAAATGATACCGAACCCATAGAAAGTCCGCCGGTATGATACATATCCTTATCAAAGTTCATTTTACTCTGTATGATTTATAGCACCAACAGGCGATCTCGGCAATCAGCCCTATTGGGAGTTCCTTGTCGTTTGGCAGCTGTATCGCGCCTTTGCTTGTTTTGTACTCCGTAAGATATGGCGCAAATTCCTCCACGGCTTCAGCCCCGGGGTATATGCCGATGTGCTTCTTTGCAGCGGCGAAGTGAATTATATTCCGACCCTTCCAGAAGGTCGGCATGCCCCACGAAATGCGCTCTTCGGCTTCGGGGATAGCTTCGCGGATGGCATTACAGATCGTCTGCAGACGCGGGCGGATAGCCTCATCCTGATTGGAGATGTATTCTTCGATCGTCATATCCGGCTATCTTAGTATCCTTTCCATAGGTTTTCCCTTGGCGAGCTCACACCTCTATCACGCCGCGCCAGCCTCGCACGCCGTAATACGAATCCGCGCCGTTATGGAAAACGAACACTCTGCCGTACCTCCGCTCACAGAACAGCGCGCCGCCGAGAGAACGAATCGGTTCGGGCGTTAAAATCCAGCATGAGGTCTTGATGTCGAATTCGCCGAGCGTTTGAAGATGACGGTACTGTTCCTCGCTCATGAGGGATATTCCGTACCGTTTCGCCTGCTCCTCCGCGCTGCCCGTTGGCGGATTCTTCTTCCTTGCCTTGAGCGCCGCTTCGTCATAGCAAAGGCTCCTGCGGCCCGAGGGCGACTCCGCAGAGCAATCGGCAAATATAAAGCACTCGCCGTTCCGTCCTATCACGTCGGGCTCTCCCCCGGTCTCCTCCATCCACTCGAGCGCGGATAGTGCGTCCGGATCGGCAATAAGCCGCGCCTCAACCTCCACCCAGCGGAGACCCGCGTGGCGGGGTATGTTCGATTCAAATCGGGTTTTCAGTGTTTCAATGATCATGTCTTTTATCTGTGCGGCACGAACTTTTGCCGGCAGGCTATACCTTTCTTCAGCGGTTCTTCCGGACGGGAAAGCGTTTCGTTACTTCATCGAATTCATTATCGTCAACAGGCTCTGATAGCTGTCGACATCATAATATCTCAACATATCCCCTGAGCTCAACGCAGAAACACTCTCGGAGCATTATCATCTTCGTATTGCGCAGAACGCCAAACAGCATATTCTTCTATTTTGTATTATACACAAATCGACCCTCGGTTTCAAGAGATGAGCAGTACAGATTAAGGTACCTCAACCAGCNNCCGAGGCCATGGCAGAACAGGATCAGGGTATCCTTTCTGTAATCCGCATAATAATAGATACAATAACGGATCATTAAGCCGCCCGAATTCTGAAACGAACCCGGCTCACAGACAAGACCCGGATAATCCGCATAACCGGGAAATGGAATACCTTCATCCATATCATAGCGTTTCATGAAGCTTTCTTTATACTTCTTAACGATCATGTCCGCTGCTTCTCCTTTGCAAAACTCGGTTTATCGCGATTATTTTACCCGAAAAGCATGTATTTTTCAATAGATTATTAAAGTAATGATGCCGGCGAAACAAATTGCCGCGCCGTTGGTGAAATCCGTCCACACACCGCTTCGCACTCGCCCTGCTTCGCAAAACCCGGCCGCGGGAAACGCAACACTGTTGCGTTTCCCGCGGCCGGGTCCCTTCGTTAATGCCAAATAACAGAGGGTACCCGCTGGGTACCCTCTGTTATTTGTGTAAGAGCGTACAAACGTACACTTTTCGAGGTAAGAACACACAAACGTAACGTCTGTCGCTGCCTCGGCAAACCGGAATTTGCCGCGCCGCGCCGCGCCTGCTCAAAGCTGTTTTTGCAATTTGTACTTGCTGTACCCGTTCGGGTAATCTTCAAGCGTGCAGTACACCGTATAGCCGAGTTTCTTAAAGAACTCAACATTCCAGTCGCGAGCATCGATCATCACAATACAAGCGCCCTTTTTCTTCGCTTCCCGCTCGATATCCGAAAGGAGACAGGAACCTATGCCCTGATTGCGGTAAGGCTCATCCACCCACAGCATTTCTACAAAAGCGATGTTCCAGAAGTTCACTCCCGCAAACCCGGCGGCTATCGGTTCACCGTTATCATCCTGAATCTTCCTTCCGATGCCTTCGAAGTCATGCACAGAAGGCACCTGTGACCAGTTGTATTCAACGAGCTTGTCGTCAATGTATTCGGCGTCGTCCTCATCACCGGGCTGAATTTCAAATACGCAGGATGCGGCGGCGCTATCATTGGAAGGGGCGTCAAGCCGTTTTATCATATCGTAGTGCGTATGACCCTTTGCCGGGCAGTCCTCGATCGTACCGCATACCTCAAATCCGAATTTTTCATACAGCGGTCTTGCCTGAAAATCAAAGGTGCCGAGCGTCATAAAACGACAGCCTTTTTCTCTCGCGGCACGCTCCGCCCCGCGGATCAGAGCGGAGCCGACCCCCTGTCTTCGGTAAGTTTCCTCCACCCACAGGATGTCGAGATCAGCAACCCTCCAGCAATTTATCAGAAGATTGCACCCGGCAATGATGTTTCCGTCGCTGTCCGTAACTTTGAACACGACCAGCTCGTCCTCGATCGTATCTTCAAAATCTATCTTTGAATCGGTGATCGCATTGAGCTTATCTGCAATAAGCTCATCATCGCCTTCAACACAGGGGATTATTTTGAATTCCATTTGTTATTTCTCCTTCTTAAACTTCGATTTATCGGGATAAGTTTACCACACCCGCGGTCCCGATTCAACTGCCCCGCGGTGCGCGGAAAGGGAAAAAAGAGCCGCGTGGCGGCTCTGCAAACGGGAATTTAAGCGTACACCAGTTCAAATTCCTCACATACAACTTTTTTGTTTTCATCAAATGTCTGGTGTAATTCCGCAAGCTCACGGGTCAGAAAGTCTATGTGAACCTTTCTCCAGTATTCTAAGGATCTGTCTCCTTCGCCTTCTTTGTAAGCATGCAGTTTTGAAACCCGATGAAACTCTGTGACATAAACCTTTGTTGTCTTTACAATACATACTGCTTCACCGTTAGAATCGAGAATAACGCTGTAATCGCCCGGTTTGGGAAGCGATAATTTGTTTGCCTGATACACATCATAAGATGAACAGGTAGCAGTCTTCTTACCGTTTTTAACCAAAACCGCAAGCGTGTCCGGCGCATCGCTGAACGCCCACGATTCATATAGTCCGGTTAATCCGGATCTTTTCCATAACTCTTCTGCCGTCATTATTTCTCCTCTGCAAACCGGAAGTTGCCGCTATAGATTAACCACATATTCGGCGAGCGCAAGTGCTATGTCAAAATGTCCCGGATCATGCTGCGT
>DBXK01000030.1 GCA_002309375.1 Christensenella sp. UBA1214 | reverse complement strand
GTTCGGGTTGCCCGCAAGGGCGATCTTGATATTCTTTGCCATATTGTTTCTCCCTGTTTTCGCTGAAGGTTAGCTTTCGCTAACTTGTTTCGCAAAAAATTACTCGACCTCGACCATGTCCGCGTCCGCCTTGCGGATCGAGAGCTCATAGCCGCGCACGTTGACCTCGATCGGGTCGCCGAGCGGCGCGAGCTTGCGGATATGGACCTCCACACCCTTGGTGAGGCCCATGTCCATGATGCGGCGCTTGACCGCGCCTTCGCCATGGAGCTTGACCACGCGGACGGTGGAGCCGACCGGCGCTTGTTTCAGTGTTTTCATTCCGTTACCTCCCGAATTTTATTCAGATCATGATTTTTTGAGCCATCTCGCGGCTGATCGCGATCCGGCATTCCTTAACGTTCACGATGACGTTCCCGCCCATTGCGGAGATCACAGTCACAGAACCTCCCGCAACAAAGCCGAGATCGCTCAGATGCTTCTTCATCTCCTGCGAACCGCCGACATGTTTGATGATGTTCTCTTCCCCCGGGGAAGCCAAAGTCAAAGGCATCATTTCATCCTCCTTATTGCGCATCTTGGTTAGCTTTCGCTAACCTCCATGCCAAATAATCGGTTAGCTTTCGCTAACCATCGTTATAATAAACCTCTTTTTGATGTTTGTCAATACTCTTTTTCAAATATACCGAAGAAATTTCAGGTTGACTTTTCCCGGCGTTTTGGCTATGATTGAACAGTAATCCGTTAATCTTTTGCAGTTCGTTACCGGGAGGGATATGTTTTGAAGCTTGAGAAGTTCAAAAACCTGCGCAGTTCCGGCAGTTTTATGGACGGGATCGCGAGGCTGATCGTCAATTCCCGCTTTGTGATCTTCATTCTGTTCATCCTTGCGGGCGTCTATTGCGCGCTTTCGATCGGAAAAGTGAAGATCAACAGCGACCTCACCGCATTTTTGCCGAATGACACCGAAACGCGGCGCGGACTTACGATCATGCAGGATGAATTCGTGACCTATGCCACGGCGGAGGTCATGGTTTCGGGCGTCACCTATGAACAGGCCGAAGCGCTGAAGGACGAGCTGGATGCCTTCGATCATGTTTCGTCCGTCACCTTCGACGACACCGAAGCGCATTACAAAAACAACTCGGCGCTGTTCACCCTCACCTTCGACGGAGCGGTCGATGCTCCCGAGACCGAGGACGCAATGGATGCGATCAACAAGCGCATCGAATCCATGGATCACGCGGTCCGAACCGAGATCGGCAGCGATTACAATAAAAAGCTTTCCGGAGAGATGACCGGCGTTATCCTGATCGCCTTTGCTGTCATATTGGGCGTTCTGCTCTTCACATCCCGCAGTTACTTCGAGGTCGTGATCTTCACGGTCGTATTCGCTTTCGCCGCGCTGCTCAACATGGGCACGAACCACTGGCTCGGCGAGATATCTTCGATCACTAACACGATCGCGATCATCATGCAGCTTGCGCTTGCGATCGATTATGCGATCATATTCGCGCACCGCTATCAGGACGAGGCGGCGCTTGGGCCGAATGAAAAGGAGGCGCTCGTACGCGCGCTTTCGAAATCCATCATAGAGATCGCTTCCTCCGGCCTGACGACGATATCCGGCCTTATCGCGCTGACGCTGATGCAGTTCCGCCTCGGCTATGACCTCGGCTTCGTGCTTTCCAAGGGCATCATCTGCAGCATGCTGACGGTATTCCTGCTCATGCCCGGGCTCATCCTGCTCTTCCCGAGAGCGATGAAGAAAACCCAGCACAGGTCCTTCATCCCGAATATCGAACGCTGGGGCCGCTTCCTTGTTAAGCGCGGCGCGATCTTCCTTATCATCTTCGCGCTGATCCTTCCCTTTGCGATCGTCTTTTCGCAGAAGGCGAGCTATGCCTTCTCTGCAAGCACCGTATCCGAACTCGTCCATTCCGACAGCCGCGAGGCGATGCATAAGATCGAGGACAGCTTTGATCTGAACACGCCCGTCGCCATCCTCGTACCGGGCGGCGATTACGAAAACGAGAGGGCGCTCCTCAGCGAGGCCGAAGCCCTTCCTGAGATCAAGACCGCGATCGGGCTCACGAATATCGAGGTCGCCGAAGGCGTGGAGCTTACCGACGGCTTCTCCTCCCGGATGGTTTCGGATTACCTGAATATCGACGGCAACCAGACGCAGCTGCTGTTCTTTGCATACAGCGCCGAGCACGGCGAGGCTGCCGCTTATAAGGCGGATCCCGACGGATACAAGGTCCCGCTCGTTGATCTTGTGCTCTTCCTTTTCGAAAAGATCGACCAGGGCGTCGTCGACCTGACCCCCGAGCAGAAGGCGCTGATCGAACCTCTTCGCGGCGATTTCGAAAACGGCGTCAAGCAGCTGCGCGGCAAGAATTACGACAGACTCATCCTCACGGCCTCCGTCCCGGTTGAAGGCGAAGAAAGCACCGCGCTCGTCGAGAAGCTTCGGAGTATCGCCGAAAACCGTTACGGCAAGGAAAAAGCGCTCGTGATCGGCGATATCACAAGCGCAAGGGATCTTCATGATTCATATAACAGCGACTCGGTGCTGATCAGCGTTCTGACGGTCGTCTTCGTTTTCATCATACTGCTCTTCACCTTCAGGAGCCCCGTTGCTGCGGCGATACTCGTTTTCGTGATCCAGGGCAGCATCTTCATCAATTTCTCCTTCCAGTACATCACGAACACCAGGAGCCTGTTCGTCACCAATATGATCGTTTCCGCGATCCAGATGGGCGCGACGATCGATTACGCGATCGTCATCATGAGCCGTTATCTGACGCTGCGCAAGCAGTACCCGAAGAAGGAAGCCATGGCGCGCGCGGTCAACGAGAGCTTCCCGACCGTTCTGACCTCCGGCACCATCATGTCCGTTGCGAGCTTCGCGATCGCCTTCGGCGTTTCGGACGTCTATATCGGGCATATCGGCCTTGCCGTCGGCAGAGGCGCTGTGATCTCGGTCATCATGGTCCTGACCGTCCTGCCGCCGTTCATCGTGCTCTGCGATAAGCTGATCGAAAAGACGACTTTCCGCAGGCGGAAAAAAGCGGAGCCCACTGCAGGCGAAACCGAGCCCTCCGGCGGCACGGCGGCATAACAAAAGCGCTGTAATATCAAAAAACGCTTCGGGCCGAAACCGAAGCGTTTTTATTTAAGCTTATTTATAGCATTTATCGGCCGCGCGGGATGTAATAAAGAAGCGGCGGGAGCGTTTCATCCGATCCGAGAAAGATCAGCCTGTTCCCGCTCTCCGAAGCCGAAGCAAAGGTGTAAAAATAACGCTGATTCGGCAGCTCGAAGCCCTTTTCGGAAACGGCAAGCTTTTTATCGCGCAGTTCGAAAACGTCCTTTTCGTTCCCGTCGCTGCCGCCGTATATCCATAAGAACACGGGTTCCCCGCTGCCCGACGAGGCATTGAAGAGATCGTTCGCGATGATCAGCTGCTCGCCGGAATCGAGCACAGCAAGGCAGCGCAGCACGCTGAAGGATTCATAATAGAGCACTCCGTCCTCCGTCACAAAGAAGCGGCTGACCCATTGGTTGAATTCGTCCTCGGCTTCCTCCGGCGTCATCGAATCCGCGGCGGATTTGATCAGATAGGAGATATCCTCCGACTCGATCAGCCGGAAGCTGCCGTCATATTTATCCAAAAACATCTTTTTGCCGCCGTCGAACTGCACGCGGAGCAGATAGAAGCCGCCCTCATGCGCACAGACTCCGCGCAGCGTATCGCCGCTTTCGTCAAGCTCGAAGCTCAGCTTTTCGCTCATTTCGCCGGAAGCGGGGTCGAATTCGATCAGCCGGTCGTGAAGCACATCCTCCTGATCGTGGTCGATGATCAGCAGTTTCCCGTTCACCGCCGCCATCGCGGAATAGGCGAAACCGTTTTCTTCAACGCAGTATTCCTTCATTCCCCCGTTTGCCGGGTCGAATTCAAGCAGCGTCAGCGGATCCGGCGCGGAATCAAACAGATTCCCCGTTTGAACGAGCGTATAGATCTTCCCGCCGAGCTCCAGCCGGCAGTATGAGGCTTCATATGCGAAGTCTTCGATCCTGCCCAGGGAAGCGTTTTCCCCAGTTTCCGGGTCGAAAAGCCGGAATTCGGCTTTCTTCGCGCTGTCACTCAATACAGAATAGAATATGCCCGCGTCGGTAAGCGTGATCGCGCCGTTCGGGCGGATCGAGCCGATGCGGTTCCCTTCCGCATCCATGACGGCGACTTCTTCGAGGGCTTCTTCCGCGTTTTCTTCGTTCTGCTGATCCGGAGCGGTCTGATCCTCCGGCTTCTCCTTTTTCCCCGCGCAGGCTGCAAAGCAAAGCAGCAGCGCCGCCGCGAGCATCAAAGCGATCGATCTTTTCATCCAAATCTCCTTATAAAAGCAGGCGGGATCGACCCGCCTGCAGCAAAATACTCAATAATCGTCCATCAGGATCCGCTTATTGCCGAGCTGCATCGTTTCCATTATGCGGTAGCGATCCATCTGGAGGGTCTTTTTCATCATCATCGCTTCTTCGATCGGGATCTCCTCGATGCTGCCCTCCTGCGTTGCGACGATGCAGTTGAATCTGCCTTCAGCAAGCGCATTGACTGCGGTATAGCCCATCCTTGTTGCCATCTCGCGGTCCCTTGCGCTCGGGGAGCCGCCGCGCTGGATATGTCCGAGGACCGTTACGCGGGGCTGTATGCCGAGCGCCTCATAGATCCCCTTGCCGATATCGACTGCGCTTCCGGCGCCTTCCGCGACCACGATCATGAAATGCGTGTTGCCGGCGAGCCTTGAATTGCGGATCCGCTCCACAACGTCCTTTTCGAAATCGACCGGGCGCTCCGGAACGAGCACCGCCGATGCGCCGACGGCGATGCCGACATACAGCGCAAGGAAACCCGCGTTGCGGCCCATAACCTCCACGACGGAGCAGCGCTCATGGGACTGCATCGTATCGCGCAGGCGGTCGATGCATTCGACGGCTGTGTTGCAGGCCGTATCGAAGCCGATCGTGTAGTTGGAGCAGCCGACGTCGTTATCGATCGTTGCCGGAACGCCGACGACCGGAACGCCGATACGCGAAAGCTCGAGCGCTCCTTTGAAGGTGCCGTCGCCGCCGATCGCGACGATGCCCTCGAGGCCGAGCATCTTGCAGGTCGCAACGGCCTTTTGCCGGCCACCCGGCTGCATGAATTCTTCGCTCCTCGCCGTATAGAGGATCGTGCCCCCGTGCGGGAGGATATGCTTGACGCTCTCGTTGGTGAGCAGGATGAAATCGCCGTTGATGAGGCCCTGCCAGCCGCGGCGGATGCCGATGCACTCGATCCCGCGGGAAACAGCCGTGCGGACGACGGCGCGGACGGCGGCATTCATGCCCGGCGCGTCTCCGCCGCTCGTCAATACGCCGATGCGTTTTATTCTTTTAATTTCCATAGTCAACACTCCTTCCCGGATACATTATCATTCTATCACAGGCGACCGCGTTTTTCAATCGCATGATTGCCGTTTTTTGGCGGGAAGGAGCGTTTTTGTCAAATCCGCCTCAAAGTTCGATGCGGATGCCCTGGACCTTCAGATCCTTTTCGATGCAGGAGATCCTTGCGCAGCATTTGCGCTGCGTGCCGATCAGCACCCTTGAAGTCTCCCCGCTCTTTCCGGCCGCGGTGATCGAAAGTTGCCCGGAACGGACGAAGATATCATCCGCAAGGTCGATCCACTCGAGCCCTTCGGTATCGACCGCGGTATTGACGATCAGGATCTCCTGCCCGTTTTCACTGTCGATCGTGACGACGCCGTAATCGCCTTCGGAAATGCGAAGATCGTAGCGGTACGGACTGCCGACAAAGAAGGTCGGATCCGCGATGCTGAGCGAGCTGACGTTCTTTATGGTTGCGACTTCATGGTTTTTCATTTTTAAGGTCCTCCCTTGTTTTGATGGTCCCATTATATCCGCAGGGGGTGGGAGGCTGTAATTTGCGTTTTACCGGCGCCGGTGCGGTCTGCAATATTGACTTTTGCGTCAAAAAGTGCTATCATATCCCCGAAAGGAGCGCGGGCCGCATCCCCTTTTTATAACGTCATCATCCTTTTCGCGGTCCGCCCGATTCGACTCAAATGAAAAAAGCACTGCTGGCCGTCATACTCGGCCTATCCCTGCTCGCCTGCCCGATCCTGTATTTCGCCGTCGGACCCGCTCTCGACGAGGTTCAGCTCGGCACGCTCAAGCTGCTCCTGATCGTCTGCGGCTGCTCCGCGGCATACTGCTTCATCGTCGGTGAGCTTTCGAAAAACAACAGCCAGATGGACAAGCTCTGGAGCCTCCTGCCGATCGCTTATACATGGATCATCGCGATCCGCGGCGGCATGACCGCGCGCCTCGTCGTGATCGCCTGCCTTGTTACCTTCTGGGGAGCGAGGCTGACCTTCAACTTCGCGAGAAAGGGCGCGTACAGGCTCAAATTCTGGGCCGGCGAAGAGGATTACCGTTGGAAGATCCTGCGCGAAAAGAAGGAATTTCAGCCGCGCTGGAAATGGACGCTTTTCAATCTTTTCTTCATTTGCATTTATCAGAACGCGCTCGTGCTCGCAACGACGCTGCCCGCGCTGATCTCGATGCGCTCCCCCGCCCCGTTCGGCGTCGTCGACGGCGCCGCGGCGGCGCTGATGTTCGGCTTCATCATTCTCGAAACCGTTGCGGACGAGCAGCAGTGGGCATTCCATTCGAAGAAAAAGCAGCTGCTCACCGGCGGCAAAAAGCTCGCGGATATCCCCGAGCCCTGGAAAAAGGGCTTCAACACGACGGGGCTCTGGGGCCACAGCCGCCACCCGAATTATTTTGCGGAGCAGAGCATCTGGGTCTCGCTCTATCTTTTCAGCGTCGGCGCCGGGATCGGGATCTTCAACTGGAGCATCATCGGCGCGCTGCTGCTGATCGTGCTGTTCATGGGAAGCTCGAATTTCGGCGAAGAGATCAGCGCTTCCAAGTATCCGCTTTATGCCGAATACCAAAAGAAGGTCTCTAAATTCATCCCATGGTTCGGGACGATGGACGGCAAAAAGTGAGATTTTTCCAACCGTATGCATAAGCCTCTCCCCCGCGGAGGGGCTTTGCTTTCGGCGGCGCAGGCGGAGCATCTCTCCCGCGCAAATTTTTTCGATATTTAACGACAAAAAGATTGCAATTCGGCCTGAATATGATATAATAGTAGTTGCTGTTGACGCAGTATACAGCGCCATCCGTTCTGCATTTACGCGCACCCTTTGAAAATCCTCTGCGCATCGCTCCATCGGAGCGTCTTCCCCTATCCGGCGCAGCGCGGGAGCGAAACGGAAATTCCAATCAAAACCCAGCAAACTGCCAAATAATTCAACAGGAGACAGAGCTATG
This sequence comes from Christensenella sp. UBA1214, assembly GCA_002309375.1. GTDB lineage: Bacteria > Bacillota > Clostridia > Christensenellales > CAG-138 > PeH17. The sequence continues at coordinate 28,608 of DBXK01000030.1, read as the reverse complement.
AAAAAAACTGTCGTTCGGGTAATCGCATTTCTTCTTATCTGCGGCGTCGTATTCGCATCGCTGCCGATCCTTACAATTTCCGCTGCAACAGCAAAGCCAAGGGAAAAGCGTTCGATCGCGATCGTTTTCGATAATTCGGGATCGATGTATGCCAATGGTCGAATGCAATGGTCTCAGGCGACCTACGCCATGGAAGTTTTTGCCCGTATGCTGAACGATGGCGATACTCTTTCGATTTATCCGATGTGGGAAATCACGATTGGCATAGGCGGCAGTGAAACCTACAATATGAAGAAACCGATGAGGATCACAAGCTCCGAGCAGGCATCAAAGATCCGCGAGATTTATACAGACGATGCTGGCGGTACACCTATCGTAACGATTAAAGAAGCCTATGAAGGTCTAAAACGCGAAACTGCCAAAGATGAGAACAAATGGTTGATCGTATTAACGGACGGCAACAGGTTTCACGATGAAAATAATTATTATCTTTCAGAAAAAGAAACACCCGGAGCACTTAAAAGCTACCTTGATCCTTACAGCAAAGATGTTAATATCCTCTATTTGGGCATCGGAAAAAACGCTGCAAAACCTGAATGCATTTCCCAGGGACATACTCTCCTTGCTGAGAGAGTAGATAATCCGGCAGATATTCTTAATTGGCTTACTAATAAGTGCAATATGATTTTCGGACGTGATACGCTCCCGAAATCACATTTCATAAATGGCGGAAATACTCTCAATCTTGACGTTTCCATGAATAAAATGATCGTTTTTGTCCAGGGCGAGAATGTTTCCAACGTTACGGTTCAAAGTTCTTCCGGCCAGACTGTATCCGTTGCTCAGAGTTTTGAAACAAAATACCCCGAAAACGGTGCCGGCGGTGAATATTACAATAACTGTGTTACGGACAAAAGTCTCCAAGGTATGCTGTTGACTTATGACAGTATTCCGGGCGACGATTATTCTCTCAATTACTCCGGAAATGCGACAAGCGTTGAAGTTTATTATGAACCTAACGTTGATATGGAATTCACTTTCACCGACGAGCAGGGCAACCAGGTTGACCCGAACGATCTTTACGAAGGGAATTACAAGCTCAGCTTCGGCATGAAGGACGGTGTGACCGGCGAATACACTCAGTCTGACCTTCTCGGCGAAACCTATTATTCCGGTCACTATTATATCAACGGGCAGGAATATCTGATCAATTATACCGGCAACAGCGGCAGTGTTGACGTGACTTTGAGTGTCGGCGATAAGTTTACCGCAGACATGGACGTCACATACCTCGGCGGCTATACGATTCATAAAGACTCCACCGACTTCGGCTGGCCTGACGGCGGCATCATAATCAAGCCTCATGCTGCCAGCGACCTGAAGATCCATATTGAAGGCGGTCAGGAGACCTATCAGCTTCCGGAACTTGAGGACGGCGAAGAATTCAGGGTCACCTTCACCTATGACGGTCAGCAGCTCACCGGCGAAGAATTCGACCGAGTTGAATTCAAAGTGAATCCGGAAACCGAAGGCGCAAAGCTCGATGTCCAAAAGGGCGACAACTGCTACATCATCAAGCTCAGGCATATTGACCCCAACAATCCCGAGTCCACCCCCGTCGGCTTATTCACCGTCGATCTGCACGCGGATTATCAGGCGCCGGCGAGCGAGCCCTCAAGTGCCGATGCCAAGTTCAGCTATGCGATCGAGTTCAACTCGATCGGGCTTGAAATGGTGCTTGACAGGAATCAGGACTATTTCGTTATCAAGGATATCGAAGGCACCGAGCCCCTCATCGCAACGGTCACCGTCAAGCTGAAGGACGGCGAAATGACGCCCGAGCAGTTCCAGGCGCTGCAGTTCACCGCCGTCTGCGAAAAGGAAGGCGCCGATATCATCGTCCGTCAGCCGGATGAGACCAAGCCCGTCTATGAGATTTATCTCAAGGGTTCCGATGCGCTTAAGGAAGGTTCTTACACGATCAAGTTCAATGCTTCGACCGTTGACGACCTCGGTCATCCCGTCAATGCAAAGGAGCAGACGATGAATTTCTCCATGAGCACTATCGCCCGCTGGAAGAAGATCCTGTGCGCTGCGATACTCGCGGCTTTAGTGCTGCTGCTTCTGCTGTTCATTCTGAACCTTCCCGCGCTTCCGACGAAGCTGCATACGAACAAGAGGACGGACCAGTTGATCGTTGACGGCGAGGACGTCACAAAAGACACCGTCTTCGACGCCAAGCTTGAGAAAAAGCGCGTGACGGCCATGACGAAATACGGCGGCAAGAAGTTCGGCGTCGTAATGGATGTCAAGCCCGGCAAGGGCAGCCATGTGCGTACGCCTCAGGCCAAGCGCATCGCCGAGGTCCAGAGCCAGAGCGTCAAGAAACAGGGCAACGCCCAATTCAGCGAGATCCTGATCGGTTCCGTTAAATACGCTTTCAACGAAGATACGAAGAAATTCGAACGCATGCCGAAGAGCGACAAGCCCTTCAATCTCCGCAACGGTACGACGATCGTCTACCGCGGCGAGCTCCAATCCAACGGCGATACAAAGGATTTCTCGGCTTCGGTAAAGCTTGATTTTAAAAAGAAAAAATAATTAATGCAAGTTTTTACAGGAGGTAAAACATGGCAGTCAACAAAGAGAAACTCAAAGCAAATGAAGTCGTTGCACCGACTTTGTTTGTGGGCGTCGGCGGTACCGGCAGCAGGATCGTCAAAAAGGTCGCTGACCTGTGCCTCGATGAGGAGAAGGAAAACATCAACTTCCTTTGCCTCGACACGAACGTGAACGATTTGTCGAACGTTGCGAACGGCAAATCAAAGATCTACTGGGTGCAGACTTCCAACACCCAGACCGTCGGCAGTTACCTTGACTACGATGACGACGCACGCAAGAAATGGTTCCCGAAGAACGCCGTCATGTACGACAAGACGGTCTCCGAAGGCGCCGGTCAGGTCCGCGCCATTTCCAGGCTCGCGCTGAACTCGACCATCAAGACCGGAAAGATCCGTCCGCTGTATGACGCGATCGACGATCTGTTCCGCAAGACCGGCCGCGAAATGAAGCAGGCAATGCGCGTTGTCATCGCTTCCACCGCATCCGGCGGTACCGGTTCGGGCATCATCCTTCCCCTCAGCATGTTCATCCGCGACTATGTCAAGGAAAAATACCCCAACACCAGCCTCATCGTCCGCTCCCTCATCCTGCTCCCCGAGACCCTCGACAGCGTTATCGATTCCCAGACCGAGCGCGACAGCCAGGCAAGGAACGCTTATGCGACCGTCAAGGAGCTCAACGCGTTCATGATGAAGGGCTCCGGCTTCATCGATCTCGATGACGATCTGAAGCAGTTCAGCGGCCTGCGCGTCGATGTTTCCGTCGCCGGTTCCGACAGGCAAAAGTCCCTCTCCCTGCTTCCGATGGATTTCTGCTTCCTTATGGACGGTCAGGACGCCGAGGACAGCACCATGATCAGCATCAGCCAGTACTGCGATCAGGCGGCTCAGGCGCTCTATGAGCAGAACGTCGGCCCGATGCAGAAGAAGGCCTTCTCGGTTGAAGACAATATCATTAAAGAAATGACGAAGCCCGGCAACTACGGCCGCAACCGTTTCGGCGGCATCGGCGCGGGCGTCATCTGCTATCCCTATGAGAAGATCGCGGACTACGTTGCCTACGATCTGGCCATCGACAGCATCGGCGGCGACGGTGAAGCAACGAAGTGGACGAAATACGACAACGCCATCAAGGCCTACAAGGCAGAGCAGAAAAAGCGCGGCGTTCCGATGTCGACCTGGGACAGCGACGGCAAGGTCTATAACGACACTCTCCGCAACGGCAAGGATCCCTTCTCCACCGACCTTATCAACACCTTCGAGCTCGACTCGCTCGACAAGAGGATCAAGCGCTATAAGCAGAGCATCGAAGAGCAGGCGAACCGCGTAGTTCTCAACGACAAGCGTTTCAACGGCACCTATGACGCAGCGAAGGGCTGGGAGACCTACAACTCCTTCGGCACCGGCGATGAAAAGATCGCCGACGCAGTCGAGGCGCTTTCCAACTACCGCGAGATCGTTGAAGCGAAGAGCAAGGACGGCAACCCGATCATCGCCGGCATCGTTGGCCGCTGGGCGGAAGCCGTATTCACCAACGAGCAGAAGACTTCCGTCATCAAGGACGCCTACAGCATCGAGCAGCTGATCAAGAATCCTCAGGGTGAGATCTTCCATCCCTGCGCAGTCAGGTATGCGCTTTACATGCTCGAGGAAGAGTTCCTCAAGGAAGTCAATTCCAGCGAAGCCAACCAGGCCGCCGAATACCTTGAGAGCCTGAAGGAAAAGGAATACGAGTTCAAGTTCACCAAGGAAAAGATCACCGGCGTCGAGAACCTTGCGATGCTTGAAAAGAAGCCCAGCTTCGGAGACAAGCTGAAGGGCTATAAGAAGCTCTATGACGAAGCGAATCAGGAGATCCCCGGCTACTTCATGGCGATCGACGATTACCGCAAGAAACTCGCAAAGCACGCGGTCTACGTCAAGGGTTATGATTACATCAAGGCGTTCATCAAGGAATATGAGGAGTTCTTCAGCACCTTCGTATTCAAAGTCAAGTCCCTCGAGCGCAGCAAGACCGACCTTACCGATGAGCTCAAGTATAAGAAGGGCGACTCCCGCGTCAACATCTGCGCGACCGACAGTCTTCTTAAGGAGCTGAGCAGGTTCTCCCTCCAGAAAGCTCAGAAGGAGACCACGATGCTCAATTCCGAGGTCAACGGCGATATCTTCGACGCGGTCAAGCAGAACGCGATCTTCAAGATGGAACTCGACAACGGCGGCGGCTACCTTGAAGAAGATCGCCGCAAGAATATCTTCGACGATATCCTCCTCGGCTACTTCAAGAACAGCGTCCGTGAAAAGTGCGACGATATCGACAAGGATATCATCGGCGCGATCGAGCTCGAGCAGAGGCTCAAGGAGCGTCTCCGCCTGCGCAGCGAGAACAACGGCGATCAGCAGATCTTCGAAAAGATCACCAACGCCGATGCTCAGCGCCATATCCTCGAAGTCATCGCGATGGGCGCAAGGATCGCCGCGCCGTCCATCCAGCGCGCAACGAACGAAGAACCGCGCGAGATCAAGGTCTGCGCCTACAACAAGTCCCTGCTCGACAACAGGACTTACAGGGTGAAGGACCTCATGCCCAACGGCGAACCCGTGGAAACCGTCTCCAAGTACGAGATCCATTTCTACAACGCGCTGTATAACCTCACCCCCGACAAGATCAAGAAGTTCGCAGCTCCCTTCGAGACCGAGACCGGCCGCAAGGATTCCGGTACCTACCACAGGGCATATTCCGAGTATGCGAAGCTCATCGGGCCCGACTCCACGAAGAACGCGGCGATCTCCACGCACATCGACAAGCGTTGGGATTCGATCAAGAGCATGCCCGAGCTTGACTTCAACTATCAGCAGCAGGTCATCAAGAAGATCCACAAGGCGTTCATCTACGGCCTTGTCCACAACGCGATCCAGCAGAGGTCCCTCTCCGCTGTCGCCAACGGCAAGAAGGTCTTCATCTACAGGAATTCCGACAACCGCGATGTTGAGCTCGTCGTTCCGAACGGCACGATGTGCGACGAATTCTATGAGATCCTCGATGCTCTCTATGTCAACTCCAAGGTCGTCGAAGATATCGGCATGATCAAGGCGCGCAAGAGGGCGATGAGCGAGGCCAAGAACTGCAACTACGAGGATACCGAGTTCTTCCGCGACATGGCGAACTTCAACCTTCTCAGGATCATGCCCGGCTGCGAGGATCCCGATATCGAATGCAAGTTCGACGGCACTCAGAGGAGCCTTGACGAGCTCAAGGAAGAGATCCTCCGCAACAAGGAGAACAGGATCAGGGAAGGCAACATGATCGACTACGTGAACAAGACCGTTCCCGAAGGCGACGACAATCTCTATGTTGAGAACCCGACGAGCCTGTTCTGCATCCCGCTCATGTATTACTGCTCGCTGCCGAACTCCGCACGCTTCATTTCGGAGATGACGACGATGGTCGATTCCGTCATCGACGTCTTCCGCGAGGAGTTCACAAAGTGGGAGAAGGAAGAAGACGTCAAGTTTGTCCTCTGCACAAGGCTGACCGACGAGCTGAATCTTCTCAAGAAAAACTACAAATACTTTGAAGAGAACATGCATGCGCCCGCTGCGCACGAGAATCCTGTCATCGACATCATTCAGCGCAAGATTAGGGACGTCATCATGTCCGCACCCGAACCCGAAGACTATGAAGTTCTTCTCGACAAAATTGCGAAGGAATTCAACGACAAGGAATGAGTTAAGGATCGGAGAATAAGCTATGCTTACGGTGTTAATAGCTGAACAACATCATATTGACGCCATACAAAAGGATAACCGTCTGTTCTTCGAACCGTTTTTCGCGGATCCGGATCTCGTTTTCTGCGCCTGGAATCCCGAGGGGCAGACTCTGCGCGAGTCTGTCCCCGCCCTTCTGGATACCGTCGGCCGGACCAGGGAATGGCGGGCTGTGATAGTCCACAGCTGCAGTGATAAACTCAAAAAGGAACAAAATCCTTTTGACGAGGTCGATCACAGCGCCATTTCCGCGATCCGCAAGCCGTCCTCGCAGCCCGAAGGAGTCTGGGAAGAATGGCAGAGAGACTGGGAAAGGTATTTCAGCGAACTGTCCGCTGCCAAAGAATCCGTTTTCAGAAGTGCGATGCACCTTCCCCTGACACAGCTGGCCACATGGCTTTCTTTCCGCCCGGCCGACTATGTTCTTGAGGATGTGCACGAAAAGAAGGATGCGACCGATTGGGCCATGGATGTACTCGGCGAAGATGATAAAAAGCCGAGCATGCATCTTGAGTCCATGGAGCGCGATCAGTACCGCCGCGAGTTGAGGCTTAAGGAAACGATCCGCCGTGAGTTCACTGGCGGCAGGTCGATCAATATAGCCTACCCGTCGGAGATCTACTGCATTTCGGAACGCATTACCGAGAACGGCTTTTTCGACCCCGAACCATACTGGAATATCCATTCCACCAATGATTATTCCGAGTTTGTCGACCGCAATATGCTGTTCGACAAAATGCGTTTCATGGTGTTCGACGTGCTTCCGGCTTCCCACAGGAATCACCGGAATGACCGCATCCGTTTCCTTTATACGCTTCTCGTTTTCGCATCAAATGCCGTTCCGGCAAGCGCAATGAAGGCAAGGAGGCTTTATTCGCTCGAGCTCGATAATGACGAAACGCCTCTGTGCGTGATGGCAACTTCATATGAAAAGAAGCTTTCATCAACGCTCGAGGTCATTGGCAACGAGATCGATAAAATAAAGTCCGAAATGCCCGGCGAGCTGACCGACAAAGAAGCCGCCGCGCTGTTCCTCATCCCTGCCGATGTTCCCGTCACGCTCGATAAGAGCTGCGACACGGATGCGCTTGAGGTCGACAGCAAGTTCGGTCTTGCCTCGGACTGGCCGGAAAACGAAAGCGAAAAATGGAGAGCGGGTTATACCGAGGCCGAGCAGGCAATGGCATACATAATCAAGCAGCAGGACCGTTCGGCAAAGAAGAGCATCGGAAAACTCAGCTATCTCAGCGAGATCGACGGTGCGAACGTTTCAAGGCTGACCTCATTCCAAATGGATGATATCCGCGAATACACCGACGCGGCAGAGGACAAAATGATCCAAACCATGCCGCCCGATTTTTCCGGATCATCCGGCGTTATCGATTCCATGAAAAAGCGGTCGGAGACTGTAAAGAAGGTCATAAATACACGAATGACGAAGAAGGCGACCCTCGCCCTCTCCGCTGTATGCATCGGCCTCTTCCTCATTTGCCTCCTTCCGCTGCTTATCAACAACGCGGCATCGGTGAAATCCGTCGTTGTCGCGGCGATCATGATCGGCGTTATGCTTGTGCTGGTCATTTTCCTGGTCATCGCAGCGCTGCTGCTGCTGCGCAAACCGCTGACCAACGCAGTGCGTGACTTCAACAACGAAACCACAGAAGATCTGAACAACGTTAAGCGCGCGATGCAGGATTTCTCCGGGTATCTCAGCTCGGTCTGCAATGTGCGCCGCGGCAACGCCGTGCTTCGCTTCTGTGAAAACAATCCCGATGAATACACAAAGAGCATCCGGATCCGCAAAAAGCACGAGGAAGATATCAAGAGAAAGCGTGCGTATCTTATCGAAGATTACAGCGATTATATCCTTGACAAGAGGTATTTCGACGACGCTATGATCCAACCGTACGAGTACGATTTCGGCATGAAGGCGGAGTATGACTACCCCGCTCCCTTCCTTGCCGGTGATACAAGGCAGGTCGATTTCCTGATCAGCGGCAACATGATCACTGTTCCCTCGAGCTACATAAAGCGTATCATGCTTAGGATGGAGGAGATCTATGATAGGTAAACTGCTCTTCATCTTAAAACTGATGCTCTGCATCATCCCGCTCGTTCTGTTTATGTACCTGAACAGGAAGGCGAACCTCAAGAAGGAGTCCCGGTATAAGCAGTTCCTTATGCCGATCGCCGCAGTTATTTACTGCATCATACTGTTCATCTTCATAACAAAGCTCAGCAACGTTCTCGGAACGCTGATCGTCAAACTTGCCGATCTGATCGAAAAGATCAAGCTCAAGAAGGTTGCCGACTTCATCACGAGGGTGTATTCGAAGTATGCGCTGTTCATACTGCTGTTCGCCTTCAACATTGCCGCGCTGGTCGTTCACGTGATCCTCAAGCGCATCATTACCGCGATCTGCGGACGCTTCAAGATCAAGAAGGACTCGCTTCCGGGCAAGCTCGTTTCCGTCTTCTACACCTATGACGAGGACGACGATCAGTGGTACATCAAACCCCATTTCGGCCAGGCTCGTTCCTTCCTGAAGTATCTTTATTACGGCGGCGCGGTCATCGTTTTCATCGCGTTCATCGTTGCATGCTTCCTGCTGAAGTACGGCCTGATATCCGCCCCGTTCTATCCTGTCTTCGCTCTGATCTTCCTCGGCGAACTCGCCTTCTATATCGACGGCGAAAGCAAGGAGGAAGCAGCTGAAAAGTCGATCACAATGGCTGCGGATACCTCCGAGCGCAATGCCAATTATTCGCTCCTCAGGAAACCGCTCAGGACGCTGTTCGGCGACAAGCTGCTTTCGGACGGGACTACCTTCAGCGATGAGCTCTTCACCGGCGGCTCGATCGACAACATCCTTTCCGCAATCGAGGAGGAAGGCGGGCATACCGGCAGGAACTATGCTCTGTTCATCCGTTCCAAGATGGAGAACGGGCTCAAGCCCGATGCGGATTATGTCCGCAGCGGTTTCGACCTTGCGTCCGGCAAGAGCCTGCTCTTCAACACCCCGTTCTATGACAAGCTGATCCCCTACGCCTTTTATGCGATGAACCATTCGCTGCTGAGGAACGGGAAGATCCTGATCGTTCTCGGAACGCACGGAACGACGGAGGATCTTATCAGCTGGTGCAGAACGGGCATGCGCGAAGCAACGAATGTTTCCGACCTTTGGAAGATCGGCGTGCTGAACGGCAAGCGCTGCGATCCAGACGATCTCCCCGACATCGGCATCATTTCCCGTTCCGGCGTGCATGACCTTGAGATCCATAAAGCGAACATCGAATTCCTCAAGAAGGTCGGGTTCATCTTCATCGTGGAGCCCTCCAAGCTCGTCACAACGGCGCAGATCGGTTTGAACCTTCTGATCAAGTGCTGCGGTTCGGACAGGCAGATCACCTTCTGCTCGGTCGACCGCAACTGCGACGGCCTTGTCGACTCGCTCTCGCACATCCTCATGACCAACATCACGGAGGTTGCCGCAACCGAATACCCCCGCGGCATGAGCTCCTATATGTGTTGGGCGGCCGACAGCGACTATATCCAGCACCGCATCGTTCCCGGCGTTTCGAGGTATCTCGGCATGGGCACGGAGCTTTCTATGGTCGCGCTCAAGAACCAGGTGCCCAAGAGCGTTTGGTACGGCGGCGAGGTCTATCCCGTTCTCGATGCGCATTGGATCGCAAAGCAGTATTATTACGATCTTCTCGATTATGCCGGACTTCCGCAAACGCAGGAGACCTTCGATAAGTATTTCCGCACATCGTTCAATATGTGCAACGAGCGGATGAACGATTTCTCCTACGTGATCGTTGAAGACGAACGAAACAACGTTTTCGAGACAAAGCGCAATTTTGCGACGATCTCTCTCAAGCAGGGCTTTGTCAACGTTATCTCCAGGGAATACATGCTCCGCGAATACATGACCGAGAACAACGGTCTGTTCACTGCGGACGCTAAAGCCATCCCCTATTTCGCCGCAGATTACGCAAGAACGAAGCGCAACTCCGTTCTCACGATCTGTCTGAAGCTCTGCGTCGACGGCGTGAGCGAGGATGAACTCAAGCGCGAGCTGCTGCTCATGGGCTTCAGCGCCGACGACCCGGAGACCGATCTTTGGAACGAGATCTGCGTATTGTTCGGCGTCAACGAGAACACCGAGCGCGACGGCGAGGGCAACCCGATCATCACCGTCCGCAGCCGCGGCAAGGGCAAGGATATCTCCTTCAGAAAGGCTCAAACGATCCGCTTTGCAAGAAGGTATTCCGTCGATCTCGGTTCTTTCGAAAGCGTTTACTCGATCGAGAACAAGGACTTTGCGGAGATCATCCTCGATGACCTCAAGAACGCGAGCTATATCGCGGAGCGCGAAGGCGAAAACAGCTTCATCGGTACCGAGCTCAAGGGTCATATCTATCAAAAGTATTTGCCCGGCCAGTTCTTCACTCTGAACGGCAAATACTATGAAATGGTCTCCGTCACCGCGGATAACCGCATCCTTGTCCGCAGAGCCTCCGAGCATATCAACGGCAGGCTTTACTACAGGCAGGTCCGAAAGTACACCATCGACCGCATCGCGGATTCCGATGCGATGGGCGATCTCAAGACGGTCAACAACATCGACATCTATTACCAGTTTGCCGATTTCAGAGTCGAAACCTCGACTTACTGGAGGCTGAGATCTTACAACGATTTCGAGAACGGCGACAAGGTCGAGCTCAATGGTGTTCCGGAGCGCAAGTATTTCAACAAGCAGCTGCTTAAACTCGATTTTTCGAAGCTTGGCGATGCTTTCACCGACAGGATCAGAATGACTCTGACCAATGTCCTCAACGAAGTGTTCGTTACTCTGTTTGCCGAGAACAGTCCGTTTGTGATCGCTGTGACCCCCGGCGAGATCGATATCCCGCTGACCTACAGCATCGCTTTTGCGGACGGCTGCCTCGGCTCCGAGAAAGCGATCTACATCATCGAGGACAGTCAGCTCGATATCGGCCTGCTCGTTTCGGTCGAACGCAGCATCGGCAGGATCCTCCAGATCGTTTCGGACTACCTCTCCTGGAATGATGAAATGATCGAGCAGAGCCTGAGCGAGGCCAATGATGCAGCTGCCGCAGAAAGCGTGAGCACCATCTCCGAGGCGATCGAAGCGATCGAAAAGAACAACGAGAAGAATGAAGGAAAGAAGAAGAACATCTTCAGCCGCTTCTTCGGTTGGATCGGATCGCTGTTTAAGAGAAAGAAGAACAAGAAGGGTGAAAACGGAGAAAAGCCCGAGGGCGAAGGCGCCGGTGAAGGCGGAGAAACGCCCGAAAAGCCCAAGAAGGAAAAGGGCGGCTTCTTCGGAAAGCTCTTCGGCAAGAAGAAAAAGAAGAAGGGCGAAGAAAAAGCCGAAGGCGAAGCACCTGCCGAAGGTGAAACTCCTGCTGAAGGCGCGCCTTCGGGAGAAGCTGAAAAGGTCCTCCCCGGCGAAGGTGGAGAAACGCCCGAAAACTCCGAAGCTCCCGAGAAACCCGAAAAGAAAGTCGGTTTCTTCGGAAAGCTCTTCGGCAAGAAGAAAAAGAAGAAAGCAGAACCCGAAGGCATGACGCCCCCCGCTGAAGGCACAGCGCCCGAAACGGAAGGCGGCGAGCCGTCGGAAACTACCGAGGGGCAGTCGGAACAAGCCGAAAAACCCAAGAAAGAAAAGGGCGGCTTCTTCGGAAAGCTCTTCGGCAAGAAGGACAAGAAAGACAAGAAGGACAAGAAGGACAAGAAGAAAAAGAAGAAGTCCAAGCACGGCGAAGAAGGCTCCGATGAGAATCCGGATGGAGCAGAAAGCGGCGATCCGGAGGCTCAGCAGGACTCGGCCGGGCAGTCCGGCGAAACCGCAGCGGAAGGAGCCGGTGTGACCAAGGAGGATGGCAATGACTAACGAAATCGAAAAACTCGCGAACGGCGAGATCCCTGCCCCCATCGCGGAGCAGGAGGTTCCGGAAACGCTTTCCGAACCGGAAGCAGTCATTGACGCCGCCGAAGCCATTACCGGCGCCGAGGCTGAGATCTCCGAGCTTCCCGCAGAAGCTGAAGTTCCCGAGATCCCCGTCAAGGCCGAAGCTCCCGAGGCCTTCACCGAACCCAAAGCTGACGAAGCAGCAGAGCCTGCCAATATCCCCGCGGCTCCGGAAACGCCGGAAGTATCGGTGGATATCAAAAAGGGCGAGCTCACTGCCGAGCTTCGCGAGGAGCTCGATGCGCTTCAGGCTCTGAATGATGCAAATGGCTGCCGCCGTTCATCCGATCCATCGGATCCCTCCGGCGCCTCCCCTGTTGCCTCCGGTTCGGCCGCTCCCGGCTCCCGTGAAGCAGCCGAGGATGAGATCGACAGCTTCGGCCGCCGCAGCAAGAAGCCCTACCACGAAAGGGCATATCTTTACTACGGCAAAGGCGCTGAGATGCCCACCCTTGACCTGACCGGAACGAAGGACTTCCTCTGCGGTCTCGGTTTCGACGGAGGCGAACTGCGCAAGGCAAGGACCGGCAAGGACTATGCCGAAGCAGTGCGTCAGGCCGAAGAAAAGGATGAGACCGGCATGACCTGTTCCTATTGCGGAGTGCCGATCTCCGGAGTCGACTATTATCGTCTTCCCGACGGCAGGATCCGCTGCACGAACTGCAGCCGCACCCTTGTGAAATCCCTGAGCGAGCTGAAGGAGATCTATAAAAAGGTCCTGCTGAACCTCGAGGTGTTCTTCGGCGCGTCGATCACCGTCCCGATCGAGATCGAGATGCTCGAGGAGCGCAAGCTCAAGAAGAAGCTGAAAATGCCCCTCAGCGATGTTGACAGCAAGAGCATACTCGTGCTCGGCGTTGCTGTTGAGGACAAGAAGAAGCAGTACTCGATCAACCTCGAGAACGGCGCACCTCGCCTTTCAGTGATCGCGACCTTTGCGCATGAAATGACGCATATCTGGCAGTTCACGCATTGGAACGATCCGAAGGTTTTCAAGAAGCTGAACGGCCCCGCACGCCTGCTCATGTATGAAGGCATGGCGAAATGGGCCGAGATCCAGTATCTGTACCTGATCGGCGAAACCGCCGCCGCAAAGCGCGAAGAATTCTTCACCAGGCAGCGTCAGGATGAATACGGCATCGGATTCCTCCTTTACGTGAACAAGTATCCGCTTTCGAAGGATAATATGCCCGGCGACGACACGCCCTTCAAGACAAGCGGCTACCCGATCGACTGAAAACCCGCATAAGACCCGCAAAAGCACCGTTCCGGCAGCACGGAGCGGTGCTTTTTTGCCATAAACGATCCTCTGTATTCCATGAAAGAACAAAATATGGTAAAATACTCTTTGAATAACCGGTAAGGGCATTGCCCGTAAGGAGATCAAATGCTTTTAAAGTTCGAAAGCGCCGAGGGGCTCGACCTTCGGAAATTTCTTGATATTTATGAGGAGAGCAGCCGCGAGAACGCGGAGGAGTTTTATCCGCAGGAGGAGCTTACCGCCGCTGTCAAAAAGGTTGAGGAAAGCTTCTGCGAATTCCTTGAGGAGTTTTTCCGAAAGCCCGGTTCGTGCTATTGGATCCTTGAGAAAAACGGCGTTTACCGCAGCGCGCTCCGTCTCAGCACGGTCGAAGAGGGATTCTATTACCTCGAAGCGTTGGAGACCCGCCCCGACAGCCGCCGGAAAGGCTTTGCGGCGGAGCTTATGCTCGGCGTTATCGGCGAGCTCAAAAAAGCCGGTCCCTTCCGGATTTGCGACTGCGTTCTGAAGGACAATATCCCCTCCGTCCGCACCCACGAAAAATGCGGTTTCCGCATCGTTTCCGAAGCCGGCGAGGATTATCTTTGCGGCGGAACAAAGGATTGGGAATACGGGTTCGAGTACCGTTATAACGGCGAAGCGGACGGCGCCGAAGAGGCTCCCCCTCCCGTCACATTCTCGAAGCAGGCATTGGACGAGGACGATATCCGCCTTCTTGCGGGGCAGGAGGAATACCTGAAATTCAAGCATCTTCATAAGAAAAAGTACCGGCCGCGTTTTGACGGTGCGGAGGACCGCTGCGCCTTCTGCTGGGCAAAATTCGGCGAATCGGAAGGAGAGCTGCATGAAGGCTATTGCTCGGCGGATGAAGCCCACTGGATCTGCGGGCTCTGCTTCGATTGCTATAAGGACAAGTTCGGCTGGCAGGTCGAGGACGAAACGGGCAGGAGCTTCGCTTCTGCGGAGGAGCTTGTCGACCTCGTTTCCCGCGGCGGCGAGATCGAACTGAGGTATCATGGAATTCTTTATAACGTTCTTCCGATGTTCACTCGCGAGACCGTCACTTCGGCAAAAGTCGGCGTCGGCCGTCCTTTCGGGCCCGAAAGGCTTGCAGCCGCCGATCTCGACGGAAAAACTGTTGCCGAGCTCATCGAATCCGGAAGCATGGTTTTCCAGCTGAACAGGGAGGCTCCGCCGCAGCGCGTGACCTCCGTTGAGCAGCTTCTGTTCGTTCTCGGCGCCGACGGTTTCGCAACGGCGGACCACGGCGAGGACGGCTATACGCTGCTCGTCAGGGTCGATGATTACGAAGGCATGATCACGATCGTCGGAATGATCTGGAAGGACGTAATGCTTTCCGACATCCCCGATTTCAAGGTCAACGGCAGCAGGATCCGCGATATCATTGCCGATTCCGAAGTGCTGTTCCGTCCGGATAAATAAGATCCCAAAGCGTTGGTCAAAAGGAGCGTTTATGTACGTTAAGGATAGATACAAGGTCAGCTTCGGCGGCCGAACCGTCGGGCATTATTATGTTTATTCAAACGGCAGCTGTTCCTACACGGTTTACGGCATGCTGCCCGAAGAGCTCGCTGAGGAGCTTGCAAAGCTGAAGCTCGGAAAGGATCTCCGGCAAAAGAGGCCGATCGCCGCGTTTTCGAAGTTCATGACTGACGAAAACCGCGTTCCGGGAACGAGGAAAACCATCTTTTCCTCCGGGAAGCTGAGCATTGAGCGGATCTCCGAGGAGACCGGCGAAAAATACTGGATCTACCGCCGGTCCGCAGGCAAAGGCGAAATCGGCTATTCCGAAAAGGATCACTCGGCGCCGCATTACGAAGGCCCGCATACGCCCGAAGGGATGCGGGAATGGTGCAGCTGGTACTGCTTCAACAGGATGGACGACGGCACCTTTGAAGCGGAGCTCGACGAAGCCTGGTGGTGGGGCGGCAGCCACAACGACGGCGGAACGATCCGCACCGCTGTCCCGGAGGAGTGGTTCGCCCTCCCCTATCCGGAGTTTCTTGAAAACGCCGTCGGTCTTTCCGCTGCGGCGCATTACGGCTTCACGCCCGAAGAGCTTGCGGAAAAGCCCGGCCTGCGGGAGTTTTTCGGATTCTGACGGTCCGGATGGATCCTTTGCTTCTTTTCAATTCAAAATCCCCGGATGCTCGAGGCAAATCCGGGGATCGTTCTTTTCAGTGCAGCTTTGCGCCACACTTTTTTGCAAAATAGCGGGAATCGTTTACTCGATCGTCAGGATATCGGTAAATCCGGTCACATCGAATATCTCCATGATCGCTTCATTTGCGTTTGCGACCTTCATACCGCCGCGCCTGGACATAAGCTTTTCCGCCTGAAGAAGTACGCGGAGACCTGCCGAGGAGATATAATCGAGCTTTTTGAGATCAATCGTCAGCTTATCGACGCTGCCGAGGCCTTCTTTGATCTCTTTTTCAAGCGCCGGAGCCGTCAGAGTATCGAGCCTTCCCTCAAGGGAAATGGTCAATTCATCACCGATCTGATTCTTGGTTATGTTCATTTTCTTTTCTCCTTTCAAAGAATCATTCAAAGTCCTTTTCAACGACCAATTCGACCGATTTGCCGCGAATGAAGATCTTCACATCGTCCGCAAGATTCGCGGTGATCGATTTTTCAAGCTCATCCCATTTTTCGGGTTCTTCATGCTTATGGGGTTCGATCGATCTGCGGTAAGCGTTCAGCGACCAGCCCTCGATCGCGATATCGGCAGAATACATAGGTGCGGGGCCGAATCCGTAAACATCCATATGTGTGTATCCGTAGTCGGAAGGAAGAAGCACACTGCCAGTTTCGCGCATCTTGATGAGGATCTCGCGAACCATACCCATGAAGCCTTTTGCTGCGGCGTTTTTGCCGGAACTTGAGGTCTTAAGGAGCTCTTCATGAACCGCACGGTCGACTTTGACAGCCGTCGTGAGATGCAGCATGAAGGATTTGCCCTCGTTTTCGACCCAATAAGAATATTCGTTCTCATCGCCGACGATCGTGCGCAGCATGCCGGTCATTTCTTCGGCAAGCAGCCTCAGCCTGAGCGCCTGCTTCGGTTCGAGGCCTCGGTACACAGCTGCCTTTTCCGTTTCGCAAAGCGCCGCTTCAATGCCTTCGCCTCCGGATTTGATCTTGATAATATCGGTTTTCATATTGCCCCTTTCCACCGGAAAACGATTGCGCCGCCGAGGTTCGGCAATTCGTTCCCGTCCCATTCAGCGCAGGATCCGGTGCACGTAAATATACTATAACAATTATACAGTATCCGGACGAAAAAGTCCATTAAAAAAAGCCTAAAAGTTTTTTCCTTGCGAAATATGTTCGGATCCGGCAGTTCTTTGGGCCGTTTGCGGCATCTGCCTTGATCAAAGCAGATCATCAAAGAACCCGATATTCGCCGCACAGGGCTTTATCTCCCCCGCCGCGCATTTTTTCACGACCTCGACAATGCGGTCGTTGACGGGCGTTTTAACGCCGGATCTGCGCCCGTATTCGCAAACGACGCCGTTGATCGCGTCGATCTCGCACTTCTTTCCCTTCTGAATATCCTGAAGCATTGAAGGAATGATATTGACGTGTTTTTTCATTGCGATCGGCACGAGCAGCTCCGCAAACTTCCGTTTGAGTGCACCATTATAATAGAACAGCTTCGTGATGTTTTTGCCTTGTACGGGCGCGAATTCAGCGCCGGAAGCGCGGCCGACGTCGATGCATTCCTTCATGCAGCGCACGGCGAGTCGGCGCGGGAGCTTCGTGTTCGCAACATAACCGAAATTGCCGCCGAAAGCCGTGCCGAGGCCGGAATAGGTCGCATTTATCAGCAGTTTGGACCAGCGCACGCCGATCAGATCGGTTTCAAGCTCGACCGGACACATCTTTTCGAGGAGCGATCGGACGAGTTCCAGTTTTGCCGCGGAGACGCCGGGCATGCCGCCCATATGGAAGGAAAGGCTGTCCGGTGCGCTTGTGAGCTCCGCTTCGCCGGGCGCTTTGAGGGTCGCTCCCCATTCAACGACGCAGCCCACGGTTCGGTTTTCGCCGATCACGGCTGCGACGCCGGGCTCCGGGATGCCGTTCTGCAGCGTCACGATCACGCCGTCCGAAGCAAGCATCGGCGCGAGGAAAGCCGCAGTTGCCTTGTTTTCGAGCTGCTTTGTCATGAGGAAGATAATGTCATATGGGCCGGCCATCTCCTCGGGGAGCAGCGCCTTGACCGGGACTCGCATCTCGACAGTGCCGGTGATATGCGCGCCGCCTGTTTTGAGCGCCTCGACATGCGCTTTGTTGCGGTTCACAAGCTCAATATCCACGCCGTTTTTCGTCATATATGCACCGAGCACGGTTCCGAGCGAGCCGGCTCCGTAGATCGCGTATTTCATAAAAAGTGGCTCCTTTCAGATTGCTAACTTTTGAAGTTTAACATAATTGCCGAGATAAATCAATTACAAATCCGCTTTTGTTTTCGGCCCGGCGGCTTGCTTTCAAAATATCCGCTTTTTCGGCGTTGCCATTTGCACCAAGATGTGTTATAATAAAATTTAGCGGGTACTCGTAGCTCAGCTGGATAGAGTGTCAGACTCCGACTCTGTAGGTCCCGGGTTCGAATCCCGGCAGGTACGCCAAAAAAGCCTTGAAATCATTTTGTTTTTCAAGGCTTTCTTTTCTTCAGCGCATACTACATTCATACTACATTTTTCATTCGAAAACGGTGACATCCTCGATGTGGAGGTCCTAAAACGACGGTCTCATGATCGTCGTTTTCTCGTTTTTTGGCAAATATGCTACATTATGCTACATTTTCTTTACAACTTATTGAAATAGATAGGCTCAAACCGCTGATAATGAAAGACCTTTTGCGTTTCAGGGTCCCTGCATATTTTCTATTACATTTAGCTGTTTTACACGCAAACAAAATATATTTTCTCAAAAAGGCCATTTTCTTTCGGACACCCCCCTGTTTTTTTGCCAGGTATAAGTGAGGGGACTTTTTCACAGCACCCTCACGCAGCTTGACAACTTAATAGCCGACTCGGGCAACAGCATAATGATACTTCCGTCTTGAACGCTTCACAGCATTGGACGGCTCGGCACAGGCATGCGGGGATCTGAAATACGATATGCATGAGGACGACGACCCGACGAGGTAGGAACCACTACTACTTAATATGGAGGCACACCATGACCAAAGTAATCGCAATAGCGAACCAAAAAGGCGGTGTTGGGAAGACCTCCACCACCGTGAACCTCGGTGCCGGACTTGTGAGGCAGGGATATGCAGTTCTGGCGATTGACTTCGATCCCCAGGCAAATCTCACAATGGCGCTCGGGTTCAAGTCCCCGGATGATATGGAATACACGGTCTCGAACGTTCTTGCAAAGGCAATGGACGAAGAGCCGATCGACCCTTCCGAGGGAATACTCACCACAGCCGAGGGCGTCGATCTGATGCCTTCGAGCATACAGCTCTCGCGTTTTGAGCTGGCTCTTGTCAATGAGATGAACCGTGAAAGCATGCTGCGTCAGTTCGTTGACGCGGTGAAGCCCGATTACGACTATATCCTCATTGATTGTGCGCCTTCGCTGAATGTTCTCGCGCTCAACGCGCTCACGGCAGCGGACAGCGTACTCATCCCCACGCAGCCGGAGTTCTTCTCGAATGCCGGCCTGCAGATGCTCCTCTCCACCGTTTCAAAGGTCAGGAAGAAGATAAACCCTTCTCTTAATATTGAAGGCGTGCTCGTCACCATGATGGACAAGCGCCCCAACTTCACTAAGGAGCTCGTCTCACAGCTCCGTGAAGCCTATGGCGGCGCTATTAAGGTCTTCGATACCGAGATACCCAAGTCCATAAAGATGACCGAAAGCAACGTGAACGGCAAGAGCGTATTCGGCTACGATCCGAAGAATCCCGTGGGACAAGCGTACGAAGCCTTAACTCAGGAGGTGATCGCGCATGACAAAGCCCTCGAGCGCGTCGGGCGTGACGTTCAGACCGTTCGATGATCTTTTCGAGCCTACCGACGGCAGCTCCGATAAGCCGCAGCTTGCTGAGCTCGACGTAGAAAGCCTCATCCCCTTCAAGGATCATCCATTCCGCGAATACCCCGAAGAGAAGATGCAGGAGATGGTTGAAAGTGTAACAGAACACGGAATACTGATGCCCATACTGGTCCGACCGATAGATTCGGGAGAAGGATATGAAATCATTTCCGGGCATAACCGTGTGGAAGCCTGCCGCAGAGCGGGAATAAGAACGATACCCGCCACCGTCCGTGATCTTGACGACGATACCGCTATCATCCTCATGGTCGACAGCAATCTTCGCCAGAGGGACAAGCTCCTGCCGAGCGAAAAAGCCAAGGCATATCAAATGAAAATGGAAGCGATGCAAAGGAAAGCCGGACGTCCACCTAAAAATTCATCCCAAGTTGGGATGGATTTCAAAGGGAAGCAGACGCTCGATATTATAGGTGAAGCAAACGGTGACAGTCGCAATACCGTCCATAGATACATCCGTCTCAACAGCCTTTCCGCACCGCTCCTCGACTACGTTGACGAGGGCACGCTCGCTTTTAATCCCGCAGTCGAAGTCTCATATCTCGATCCAGCGGATCAGCAGGTAGTGTACGAGATCATGGAGCGAGATCAGATCTCCCCGTCGCTTTCACAGGCGCAGAAGCTTCATAAGCTGGCGCAGATAGGAAAGATCAGCGAGGACGCTATCGAAGCCGTCATGACTGTCGAAAAACCAATGTACGAGACTATCACGTTCAGGCGCAACACCGTCGAAAAGTATTTCCCCGCCGGCACGAGCGGCAGGGAGATAGAAAAAATCATCATTCGCTTACTGGAAGAGTATCAGCAAAAAAGCGAAAACAAAAAAACATTTCAGGA
The DNA here is from genome assembly GCA_002309375.1 of Christensenella sp. UBA1214. Taxonomy (GTDB): domain Bacteria; phylum Bacillota; class Clostridia; order Christensenellales; family CAG-138; genus PeH17. The sequence goes on along the minus strand of DBXK01000030.1, from coordinate 8,035 downwards.
GGAACGATAATTTGACTCACATCACCGAAAACACGAAGCCCTGCGTCGAAAGATGCGGCGTCTCAGCTCACAGGGGCAGGACAAGCCCCCTCAACCCCATAACCGCCGATCAGTATCTTCAGAAGGCCGGCGCCTTTGACAAGGACGGCGCCATCAATTTCGACAACCTCAAGTTCCATATTGCGGATGCCGCAGATTGCCTTTACGCCGGCTGCGTCGTCATCCGCAACAAGTTCATCGAGGCTGCGAAGAACCACAACTACAGTGAGATGTACCGCTTGATCGTAGCGTCGTATGCCTCGAACGACGAGGATGTCCCGTTCATGATCAGGGCTGTCGCCGGGTATCGTCTTAACGATATCTGGGAGCTTTTCGCCGATTTCACGGCAGACGGGCTCGACTACATCATCCGGATTGCGATCGAAGAGGAACTTGAGGATGACGGCTTACTGGAAGAGGATGATGCTGTGGGGTTGACGGAATGAGTCTCCTTCCCAATGCTCATCTGCAGTACATCGATCATCTCATGAGAGAAACCCCCGGTTTTACCGTGATGTTCCGCATAACCGAAACAGCTACCGTAAGCATCGGAGAAAGCGTCATCACCATGTAAAAACCACAAAACCGAGAATTGGCGTATGGCACTCCGACGGTGCTGTATGGCCCGGACCAATAAACCCCAATAATTAACCTCCAGCATACCGAGGTTTATCTGAGAAACCAATTAACCAACAACAAAAAAACCAAATAACTCAAGGAGAATTGTATGAAGAAATCTACACGTTTCATCGCGCTGCTGCTCGCGGCGCTTTTCTGCGTTGCCCTCATCCCCATGAGCGCGTTCGCAAAGACCGGCACCATCCACCCCTACGGTGAAGGTACCATCACCATTCAGTCGGAGTATGACTCCGCATTCGACTACCTCGAGTACTACCACAATGGCGAGTGGAAGGATCTGAATACTCCCCGCCACTGGATCGTCGAGACAGGTGAGGACGTCTACTGCATAGAGCACTCTTCCAACAGCCCTCACGGCGGCTCCTACGAGGAGACCTCTCCCTCCGCGCTGTTCGGCACCGCTACCCTTGAAGGTCTTGAATCGATCTTCGAGTACGGCTATCCCTGTGTGCTCCCCGACGGGTTCACTCCCGACGAGGCTCGTCAGGCGACCGCGAACGCGATCCGCTTCTGGCTCAGTGAGCAGGGCGAACCCGGCAGCTATTCCTTCACGAACCGCGCAGCGCATCCCGATTGGATCCGCGCGAAGTCCGGTTATGAGCACGTGCTTACCTGGGCGGATGAGCTCCTCGAGCACGCAAGGAACAGGGACACACTTACCCACTCCATCTCGTTCAACCCCGCTTCCCTCCAGCTCACTAAGAGCGGTGATTCCTTCACCGGTCAGACCCGCGTAAGGCTCACCAACATCAACAGCGGCTACACCCTCGATACCTCCGAGCTTCCGAACGGCGTTTCCGTAACGGGCTATACCGGCACGGGCAATGATACCCTCGTATTCACCGCTCCCGCGAACACCTCGGGCTCCAGCTTTGTTGTGACCGCAGAGGCGAGCGACACCCGCTGCATCCAGAACCTCACCGCCTATGCTCCCACGAGCGGCAGCGCGCAGAAGGTATTCATGAGCGCGAACGTCGCGCAGGTCGTAGCCACCGCTTCCGTATCCGTCAACACCCAGGCTTACGGCGGTCTCCGCATCGTCAAGAAGGGCGATAACGGCGCGCTCCTCGGCGGCGTCAAGTTCGGAATCTATTCCGACCTCGCCTGTGAGAACCTAATCAAGACCGTGACGACCCGTGACAACGGCGTTGCTGCCGCGACTGACCTGCCCGTTGGCATAGTGTACGTCAAGGAGATCTCCACGGTCGCTCCTTACTGGATCGACTACACTGTTTACACCGTTGAGATCCCGCTGAATGACACCATCGAGCTTGAGATCGTCAACGAGAGCGCCAAGGGCCGTATCCGTATCGTGAAGACCGGCGAGGCCATGACCTCCGTCATCTCCTCCGATACCGATTGGGGCACCGTGAACGCTCCCGTATTCACCGCCGGCGGCCTTGAAGGCGCAGTGTTCCAGATCCTCGACTCCCACAATAACGTGGTCGAGACAATAACCACCGACGAATACGGCGTTGCCGAGAGCGGCTATCTCGACTTCGGCGATTACAGCGTTGTCGAGATCAAGGCTCCCGACGGTTACCTGATCGATTCCACTTACCATCCCGTTTCAATCGGCTATCAGGACGGCGATACTCCCGTTGTCGTTGAGACCGTTGAGGTATTCAACGACCGTCAGCATGTATCCCTCAAGCTCCGCAAGATGACCGAAGAGTGGAACGACAAGACCTTCACCTTCGATCCCGTAAGCGGCGCGAACTTCGTTTTCGGCCTCTATACCGCGGAAGCCATCGGTATCCTGCCCATGGATACCCTCGTAGAGGTGCTCGTCACCAATGACCGCGGCACAGCGTCCACTAAGAACGATCTGCCCGCGGGTCACTACTACATCCGTGAGCTTGCGGTTCCCGATCCCACGATCTACCTTTCCACCGAGTCCTATCCCGTTGACCTCACGGGCGACACCGAGTACATCGAGAACATGTACTACTTCACGAACCCGATCGTCAACGACATGTTCAAGACAAACATCGCGATCTGGAAGCTGGATCAGGATACTCACGTCGGTCTTCCCGGCGCTGTGTTCGAGATCTTCGACGACGCGGGCGTCGTGTACTGCACCATGACCACCGATTCTCATGGGTACGCGGTATCCATCGATCTTCCCATCGGCTCCTACCACATCCGTGAGATCCAGGCTCCCAACGGCTACGTTATCGACGACGAGATCATCGACGTCGTTATCACCACGGAGGATAAGAACACCATCGTGTTCGAGCGTTACAACCACAAGAACGACTTCACCATCAAAAAGACCGACGTTGTTAGCGGCCGTCCCGTTGAGGGCGCGACCTTTGAGATCTACTCCGCTGACGGTACCCTCTTCGCGACCGTGACCACGGACCGCAACGGTGAATTCAACCTCACCGCTATCCCCGCAGGTCACTACACCATGATCGAGACCGTCGCTCCCGCGGGCTACGCTCTCTCCAATCAGACCTACAGCTTCGATATAGATGAGAACGGCAATATCACCGGCGATACCAACATCACCGATGAGCCCACGGCCCTCATCATCGACAAGATCAACGCCTTCACCGGCGAGCCCTTCGCGGGTATCGAGTTCACCCTCATGAACGCGAACGGCGAGATCGTCAAGACCGTCATGACCGAGAACGGCTGGCGCGTTCCCAGCGACCGCGGCGAAGAGAGCTTCTTCACCGACAAGAACGGTCACGTCGAGTTCAGGTATCTGCCCGTCGGCGAATACACCCTCCTTGAGAATACTCCCGAGGGCTATATCTCCGTCGGCACCGTTACCGTAACGATCGGCTCGAACAACGGCATCAGCAACCCCGTCCGCGTCACCGTTGTGAACACCCCCACCGGCCTCATCATCCACAAGATCGATCAGGAGACCGGCAATCCCCTCAGCGGCGCGGGCTTCCGTCTCAAGGTCAGGAACGGTCTTGGCTTTACCGACCTCACTTTTGACCGGATGGACGATGGCAGCTACTTCTACAACGCCGATGGTAACGGCGAGTACACCGACCTCATGGTCGATGGGATGGGAAATCTGACCATCTACGGTCTGCCCCTCGGCTACGTATGGATCGAAGAGGTCGTGACTCCCGAGGGTTACTTCCCGATCCCCGCGCAGAAGGTCGAGATCACCGAAGATACCACCTTCGAAAGCCCCATCGAGTTCACCATCCGCAACAGCAAGTACATTAAGCTCGGCATGGACAGCGACTGGTGGGAGTTCCCTGCACTCATGGGCGGTATCGGTCTTGCTGTCGCGGGCGCTGCTGCATACATCGTGATCGCGAGCCGCAAGAGGAAGCAGCAGAACACGGAGGCGTGATATGCCTCTTAAGACTATAATAGCCATAGCCCTTGTGGTGTTCATTATCGGAGGATTCATTTTCCTTCAGGTAAGGAAGCGTAAAAGGTAACACGAAAAGCATACGCGGCAGGGGTTCTTTGCCCCTACCGCAGAAAGGAGAAACATGGACATACTGATATTTGAAGCCACCAAACCCGAACAGCTCTACTCCTTCACGCAGTCACAGCAGATCGCTTCGCAGACCGGCTGCCTTGGACACCTTCGCGCCGACTTCGGTGAAAACGGCACGGAGTTCCATACCTCCTGGGAGGATCAATGCGGCGACCTTAAAACCGACGTCTTCAAGGCACGGTTCAACGAGATAATCGAAGAGCTTCGCTCGGGAACGGATAACGGCAGGCTGCTTTCCACAAGGGCCAACCTTGCAAGGTTTTGCTTCCGTCATCCTACAGCGGCGATCCCCCAATCCAAGGATTCCTCTGCGTACCGCTTTAACGACGGAGACTACGCATACCTCATGCGGCTCAATTCCAATCCCGGCGATTACAACGTCTATATCTACGTTTACATCGGCGACTGGCTAAACAGGCACCTTCGGGAAGCAGAAAGAGGCATCCGTTTCATCGACCCACACTATCACGAGCTTTTCCGAATGCCTGACGGAGGTCAGATAAGGCTCACCTACCGCGACGGTAAAAGCGTTGTCCGCACCTGCCGATACGTCGATGATTATCACGCCGAGATAGGCAGCAATCTCTACCATATCTGCGAGTTCGCGGAGATGTGCGAGCAGTCGGGCATAAAGGTCGAGTCGGTAACGCCGCCTATTCCTTCAATGAGCAGAACGGAACGTGAGTACGGAGGTGAAGAACGATGAACGTGCTCGTAGTTGAACCGTACAAGGAACCGTATGAAAAGGAGATCGAGCCTGGGCTTGAGAGCCTTCAGCATGAGGTCGGCGGAGATATCGAATGCGTGTATCCCTTCGACGATCCCGTGGGCATAATCTGCAATGACGAGGGCAAGCTGGAAGGGCTGCCGCTGAACCGCTCCCTTCGTGATGAGGACGGCGAGATCTACGACGTGGTAGCCGGGACCTTCCTCGTTGTCGGTCTCGGGGAAGAAAGCTTTGAAGGGCTCAGCAAGGAACAGATGGACAAGTTTAAGGCGCGTTTTAGAACGCCCGAACAGTTCATAATGATCGGCGGCGAGATAGTCTCCATTCCGCTTAGCGATCCGCCCTCCGCTCCCGCGCATCCCGAGCCTCCTCACGACTGGGGTGACAGATAGCATATGAGTTCATACATTGACGCAAGAACCGAGCCTTTCGAGGAGATAACCATCTTCAACGAACCCGCGCTGTTCACACCCCTTCGCATCGATCCTTCCACCATTCCGGTTGGAGTGTACAAATACGAGATACGGCATGACGACGAATGCCAGGGCATCGCGTGTGAAGTCACCCGAAGGATCATGGTCAATCATTGGGGCAGCATATTGACGCTCCGCCCGCTTGACCTCGGTGATGAAGGCCGTATCTACATGGAAGGCGATGAGATCAATTACGGCATAGACAGCCCGGTGACGCTCGCCGAATTCATAGAGCGGCATAACAAGGAAGCAAAACCGCCCGAACACGAAGAAGAGAGATAGATGGAAGGAGGCCAAACCGATGCCCAATAAGCTTCAGCTCATAACCGAGCTGCTCATATTTACAACGAAGCAGTCAACATCAAGCGTTGCCGACTGGAAATCGTTTCTGTCAAGCTCGGCTTGGCATTACAAGTACGGCTACACCGACAGACTGCTCATTCATGCCCAGAGGCCGAACGCCACAGCCTGTGCCGAGTTCGAGGTGTGGAACGGACGCCTTGACCGAAGAATATCGAAGGGCTCGAATGGCATTGCGCTGCTGAGCACAGCTGGAAATAAAACCCATCTGAGGCATGTATTCGATGTTGCCGACACCTATTCCCGAAGGAACGTTCCGTTCAAGCTTTGGGAGGCCAAGCCGGAATACGCTCCAGCCATCTGCGAAGCGCTGTCAAACAGCTTTGATCTCAGCTACAACGATACGCTCGAAGCCTCCGTTTTCGGAGCGGCGGCAAACGCAGTATCGGATAACAGCGCCGATTACCTAGCGAGGCTCGAAGCAAGGTCGGGTGGGAGTTCGCTTGAAGGTGTAACCGGCGACGAGCTGAAAATGCTCCTGTTCAACGTCCTGACCGTTGCGGTATCGCACACCGTGCTCACAAGGCTCGGGATCGATCCCGGGGAGTTTATCCGCGACGAGGAATACGAGACCGCTCTTCGCTTTGATACCCATGCAACGGCGGGCGTACTGGGAACGGCCGCGGGAGATATTTCGGAGAACATACTCCGAACCATTGAACGCACAGTTCGTTCCGAAGAAAAAAAGCGCGACATCGTTGCAAGGCGCGAACGCACGGGCGATAATGGGCGTGAAAGAAATACCACCACCGAAAGGAGAACCGAAAATGGAGATAACCTACACTCAGAAAGGCGACCTGTTCTATCCCGACCTGACGCTTCCCCCTCAGCCGAGCGGGGATATCGGGAGGTTCGGCAGGATGCGCAAGAAGTTCCTGAAGGAGCACCAGAAGGACACCTTCGCCCTGCTGCTCATGGAGAACAGGTTGACGGAGCACCTAATGGAGATCGACAGACAGGCGCTCGAAATGATCGACCTGATAACCGAGCAGACGGCGAAGGCGACGGGCGTGACCGAGGAGCTGAAGGCCAGCGACCAGCTCGAATGGATCCGCAGGATGAACGAGCTGAGAGCGGCAGCGGAACAGCAGGTGATACGCGAGATAGTGCTCAGCTGAACCTATTGGGCGAAGAGACGGGAAAACCTCCCGTCTTTTCTGTTTCTCAGGAAGATTTCGACGCGGAGCTCATCAGAGGAAGCGGTTTTGCAGACGGCAAATACCGAATCTATCGGTATTATCAGGCAAACACGTCAAAGGACGACGCCGTTGCATATCTTAAAAGGGAGTACGGCATAGGCGGACATTCGCATACCTATCTTGACGGTTCCCGCGGTTTCGTCTCATATGGCGGAAAAGGGCTTTCCTTCGATACATATTCGGGAAAGGAAAAACGATCATACCTCTTCAAATGGCCGCAGGTCGATTCACGCCTGCGGTTTTTGATCGCCGCAGACCGTTATCTTTCCTCCAAGGAAAAGGACGAACTCTCCGATTACGATGATCGCGTCCGTGAACGAGAAGAGCGGCTCGAGGAGGAGCTCCGGAACCGCGAAGAAATGCGAGCAGCGGCGGAGCGGATGGAACAGACGCGCGCGGAGGCCAATTACAGGCTTTCGCTTGGCGCGCCGGTTTACATCGGAACACAGGAATACAGCATTTCATCCTTCGACGATGATACGGTCGTCCTCTACAATCCCCGCTGTCCGCTGATTTCCGAGGAAATGCCGAGGGCGGAGTTTGACGCAAAACTCCGGGAGAACCCGCTCAATGACGGACTGATCGACGATGGCAAGCAGGATGAGGAAACTCCCGCTCAGAAGGAGCCCGAAACCGATAAGCAGCCTGCCGATGCAAAGCTGCCTCTTTCCGAAACCGTCCACGTCGGCGATACCATTGAACATGAAGGCCGGAGCTACGTGGTCGAAAGCATAGGCAACATATCCCGCGACGTTTCAATGCGTGACGTCACCTTCGCAAGGGACAACGGTTTCCCGATAAGCCGTGTCGAAAAGCTCGAAACCGTCGAAGGCTGGCTGGAAGAAAAGGAAACGGACCTTACGCCCGCATGGGAAAAGACCAGACCTGAGGATATGCCGATAGTGCCCTCCCCCGCGGGTAAGAAGCACGATTTCCGCATTACGGATATGGAGCTCGGATACGGCGGTTCCAAAGCGAAGTACCGCATGAACGTCGACGCTATCCGGCTCCTTAAAAAGCTTGAAGCCGAAAACCGGCTTGCAACGCCTGACGAACAAGCGGTGCTTTCAAAGTACGTCGGCTGGGGCGCTCTGCCCATGGCGTTTGACGAAGGCAAAGC
>DBXK01000032.1 GCA_002309375.1 Christensenella sp. UBA1214 | reverse complement strand
GCCGTGGAGTGCACGCTCGAGGAAACGGATAAACTTGACGAGCTGATCGGACCAAAGCTTCGCGCCGTGCTGACCGACGATATCGAGCTTCTTGACGGCGCGGGCTATGATTTCGATATCGAAGATGTTCGCGCAGGCCGTCTCAGCCCCGTCTTTTTCGGTTCCGCGCTGAACAACTTCGGCGTAGAGCCGTTTCTTGAAAGCTTCCTTCGCATGACGATGCCGCCGCTGCCGCGTGTTTCAGGCGAGGAGATCATCGATCCCTTCGACGAGCGCTTTTCCGCCTTCGTTTTCAAGATCCAGGCGAATATGAACAAGGCGCACCGTGACAGGATCGCGTTTATGCGGATCTGCTCCGGCAAATTCGAGCGTGACAAGGAATACTACCATGTTCAGGGCGCCAAGGCGCTTCGCCTTGCTCAGCCCCAGCAGTTGATGGCGCAGGAGCGCGCCGTGATCGACGAAGCCTTTGCCGGCGACATCATCGGCGTTTTCGATCCCGGCATTTTCTCTATAGGCGACACGATCTGCGAAAAGGGCATGAACGCCTGTTTCGAGGGTATCCCGACCTTCGCGCCGGAGCATTTTGCCGGTGTGGAGCGCGTGGACACCATGAAGCGCAAGCAGTTTGAAAAGGGGATCATGCAGATCGCTCAGGAAGGCGCGATCCAGATCTTCCACGAACCGTTCACCGGCGTGGAGGAAGTCATCGTCGGCGTCGTCGGCGTTCTGCAGTTCGAGGTACTTGAATACAGGCTCAAGACGGAATACGGTGTGGATATTCGGCGCCGGCCGATGCCCTATGAGGTCGTACGCTGGGTCGATAACGAAGGGCTGGATATCCGTTCGCTCAATCTGACCAGCGATACCAAGTGGGTACAGGACTTCAAGGGCAACAATCTGCTGCTTTTCACCTCCGAGTGGTGCGTCAACTGGGCGCTGCAGAAAAACGAGGGTCTTGTGCTTCGGGAGTTCAACAGAGAATAGGAGAAAACTGAGATGGCAGATAAAATCGTGATCGATGTTTTTAAAGAGAAAAAGGCGGAAGAATTCACCGCTGCTCTTGCCATGCCGGACTGTCGTGCCAACGCCGGCAGCGCGGCGGCCTATACGGCGGCGATGGCCTGCGCTTTGGCCGGACGCGCCGCGAAGATCTGCGCCGCGGCAAACGGAGAGAACGAGAGATTGTCCTATATTGAGCGCAACTGCGAGATCATCCGCAGCTATATGGTCCATCTCATCGATGAGGACGTCAAATCCAAACGGCCCTACGCCCGTGCGGTGAAAGAGGGCGGGGAGCGAGAGATCGAGGCGACGCTTCAGACAGCAAGCTGCATCGACGCAGAGATCGTCAACATGATGAAGCCTTGCCTGGAATTCCTCGATGAGCTGAGCGAGCTTTGCCCCGCTGCGGAGAAACACATAATCCGCGAGGCGGCGGAACTTGCAATGTGCGCCTGCCGGGTCGCCCAAAGCATTATTTTTTCCTATGCTTTGCAGAGCAGCGATGAGACTTATCGTTTCGTTACCAGGCGTGAGAACGAGATCTTTCTTGAAGAACGCACGGAGCTTTATAAGAGCATCCAGTCAAAACTCGATCGATAAAGAATTCTTAACTGCTTGCCGGCGCGCTTGTGCCGAATGAGAGCAGTATGTATAATAATCTGGACCGGAGGGGATCGCTGTGGATGAAAAGATCAAACAACTGAAAGAGTGGGTCGCGGAGAGTAACAATATCGTATTTTTCGGCGGCGCCGGCGTCAGCACGGAAAGCGGGATCCCCGATTTCCGCAGTGTAGACGGCCTGTATAACCAGCAATGGAAATACCCGCCGGAGACGATTTTGAGCCACAGCTTCTTCGTCAGGAACCCGGAGGAGTACTACCGCTTCCACCGTGCCAAGCTCGTCGTCGAGGGCGTGAAGCCCAACCGTGCGCATCTGCGCCTGGCCGAGCTGGAGCGGGAGGGCAAGCTTCGCGCCGTGATCACACAGAACATCGACGGCCTGCACCAGGCGGCCGGCAGCAGGAATGTGCTTGAACTGCATGGCAGCATCCTGCGCGCCTATTGCTCACAATGCCGCAAGCCCTATCCGGCCGATGTGATCAATTACGGGACGGGTGTGCCGCGCTGCAGCTGCGGCGGCGTGATCCGCCCGGACATCGTGCTGTATGAAGAGGGCCTTGATCAGGATATACTCTATCGATCGGTAGAGCTTATCCGGAACGCTGATATGCTGATCGTGGGCGGGACTTCTTTGAACGTCTATCCCGCGGCCGGCTTGATCAATTATTACCGGGGAAATAAACTCGTTCTTGTCAATCGTAGCGCCACTGCGTATGACAGTTATGCCGATCTTGTGATTCATGACACGATCGGGGAGGTCTTTGACCAGATATGAAACGAGTGCTCGTCCTCGGCACGGGGATCGACAGGATCTCTTTTGCCGAGGCTGTCGAGCATGCGCTGGTTTGCATGAATGAACGGCGCTGCGCCTATGTCGTCACGCCGAATTCGGAAATCGTTTTGAATGCGAGGAAGAACGCGGAACTCCGCGCGGCGCTTGAAGCGGCCGATCTCTCGCTTCCGGACAGCGTCGGCATTCAGTTTGCGTCCCGGATCCTGGGGATGCCGATCAAGGAAAGGATCCCCGGGATCGATTTCGCGGCGGCCCTGCTTTCCGTGCTTGCCGAAGAGGGAAAAAGCGTTTTTCTTCTCGGCGGAGCGGAGGGCGTTGCCGACCGGGCGGCAGCGGCGCTGCGCAGGGATCATCCCGGCCTCGTGATCGCGGGTACGGAAAACGGCTTTTTCCCAAACAGGCAGGAGCGCGTTCTCGTCGATCGCATCAACGCCGCAGCCCCGGACCTTCTGCTCGTCTGCCTCGGAACACCGAAGCAGGAGCTTTGGATGCACCGCAACGCTCCGTTCCTCCGGGTCGGACTGATGGCCGGGCTGGGAGGAGCGCTGGACGTGTTTTCCGGCGATGTGACCCGTGCGCCGACGAGATGGCGCAATTGCGGTCTGGAATGGCTTTACAGGGCGCTGCACGAGCCGAAGCGTCTCAGACGAATCGCAAAGCTTCCGCTGATCGTCCCGGCGGCGATATGGAAGCGGATCAAAGGAGAGAGAGAATCATGGCAAAAGGGAAACTGATCGTTCTCGAAGGCATCGACGGAAGCGGGAAGTCCGCTCATTACCGCAGGATCTGCGAGAAGCTCAGACGAGACGGGATCGCTTACGATCACATCGTTTTTCCGCGCTATGATAACGACAGCAGCGCGTTGATCCGTATGTATCTGTCCGGAAAATTCGGCTCTCACCCGAATGACGTCAACGCCTATACCGCCTCGACTTTCTTCGCGGTCGACCGCTTTGCCTCCTATAAGCAGGACTGGGGCGAAAAGTACTGCGGCGGAAGCTTTATCCTTTCCGATCGTTATACCACATCCAACGCGATCCATCAGGGGAGCAAACTGCCGGACAGTGACCTGAATGAATTCTTTGCCTGGCTTTCCGACCTGGAGTATTCCAAGATGGGCTTGCCGAGACCCGATCTCGTGGTTTATCTCGACGTCACGATCGAACTGTCGCTTGCCCGCATGCGCCGCCGCCAGCTGAAAACGCATACCACGGCCGATATCCACGAGCAGGACGTCGAGTATCTGGAGCGTTGTCTTTATACCGCGGGCAAAGCGGCGGATTATTTCCACTGGCACAAAGTCCCGTATCTCAAGGACGGCGCCGAGCGGGATATCGATGAGAAAAACGAGGAGATCTATCAGCTGATCCTCGCCGAACTGAAAAAATAAAAAGGGCTTCCGAGACCGGAAGCCCCCTCGCAAAGCTCAGCAGCCGCAGCCGCAGCCGTTGTTGCCGTTATCGCAGCCGCAGCCGCAGCCACAGCCGTTCCCGTTCCATCCGAAGAGGATGATCAGGATGATGATGAGCCAGAGATAGCTGTTATTGCACCCGTTGCAGAACAT
>DBXK01000003.1:17082-92064 GCA_002309375.1 Christensenella sp. UBA1214 | reverse complement strand
AAGGCTGGCGTATGATATCCGCCCCTACGGGGTGTAACTGTTCCGGAGGTTATATTGCAAAAGGTCCGCCAGAGCGGACCTTTTGATTATTCGGTAAAACGGAGCCGGGCGCGGCAACGGCTTATGCGCCGTAAACGCGGGCTTCTTCCTCGCCGGAGAGGACGCGGATCGCGCCGCCGACGAGCGCTTCAAGCTCGCTTTCGCCGGGGTAGACCACGACGGGGGCGATAAAGGAAACCATTTCCTTAATATAGTTGCAGAGGGGCTTAGAATACGCGAGGCCGCCGGTGAGGATGATCGCCTCCGCGGTGCCCTTCAAAACGGTCGCCATCTCTCCGATCGTCTTCGCGACGTTATAGCCGAGGGCTTCGAAGACCATCTTCGCCTTCTCGTTGCCCGCGAGCATCGCGCGCTCGACGTCGAGCGCGGAGTTGGTGCCCATGTGCGCGACGAAGCCGCCCGCCTTGGAGCAGAAGCCGTAGAGTTGTTCCTTGGTGTACTTTCCGCTGTAGACCATATCGAGAACGATCTTCACGGGGATGCCGCCGGTGCGCTCCGGGCTGAAGGGCCCTTCGCCGGCGATGCCGTCGTTGACGTCGATGACGACGCCCTTTTCATGCGCGCCGACGCTGATGCCGCCGCCCATATGCGCAACGATCAGGTTGACGTCGTTATACTTCTTGCCGTGCTCCTTGCAGTACATGCGGGCGCTCGCCTTCTGGTTGAGGCAGTGGAAAACGCAGGTGCGCTCGACGCCGGGGAGACCGGTGATCTTCGCGATCTCATTGCGCTCGTCGACAACGACGGGATCCGCGATGAAGCAGGGCTTGCCGTATTCGTCGCCGAGCTGGCGGGCGAAGATGCCGCCGAGGGCGGAAGCATGGCGCTGCGCGGAGGGAAGGGTCTTGAGATCGTTCAGAAGGGTATCGTTAACGGTATAAACGCCGCTCTTCATGGGCTTCACGATGCCGCCCCTGCCGATGAACGCATCGACGGTGCGGAGGTCGACATTATGCTCCTTGAGAAGGTTCTTGATCAGCTCCATGCGCATCGGCGCCTGGTCGATGATGGTCGGGCACTTTGCGAGCTCCTCCGCGGTGTGGCGGACGACGCCCTCGAAGACCTTGATCTCGCCGTCGTAAACGCCGACTTTGGTGGAGGTCGAACCGGGATTGATCGCAAGGATCCTGTATTGCTTTGCCATTGTGTTTCTCCCTTCGTTTTGAATATTTCACCGCAGGGAAGCGGCCGATTTTTTCACTTCTATTATTATATTAGATTCGTGCGGGAAGTTCAAGTATATTGCGGTGGTTGATTCGCCGCATAACAGTCTTTTGAAATTTTTCAGAAAAACAAAAAAACCTCTTGACAAGCGAGGTCTAAGGGTGTAGACTTGTGTCAAGGTCGAAAGCAGTAGACCTGATTTTAGGCAGGATCCGAAGGGAATTTACCATGGAAATCGAATACAAACGGCTTGGCGAAGCGGAATACCGCTTTATGAATCTGATCTGGGAGAATGAACCGACCGGCTCCATGCAGCTCGTGAAGCTCTGCGGGGATGAATTCGGCTGGAAGAAATCCACCACCTTCACGATGCTGAAGCGGCTTTCGGAAAAAGGCCTTATCCGAAACGAAAACGCGGTCGTGGTTTCCCTCGTTCCCCCCGAAACGGTCCGGCAGAGGGAAAGCGAAAGCTTCGTCGACCAGACCTTCCGCGGGTCGCTGCCGAATTTCCTCGTCAGTTTCTTTGCTGGGAAAAAGATCAGCGACGAAGAGGCGGATGAGCTGAAAAAGCTGATCGACGAGCACAGATGATGCGGCAAGGCCGCCAATGAACCGTACTTTGGAGTGCGTAAGCTGTCCCTTCGGGGCAGAAATCGCTTTCGGTATTTACGAAAGGAGCCGACAATGTCCGATCTTTTCATTACGATTTTAAATATGAGCCTGTCTGCGGGCATCGTGATCCTCATCATCCTGCTGGCGAGGCTGCCGCTCAAAAAATCTCCGAAAAAATGGAGCTATTTCCTCTGGATCGCGGCGGCGTTCCGCCTCTGCTGCCCCGTCAGCCTGAGCTCCGCCGTCAGCCTTTTCCGCTTCGCCCCTGCTTCCGCAGTACGGCAGAGCTCGGCTTACGCCGGAAGGCTCGAATACATCCCCGCGCCGACAGTTTCGACGGCCGCGCCGATAATCAATACAACTGCGCCGATCGTCAGCACAGCTGCGCCGATCGTCAATACGACCGCGCCGATCGTCAGCACGACCGCGCCGGTCATCGGCACCGCTGCGCCGACGTCTTCGGTTCTCCCCGGCGGGATCGTTACCTCCGCTCCGACCGCTGCTCCCTCGCCCGGAGGGAACGCGGCGCCGGATCTCACAGCAACTCTTTTTAAAATCGCATCCATCGTATTCATTGTCGGAACCGCCGCAATACTCGTTTACGGACTCATCTATTATTTCAGGATACGCAAACGCCTTGTCGGCGCGATGCTGATGAAAGAAGCAAACGGAAAAACGCCCGTCTATATGTCGGACGCGGTCGATTCCCCCTTCATTCTCGGCATCTTCCGCCCGCGCATCTATATTCCGTTCAATCTGCCGCCGAGTTCGCTCGATTATGTCCTTGCGCACGAAAGGTATCACCTGCACCGCGGGGATCATATCGGGAAATGCTTTGCGTTCATCCTGCTTTCGCTGCATTGGTTCAACCCGCTCTGCTGGCTTGCATTCTACCTGATGGGAAAGGATATGGAGATGAGCTGCGACGAAGCCGTGCTGAAGCGCAGCGCAATGACCTCACGGGCATACTCGGAAACGCTGCTCGGTTTTGCGAACAGCAAATATGCGCCGACGGCGAATCCGCTTGCCTTCGGCGAAACCGCGGTCAAAAGCCGCATAAAGAACGCCATGAATTATAAAAAGCCCAAGCTCTTTATAACGATCATCTCCGTTATCCTCTGCACCGCCGTCATCGCCGCATGCGCGCTGAACCCGATCGGCGAGATCAAGAAGGAGACAGAGGCAGCGGATAATACCGGAGAAACCGAAAATCCCGGTTCTGTCACCGGGCCGATAAGCGATCCGGAGACCGTCGATGACGCCGCTCCCGCATCATTGGAATACATGGGTTACACTCACATCACCGAGATCCCCGCGAGCGAGTATCGTTACGGTGAAGAAGGCACGGAAGGCGTCATCGGCTACCTTTATGACGACGCCGGCAACCTCGGCCCCGCCGTGGTCAAAGCGGTCGGCGACGATGAGTTCATCATCCTCGACCAGGTGAGGAAGCAGCTGATCTTTGTGAAACGGAGCGGCGATATCCGGACAATCTCGCTGGACAGCTTCGACAGCCCGCGCGACGCCGCATACTTTGACGGCGCCGCCGCGATCCTCGATTCGGAAAACATCGTTATCATAAACGACAGCGGCGAGGCAGTCCGAACCGTTCCTGTCCCGGAAAGGCACCGGATGCACGAATGGAATTACGGCCCGACCGACATTTTCGAATTCAGGAGCGGCAGGCTATATTGGCAGACATCCACGATCAATCACGATACCGATACCGAGATCAGTCTCGATGAGCCGCAGGACGGAAAGGTCTATGCTTACATATTGGAAGAAGACGGGCTCGTTGAGACCGATCCCGTCATGACCTGCACAAAAAACGGGAGCAAGGTGACTGTGAGCGAAAACGGCCGGAACTGGACCGTTGAAGTCGGCTGGTCTCCGTTCACACCGATCACCTCGGTCGGCAACAGACTGCTTGCGCTGACGCTTTCCAACACCCTCGGTAACGGCAGCCTGCAGGCGGGGCTCTATCTTGCCGATTCCCCCTTCTCAGCCGCCGCGCCGCTCGATTTCAACGGCCTTGTCTGCACGCCGCTTATTACAATGAGCCCTTCCGGCCGGGTCTATATGCTTTGCTGTTACGCCGGCCGCGCGGAGCTTTCGGAAATACTCTTCGAAAAGCAGGATGCGGAGCAGCCGTCCGGCGCGATGAGAACCTTTACGGCCTATTTCAATTATCAAAGCGCGCTTCCGACCTTTTCCGCAAGCTTCGAGCTGCCCGACGGCTATGAGCTGAGAAGCGAGAGGAGCGGCGAGGTGCATATACCTTTGGCGGCAGATTCCGAAACCGGCGGCTATATCTACGACGCGAACGGCGTGCTCGTCGGCGGCTTTTCGAGTTGGCTCTATGACGCAGACTGCCCGGAGGACGATATCGAAAGGATCATTCACCGCGAGTATACGGCCGTCGGCGAGCTGTGGTACATCACGCTTTCCGAAAGGTACGAAGCGCTCGAGGTGAACGGCACCTGCCACCCCGCGCTGACCGCTTCTCAGGCTGTGGATTTCATTCCCGGCCGGACCTTCTCCGAGCTCAAGCGCTTCACTTGCGACACCGTGCTCTGCTACGATACCGAAAGCCGCATGGTCCTCGAGATCGCCTTCGAGCAGGGGTATTTCACTAACGATCAGCTTGCGGCGATCGCACGCAGCGTCGTGCTCAAGCGCGGAGCGGAATCGCCGAACCCGGATGAAAGCTGGTTCGTGGATCAGGCATGGCGACTTGCGGAGCTTGCCAATCAGGTGCACGGCTATCACTTCACCAAGGAGCTGCACGGCTTCCGGCTCAGCGAGGACGGCACCGCCTATCTGAACTTTTACACCGAAAACGAGGAAGAGGGCTACATTGCTTGCTTCTTCAATAAGGATTCTGCATTCGCCGATTGGAGCCTCGTTAACAATTTTATCTATGCCGAATGTTATGGAAGGCTGGCCTCCTACGGGAGCACAGAGATCAGGATGTATGACAACTGGATCAACGTCACCGCTGAGCAGATCGAGGCCGCCGGCTATCATCTGAACGGCAACGGGCTGACGTTTGAAAATATCGCCGTGATCGCGCAGTACAGAGCTGATCTGCTTGCGGCAGAATACGTCAACGCCGCCGCGACCGATCCGCAGCGCTGCTATGCGGCCCATGCCGAAGCAATGCCGCAGGGTTATCTTTCGAGCAATACGGATTATCTCAGAGAATTCTGCATCTATATCCGCCCGGTCGACGCGCCGCTCTTCAGCTATCTGCACGGTGATTGCGAATGCACCGTCCTCGGCGACGACGCAGGCGAGTATGCGGGTTGGTTCTCTCTCCCGTTCCAGGTGCTTATCAACGTCGAATCCGACGGCAGCTTCTCGATGTGCACCGCCTGCATCACCGGTTGATGCAGCTGAAACAATAACGAACAACAAACAACAAAGAGGAAACGATCATGAAAAATCTTTCGGTTAAAAAGCCTTTGCGCCTTGCCGCGCTGATCCTTGCGCTTGTATTCGCCCTTGTTTTCACCGCCTGCGGCCCAAAGAAAGAAGAAGGGAAGCAGGACGCCGACTCGACCGCTGTACCGGAAAGAACCGCGGCGCCGAACACAGCAGACGCGACGCCCGGCCCGGAGGGTCCGCCGATTACGCCTCCGCCGGCAGCGACCGTTCTCGCCTTTGAAGAGTGCGCCGAGGAGATCCTCAGGCTGCAGCCCGTCAAGGTCTACTGCGGCCCGCTTCCCGACGACGCTCCGGATGACGCCGTGCTCTATTTTTACAATACCGAGGGCGACGTTTCCGCACTCGGGCCGCGTGCATTCGCCGTCGACGGAGAAACCGTCGCCGTGTGTGACATGGAAGGAAGCCTTGCGGTGTACGGCGCCGGCGGCCGTCTGATCCGCCGCATCGACGGGGTCTTCCCCGATCAAGGGCAGGCCGCGCTTGCAGGCGGGATGCTTTATTCTCCGACCCGCCTCTGTGATATCGAAACCGGCGAGCTCGTTCACGAATACAGTCCCCTGAGCGGTCTTTATACGATGCAGATGCAGTGGGGCGGCTCTGTTCCGAAGCTGATCGTGGAATACGGTTCGGATGAATCGGGTGAGTACACGCTCTATGACGATTATTATCAGTTCGACTCGGAAAACGGCTGGACAAAGGTCGAACCGCTCTGCCAAAGGATCGAGGACTATTACGGCGAATGGACGAAGGTGATTTTCCCGAACGGGACCGAAGTGACCTTCAGCGACGTCGGCGGTTACCGCGTCCTCGGCATGGATGCGGACGGGAATTACTATTTCGATCGGATCTATAATACCCATACCGTCATAAAGGTCTCATCGGACGGAACGATCCTTTCGCAGGTCGAGATCCCGTTTGACACAGACGATCTATGGGCCCCCGATATCTCCGTCTATCTTGCGCAGGACGGCACGGTATACGCTGCCGCCGCGCTGATAAACGAATACTTGATCTGGAGGATCGGGCTGTAAGCTTTTCTTCGGCCATATTAAAACCCGGACGGCAGACGCCGTCCGGGTTTCATTATTGCGGGGATCACTTCAGCCTTGCGATATGCCTTCTGACGACGTCCGCGGTCTCGCCCTCGGTGGTATCCCAGTCGGAAGCGAGCACGGCGAGCTTCTCCTGAGTGACGCCGCGCCTTGTGCGCAGCTCGCGGAGTTTATTTGAAAGTTCCATCGTTAATTCTCCTTTAAGTATTCTTTTCGGTACCGACAAGGGGGTTCTAACCGATTTCCGCAGGAAAGTCCAGAGCCGCGCCGTCGATTCCGCTAAACCTGCGGTTGAGTTTCGCTTTGCCGTTATTTCCGATTTTTCCTGTTGCAAATCCCGAAAATTCATGCTATAATAATAAATTAGAGTATTGTCCATCAAAGGAGTTGGTAATTTCGTGGACGACAGTAGTATATGGCGATGCGTGTCCGCTGCGCCCAAAGCCATCGGCGCGAATATAGCGGACGGAATCAATTTCGGCGTTATCGCTGTTTACATTATCCTTATTGTGCTTCTGATCGCGGGCGGCGCGTATTTCGCTTCCTGCGAAACAGCCCTCGCTTCCGTAAATAAGCTCCGGATGAAATCCCGCGCGGAGGACGGCGAAAAGAGAGCGCAATATGTAATGTACATATTGAACAATTTCGATAAAGCACTTTCCACCATCCTTATCGGCAACAACATAATGCATATCGCCTGCGCCGCGATCGCCACCCTTTTAACAAGGCAGTTTTTCCGCGGAAGCAGTTTTCTCGATATCGCGCTCGTTATTTCCACCGTCATCACGACGATGGTCGTGTTCCTCGTTGCGGAAATGATCCCGAAATACCGCGCGAAGGCCGCGAGCGAGCAGTACAGCCTGCGGATCGGAAAATCGCTCTATATTTTAATGAAGATCCTCACTCCCCTTTCCGCCGTCTTCACCTGGATCAGCACGGGGCTGCACAAGCTCTTCTTCCGCAAAAAGAAGGAGGAGCCGAGCGTTACGGAGGAGGACCTTACGGACGTTATCGAATCCTTCAAGGATGAGCGCGAGGAGGATCACGAGACCGAGACCGAAACAGCGAAGCTGATGGTCAGTGCGCTGCATTTCGGCGCGAAGACCGCCGGCGAATCGATGACTCCCTGGGAAAAGGTCGAGACCCTCGATTCCGCAATGGAGATCCGCGAGATCTACGAGCGGGTGCAGGAAACGAACCATTCCCGCTTCCCGATGATGAACGCGAAGGGCCGCGTGGTCGGCGTGCTCAATATCCGCCCGTTTTTGAAGGCCTATATGAAGGACGGCGAGGACACGGAGCTGATCGACCTCATCGACACGCCGCTGTTCGTTCGCCCGGATATTCCCGTTGACGAACTGCTTTCCGAAATGAGCCACAGCAAGATCCACCTTGCCTTCGTTTCCGATCAGGGCCAGGTCGTCGGCATCATCACGATCGAGGATATCCTCGAGGAGCTTGTCGGCGAGATCTTCGATGAATCGGACGAGCCCGCCGAGGCCGAAGCGGAAGGGGGTGCGGCCGTATGATCTGGGTCTTCTACTGCATCGCGCTGCTCGTGCTCATAATCCTTTCCGCATTCTTCTCCGGCTCGGAGATCGCGTATTCCTCCGTCAATGAGATGCGTCTTCGCAGGATATGGCAGGAAACGGGCTCGAGGAAAGCCCGCCGCGCGCTCTATATTTCCGAGAACTACGACAGGGCGCTTTCGAGCATCCTGATCGGCAACAACCTCGTCAACCTCGCCTCATCCACGATCTCCACGCAGCTTTTCATCAAGCTGCTTGCGGAGCGCGGGATCGTCGGCGAGAACGCCGCAGCGGCGATCTCCACCGCGGCGATCACGATCATTGTGCTGATCTTCGGCGAAACGATGCCGAAGCTCGCCGGCAAGGGCGACCCCGAGGGCTTCTCGATGGGCGTTTCCCGCCCGCTGCGCGGCTTCATGATCATCTTCAAGCCGATCGTCTTCGTCGTTATGAAGATCGTCGGCGCGCTTTCGAAGCGCTGGAAAACGGAAGCGGACGACGACGCCGTGACCGAGGACGACCTTTCCGAAATGATCGACACTGTCGAGGACGAGGGCGTCATCGACGAGGATACGAGCGAGCTCCTTCAGTCCGCGCTCGATTTCCCGGATATCGCGGTCTATGAGATCATCACCCCGCGCGTCGACATGATCGCGATCGACATCGACGACAGCCGCGAGGAGATCATGGAAACGATCGAGAAATCGGCGTATTCCCGCATCCCGGTCTATGAGGATACGATCGACAACATCATCGGCATACTGCACCTCAACACCTTCCTCAAAGCGATCGCAGCCGGCGAGGAATTCGATATCCGCAAATACCTGCTGCCCGTGATGTACCTGCATAAGACGACGATCCTCCCCCAGGCCCTGCGCGAGCTGCGTGAAAAGAAGCTGCACCTTGCAATCGTGACCGACGAATACGGCGGAACGATGGGCCTTGTGACGATGGAGGATATCCTCGAACAGCTCGTCGGCGACATCTGGGATGAATCGGACGAGATCGAGGACGAGGTCACGAAGATCGGCGACGATCTTTACGAAGTCGACGGCGACATGCGAATCTACGACTTCCTCGAGGAATTCGAGATCGACGGCGAGGATTTCGACGACGACAACGCGACGGTCGGCGGCTTCGCGATCGAACAGCTCGGCGGCTACCCCGCAAAGGGCCAGAGCTTCGATTTCGAGAACCTGACGATCACGATCAAGGCGCTGCAGAACCTCCGCGTGACCCGCCTTGTTGTGAAGGTCAACCCGAAGCCCGAGCCGGAGGATGACGACGAGATCGACTGGGAAGGCAAGGATAAGGACGACGAGGACGAGGAGTGATCTTCCATTCCCCCCGCCTCCCCCGCCTTTCGGTTATTATAAAAGCAACGCTGCGCCCATCGCGGCGCAGCGTTTTCAATCGCAGTTTTATTAAATCATTCGGAGAAAAACCATGAACGCAGAGATCGATATCACCGGCGTAGTGCTCAAAACAGAGCGGCTGATCCTCCGCCCCTGGCGGCATGAGGATCTTGACGATTTTTATGAATACGCGCGCGTGGACGGCGTCGGGCAGATGGCCGGCTGGCTCCCGCACGAGAGCCGCGAGATCTCCGCCGTGATCCTCGCCCGCTTCGTCAGCGGCTGCAAAACTTTCGCCATCGAGTACAACGGCAAGGCCATCGGCTCGCTCGGCATTGAAAAATACGACGAGAATGTTTATCCCGAATTCAACGAAAAGCGCTGCCGCGAGATCGGTTTCGTGCTTTCGAAGGACTACTGGGGCCGCGGACTGATGCCCGAAGCCGTTAACGAAGTGCTGCGCTGGCTTTTCGAGGATATGCGGCTCGACGCGGTTTTCTGCGGGCATTTTTGTTCAAACAGGCAATCCGCCCGCGTGCAGGAAAAATGCGGTTTCCGCCACCACTCCTCCGGCACATACCAAACGCAGTTCGGCGCCATGGTGGAGGACGAAAGGAACTATTTGACACGCGGGGATTGGCTGCGGAGAAACCGCAATTAAACAATGAACCGGTTCGGTGAAGAGCGCTTCGGCGCTCTTTTTGCTTATCTGAAACCCGGAGTGAAAAATATATTTTCAAGCCGGCTTTACTTTAGATAGAACAGCCATTACATTATAAGGGAGGAAATATGCGGTTTCCGCAAGGGGCATGTTAAGGCGCCCGGTCCGCTTTCCGGGCGTCGCCCCGAACGGGACAAGCCCCGAATCAACGGCTCCGGCTGCGAGCCGCATGAACGGGGAGGCAGTTTTTCTCTCAGGCGTCACAATGAGGTGGTTACAATGGTTCTCTGATACTGACTGCATAATGTCGAAATCAGGAAAAAGAAAGTGAACACCAATCAAATTAAGGAGGTAACAACTATGCTCCGTTTCAAAAAGGCCCTCATCCTGCTCCTCTGCGCCGCAATGGCAATCAGTACAGCCATCCCATCGCTTGCTCTGACGAAGTCGGAAGCCCATAGTCATATTGAGTATGGCATCGGTGTCCGAGTAACCTGTAATTCCGGAGTTAGTTCTCTTGGCGGATCTGCTGAAATTATCCTCAGCTTTGAAAGCGGCGTCAATCACATGCTTGAAGAGGACTATAGCTGTCGTGCTAAAGTGGTATTAAGCTATTATAGCACTTATCCCAGAATGAGCGATACCTCTCATGTTAATGCAATGACAGCTTCAACCACGAAGGCCAGATTAAGTGGTTACAATATTGCTTCGGCTGATTATGAATATTGGGCTAACCATAGTTCTGTTCACACAACAACGCTGGAATAAAGGAGTTGTCAATGAAAAAAACAGTATTAACCATACTTCTGCTGCTCGCGTTTTGCTTCACCGCCTGCGCCACCGGTGCAGGAGGCGGCCCCGCCGATACAAGCGCCGCGCCTGAACAAACGGACCCCGTTACTGTAAGAACGGATGCGGATTTCGACAACCGCTTCGGCATGGGAACTTCAAACTTTGTTGAAACGGAGGACGCCTATTACTATAACGCTTTTGCCGGTTACTTCATCTACTACTACGATAAAGCGAGCGGCGAGCGCGGCGTGCTCTGCGCAAAGCCGGAATGCGTCCACGATGAGATCGCGCCGAATCCAAGCTGCAACGGATATACCTTCCTGCTGTCAAGATCGCTGAATCTTTGGGACGGGAAGCTGCATTACGTCGGTTGGGATGAGAGCAAACGTTTACCGGCGCTTTACAGCTTAAGTCTTGACGGTTCCGTCAGAGAGCGCGGCGTCGAGCTTGATTTTTGGAACGGAGACGGTGCGCCGCAGCGGCTCGATTATCACAGAGGAATGCTGTACGGGTGGGGGATGGAAACATCTGTCGTCAACGGCGCTCCGAACGTGCGCGGCTATATTGTCGGCGTCGATGCCGAGACCGGCGAAGCAAGATATATTTTCGAGGGAAACTATCCGAACGGGAAGCTCGATTTCTGCCTTTATTACCTCGGCAAGTATGTCTATATCTGTGTGGCGGACTGCACCGAACTGACGGACGAGGATTATCTTGAAAAAACGAAGCTGACCCTCTACCGCTGGAACATCGAAACCGAGGAGCTCGAAACTGTGTTCTCCACGGGAGAAAAAAGCATATCCGGCCAGGTTTTTCAGCTGTGGATACCGTCGGAGGACCGTATCTATATCCTGGCTACCGCAATCTCCTCAACCGATCCCGCGCGCGTGTACAAGCTTTCCGGCGGAGAGCTCGAGCCGGTATTTGAATTCGGATTCCGCGGCGTATCCGGCATGATCGACGGAGCTGCGATCTGCATTTCCATTACCGAAGAAAAGGCGGAGATCCGCACTGCGGACGGAGACCTTATCTATGAGGGCGAATGGAGCTTTGATTTCGGCCTTGACGTCGAATATACCATGCCTTGCTATATCCATTCCGGCTACGGGGATAAGGACACGCTGTTCCTCGTCTATTTGATCAGGTCTTCGGATCTGCCCGGACAGGGTTCATGCGTGATGCGCTACGACCTTACCGGCGAAAAGCCCGAGGCAACGCTGATCGCGTTTTCGCCCTGGGATTGAAACCCGGACAACGAAAAACAGCCTCGCCGATTCGGTGAGGCTGTTTTTTCCGGCCCGAGCCGGTTGGAGTTGAATTCAATTAGAACTTCATTCCGTTGAACTTGACGCCGGGGCCCATGGTGGTGGAGAGTACGAGGCTCTTGATGTAGGTACCCTTCGCCGCGGCGGGCTTCGCCTTGATGATGGCGTCCATCAGGGTGTTCAGGTTCTCGGTGAGCTTTTCCTTGCCGAAGCTGACCTTGCCGACGGGGCAATGGCAGATGTTGGTCTTATCAACACGATACTCGACCTTACCGGCTTTGATATCATGGACAGCCTTGGTGACATCCATGGTAACGGTGCCGCTCTTCGGGTTCGGCATGAGGCCCTTAGGACCGAGGACGCGGCCGATGCGGCCGACAACGCCCATCATATCCGGGGTAGCGACGCAGACGTCGAAACCGAACCAGTTCTCCTTCTGGATCTTCTGGACCATTTCTTCATCGCCTACGAAATCGGCGCCTGCCTCCTGCGCTTCGCGAGCCTTATCGCCCTTTGCGAAAACGAGGACGCGGACAACCTTACCGGTGCCGTGGGGCAGAACGACAGCGCCGCGGACCTGCTGGTCTGCATGGCGGGAGTCGACGCCGAGACGGATATGAGCTTCGACGGTCTCGTCGAACTTTGCGTGCGCGGTCGCGAGGACGGCTTCGAGACCCTCTTCGGGATCGTAAAGCTTCTGCTTGTCGAACGTTTTCAGACTTTCGTTATATTTCTTACCGTGCTTCATGTTCGTTACCTCTCTCAGTCGATGACGTCAACGCCCATGCTGCGGGCGGTACCGGCGACCATGCTCATTGCCGCTTCAACGCTTGCAGCGTTAAGGTCGGGCATCTTGAGCTCGGCAATTTCCTTGACCTGGGCCTTGGTGATCTTCGCGACCTTGGTCTTGCCGGGAGTGGGGGCACCCTTCTCGATTCCGCAGGCCTTCTTGATGAGGATGGATGCGGGAGGGGTCTTGGTAATGAAAGTGAACGAGCGATCCTGATAAACAGTGATGACAACGGGGATGATGAGGCCCGCCTGCTTTGCGGTGCGCTCATTGAATTCTTTGCAGAACCCCATGATGTTTACGCCGTGCTGACCGAGTGCGGGGCCGACCGGCGGGGCAGGTGTTGCTTTGCCTGCAGGGATCTGCAGCTTGACAAAGCCGGTAATCTTCTTTGCCATTGTGGTTTTTCCTCCTAAAAATAATGTGGTGCGAGCGGTTGACGGCCGGAGCCGCCATTCCTCCCACTATG
This sequence comes from Christensenella sp. UBA1214, assembly GCA_002309375.1. Classification (GTDB taxonomy): domain Bacteria; phylum Bacillota; class Clostridia; order Christensenellales; family CAG-138; genus PeH17. Next base: position 78,868 of record DBXK01000003.1, on the reverse strand, counting down.
CAAGGCCGCGGAAACGGCCGAACATACTGGAATTACGGTGAAGCTTTTTCGATTAAAGCTTCTGAACTTCGACGAAGTCGAGTTCGATCGGCGTGTCCTTGCCGAAGAGGGAGATCAGCAGCTTCACGCGCTGCTTCTCGACGTCGACATTCTGGACGGTGCCGATAAAGTTGTTGAACGGGCCGGAGATGACGCGGACGCTTTCGCCGGGCTCGATATCGAGCTTCAGCTGCATACGCTCAACGCCCATTGCGGTTACCTCCTCATCGGTGAGGGGGATGGGTTTCGATCCCGGGCCGACAAAGCCCGTGACGCCGCTGGTGTTGCGAACAACATACCAGGTCTTGTCGTTCATGATCATCTTGACCATGACGTAACCGGGGTACACCTTGCGAAGCACAGTCTTGGGCTTCTTGGAGCCTTCTTTAAGCTCCGTCACCTGCTCCGTGGGATATTTGACTTCGAGGATCTGATCCTGAAGACCGCGGTTCTCGATCGTCTTCTCAAGGTCTTCCTTGACCTTGTTCTCGTAGCCGGAGTAGGTATGGACGACGTACCACCGGGCATCAAGCGGGGTATCATCCCCGTAATGAGTCCTTACTTCGTCCGTCATAGAAACACCTGATTACGGAGCGGGAGTGATGGTCGGAGCCACGGTTGCCGACGGATGACCGATATCCAGCAGAGCCTTGGTGCCGCTGCTGAACGCAAGGTCGAGGACCCACATGATCACTGCCATCAGGGCGACGAACGCGATAACGGCGATGGTGTAGTTGATGACCTCTTTCTTGGTGGGCCAGGTCAGCTTCTTGGTTTCCGAGAAAACTTCTTTGAAATAGGTGCCGATCCTCTTGAAGATGTTGGGCTTTTTGGTGCCGCTCTTCTTTTCGGCGTTTTCATTCTTAGCCATTTGATGACTCCTTACTTGGCTTCCTTATGGACGGTGTGCTTGCGGCAGAAACGGCAATACTTGGAAAGCTCGATCCTATCGGGATCGTTCTTCTTGTTCTTGAAGGTATTGTAGTTCCTCTGCTTGCATTCGCTGCAGGCGAGTGTGATTTTAACGCGCATGGTAGAGCCTCCTTTTCTTACGCTTTAAGTCTTGAATCCATCGGCGGCGGGCTTTTTGCCGCGCCAAGCAGCAAACCGACGGACGCAAAATTTCAACTCAAATAAAGCCCCGCAATGGGGCGTACATAGCATTTTACTGCAAGAATAAGCTTTTGTCAATCCCTTTTTTGCCAGATATGCGCTGTTTTTTCGCGAAAACTGCAATATATTTGCGGGGAAGGAGGCCAAAGAGGATGAAGACCGGGCTGCGCTATTCGGCGCAGCCCGGGAGGAGTTTCTGTTTTATTACGGCAGCTTCACTCCGTCGAAGACCTTGATAGGATAATAACAGCAGTCTTTTATATACGTATATGTATCGAATCCCCAAGACCATACGGCGCCGTCAGTTGTTATAACTAACGCATCTTGCATATGGGCTACCTCTTCCAAACAGTAAACATTATCCAGAATATGGACCGGCTCTTTGCGCGTCTTACGGTCACCATCTCCTATTATTTGGTACATTTCCGCTCCAGCCGGAACACCTTCTAAAAACGAATCCAAATCGCCGCCGTAACCCCAGCCCCAAAGTGAATTGTCGTTTTTAATAATGTATCCCAGCGAGTCGCCAAACAGAGCTCCATCACTATAATTGTGGTAACTTACAAAAGCTATTTCCCTTACATCTGAAGAGATTTGCGTTGGAATGCTTTTGCTTTTAGTATCTCCATCTCCAAGCGGGCTTGTATTGCGGCTGGGTCCCCAGCCCCACAGTGTATCATCAATTTTGATTGCATAAGCTCTCACTCCGTCCGTAGCAAGCATTCTAACGTTTTGAATTATTTTCTTCGGCTTCACTACTGATTCGGTGCTTCCGCTGCCGAGTGCGCTTGATCCGGAGCCCCAGCTATATACCGAACCGTCCCAACGCCAAGCCAGTGCGACTGAGCCAATTATCATCAGTTCTTTAACATTATCAAGAATATGAATTGGTGCCGCGCAATCCTCCAGTGACCCATCGCCAAGAGCATAGCCAGCGTTGCTCCCCCAGCCCCAAAGCGAATTATCGGTTTTAATTATATAAATCGTGCATCCGCTTATTATAACACCTTCATCTTCGATTTCCACACTTTGGGGAACGATAACGATTTCCTTGACATCCTTAGAAATTCTCGTCGGCTCTGATAACGGATCTGTGGTTCCGTTCCCGAGGCTGAAGTAAACACGTTCTCCATGACTTTCTAATAATTCTCTATAAGTTAACCCTTCCCAAATTTCACTATCGAAAAACTCTCCGGTAAGATATGGACCTGTGCCCCATGCCCAAAGAGAATTGTCATTATGGATCGTGAAAAACATTCCTAATCCGTCACTGCTCAAAGCATATGATTTGACGTTCTTATCAAGCTGCTGCGGTGTTCCGTCTATGCTCCACAGCGAACCGTCCATGCAGAGCGCGCAGCCAGACTGAACCCTATACACGTTCTCCATGATTTGGCTGACGTCAGGCTTTATCTTCCAGAGCGAATCATCCGTGCAGATTGCATAATGTCCTTCAACCGAACGCACGTTTTTCAGCACTTTTCGGACCTCGGGTTCGATCTGCCAAAGAGTATTGTCCATATCTATTACGTATGAACCATAGATCTCCCGAGCATTTTCGAGTATTCTATGCGGCTCGTCAGGCCCTTCTTTCCGGTAGAATGCCCTGTCCCACACCCAAAGCTCATTTTTATCATTTATGGCAAAAGCCGAATCATTGCAAATTCCTACGGTTTGGATCGGTGTCAGCTTGATCCATTCGGCGTAGTTCACTTCTTTTTCGGACGTCGACGCAAGGATCGAGGCATATTGATACCCGTTATGTTCGACGACCAGCTTATATCTGCCCGGTTCAAGCATCAGATAAACATCCCCGTTGTTATCGCTCGTGACGGCAGGATCGATATCGAGAGGCTTATCTGCAGCAGCGCCATTGACTATCGGGTATACCTTGACTTCGCAGCCGACGATGGGGCTTTCGCCTTTTTCAGTCACGACCTTTGTTGCGATCGCGCCGAGGTCTTTATTATCAAATCCCGGATTTTCCGATGAGCCGCGCCGGCGAATCGCTTCTTCAACGGCGGCTTTGGCATCCAGCAGACCGTTGACCTGCCAAGTGTAATCATAATGGAGCACGTCGTTGCCTTCAAAATAATCTCTGATTTTTCTGCTTTCGTATGCAGTTTCCATGATTATCCATGCGACGTCGGCGCCTGTAAGCTTGTTGTTCGCTGCCCAGACCATTGCCGCAACCCCGCTGACATGAGGCGCAGCCATGGAGGTGCCATGCCAACCGCCTTCGTAATCACTGTTTGGGATGGTAGAGTAAATATCATAGCCCGGAGCCAAGACGTCTACCCTTGCCCCCCAGTTTGATGCATCACAGACTGAATAGCCATTGTGTTTTCCCAAAATGTTTTTGCCGTTATTCTCAACAGCACCAATGACAATTATCCGATCTTCGACATCCTTATGATTATCGATTGCACTAAAAATGGAGCTATATCTCGCATCCAGTTTCCCGAAGTAGACATCTTTAGGCTCATTTTCATCTTTTGTTACGTGCCTCCAGCCGAGGACTCTAGATCTATCCTTAACATAAAAGTTTTCTTGCTGTCTTGCTTCATCCTCCTTTGTAGCACTATCATTGCCTGCTGCCTGACAAATAACGAAATCATATCCCAAAAGTAGAAGCCTATGTAGCAAGTTTCCAAATGGATCTGCATAATTAGTTTTTACAATTTTTCTTGCCATCATGCCCTCGTTTGTATCATTTTGGGATGCACAGAAAACAATAGCAGAATTCGAACTAAAGTTTGTCGAGATATTGATAACTTTAACATTTCTTGCTATAAGCTCGACCATTATTTCTTTGTATTGGATAAAGCTGCGTTTACCTCCAACACCGACACTAGTGTATACATATGCTGTAGGACCATCATCGCCGTTAATCCTATTGGGAAATACTCCTGTAACTCCTTTATTGTTGTTAGCTACAGCGGCAAACGTGCCGAGCACATGTGTTCCGTGCGCATGAACATTATCTTCAAGATGCCATTTTATTATATTCTTTTCAACATTGGATGCTTCGTACTTGAAATCTTCATGTTCATAATCAAAGCCTTCATCAATTATCCCGATATTGATATCCGAGAACTCATTCGCATATGCCCATGCACCGGGAGCGTTGATCGCCTCCATTCCCCAGTTATTGCCCGAGGGAGTATCCACCGACCAGTCATCCCCGCCCCACTTATCGTTTACCGGCGCGCCGGAGGCTTCGAACTCCATCACATAATCCAGCATCGCGTCGTCGATCAGCAGGCTTTGCTCGAACGTATCGATAAGCTGATTCAATTCCTGCTCGGTTTTATCCGAAAATGCGACCTGGTAATCTCCGGTAATCTCGATATAGCCGACGATCTCGCCGCCGTTTGCTTCGATCAGGGCTTTGACCTCATCATAAGGAGCGTCAATCGCCGCAACGAGCAGGACCTCGTTGCGGACGAATTCCGTAAAGCCGTCCTCCGAAAGCACAACGTCCTCCGGTGAAAAATCGCGCGTATAGCACTGGCCGATATCTGTGACCTCGGCCGCGAAATCGGCGGTATGCCAGGGAGTTTCGGAATTATCCGACGTTTGCTCCCCGGAGTCATTCTGCTGGATAGCTTCCTGATTCGGTTTGCCGCAGCTGCAGCCGGGAATTAGGGCAGCGAGAAAAACTGCCGCGAGCAGCAGACACAGGATCGATCTTGCGGTTTTCATCATAGTTTCTCCTTGTTTACTTTACGGAATCTTTCTTTGATCGGCAGTTAATCCACTTTGATTATAAACACCATCGGGGTCAGTCCGCCGGCCTCGGTGCGCTCCTGGGAGAGGATCTCGAGATACTTCCTTTCGCGGATCAGCTTCTTCAGAAGGGTGAATTCCATCGTATAAAGCAGCGCGATCCCGCCCTTTTTGAGCAGAGTCGGGAGCTTGTCGAGGAGCCCGGCATAGAGCTTTTCGCAGCCTGAATGAGTGCCGACGCGGTTGCCGAAGGGCAGGTTGCAGACGAGCTCGTCATAGGGCCGCTTCACCTCGAAGCGGAGGATGTCGTTGACGATGAATTTCGCCTGCTTCATATTATAATGGCGCACGGCGGCTTCTGCGTTCGTGCGCGCCGCGTCGATCGCCTTATGCGCGATATCGACGCCGGTCAGCGATTCGCAGGGCGAGAGCAGGCCGCGCTCGAAGAGGAGCGTGCCGCTGCCGCAGCAGGGATCGATCACGCGGGCGTTGACCTTCAGATGATCGCCGGCGAAGCGCAGCACTGCGGCGGCGGTCGCCGGATTCATCGAAGCGGGGATCGTTTCTTTTCTGTAAAGGAACCGTTTGTCCGGAACGGTGAGCAGCTTCAGATATAGCCTTGCTCCGCCCTCGGAGGCGACGATGCGCAGCTCGCATTCGTAATCCGAAGGCGCGTTGACAAGGCCTTTGCCGTCGAGAAGATCCCGGAGCGTTTTCTTGAAAGCGGTGCGCTCGCCGGGGATATCGCCCTCGATCTCGATGCGGTAGCGGAAGGGCGGTTCGCCGGCATGGGCCTTCGCCATGAACGGCGCAGCGAAGGGTTTGAACAGCGCCGCAGCGGCCTCCGGGGAGGCGTCTTTCGCCGTTCCGACAACGAAAAGGGCTTCCGTGAAGCAGCGCGCGGCGAAGAGCGCCGGGTAATCCTCGGTTTTGACCTTCAGGCTGCTGCGGCGGACGTCATAAGCCTTGACGCCGAGCTGTTCGAGCTCCTGCGCAAGCTGCATCGTCAGGCGGTCCGGCGCGGCGAGCTCCAGCTCATAGGGCTTGTCCAAGCCGGTGAAGGCGTGCTTTTCATGCTTCATGCACGCGGCGCGCGCCTGCTTCAGCGCCTCAGTCTCCTCCTCGAAATGCTTCCTTTCCGTTTCATTTGCAGGTTCGACGGGAACATACGCCGAAAGCGCGGCCTCCGCCTTTTCGCCGCCGATCGAACCGAGCGCAAGCAGCAGCGACGGACGGACAAAGCGGGTATCCTCCTTTTCGAGACGTTCGATGATAAGTTCTGCATCCTCCGGCGAACGCGAAAGCGCACCAAGGAGCCTTGCGGCGTTGCGGCGAAGCTTCGGGAAGGCGTTATCATCGCGGACAGAGGCACGGACCGCCGCCATCAGCTCCGCGTTTTCGCTCATTTTGATCAGCAGCGCGCGGCTTTTCGCAAGGCGGACGAGCAGGCTCGAGCCGACGCCCTCCTCGACGAACATCGCCGAAGTTTCGGCAAGAAGATGATTTTTATCGACCGACGGATCCACAGCCAGCAGCGCCGAGCCGTTCGGTTTTTCGAGTTCCCGTTTGATCTCGTTTTTCGTGAGTTTTTTCATAATGCATTACCTTTGAAGCGCGTTGATGATCCTTTATTGTTTCCTTGCCCGCAGTTTTCGGAGCGCGGCGGCGAAATTTTCCGGCAGGGGCGCGGTGAATTCCATCCTTTCGCCGGTGCGCGGGTGGGTGAGGCGGAGCTTTGCGGCATGGAGCGCCTGGCCGGAAAAACCGAGGCTGTTCTTCCCGCGGCCGTAAACGTCGTCGCCGACAAGGGGATGGTTTATATATGCCATGTGGACGCGGATCTGGTGGGTGCGGCCGGTCTCGAGCTCGACCGACAGCAGCGTCATATCCCCGAAACGCTCTGCAACGCGCCAGTGCGTGACGGCTTCGCGCCCGCCCGGAACGACCGCCATTTTTTTGCGGTCCGTCCTGTGCCTTGCGATCGGAGCGTCAACAGTCCCCTCGTCTTCCTTGAAATTGCCTTCGCAGAGCGCGAAATAGGTGCGCTGAACGGCGTGAGTCTTCAATTCGCCCGCAAGAAAATTATGCGCCGCGTCGTTCTTCGCGACGACGAGCAGGCCGGAGGTGTTTTTGTCGATCCGGTGAACGATGCCGGGGCGGATCTCCCCGCCGATGCCGGAAAGATCGGTCAAGTGAAACATCAGCGCATTGACGAGCGTGCCGTCCGGATTGCCCGGAGCCGGGTGAACGACCATGCCGACGGGCTTGTTGATTACGGCGATGTCCGCATCCTGATAAACGATATCTAGCGGGATATCCTGCGGCACGATTTCGGTCTGCGCGGGCTGCGGCAGCAGAACGATCACTTCGTCGCCTTCGCGAAGGCTGTATTTCGCCTTCTTCGCTTCGCCGTTCACCGTGATTTCTCCGGCCTCGATCAGCCTCTGCGCTGCGGAGCGCGAAAGCTCCGTATTCTCCGCAATAAAGGCGTCGAGGCGCTTCCCGCGGTCGGCTTCCTCCGCTGCGAGTTCGATCCTGCTTTCCCCTTCGTCTTCTTCCGATTCATCAAAGGGAAAAACGGCGGATCCGTTCATTTCATCCGCCGCTTCGGAAAACGTATTCGGTTTCGGACCGCCGTTTACGCTCATTCTTCTTTTTCCCGCTGCGCTTCTGTTCCGTTCTCCGGAGCTTCCGCGCCGGTTTCCGTTTTCTTCTTTTTATCCGATTTTTTATCCGAATCAAGGGATTTGAAGAACTCCCTGCCTTTTTTCGTCAGTATCAGACCGACGAAAAGCAGCACCGCGCCGACGGTGACGCAGGCGTCTGCGAAATTGAAGGTCGGGAAGGTATCCCAGAAATCGAAAACGATGAAATCGCGCACATAGCCGAGGAAGATCCTGTCGAAAAGGTTCCCGACTGCGCCTGCAAGGATCAGCGTCAGCGCGGTGCGGATAAGAGCCGGCATCGACTTGCGCTTCGCGATTATGAAATAAACGATCAGCGCGCAGGCGATGACGGTGAAAATCGTCAGTATCAGCGTTTTGCCCTGTAGCCAGCCCCAGGCCATGCCGGAATTTTCAGTGTATTCAAAGCGAAAAATGCCCGGAATGAAGCTCATCGGGCCATCGGCTTGAAGCGCCGGGCAAATGAGTCCCTTCGTTAAAAGATCGGCTGCGACGAGTATCGCGAATAACAGCGCCGTTATTATCAAAATCAAAACGATATCCTCCGATGTTCATATCGCGCTTCCTTTTCGGAAGAGCCGGAGCGCCTTTAACGGCGATATTCGCCCCCGCTCCCATTAAATCATACTATATTTCGGATGAAAAAGCAATTATTATATCCTTAAGCCGACGCATCGGCTATTGCAATCCCGCGGATAATCTGCTATACTGTCAAACGGAAAATAAAAATGGGTGAAACTGCGCTGGCGGCGCAGCGCCCCCGGAGCACGGGAGCAAAGGAGAAAAAATGACAGTTGCTAATTGGACAGGCATAGCGGGCGGCCTCGCGCTGTTCCTCTACGGCATTCGCCTAATGGGTCAGGGCATCGAACGCCTTGCCGGAGCAAAGCTTAAGAATATCCTCGAAAAGCTGACGAAGAACCGATTTATCGGCCTTCTTCTCGGCATTTTTATTACTGCGATCATCCAGTCCAGCAATGCGACCTCCGCAATGACGGTCGGCTTTGTCAACGCGGGGCTGATGGAATTCACGCGTGCGTCGGGCGTCATCTTCGGCGCCAATATCGGTACCACGGCGACCGGCCTTTTGATCGCGCTGAACATGACCAAGATCGCATCCGTGATCGCGTTCCTCGGCGTCATCGGCATCATCTTCTTCAAGAGCAAGCATATCAACAATATCGGAACGCTGATCGCGGGCCTCGGCATCCTCTTCATCGGCATGAACCTGATGAAGGATAATATGACGCCGCTCGCGAACGAAAAGGCTTTCACCGACCTGCTGCTGAGCTTCCAGGGCAAGATCATTCTCGCTGTTCTCGTCGGCATCGTCTTCACCGCGATCGTGCAGAGCGTTTCCGCTTCCGTCGGTATCCTTCAGGCAATGGCGCTCGCCGGGGCTGTGACGGATCTTGACCAGGTCGTGTTTTTGATCCTCGGTTTCAACATCGGCGCCTGTATCGGCGCGGTGACCGCCGGCATCAACGGCACGAAGGACGGCAAACGCACAGCGCTCATCCATGTTTTGTTCAACGTGCTCGCGGGCCTCATCTGGGGCGTCGGCTGGAAGCTGCTTCCCGTTGAAAAATGGATGAACGCCCTTGCGCCCGGTGCGCTGCATCAGCAGATCGCATACATGAACCTGCTCGAAAAAGTTGTCGGCACAGTCATCCTCTTCCCCTTCCTTCCGCTGCTTGAAAAGCTTGCGAGGTTCATCATTCGGGGCGAGGACAAGCCGAGCCGGAATATGCTCCTCCATATCAACAGCCACGATCTCGGCACCACCTCCATCGCGATCGCGCAGGCGGAAGCGGAGGTCGCCCGCATGTTTGACATTGCGAAGACGAATCTCGATCTTTCCTGCCGTCTTCTGACGGAAAAGCACCCCGACCGTTCCGATCTCGAAGTCATCAATACCAACGAAGAGACGATCGATTACCTCAATCACGCGATCACGGACGCACTGATCAAGATCTCCGGCGCCTGCGTGCTCGGTCCGAACGAAGCGAAGCTTATCGACAGCATGCACCACGTTATCTGCGACTATGAGCGCATCGGCGACCACGCGGACAATATCGCGGGCTATGTCCACCACATCATGGATCAGGGCCTCGGTTTTTCGCAGAGCGCGCGCGACGAGATCACGAAGCTGACAGCAAAGGTCACCTCCTTTGTTGACGAAGCGCAGAAATTCTTCCGCCACGAATCCGAGCTCACATTCGAACAGCTCGAAGCGATCGAAGACGGCGTCGACAATGATGTCGACTTCATGCAGGAGCAGCACATCCGCCGCATGGAGACCGGCGAATGCAAGGCGGAGATCGGCATGCTTTATGTTGAGATCCTCACGGACCTCGAGCGCGTTGCGGACCATGCGCTGAACATCGCCGAGCAGGCGTGAGCGGCGAATCTTTCAAAATGTTTCAAGCCCCTTTGAGCGTATACGCCCCCGGGGCTTTTTGTTTTTATTTGCGGAGGGCGTTTTCCCTGCCGATGTTGTCGACGTTTTCTCAGTTATAGTGTATATTGGATATCGGCAGTAAATGCCGGAACAAAATCAGGAGGACGTTTTTATGAAAAAGTTTTTTGCTCTGCTGCTTGCAGCGCTGACCGTGCTTTCCGTTTTTGCGTGCTTCACCGCATGCAAGAAGGAGGAAGCGAAGGACGACAAGAAGGCCGAAGCCCTCGGCACTTTCGTTTACGAAAAGCATAAATATGTCGGCGACGAGGAATGGTACAGCGAACACGAATGGGAGCTCGTTCTTGACGCCGAAGGCAAAGGCACTTCGAAGCGCGACGGCGCCGAATACGATCTGACCTGGGAGCTGGACGGCGAAAAGATCCCCTTTAAGGAAACCTTTGCCGGCATTACCATTGAATACAACGGCACGCTGAAGGACGGCGTACTCAATTTCTTTGACGGCGATCCCGAATCGGCCATCACCTGCGAGTACGTTTTCAACAAGAAATAATGCTTCCCGGCTAACCGAAAAGGGCCGTGCTCCGCACGGTCCTTTCCTTTTCCCCGTTGCCGACCGATCAGATCTTTTTCATCATTTCCCGCCAGATATGCTTCCCGTCCCGCTTGACGCGCTTCGGGACGTCCGGATACATTGCCGAGACCGCCGCGGCAGCGGCAGCCNNCCCCAGCCATGCCGAGGGCCATGCCGGACACAAAACCGAATACCTTCATTGAAAAAGCCTCCCGTACTCTTATATTTCGCCGCAAACCGCGTTTTTTCGCAGTTTCTGCGCTGCGATACTTTTATTTTCCCCGCCGCACGCGATCCGATACCGGCGGTTTTTACCGAAATTTGCCGTTTTTTTCGGCGCGAAAGCTTGATCTGCAGCGACATTTTTATTTTTCGGCAGGGCGTTTCGGCGTTGAAAAGAAGGCGCTTCGATGGTATAATAAAATTGATGAGATATCTGCCTCCGACCGGCTCCCGCGCGGCTTCGGGGCACATGAAAAGGAGAAAAACAATGCTCAATTCCGTTATTGAAACCGTTCTTTCCCGCTCCAGCATCCGCGCCTATGCGGATCGGCCCATTGAAGAAGCCAAGCTCGCAGAGCTCAAAAAAGCCGCCCTCGCATCCCCGACCGCGATGAACCGTCAGGATCAGCGCTTCCTTTTCGTCACGAACCGCGAAGCGATCGACAAGATCGACGAAGCGGTCATCGAAGGCATAATCGCGAGCGGCAACGCCGCCTTTGCCGAGCGCATCCGTTCCCGCGGCGGCAAAACGATCTATAATGCCCCGCTGTTCGTCGGCATCTTCGCCAAGCCCGCCCGTTTCTCGGCAGTCGACGCAGGTATCGCCGTTCAGGACCTCGCCCTTGGCGCGAAGAGCCTCGGCCTCGATTCCGTCATCCTCGGCATGCCCGACGCCGCTTTTTCCGGTGAAAAGGGTCATGCCTTCGCCGCTTCCCTCGGCGTTCCGGAAGGCTTCGAATTCATGATCGGCATCGCGATCGGCTATAAAGCAACCGAAAAAGAACCCCACGAATGGGATGAAAGCCATATCATCGAAGTCAAATAATATGAGCAAAAACAAGGTTTTTGTAGGCGCTGTCCCCGTCGGAGGCGGCGCCCCCGTCTCGATCCAGTCGATGACCAATACCGACACGCGGGATTGGCGGGCGACGGTCGATCAGATCCTTCAGCTCGAAGAAGCGGGCTGCGAGATCATCCGCTCCACCGTTTTCGACAATCGCTGCCTCGAAGCGCTGCCGGAGATCATAAAGCGCATCCATATCCCCCTCGTTGCGGATATCCATTTCGACCACCGTCTTGCGCTCGGAGCGATCAAGGCGGGCGTGGCGAAGGTGCGCATCAACCCCGGCAACATCGGCTCGGAGGCGGGCATCCGCGAGCTTGCGGAATGCGCGAAGGCGAACGGAATCCCGATCCGCATCGGCGTCAACGGCGGCTCCCTTGAAAAGGATCTGCTCGAAAAATACGGCGTATGCGCGGAAGCGATGGTCGAAAGCGGCATCCGGCACGCTGAAATGCTCGAAAAATACGGATTCTGCGACATCGTGCTCTCGCTCAAATCCTCCGACCCGAAGACGACGGTCGAAGCTTATCGCATGGCCGCCGAAAAGCTCCCCTATCCCCTCCACCTCGGAGTGACGGAAGCGGGCGCCGGCGAGATGGCGCTGCTGCGCTCCGCGATCGGCATCGGCAGCCTGCTCATGGACGGCATCGGCGACACGGTCCGCGTTTCGATGACGGGCGGCGTTATCCAGGAAGTCGAAGCGGCGAAGAAGATCCTTGCCGCCGCCGGCGTCCGGCAGGATGACGTCCGCATCGTGAGCTGCCCGACCTGCGGCAGAACGAGGGTCGACCTTGCTTCGATCGTTGCGCGCGTCGAAGGCGAGCTTATGAACAAAGGCGCAAAGCCGATCCGCGTCGCGGTCATGGGCTGCGCCGTCAACGGCCCCGGCGAAGCGAAGGAAGCGGATATCGGCATCGCCTTCGGCACCGTCAACGCGGCGGTCTTCGGCCGCGGTGAGATCCTATACACGGACAAGCTTCCCGGCGTTATCGACCGCTTCATCGCGGACTGCAAAAAGCTCTGCTTCGACTAAGGCATTGCCCGTTTTTGCCCCATACATTCCTTATACAATACCCAATGCGGCGGGAACTGTTCCTTCAAATCCATCCCCGCTGCAAGAGGCCGCATGAGCTATTTCAACGACAAGAATTACACAAGCACCGCCCTTCTTCCGGGCGAGGCGAATTCCGTTCAGGATTATATCGACAGCGGCACGATCCGCATCACCGGCGCAGTGCGCGAACGCGGAACGGGCAAGGTCGTCGTCATGATCGAATCGAGCCGTTTCCTCCTCGACGAAGAGATCCGCTTCATTCAGGAGGATATCGAAGCGAAGCTGCGCCCGCTCGACGCCGATTGCGTATTCGATTTCGGCACCCCGCTTGCGGAGATCCGCGAAAACGAACGGCGGCGCATCGAAGCGTTCACCGACCTCTGGTGCGCTTATTCGCCGCAGCTCGAGCCGGTCCTGCGCCGCTGCAGGATCGAGCTGAGAGGTGATGAATACATCATCCACTGTCCCGCCCGCTATGTGCTTGCCCTCACGGAGAGCACGGCTGGAGCATTCCGCGCACATCTCGACAAGCTCTATTCAATGAGCGCGGCGATCACGATCCTTGCCGATGACAGCATTCCCGACGGCATGGACGAAGCGGAGCCCTCCGTGAGCAGCGATTGGGGCGCCGCACGCAGCGTGCGCAAGGCGCACAGGACCCAGCGCAGGGAGATCAAGCATCTTTCGGCCTCAGACATCATTTACGGCAGGGAAATACTGAAGCCCGAACTCGTGCGCATGGCGGATCTTTCGGACAAGTCCGGCCGCATCACCGTCAAGGGCAGCCTTCTCGATATGGAGGTCTTCGTTTCCGAGAAGCGCAAAACGACCGTTCTGACGCTCTCCGTCACCGACCGTTCGAACACCGTTTTCGTGAAGCTCTTCCCCGATGAACAGACAAAGGCCCGAACGATCGGCCTGCTCGAAAAGGCGCAGAAGGAACCCTGCCTGCTTATGATCCGCGGCGCGTACCGCTACGATACCTACGCGCGGGATTACTGCATTTTCGCGGACGATATCAACCGCTATCCCGTCGAGGTGCGCACCGATAATTCCCCCGACAAGCGCGTCGAGCTGCATCTGCATACCCAAATGAGCGCGATGGACGCGACGACGAAGCTTTCGGAGGTCGTCGCCCGCGCCGCAAGCTGGGGGCATAAAGCTATCGCGATCACCGACCACGGCGTCGTCCATTCCTTCCCGGAGGCCAGGAAAGCCGCGAAAAAGAACGGCATCAAGGTCATTTTCGGCTGCGAGGGCTATCTCGTTCCGGACTGCGAATTCATCAAAATGCTGCCCGGCGAGGAATATGCCGCCGTTTACGCCGTCACGACCGGCGGCGGCATCCATACCCGCATTTTCCAGCTTGCCGCGGTCCGCTTCACGGCGGACGGGATCGTTGAAAGCTTCTCCGTTCCCGTCAACCACGGCGTTCCGATCCCGCCGAAGATCGCGCACCTGATCGGCTTCGGCGAGGAGACCCTCGAGGAGGCGCTGACCGTTTCGGAAGCCGCCGCCGCGCTCGCGGATTTCATCGGCGAACGCACCGTCTTCGTCCACGACCGCGAAACGCTCGCGCTTTTCCGTACTCTTCTCGGCCAGAACAGTCCCCTCCCCACGCACGGCGTGCTGACGTCGATGCTGATGCAGTATCTCCGCCGCGATCTGAAGGCGGACGCGCGCCGTATGCCTGAGCTTTCCGCACCGGACGGCGCAGGCTGGACGGCCGAACTCGCCGTCGACCTCATCCGCCGCACGAAGGAAGCGGGCGTTTATACGCTCCCCGTCGTCGACTGCACGGAGGAGGAGCCCGAAAAGCGCAGGAGCAACCATATCATCATCCTCGCTTCGAGCGAACCGGGCCTCAAGAACCTGTATAAGCTGGTCTCTTATTCGAACCTCGACCATTTCTATAAAACGCCGCGCATCCCGAAGAGCCTTCTGAACCTTCACAGGAGCGGCCTGATCCTCGGCTCCGCCTGCGAAGCGGGCGAGCTTTTCCGCGCGATGGTCAACGGCGCGAGCGAGGAAGAGCTGATCCATATCGCCTCCTTCTACGATTATCTCGAGATCCAGCCAATCGGCAACAACGCCTTCCTTGTCCGCGAAGGCATCGCTAAGGATGATGAAGCCCTTCGCGAATACAACCGCCGCATCGTCGCTCTCGGCGACAAGATGGGCAAGCCCGTCGTTGCGACCGGCGACGTGCACTTCCTCGAGCCGGAGGATGCGATCTTCCGCGCGATCCTCATGAGCGCTTCGAACTACAAGGACGCCGCCATCCAGCCCCCGCTTTATTTCCGCACGACGGAGGATATGCTCGAAGAATTCAGCTATCTCGGCAAGGAAAAGGCCTTCGAGGTCGTTGTCGAAAACACGAACAAAATCGCGGATATGTGTCCGCAGCTTCGGCCCTTCCTTGACGACAAGCAGACCTACGCTCCGGAGCTTCCCGGCGCGAAGGAGGAGCTGACCCGCCTTGCGGAAACGAAGGCGCATGAGCTTTACGGCGAAGTGCTGCCGGAGGTCGTCCAAAAGCGCCTCGACAAGGAATTCAATTCGATCATCGGCAACGGTTATTCCTCGCTCTATATGGTCGCGCAGAAGCTCGTTTCGAAATCCCTTTCGGACGGCTACCTCGTCGGCTCCCGCGGCTCCGTCGGCTCGAGCTTCGTGGCGTATCTCGCGGGCATCACGGAGGTCAACGCGCTCCCCGCGCATTACCGCTGCCCGAACTGCAAATATTCCGAATTTCCGGAGGTCGGCGACCGCTCCCGCTGCGGCATCGACCTTCCCGAAAAGAACTGCCCCGTCTGCGGGACACCGCTCCGGCGGGACGGCTACGAGATCCCGTTCGAGACCTTTCTCGGCTTCAAGGGCGATAAAACGCCCGATATCGACCTCAACTTCTCCGGCGAATACCAGCCCGTTGCGCATAAATTCACCGAGGTCATGTTCGGCGAGGGCCACGCCTTCCGCGCCGGCACGATCTCCGGCCTGCAGGAAAAGACGGCTTACGGCTACGTTCTGCATTACTGCGAGGAAAACGGGCTGAATCCCTCCGAAGCGGAGAAGACGCGCCTTGCGAACGGCTGCGTCGGCGTCCGCAAAACGACGGGCCAGCACCCCGGCGGCATCGTCATCGTTCCCGAAGACCTCGAGATCTACGATTTCTGCCCCGTTCAGCACCCGGCGGAGAAGGTCGACGCCGATTCGATCACGACGCACTTCGATTTCCACGCACTCGACGACAAGCTCGTCAAGCTCGACATCCTCGGCCACGACGACCCGACAACTATCCGCATGCTGCAGGACATCACCGGCATCGATCCGAAGAGCATCTCCCTCGCCGATCCGGAAACGATGAAGATCTTCCGCACCGACGAACCGCTCGGCGTTTCGCTCGCGGAGCTCGGCTGCGACGTCGGAAGCCTCGGAATTTCCGAATTCGGCACAGGCTTCGTTCGCGGGATGCTGATGAACACCCGCCCGACGACGATGGAGGAGCTCGTGCGCATCGCCGGCCTTTCCCACGGCACGGACGTCTGGCTCGGCAACGCGGAGGAGCTGATCAAAGCGGGCACGGCGACGCTGATGCAGGTCATCTGCACCCGCGACGACATCATGAACTACCTGATCTCCCACGGCGGCGAGCCCTCGCTTTCGTTCAAAACGATGGAGAGCGTCCGCAAAGGCCGCGGCCTCACTCCGGAGATGGAGGAAGCGATGGTCCGCAACGCGATCCCGCAGTGGTATATCGACAGCTGCAAGAAGATCAAATACATGTTCCCGCGCGCCCACGCCGCGGCGTACGTCATGATGAGCTTCCGCGTCGCGTATTTCAAGGTCCATCACCCGCTCGCGTTCTATTCGGTCTATTTCACCGTCCGCGCCGATGCTTTCGATATCGAGCAGTGCCTCGGCGGAGCGGAAACGGTGCTTAAAAACCTCAAGGAGCTCAAAGCGCTTTCAAACCCCGATCCGAAGCAGAAGGAGCAGATCATCATCCTCGAGATGGTTTACGAGATGAACCTCCGCGGCATCGANNATCGAGCTGCTGCCCGTCGATATCTATAAGAGCAAGGCGACCCGCTTCACGATCGAGGACGGGAAGATCCGCCCGCCGTTCAATGCGATCGCGGGTCTCGGCGACAACGCCGCGAAGCAGATCGAGGAAGGCGCAAAGGGCGGCGAATTCATCTCCCGCGAGGATTTCGCAGGGCGCACCCGCGCCAACTCCGCCGTTATGGACAGCCTGGATCGCCTCGGCTGCCTCGACGGGCTGCCGGACAGCAACCAGGTCACTCTGTTTTGAAGCATTTCGGCTTCCGAACGGAATTTACCGCAAAAAGCTTGACAAAGCGAAGCATTTGCATTATTATGTTATCTGTAATTTCAGGTCCTTCGGACCGTAGTCAGAAAGGAAATAACAGTCATGCCCACAGATTGCGGCAACAGTCTCGGTGATTTTTTCGGAACCTTCGGTATTTGGATCATCATGCTCGTTGCTCTCGTAGCAATGTTCTTCTTCACTTCGAGGAGCAATAAAAAGCGCCAGAAGCAGTATCAGTCCATGCTCGACAGCATCAAGCCCGGCAGCCGTGTCCGCACGATCGGCGGTATCTACGGCACCGTTACCAGCGTCAAGGACGACGTCGTTTTCGTCAGCGTCGGTCCCGACAAGGCGCGCCTTGTTTTCGCCAAGTCGGCCATTTCCAGCATCGAAGATGCTCCTGTTGAAGCGACCATCGACGGCGAGATCGTCGACGCGAAAAAATAATCTGCCGAACGCTTAAAGCGGCGCTTTGCGCCGCTTTTTGTTTTGTTTTCTGTTCTTTTCCGCGGCGCTGCGCATGTTCGGCCATGGCGGCGCATATGCTTTTGCACAAGATCCGGCGGCGCTGCCGCGGAGAGGAGAAATGATGAAAAGAAAAAAGAGCGGAAGGACCATGCCTCCGCGTTTATGGCTGCTTTGGGGCGCGCTGATCGCTGCGCTCACAAGTCTCGCTTTTGTTGCGCTCGCGGCGCTTCTGCTTCAAAAACAGGTGCTGACTTTCGACAGCATCCGCTTCATCAACCCCGGAATCAAAGCTGTTTGCGCCGTTTTCGCCGGCTTTCTCGGCACGCGCCGCACAGAGAAGCGCGGCTGGCTCTTCGGCGCCGCGAGCGGCCTTATCTATATCGTTTTCACGACTGTCGTTTTCGGCCTGCTGTCCGGCGCGCTGTCCCTCGGCGTCGGGAACCTTGCCGATGCGGCAATGTGCGCCTTCGCCGGAATGCTCGGCGGGATGCTGCGCTCGATCCGCGGCCGCTGATAGGATCCGCTTTTTCTCCGGATCAAAGCAAAAGGGCTTATTCAGCCCTGTTCTTTTTTTACAGCCGGCGGTGCTTTGGACAAGCCGAAGCACCGATGACCCGCGCATGCCGCAGGCGTGTCCTTCCGCTTTCATTATAAAAAGCCGATGCGACAGCCGCCCGATCACGATCGGCCCCAGCCGACGATCGTTAAACATCTGTCGATCGTTTTATTTCTTTTTTGCAGTTCGATCGCCCCGTCTTTCATTGACTTTTTCCCGCATCGGCCGTCAAAGCGCGGCCTTTGCACCCGCCTTCATGCATGCTGATAAAAACCGCATTCCGGTATTGAACTGATTTGGGATTTGTTGTATAATAGAATATGTATATGCGGAGTTTGCTGCCCGCCTGTTTTCAAAGGCGGAAGCACGGTGTGTCCCGGCCCGAGAGGCGTTCACACCCGCTTTCCGTCAAGGGCTGAATGCCGGACGGGCTGCCGCCGCGGGAGGAACGTACTTTGGTTATTTACCGCAAATCGAAATACTATACGGATGGACCCGGGCAGTACTCGCTTCCCGGAGTGTCGCCCCTGCTGAGCCGCGCGCTTCGGTCCCGCGGCGCTGTGACGCCCGAGCAGATCGAGCGGTTTCTGCATCCTTCCCCCGCCGATTTCCACGATCCCTTCCTCCTTCCCGATATGGACAAGGCCGTTGCAAGGATCCGCCTCGCGCTCGAAACGAGGGAACGGATCTGCGTTTTCGGCGATTACGACGTTGACGGCATCTGCTCCACAGCGATGCTGACCGATTATTTCCGCTCCGTCGGCGCGGACATAATCTACCACATCCCCTCAAGGAGCGAAGAAGGCTACGGCATGAGCGCCGCCGCCGTCGAAAAGCTCTATGACCAGGGCGTCGGCCTCATCATCACGGTCGATAACGGCATTTCCGCCGCGGATGAGATCCGCCGCTGCAGCGAGCTCGGCGTCGACGTCATAGTGACCGATCACCATATCCCGCCGGAGAATATGCCCGACTGCGCCGCAGTCGTCTGCCATACCGTCCCCGGCAGCCGCTATCCGAATTCGATCCTCTGCGGCGCAGGCACCGCGTTCAAACTGCTCCAGGCGCTTGCCGGCCTCGACGCCGCAATGAAATACATTTCCCTCGCCGGGCTTGCATCGGTCGCGGACGTCGTGCCGCTTCTTGATGAAAACCGGACCTTTGTGAAGCTCGGCCTCGCCGCCATCAACGAAGGCCGCTGCTGCCCCGGCCTTTCCCGCCTCCTCGAAAGCACCCCGACCGCCAAAAAGCTTTATAACGCCTGCAATCTCGGTTTCGCCGTCGCGCCGCGGCTCAACGCCTCCGGACGCATGAGCGACGCCTCCCTTTCGGTGGAGCTGTTCCTGACTTCCGACGCAGGGCGGATGGACGGCATCATCGCCGAGCTGAACCGCCTGAATGAACTGCGGCAGCAGGACGAAGCCGGTATACTGAGCGACGTCCTCGGCATGCTCTCGGGCTGCGATCTTTCCGACACACGCGCGATCGTCCTGATGAAAAAGGACTGGAACGGCGGCGTGATCGGCATCGCCGCTTCCCGCATCCTCGAAATGTTCCACCGCCCGACGATCCTCTTCTGCGAGGTCAACGGCGTTTTGAAGGGCTCCGCCCGCTCGATCGACGGCGTCAATATCCACGAAGCGCTCCTTTCGATGCAGGATTGCTTCATCCGCTTCGGCGGGCACGCAAAGGCCGCCGGAGTTACGATGGAAGAATCGCGCTTGGAAGAATTCCGCGCAAGGCTCAACGAACACCTTAAATCGAACTTCCCGGATTCCGCGTTTTCCGCAAGCAAGGATTACGAATTCGAGATCCCGCTCGAGATGGTCAACGGCGATCTGATCGCGGAATTCTCGATGCTCGCACCGTTCGGCGAATGCAACCCGTCCCCCATTTTCCGCTCTCGCGGAGTGGAGATCGGCCGCCTCAGGCGGTTCGGGAACGACGCACAGCATACCCGCATGGAAGCGCACAGCGGCCAGAGCTGCATGGAAGCCGTCTGGTTCTGTTCCGGCCCGTATTTCAAATCGCTCCTCTGCGCCGAAAAGGTCGATATGCTCTATACCCCGACCATCAACAAATGGTGCGGCAGCGAAGGCATCCAGCTGCGCGTCAAATGGGCGCAGGCGGAATATCCTTCCGATGTTGAAGCCTTCATCGAAAACGGCATGTGGAATTTCTGCGACGCGCTCGTTGAAAATTCCGCGCAGCCCCTCGACCCCGCCGCGGACGGGAGCATCGAACCGACCGGCGCTTCGCTTGCGGAGCTTTTCGGGAGCCGCATTTCCGGCGTGCTCGCCCTCGCCTTCTCCCCCGAAGGCGCGAAGCGGGCTGTCGCGGACATCATTTCGAGCAGGCTGAATGTCGACGTCTGCTTCGGCTGCGCCGCCGATACCCCGGTCTGCGACAATACGCTCCTCATTGCGCCGAAGCTCGGCGCTCTGCCTTCGGCCGGCTACAGCCTCGTGGTCTTCTGCGATGAGCCGCCCTTCCCCGGCAGCATCGCTGCGATAAAGGCCGCTCTCCCCTGCGCGGTTTTCCGTAGGATCCGCACCGGCGGGATCTTCTGCAGCCCGAGGGATTTCGCTGAAGTCGCACTGCGCTTCAGCTGCGACCGCGATTTCATGGGCGAATGCTATCATCAGACGATGCAGCTGCTCTCCGCCGGCGATATCTCCTTCGAGGAGCTGACCGTCCGCGTCGCCGAGCGCGGCAGGACCGCGAAATACTGCGCCCGCTTTGCCCTGCGCGTATTCATGGAGGTCGGCTTCATCGGTTATAACGAACGCGGATCCGTCAGCATCGGCTCCATCCGCCCGACAAAGCTCACCGAGAGCCGGCTCTTCTCCGCCGTGCTCGACATGCGCTCAACTATGATCAACCCTTCACGGAGGTGAATTATCAATATGATGAACGAACAGCAACTCAAAGAAACGATCCGCACCATCCCCGATTTTCCGAGCGAGGGCATCCTTTTCCGCGATATCACGACGCTCGTGAAGAATCCGGAAGCTTATGAATCGCTGATATCCACCATTGCCGACGCACTGCGTCCCCTCGACGTCGATATCGTCATCGGACCGGAAGCAAGGGGCTTCGTCATCGGCTCCGCCGTCGCTTACGCGCTGCACGCCGGTTTCGTGCTCGCGAGGAAGCCCGGCAAGCTTCCCTGCGAGGTCAACAAGATCGAATACGGCCTTGAATACGGCACCGACTGCCTCGAGATCCACAAGGACGCCATTCAGCCCGGCCAGCGCGTTGCGATCGTCGACGATCTGCTTGCGACCGGCGGAACGGCGAGGGCCGCGGCTCAGCTCGTTACCGACGTCGGCGCTACGGTCGTTTGCGCCGCGTTCGCGATCGAGCTCACCGACCTCAACGGCCGCGAGAAGCTCGACACCTGCCCCGTATTTGCCGCGATCAAGTACTGAGAAACGGCCGATGCCGATAAATAAACCTTTTATTTATTGGCATTTTCAATTTTATCAGCCTGTTGGGGGAATATAGGACTATGGACAGACTGCTTGCCGTCTGCGAAAAGAAGTTTTCGCCCGATAAAATTGAATTACTGAAGAAAGCCATCGATTTCGCGCGGGAGATCCATGCCGGTCAGAAGCGCGAATCGCAGGAGCCGTATTACGTGCACCCCGAGGCCGTCGCCCTGATCCTCGTCGATATGGAGATGGACGCGGATACCGTAATCGCGGGGCTTCTTCACGACACCGTCGAGGACGGCATGGACGTCAGCATCGAGCAGATCGCTTCGATGTTCGGCAAGGACATTGCGAAGATGGTCGACGGCGTTACGAAGCTGACCAATACGAACCTCACACAGATGCTTTCGCGGGAGGACCGCCAGGCCGAAAACCTGCGCAAGATGTTCCTCGCGATCGCGAACGACGTGCGGGTCGTTATCATCAAGCTCGCCGACCGGCTCCATAACATGCGCACCCTCGGTTACTGCAGCCGCGAAAAGCAGATCCGCAAGGCGAAGGAGACGATGGACGTTTATGCGCCTCTCGCGGACCGCTTCGGTATGGGCGCGGTCAAGGTCGAACTCGAGGACCTTGCCTTCAGCTACCTGATGCCCGAGGAATGCCGCAAGCTCAAATCCCTGATCGAGCCGAAGCAGGAGGAGCGCATGAGCCTCCTAAAGACGGCGGCAAGGAAGATCGAGACGGCGCTTAAGGAAGCCGGCATCAAGGCGGAGATCAACGGCAGGCCGAAGCATCTTTACAGCATCTACCGCAAGCTGAACAATAAAAAGGTCACACTGAACGAGATCTACGACCTTGTCGCGCTGCGCGTCATTGTCGACACCGTCAAGGACTGCTACGGCGCGCTCGGCATCATCCATTCGATCTGGCGCCCCTTCCCGGGAAGGTTCAAGGACTATATCGCGATGCCGAAGACCAATATGTACCGCTCGCTGCATACGACGCTTTTCAGCGACATGGGCATGCCCTTCGAGGTCCAGATCCGCACCTGGGAGATGCACCGCACCGCCGAGTTCGGCATCGCGGCGCACTGGATGTATAAGGAGGGCCGCAGCCAGCAGGACGACCTCGACAAGAAGCTCGAATGGCTGCATCAGCTCGTCGATTACGAATCCGAAGCCAGCTCCTCGAAGGAATACGTGGACAATGTCCGCCACGATTTCTTCACCGATTACGTTTTCGTCCTCACGCCGAACGGGGAGATCATCGACCTTCCCGCCGGTTCCACGCCGGTCGATTTCGCCTACCGCATCCACTCGAATGTCGGTGACCACACGCAGCACGCGAAGGTCAACGGCGTTCCCGTCAAGCTCGATTACAAGCTCCGCACGCACGACGTTGTGGAGATCACGACCAGCCCGCAGGCTGCGCCGAACCGGGACTGGCTGAATTTCGTCAAGACGTCCCAGGCCAAGAACAAGATCAAGCAATGGTTCAAAAAGGCCAACAGGGAAGAAAATATCACAAGGGGCCGCGATATGCTCTCCGAGGCCTCGCGGCGGCAGGGGCAGAAATTTTCCGAGATCACAAAGCCCGAATACGTTCAGCAGGTGCTCCAGCGCCTCAACATGAACGACATCGACGACGTGTATGCCGCCATCGGCTACGGCGGACTCACCACAGGCCAGGTCCTCAACAAGCTCATGGAGGCTCACCGCAAAGCCCGCAAGGAAGCGGAGCTTGCGCAGAAGCTCAGCGAAAGCGAGCAGCAGCCGCTCAAGAGTTTCGACGCAGAGGGCCGCGCCGTCATCGTCAAGGGCGAGGCGAACATGGTCGTCCGCTTCGCGCAGTGCTGCTCCCCCCTCCCCGGCGACAAGATCTTCGGCTATATCACGAGGGGCCGCGGCGTTTCGATCCACAGCGAGAACTGCCCGAACGCCGCATCGCTGCTTGCGGACGCCGAAAGGATCATCGGCGTTGCATGGGCGGATGAAGAGAGCGCGAAATTCCCCGTCACGATCCATATACTCGCAAAGGAGCGTCCGGGCCTTTTGATGGATATCTCACAGCTGCTTGCGAATCTCCATATCAATCTGCGCCGCATCAATGCCAAGATGAGCGACGACGGCGCGGGCGTGGATGTTTCGATGTCCTTCGATGTTCAGAACGCGACGCATCTTGAAACGATCAAGAAGAGCCTTTTGAAGATCCCCGGCGTGAGCGAGGTCTCGAGGGTGATGAACCAATGAGAGCTGTCGTTCAAAGAGTGCTGAATGCGGGCGTCGAGGTCGAAGGAAAAACCGTCGGCGCGATCGGGCCCGGGCTTCTCGTGCTTGTCGGCATCGAACCGACCGACGGAGACGCCGACGTCGACTATATCGCAAAGAAATGCGCTCAGCTCCGCATTTTCGAGGACGGCGAAGGCAAAATGAACCTTTCTGCGCTCGACAAGGGCTATTCCGTGCTCCTCGTTTCCCAATTCACCCTCCTCGGCGACGCGCGCAAGGGCAACCGCCCGAGCTTCATCGGCGCCGCAAGGCCGGAGATCGCGATCCCGCTCTATGAAAAGCTGATCCGAGCCTTCCGTGAGCTCATTCCGACCGAAACGGGCGTCTTCGGCGCGGACATGAAGGTCTCCCTCGTCAACGACGGACCCGTCACGATCCTTCTCGACAGCAGCCGGCTGCTCTGAGCCGGCGTTTGAGGCTTGAACATGAAAATAATCTGCGTCCCCACCGGGCCGCTTTCAACAAACACATACATCCTTTTCGATGAGACCGGCCCCGGGGAAAAAAAGGACTGCGTCATCATCGACCCCGCAAATTCAAGGAAGGTGCTCGGCATCCTCGAGGAGCTCGGCCTGCACTGCACCGATATCCTCCTGACCCACGGGCATTTCGACCACATCATGGGCGTTGCGGAGATCAGAGCAAAGCAGAATGCGCTCGTGCATATCCACGAAGGCGACGCTTCTTCCGTAACGGGCGGCAGCGGCAGCCTTGCTTTCATGGCCGGAGCGCTCGTCAAGCACTGCGAAGTCGACCGGATCCTTCATGACAACGACGTTGTCACCGCCGCGGGGATGGAATTCCGCGTCATCCATACGCCCGGGCACACCCCCGGTGGAGTCTGTTTCCTTATGGAATCGGAGCGCATCATCTTCTCCGGCGATACGCTCTTCCGCCTCAGCGTCGGCCGCACCGATCTTTCGGGCGGTGATGACGAACAGCTTTATGAATCGATCGCCTACCGGCTTTTCCCGCTGCACGGCGATTACCGCGTGCTCCCCGGCCACGGGGAGGAAACGTCGCTCGAGTTCGAACGGCAGCATAATCCCTATATGAAAAAAGGCGGGATGTATTGATCCCGCCCGTGTCTTTGCTTTGGGAGTGAATCAATGAGGCTTTATACAAACAGAGAAGATTTTTATAACGATCTTTGCGAAGTGATCCGGCTCTTTGTGCCAGCTTCGATGATCGAGCTCTGCGATGCGCCGGGAGCTTTTGCCGGCGAGATCGACCCGATGAGCACCGGAAACGCGGATGCGCTGCGCGTCATGGTCTGGCGCGAAGGCTCCGTGCACTGCGCCGCGGCGGATCTTGTTCAGGGCGGAAAAACTCATTCCTATACCTATAAAAATTCGTTTTCGGACGTTCAGTATTATTCCTATTCGGAGCAGGATCCGCTCGGAGGGAGCTTCCCGATCGTCGGCTTCGGCGAGGATGAATACCTTCGCGACAAGCGCTATCAGAAGCGCTGCGCGAAGATCGCCGCCTTCCGCACGATGCGCATGGCGTATCCGATGACGCCCCTGCCCTGGGGTTCGCTGACAGGCATCCGCCCGACGCGGCTGCTTCGGGATCTTGAAGACAACTACGGCAAGAACGGCGCGCTGAACCTCATGGCGAACGAATTCGACGTTTCCGCGGAAAAGCTTGCCCTGGCGGAGCGGATCGTCGGCGTTCAGCGCCCGATCCTCACGCCCGCGGATTCGAAGGATATCGACGTCTATATCGGCATCCCCTTCTGCAGAACGCGCTGCCTGTACTGCTCCTTCGCTTCGGAGCTTCGGACGAGACGGACCGATATGGCCGGCTATCTTGCCGCGCTGAAGAAGGATATCAAATACGGCGCCGATCTCATTCGGGAACGCGGTCTCAGCCTGCGCGCCTGCTATATCGGCGGCGGCACGCCCACGATCCTCACCGAGGATGAGCTCAAGGATCTTCTCGGCTATGCGGCCGAAACCTACGGCTTCCCGGAAGGCATGGAATTCACCGTTGAAGCCGGCAGGCCGGATACAATCACCGATGATAAGCTCCTGATCATGAAAAATGCCGGCGTGACGCGCATTTCCGTCAATCCGCAGACGATGAACGACCGCACGCTGATCGCCGTCGGCAGGGATCATACCTCGAGGGATATCGAGCTCTGCTTCAACAAGGCGCGTGAGATCGGTTTCGATTCGATCAATATGGATCTCATCGCCGGGCTTCCCGGCGAGACAGCCGAGGATATGCAGCGCACCGTCGAAGCCGTCGCGAAGCTCGGCCCGGACTGCCTGACCGTCCATACCCTCGCCATCAAGCGCTCCTCCCGCCTGCACGAGCAGCTGCCGCGTTATCAGCTGCCGCCCGTTTCGGAGGTCGAAAAGATGATCGCGATCGGCGCGAAAGCGGCGGAGGATATGGGCATGGTCCCCTACTATATGTACCGCCAGAAATACATGGCCGGCAATATGGAAAACGTCGGCTATTCGAGGCCCGACAAGATCTGCCTTTATAACATCGACATGATGGAGGACAGCCTCAGCATCCTCTCAAACGGCGCCGGTGCGATGACCAAGCGCGTTTTCCCGGACGGGCACCGCATCGAGCGCGTTCCGAATCCGAAGGATATCGCGACCTATATCGCGAAGACCGACCGGATCAACGAAGAACGCATCAGACTTTTTGAAATGCAATAAACAAACGGAGGAAATACCATGTACTGCACCCGCAAGATCACCGATGACCTCTACTGGGTCGGCGCAAACGACCGCCGCCTCGCCCTTTTCGAGGGCGTTTACGGCGTTCAGAACGGCGTAAGCTATAATTCCTACCTTCTTTTGGACGAAATGACCGTGCTCTTCGACACCGTCGACGCAGCTGTATCCGGCGTTTTCTTCGAGAATCTCGAACATGTCCTCGCCGGGCGGCAGCTCAACTACGTCGTCGTTCAGCACATGGAGCCCGACCACTCCGCAACGCTCGGGGAGCTGCTGCGCCGCTGGCCGGAGGCCGTCGTCGTCTGCTCCGCGATGGCCGGAAACATGATCAAGAACTATTTCGGCGCCGATATAAAGAACCATATCTGGAATATCAAGGAGGGCGACACCCTCAAGAGCGGCAAACATGAATTCACCTTCCTCGCCGCGCAGATGGTGCATTGGCCCGAGGTCATGGTGACCTATGACAAGGCCGACAAGATCCTCTTCTCCGCGGACGCCTTCGGCACCTTCGGCGCGCTCGACGGCGCGATCTTCGCGGACGAAGTCGATTTCGAGAAGGACTATATGGACGAAGCCCGCCGCTATTACACCAACATCGTCGGCAAATACGGCACGCAGGTCCAGGCGCTTCTGAAGAAGGCGGCGAAGGTCGAGATCGCGATGGTCTGCCCGCTCCACGGCTTCGTATGGCGCAGCAAA
The DNA here is from genome assembly GCA_002309375.1 of Christensenella sp. UBA1214. Lineage (GTDB taxonomy): Bacteria > Bacillota > Clostridia > Christensenellales > CAG-138 > PeH17. Next base: position 51,707 of record DBXK01000003.1, on the reverse strand, counting down.
TTCAATGAATTCCTTGAAAAATACATGCTCTGGAGCACCTATACTCCGGAGGAGAAGGGCGTCATGCTCGCCTACGCCTCCGTTTACGGTCACACCGCGAACGCGGCGGACATCCTCGCGGGCGAGCTCCGTCAGCGCGGGATCAAGGTCCGCGTCTTCGATGTTTCCGTCACGCCGGCGGCGGACGTCATCTCCGCCTGCTTCCGCATGAGCCACCTCGTTTTCGCCTCGACGACCTATAACGCTGGCATATTCGTACGCATGGAGGAGCTGCTCCATGACCTCGCCGCGCACAATATCGGCAGCCGCACCGTCGCATTCATCCAGAACGGATCCTGGGCGGCAACGAGCGGGAAGCTTATGCGCCAGATCCTCGAGCCGATGAAGAACATGACCTTCCTCGAGAACACGGTCGATATCAAATCCGCCGTGCATGAGCCCCAGCTCGAGGCGATCAAAAACCTTGCCGACGCGATCGCGGATTCGATGAAGGAGCCCGAGGCCGAGCCGGCCGCAGCCGCCAATCCGCTGATCGACAACAGCGCGATGTTCAAGCTCTCCTACGGCCTTTATGTGCTCACCGCGCGCGAGGGCTCTAAGGACAACGGCTGCATCATCAACACCGCCGTTCAGCTCACGGATAACCCGAAGCGCATCACGATCGCCGTCAACAAGGCGAATTACACCGAGGAAATGATCAGGAGAACCGGCGTTTTCAATATCTCCGTTCTCAACGAGACCGTGCCCTTCAAGGTGTTCAAGCATTTCGGCTTCCAGAGCGGCCGCGACGTGAACAAGTTCGAGGAATGCGCCGCCGTAAAGCGCAGCGCGAACGGCGTTTACTATATCCCGAAATACACGAACGCCTATATCTCCGGCAAGGTGATCGAGGCGCGGGATTACGGCACCCACACCCTCTTCGTTGCGGAAGTCACCGAAGCGGCTGTGCTGAATGAAGAGATCCCGTCCGTCACTTACAGCTATTACTTCGAGCACATCAAGCCGAAGCCCGCCCCCGCCGAAGGGCCGAAGAAGGGCTTTGTCTGCAAGATCTGCGGCTACGTCTACGAAGGGGACGAGCTGCCGCCGGATTTCGTGTGCCCGCTGTGTAAGCATGGGGCGGAAGATTTCGAACCGCTGAAATAAAAAAATAAAGCAAAAAGGCTTCCGAACGTTTCGGAAGCCTTTTACTGTTTGATCCTTATTCCGGCAGCTGCCAGTCGATCGGCGTCTGGCCGCTCTTTTCGAGGATCGCGTTGCACCTTGAAAAATGGCGGCAGCCGAAGAAACCGGCATAGGCGGAAAGCGGGCTCGGGTGGACGGTCTCGAGCTTCACATGGAGGGGATTCGTGATGATCCGCGCCTTCTGCCGCGCATTCGCGCCCCAAAGGAGGAACACGACCGGCGTCGTCTTTTTATTGAGCTCCGAGATCACGCGGTCGGTGAAGATCTCCCAGCCCATCCCCTTGTGGCTGTTGGGCTGATGCTCGCGGACGGTCAGCACGGCGTTCAGCATCAGCACGCCCTGCTTCGCCCAATAGGTCAGCTCGCCGTGACCCGGATCGACGAAGCCGACGTCATCCGAGAGCTCTTTGAAGATGTTTTTGAGCGACGGCGGCGGCTCCACCCCGCGCTGAACGGAAAAGCAGAGACCGTGCGCCTGGCCGGGGCCGTGGTAGGGATCCTGGCCGATGATCACGGCTTTGCAGTTTTCGAACGAGGTATAGCGGAGCGCGTTGAAGATATCGTACATATTCGGATAGATCACCCGCGTGCGGTATTCGTTCGCAAGGAACGCACGCAGCTTCAGGTAATAATCCTTTTTGAATTCTTCGGCGAGGATCGCATCCCAGTCGTTGCCGATATTGACCATATTCTCTCCCCCGCGGCGGCGCCGCAGTTCTGCCGCTGTCAAAAAAAGCCCGCTTCGGCAGCGGGCTCTTTTTACTCAATGCTTATTTATACACAATGGTTCCGAAGCTCTCGTAAAGACCCTCGGCGAAATCCTTATGCTTCGCGAGCATATTGTCGTCGCTGATGATCTCGAGCGCGATGTCACCCTTGCAGCCGACATAGAAGACGGAGTAGAAGGTATCGCTGTGGTAGAGAACTTCGCAGAGCATGCGGACGCCTTCGCTGCCGTCAGCACCCTGCATATGCTCGGACTGGATGACCGTGAGCTGCCTCGGGGGATAGCTGAGCTTGCCCCTTACGAATTCTTCGATCGCTTCCATATCGATGCCGTTGGCAATGATGGAGTGATCCTTGGAGACGACGTAGAGGTCGGTGGAGGTCTCTTTCAGCCTCTTATCCTTGTAGAGCTGCCAAGTGCTGGGATTGTACCTGGTCTTCTCGGGAACGTTCATGGAGAACAGTTCGGTATCGAATACATTATCCTCGATCGTTACGGTGAACGGGATCCTCGGGACCTGGGTCGGCACGGGGGTGGGCGCCGGTGTCGGCGCGGCAGTCGGTACGGGAGTGGGCATGGTAAGCTCGCCGCGGTCGAGGTTGTAGTTGGGCTCGTTCCTGGTGCTGCAAGCGACGATCGATACGAGCATCAGCGCAACAAACATAATTGCAAGTGCTTTCTTCATGGTTGTTCCTCCAAAGATTAAAGCGGTTCAGCGCCTCTTTATCCGTTGCCGGAAGGGGACGGCCGCATATTTTGTGGTCCGCAAGCTGCAGGCTGCCGGTTACGCGGTCGCCAAACCGTTCGATCGTAACCCAAAAACAGCGTTTGCATCTGCACACACTTCAGTATATCATAGAAAAATCTCGATTTCAATCCTGAATGCAAAAATAATTGATTATATTCTTTGCCTTTTGCCGTTTTTTTCGTTCCGATCCGCGCTCTGCGGTTCCCCGAAGGCCGGTACTCCCCGGACGGCCCGCTTTTTCATTAAACTTATTGACTTAAAAGACGCCGTATGCTATAATCAGCTATCTGCTTAATTTGGAGGATATCAAAATGAAGCACATCAAGACTCTGACGGCCAAGACTCTTTGCGAAAGCGCGAAGAACGGAGGCTGCGGCGAATGCCAGACTTCCTGCCAGTCCGCCTGCAAGACGAGCTGCGGGATCGCCAACCAGCAGTGTGAAAACAAAGCCCAAAAGGCAAGCAAATAAGCATTGCGAAGCACTGCCTCCTTCGGGAGGCATTTTTTGATAGAAAGGCAGAATCATGATCCACCGCTATAAGCTCGGCGGGCTGAACATCGTTCTCGACGCCTGCTCCGGCAGCGTGCATGTCGTTGACGATATCGCCTATGAACTGATCGGGATATTCGAAGAAAAAAGCCGCGAAGAGGCGATTTCGGAGCTCTCCGCGCGTTTTTCCGTGCCGGAAAACGAGGTCGGCGAATGCTGGGACCAGATCGCGCAGCTTCGGGACGAAGGCCGGCTCTTCACCCCCGATACCTTTGAACCGATGGCCGGGGAGCTCAAAAGCCGCACCTCCGGCGTTGTGAAGGCGCTTTGCCTGCACGTTGCGCACACCTGCAACCTCAACTGCTCCTACTGCTTCGCAAGCCAGGGCAAATACCATGGCGACCGTGCTCTGATGAGCTTCGAGGTCGGCAGGCAGGCGCTCGATTTTCTCGTGGCGCATTCCGGCAGCCGCAGGAACCTCGAGGTCGATTTCTTCGGCGGCGAACCGCTGATGAATTTCGACGTCGTCAAAAGGCTGACCGCCTACGCCCGCAGCATCGAAAAGGAAGCGGGCAAGAATTTCCGCTTCACTTTAACGACGAACGGCATGCTGATCGACGACGACGTGATCGATTTCGCGAACCGTGAGATGAGCAACGTGGTCCTGAGCCTCGACGGGCGGAAGGAGATCCACGACCGCTTCCGCGTCGATTACGCCGGTCAAGGCAGCTTCGACCGCATCGTTCCGAAATTTCAAAAGCTCGTTGCTGCGCGCGGCGGGAAGAATTATTATATGCGCGGCACCTTCACCCACGCAAATCCCGATTTCCTCGAGGATATCAAGGTGATGCTCGGCCTCGGCTTCAACGAGCTTTCGATGGAGCCAGTCGTGTGCGCTTCAGACGATCCCTCCGCGCTGACGGATGAGGATATCGGGATCGTGCTCGATCAGTACGAGCGCCTTGCGGAGCTGATGAAAAAGCGCCGCGAAGAGGGCAAACCCTTCACCTTCTATCATTATATGATCGACCTCACCGGCGGGCCTTGCATCTACAAGCGCGTTTCGGGCTGCGGCAGCGGCACGGAATACATGGCCGTCACCCCCTGGGGCGATCTTTATCCCTGCCACCAATTCGTCGGGGAGGAGAAATTCCTGCTCGGCAACGTTTGGGACGGCGTCACGAACACCGCGGTGCGGGACGAGTTCGCCTCCTGCAATGTCTACGCGCGCGAGGAATGCCGCGACTGCTGGGCGAAGCTCTACTGCTCCGGCGGCTGCGCCGCGAACGCCTATCACGCGACCGGCAGCATCCGCGGCGTCTATGAAAAGGGCTGCGTGCTCTTTAAAAAGCGCATCGAATGCGCGATCATGCTCGAAGCCGCAAAAATGCTCGAAGAGGAAGAGGAATGACCGATACACCGATCATCGATTTTGTACGCAGATACTGCGAAAGCGAAGCCGTGCGCGCGCATATGCCCGGGCATAAAGGCGCGGCCTTCCTCGGGCCGGAGGCGCTCGATATAACGGAGATCGCCGGCGCGGACGAGCTTTACGGTGCGGAAGGGATCATCAAAGCGAGCGAGAGGAATGCCGCCGCGCTTTTCGGCGCGGGCAAAACGCTCTATTCCTGCGAGGGCTCGTCGCTCTGCATCCGGGCGATGCTTTACCTCGCCCTGCTCGAAGCGAAGCGCGCCGGGCGACGGATTTCTTCGGAAACGGGCCGCTTCTGCGTGCTGGCCGGCAGGAACGCGCATAAGACACTGATGACCGCAGCGGCGCTGCTTGATCTCGACATTGATTGGCTTCCTGCGGAAAAAAGCAGTCTTCTCAGCTGCAAAACGGATATCCGTGCGCTCGACGAGCTGCTTGCCGCGAAGAGCGAAGCCGAAAAGCCGATCGCGGTCTATATCACTTCGCCCGATTACCTCGGGAACATCGAGGACGTCCGCTCCGTCGCCGCCGTCTGCCACTGGCACGGCGTGCCGCTGCTCGTCGACAACGCGCACGGCGCATATCTCAAATTCCTTGAAAGGAGCCTGCACCCGATCGACCTCGGGGCGGATATGTGCTGCGATTCCGCGCACAAAACGCTCCCCTGCCTCACCGGGGCGGCGTATCTGCATATCCACCGCGCCGCGTCCGCCGTCTTTTCGGAGCAGGCTGAGACCGCGCTTGCACTCTTCGCTTCAACGAGCCCTTCCTACCTCATCATGCAGTCGCTCGACAACGCGAACGCGCTGCTTTCGGGAGGTTATGCCGAAAGGATTACCGAATATGCCGCGCTCATCCGCGAAACGGCGGAGCGCCTTGCCGGAAACGGCTGGAGGCTCATCGGCGATGAACCGCTGAAGCTGACCTTCATGCCTAAGGAGCAGGGCTATACGGGCACGGGATTTGCCGATGAGCTGCGCAAAAGAGGGATCGAACCGGAATTCGCGGATCCCGATTTCTGCGTGCTGATGCTGTCATCGGAAAACGGGAAGGCCGATCTCCAAGCGATCGAAAGCGCCGTGCTCTCCCTCGAGAAGCGCCTGCCCGTCACCGAAAAACCGCCCGCGCTGCCCGCACCGGACCGCGCCGTATCCATCCGGGAAGCGGTCCTCGCCCCGCAGGAGCGGATCGGCATTGAAGATGCCGCCGGCCGCATCCTCGGCTTCGGGCATATCGCCTGCCCGCCCGCCGTGCCGATCGTCACAGCCGGCGAACGCATCAGCCAAGCCGCGATCGAATGCTTCCGCTATTACGGCGTGCGGACCGTCGGCGTCCTTCGGGAGCCCCGGGCTTGATTTTGCCCGCTGTTTCTGTTAAAATAAAATTTGGGCGTTCGCCCGAAAGACCAATGAATACGGAGGTCCCGTTATGAATACGATGAAAAAGCTTCTGCCCCTGATGCTGGCGATCCTTTTCGCCTTCACCCTCCTCGCTTCCGCCTGCTCGCAGCCGGAAACTCCCGTTGATTACGGCACTGACAACAGCTCCGGAAAGAGCGGCGGTGAGACCAAGGACAACGGCGTCAATACCGAAAGCGACACGCTCAGCCGCAGGCTCTGGCCGACGCTCGGAAAGCGTCAGGTCCTCACCGTCAGCTTCAACGAAGGCAAAGCGCAGTCCTTCACCGCCGCGCAGCTGGACGAGCTTGCGCACACCACCGCCGCGGTCATAGACCGCAATTCCGGCAGGGACAAGAACGGCTCCAAGGTCTCTTACCAGGGCGTTTCGCTGAAAACCGTTCTCGAAGAGATCGGTCTCAGCGCAGACGGCGCAAAGAAGCTGATCCTTGTTGACGCAAGCGGCCGCGAAACCGACCTCACCGCCGAGATCGCGAACATCAGCCTTCCGAGCTGCACCTTCGCCCTCTGCGTCGACGGCGAGCTGCTTCCGGACGCGGAGATCGGCTGTTTCGTGATCATCTATAAGGACGGCACGAGGAATGCCGAGCACCGCGGCATCGTCGAGATAAAGCTGGAATTCTGACGGCTGCAATTTAATGATCGGATAATGAAAAAGCCCCGAGCGGGGCTTTTTTCATTCGGGGATCAGCATGGCGATTCAGTCGCCTTCTGCCGGGATCAGGATCGAGCCGTCCGCAAAGACGTAGACCGTCCGCGCAAGATCGCCCTCGCTCTGGAGAGTGATCCGGTAGACCTCGCTTCCTTCGAAAAGATCCTCCGTCACGGATTGGACGGTATGCTCCGGGAAATGCTGCCCGAGCGCCTCCACGATCTCCGGGATCTCCGAAGGATCGACGACCTTGCCGGTCATGAAGCCTTCGATCGAGCCGCCTCTTCCGCCCGCTTCGGGCGAATTCGAGGACTCCGGCTCTGCGCTCCCGCTCGCTTCGGGCGAAGGCGAAGCCTCCGGCGTCCCGGTCCGGCTTTCCGCGGGACTGCCTGTGACCATGCCGAAAACGCCCTCGGCCGTCGGAACGGGGCCGTTGGTCTTCATCGGTTCGGCGGATTCCATATCCCCGTCGAGCGTCGAGCAGGCCGCCAGCGCCATCACGGCGATCAGCAGCCCCGCCGCGATCAGTTTAAACTGTTTTTTCATAATGCCTCCGAAAGCAGCCGCAATGCGGCCTTGATTTTGCGGAATTGCTTCCGCCCGCATATTATCTGCATTTTTCGCCCGCGTTATGCCGCCCGTGCGTTTTTGCCGTTGTTTTTTACGGTTTTCGATGTTATAATTATAATGAAGAATTATGCGGAGGAAGATCCTTCCTTTTCCGGCAAAATGCGGAAAACCGAAGGTCCCGAAGCGGTAAAACAGAAAAGGAGCCAATTATGAACAGGACCGTTGATGCTTTTATCGACAGCAAAAAAGACGACATCATCCGCTCCGTGCAGGAGAGCGTCCGCTTCCCGAGCGTTGAGGCGGAACCCGCCGGCGAAGGCGCGCCGTTCGGCCTCGCCGTCAAAGGCGCCCTCGAGCATGCGCTCGGGCTCGGCGAAAGCTTCGGCTTCAAAACGACCAACCTCGACGGTTATGCCGGCTGCATCGACTACGGCGAGGGCGAGGAAATGCTCGGCGTGGTCTGCCATGTGGACGTCGTTCCCGAGGGCGAGGGCTGGAATTATCCTCCCTATGCCGGCGAGATCGCGGACGGAAAGATCTTCGGCCGCGGCACGATGGACGACAAGGGCCCCGCGATCTGCGCGATCTACGCGCTGGCCGCGATCAAGGAAGCGGGCCTTCCGATGAAGCGCCGCGTCCGCATCATCCTCGGCACGAACGAGGAGACCGGCTGGGGCTGCATGAACCACTATAAAAAAGTTGCGGAGATCCCGACGATGAGCATTTCGCCGGACGCCGAATACCCGCTTGTCAATTCCGAAAAGGGCATTTACCACTCCGCTTTCCGCTGCAAGGCCAAAACGAGCTTCCGTCTTAACGGCGGCACCCGCCCGAACGTCGTATGCGGCAAGGTCAAGCTCTTCGTTCCGGTTGCGGCGAACCTGATCCGCGATCATCTCGCCGTCGTCCTCGATCGCGGCATGACCGTCGATATGGAAGATCTGCCGAACGGCACCATGCTGACGATCAACGGCCTCGACGCGCACGGCTCGATGCCCGAGCTCGGTAAAAACGCGATGCTCGCCGCCTTTGCGCTGCTCGCGGAGCTGCCCCTTGCGGAGGAGGACAAGCGCGTTGCGAAGATCCTGCACGAGCGCTTCGCGTTCGATATGCACGGCGAAACGATCGGCCTCGACCGCACCGATTCGAGCGGCAGGCTGAGCCTCAACCCCGGCGTCATCGCCTGGGACGACGAGGGATTCACCCTTGCGATCGACGTTCGCCACCCGACCTCGATGGATTACCGCGAGGTCCGCGACGGCATCGCGAACGCGCTCAATGAATTCGAGCCCGAGCTCGTTCACGAAAAGCAGCAGGACGGCCATTACGTTCCCGCGGACAGCGAGCTCGTGAGCAAGCTTCTCAAGGTCTATGAGCAGCGCACCGGCAAATACGAAGCGCCTCTAGCGATCGGCGGCGGCACCTACGCAAGGGCCTTCCCGAACGCGGTCGCTTTCGGCTGCGAGAAGGCCGGCATCTCCGGCCCGGTCCACATGCCGAACGAATTCATCGGCATCGACGAGCTGATGTTCGACACCCACATGCTTGCGGACGCGATCATGGCGCTCGCCTGCAGGGAAGAATAAACAAGACAGCGTTTCCCCGAAAAGGGAAGCGCCTTTTTTGATGAAAATAGGTGAATTATCATGGAAAAATTCAGGGATCTGAAATACAGCCGCCCGGAAAAGGGGCCGCTGGTCAAAGAATTCAAAGCCCATCTCAAACGCTTTAAGGAAGCGAAGACCTTCGATGAAGCGAACGGAGCCATGCTTGCCTGGGAAAAGATGATGGATAAGGTCCAAACGCAGGCCGTTATCGCAAGCGTGCGCAACACGATGAATATGAAGGACGAATTCTACGACGGCGAAAAGAAGTTCTATAATTCGACCATGCCGAAGCTGATGCCTCTTATGAAAAAGACGACAAAAGCGATGCTTACGAGCCCCTTCCGTCCGCAGTTCGAGGAAAAATACGGCAGGCATATGTTCAAATCGATGGAAGTGCAGGAGAAGCTGATGAGCATCGGGATCATCCTGCCGTCGATCAAGGAGAACAAGCTCGGCACGGAGTATTCGAAGACCGCCGCGGGCTGCTCTGTCGAATTCATGGGCGAAAAATGCAATTTCTACGGTCTGCTCCGCCACATGCAGTCCACCGACCGCGCGGAAAGGAAGGCTGCGTTCACCGAATGGGCGAAGCTCTATGAAGGCGTCGCACCGAAGCTCGAGGAACAGTACGGCAAGCTCGTCAAGACCCGCGTGAAGATCGCGAAACGCCTTGGCTTCGACAGCTATATCGACTATATCTACAAGGCCCGCGGCCGCTACGACTACGGCCCGAAGGAGGCCGCCGCCTTCCGCGAGGCGGTGCGCAAATACATCACTCCCCTTTGCGAGAAGATGTTCCGCGAGCAGGCGGAGCGCATCGGCGTGGATAAGCTCCATTGGTACGACGAGGGTCTCGTCTTCCCGGAGGGCAATGCGAACCCCGTCGGCACGCCGGAGGAGCTGACCGAAAAAGCGCGGCAGATGTATGAAGAGCTTTCCCCGGAGACCGGCGAATTCTTCAACTTCATGGTCGAGCACGAGCTTTTCGACTTCGTGACGCGGGAGAACAAGCATCTCGGCGGCTACTGCACGAGCCTTGCCGAATATAAGGCGCCGTTCATCTTCTCGAACTTCAACGGCACCTCCGCGGATATCGACGTCCTCACCCACGAGGCCGGACACGCGTTCGAGTATTACTACGCTTCGCGGAAGCTGCCGCTCAGCAGCCTCGTTCACTCAACGAGCGAGATCAACGAGATCCACTCGATGTCGATGGAGCATTTCGCCTATCCGTACATGGAGCGCTTCTTCCCGGGCAAATCGGACAAATACCGCTATGCGCATTTCACCGACGCGGTGAAAACGATCCCCTACCTTGTCAGCGTCGACGAATTCCAGCACCGCGTTTTCGAGAATCCCGAGTCCACTCCGGCCGATTGGCGCAGGTTCTGGAAGGAGATCGAAAGGAAGTATATGCCCTGGCGCAGCTACGACGGCAACGAATTCCTCGAGAGCGGCGGCTTCTGGATGCAGAAGCAGCACGTCTTCCTCTACCCCTTCTACTATATCGACTATGCCCTCGCGCAGCTCGGCGCGTTCTCCCTCTACCGGAAGAACGTCGAAGGCGGCGACGCCTGGGGCAGCTATCTCAGGCTCTGCTCGATCGGCGGCAAATACGGCTATTTCGAAACGCTCGGAAAGGCCGGCATCCCCGTCCCGCTCGATGAAAGCGTCGTTCGCGAAACTGCGGATTTCTGCGCGAAGCAGGCGGAAGCGCTGAAAGCGAAGATCAAATAACAAATAATAAATTAAGGAGATACATTATGAATTCCGAATGGTCACTGGACGTACTCTACAAGGGTTTTGACGACCCGAAATTCACCGAGGATTTCAAAAAGCTCGATGAATGCATCGCCGATATCAACGCATTCGCTGCCGAGATCGGCAAACTCGACCCGAAGGAAGCTCTCGTTCGCTATATCGAAAGCGGCGAAAAGAGCCTTCTTCTCATCGAGGATCTTTACGGCTACGCGGGCCTGCGTTCAGCCGCGAATACCCGCGACAACGAGGCGAATTCCGTCATCGGCCGCCTGATGGGCAAGCTCAGCGCCACCGCCCGCGCCGAGACCGCGATCAAAAAATACATCGCGGAGCTGCCGAACCTCGACGAGCTGATCGATTCGGATCCTCTTCTCAAGGAATACGAATACATGCTCAGGAACATCCGCGCGCAGCAGAAGCATATGCTGAGCGAAGAATGCGAGGAGATCGCGACCCTTTTCAACATCAGCGGCGCCTCCGCCTGGAGCGATATGCACGGTTACCTCACCAGCACCGTTACCGCGAACTACCGCGGCAAAGAGATCGGCCTTTCCTCCGTGCGCAACCTCGCCTACGATCCCGATCCCGCCGTCCGTAAGGAAGCCTACGAAGCGGAGCTCGAATGCTATAAAAAGATCGCGGCTCCCGTCGCATTCTCCCTCAACAGCATCAAGCTGCAGGTCATCAACGAAGCACGCCTTCGCGGTTTCTCCTCCCCGCTCGAGCAGACGCTCTTCGGCGCACACATGACCCGCGAAACGCTGGACGCCCTCCTCGGCGCGATGAACGATCATTTCGACATCTTCCGCCGCTATCTGAAGATCAAGGCGAAAGCCCTCGGCCACGAGAACGGCATGCCCTGGTACGATATGTTCGCGCCGATGGGCTCTTCCGACAGGAAATACACCGTTGAGGATGCGAAGGAATATCTGCTCAAGATCTTCCGCGGCTTCGACACGGACCTTGCGAACATGGTCGAGCGCGCTTTCGACGAAGCGTGGATCGATTTCTATCCGCGCGAGGGCAAGGTCGGCGGCGCGTTCTGCTCCGGCCTCGGCGGACATCATCAGAGCCGCGTGCTCACGAATTTCGACGGCTCGTTCTCCGATATCGTCACCCTCGCCCACGAGCTCGGCCACGCCTTCCACAACCTGAACCTCGAAAACCACCGCCCGCTGAACAACGATTATTCGATGCCCGTTGCGGAAACGGCCTCCACCTTCAACGAGAACGTCGTCATGAACGCGGCGATCGCGGCGGCGGAGACGGACGAGGAGAAGCTGATGCTGATCGAGAGCCAGCTTATGGACACCACGCAGATCATCTGCGATATCTATTCCCGCTACCTCTTCGAGACCAGCGTTTTCGAAAACAGGGAGGCGGACTTCATGCCCGCCGAAAGGATGTGCGAGCTGATGCTCGACGCGCAGAAGAAGGCCTACGGCGACGGTCTCGATCCCACAGCGCTGCACCCCTATATGTGGCTCTGCAAGGGACATTATTACAGCACCCTTTCCTTCTATAACTTCCCCTATGCCTTCGGCGGCCTGTTCGCCCGCGGCCTGTTCGCGAAGTATGTTGAGGAAGGTCCGTCCTTTGTTCCGACCTACCGCAAGCTCCTCTTCACGACGCCGATCGCGACGGTCGAAGACACCGCGAAGGTCGCCGGCATCGACCTCACGAAGAAGGATTTCTGGGAAAAGAGCCTGCTTTCCTATGAAAAGAACGTCGACGAGTTCGAACGGCTTGTGAAGAAGCTGTATAATAAGTAAGTTTTTATCGTTCCGAGCCCCGCTTCCCGGCGGGGCTTTTTCTTAGGGAGCGCATAAAAACCGCAGCAAGGGCTTGTTTCCGCCGAGACCATGGGTTATAATCATTGCGAAAGGACGGTTTTGCGGCATCAAAGCGGATCCGCGGAAAGGCACGAAATGAAACGATTTCTATTACTCCTGACGGCGGCGGCCATGGCGCTTTCCGCCCTGGTTTTCACCGGCTGCTCGCTGCTTGACGGGGCGGAAAACACCGCCGAAGCAACGCCCGATCCCTTGCATGCGGGTATCGAAAGCGCCCGGCCGAGGGAGACCTACGCTCCTTATGCGACGTACCTCCCCGATCCGACCGGGGACCCGTATTCGCCTTCCGTGACCGTTGCCCCTATCGTAACTCAGCCGCCCGCTGCAACGCAGCCCCCGCAGCAGGCGACCGCCGTCCCCGCCGGACCTACTCAGGCGCCGTATAATCCGAACATGCGAAACTGGCAAAACATCATGCCCTTCCCCACGCTGGAGGAGATCGATAACTGCAACAGGACTGCGACAGAGCGCTCGCCCTACATCGTCGGACATCTTTTCACCGACGGCGCAAGCTATACGCAGTATTCCGCCCGGTTCAAGGCGGATTATCTGCCGCCCGCGACATACTGCTGCCTCGGCAATTTCAAGCTCGATTATTCGGCGCTGCTTTCCGAATACACGCGCGTGTGGCAGGATTACGACCATGTTTCCGGGTACGCGGGATTTCAGGTCCAGCGCGACGGACGGCGTAATTCGATCATGAGCTTCTGGAACATTTACTGCGCCCGCCCGGACGGCAGCACGGTGACGATCACGCCGAGCCTCGTTTACCCCGAGAAAGGGCAGAACCCCTTCGGCGGCGAGGGCACCGGCGTCAACTGCCTTCCCGATTACAGCTGGCAGGCGGGCCGCTGGTACGAGATGCGCCTCATCATCGGCACTTCGGAAGAAACCGGCAATTCGACCGTCGAGCAGTGGGTGCTGGATGTTGAAGCGGACGAATGGACTTATCTCTGCAAATTCGATCTCGGCGTCCGGAACGTGACCTTCACGGGCGATATGGCGGTCTTCCTTGAGGATTATTATCCCGACGTCGGCGGCGAGATCCGCACGATGGAATGCCGCGACTGCTGGATCATCAAATCGAACGGCGATTATATGCCGCTCACGCTGGTGTGTCTTGCCCAGAACTTCGACTACCCCGGCAGCTACGTTTTTGGCGCCGACGGCAATACCTTCTATATGATCACAACCGGCGTTAAAAACGTCGTCGCCCCGCTTCAGGAGGCGACATGGTACGAGCTTGCGCCTTAACGCCGCTCCATGCATTTCGCCCCGCCCGCAAGCGGGGTTTTTTTATTGAAATTTGTGATTTCAGCCTTGAAGCGGAGCGTTATGTTTGTTATAATTGTCTTATCGGTATATTATTCAACTGCAAGTTTGAAAGGAAGGTATAAAAAATGAAAAGATTGTTTTCGATCCTGATCGCGGCGCTGATGGTGCTCTCGGTCCTGCCGGTGAGCGCGGTCACGTTCGCGGAGAAAGCGCCGGCGGAAAAGCCGGCGGAAAACGCGGAGACCCGCTCCGTTTCATACGTTGAATTCGATTTCGACGAGGTCGATCCCTGCGAGGATTACGGCTTCACCTTCGTCGATGCGGACGCGGACGAATACAACTGGTTCCTCGTCAGCTCCCTCAGCGGCGACGACGAATCGCACAGCGGCGAATGGGCGATGCGTTCGGATTCCTGGAATTCCGACGCCGGTGCGCTCGATCCCGACAACTGGATGATCACCCCCGCGATCGAATTCGGGAGCCAGCCCGATCTGCATTTCTGGATGATGTCCCACGATGACGAAGAATACCTCGACGACCATCTCGAAGTTTGGTATACGGTCGACGACGGCCTTAACTGGCAGCTGCTCGACGATTTTTACGGCTGCCGGGAATGGACGGAATTCCAGGTCGATATCCGCGACTGTGCGGACGGCCGCGCGATGTTCGCATTCCGCCACTGCGACAGCTATGATCAATGGCATCTCTATATCGACGATATCGAATTCCGCGATGCGGAGATATCGAACACGGTCGCCGCGATCAATCTCGATTATTATGCGGAGCCGTATTGGGGAATTAAGCCGCTGATCCCCTCCGCGCGCGAGGGTTCGCCTTATACTGTGAACTGCTACTGGCAGTATAAGAGCATCAACAACGAATGGAAGACCGCCGGAAACTATTTTGACAGAGACGGAGCGGAGTACCGACTCAGGATCAATGTGACGCTCGACAGCGGCTATCAGTTCACGGGGAACAATCCCCTGATCCTGCTGGACGGCAGCAATAATTATATCGATAACAGCACCGTCGTCGTATACAGCGACGGAACGATGACCTGCGCTACGACGCCGGTCACCGTCCATTCCGGGCTCCAAACCTCGGATATCTATGCATTCTATCAGGAGAAGAACGGGAACTACCGGACCTATGGCTGGTACGATACTTACAGCATTAAAACTTCCAGGGATTACTACGGAACGGAGATGGTCTCCTTCGGCGGATCACTGTATGTTGAAGCCGCGGCGTATTTGCGCGACAAGATCTATTACGTCAATCCCGGTATGTTCGTCTATGAGTTCGATACTGTCGAATTAACGGAAAGATCCCTGGGCCAGATCAGTACATACGAGATCGACAGCCTTGCGTTCGATTACGAAACGGGCGATCTTTATACTGCCTACAGGATCGATTCGGCGGCATATATCGGCCTTGTTGACATCGATAACGGTTTAAGCATCACCGCCGGCAGCGAGATCACCGGCATCGAGAATACCGGCGGGAAGCTGCTCATCGCCGTAACCGGGCCAGACGTGATGTACTGCCTCACCACCGGCGACATGAAGCTCTTCCGCGTCGACATTCCGAGCGGCGCGGCGACCTTTGTCGGAGTCATCGGCCCGAGCGGTTATCCGAGCAACCTTTTCTACGACACCGGCGCCGATCAGCTGTACCTTTCCTACAGCAGCACTGCCGATGAGGAGTGCAGGCTCTATGTTGTGGACAGGGAGAATGCAAACGTCACCCTGAGCGCCGAGATCCTCTCGAATGACAACAAGGTATTCAGCATTGCCGTCGCAAAATCGCACGGTGCGAAGCCGATCTCATTCGCTCCGGTCACTGTTCTAAACAGCGTGATCCCATTCGTCGGATCCAATATAGAAGACAACCTGGATGTCTTTGTTCCCGACGGCGATCATCCCTATTCCGTCGTTATGGAAAGCACCTATTACAGCACTCCGTATTGGGAGGGCAGCGACGGGACCTTTGCCACCAGCGGACCCTTCCTTGAAGGCGTCGAATACTCGCTGCGGTACACGCTTGCTGCCGATCCCGGTTACTATTTCGCCGAAAACTGCGTCTATCTGATCAACGGCAAAACGGGCTGTGTCGATACCGGTTATATGCAGCAGGGGGGCTGCGACTTCGCCGAGCTCGCCACCTTCCCGATGACAGCAGTAGATGAGGACCATATCATCAGCGAGGTCAGTCTCGACGGCTTCGTGCCGCCGGTCGTCGGCTATACTGCGGAAGACTTTTTCAGCAGCGACGCCCCGGAGGATGCGCCGTACCACGTCGTCATTTGGACGGCGCAGGACGTTACCGATTCCGAGAATTGGTTCGTGATCGGCAGCGCCGACGTTTACGAAGCGGCGCATTATTACCGCTATTATGTGACCTTCGAAGCGAATGAAGGCTATTACTTCGCAGACGAACTCGACTACTGGACCAACAACACGGATGCATATGTTGACACGAATACAAGCTACCGGATCGGTCCCGACACGGTAATGCTTTGCACGGAATCCATACGGGCGATGTACGCCATCGATACCGTGAACGTCTACGGCCTGCCCATCCCGCCCATGGTCGGAGAGACCGCCGGGAACAGCCTTAATCTGTTTGTCGATTTCGGCGGGCATTACAGCATTTTCTATTCCACCTGGCTCTGCCCCGAGGGACAGTGCGCCGACGATTACATATTCGAAGCCGGCGAACAGTACCGCTGCGTATGCACGCTCCTTACGGATGACGGCTGGTGCTTCGCTCCGGACTGCACGATAAGGCTGAATGACGGCACCGATTTTATTGCAATTGCCTATACGTCCTCCGACCTTCGCACAGTGAGCATCCAAACCGTCTATATGGAAGCCGCCGACGACAGCAAGCTGATCCACGAGATCGATTTTTCCGAATTTGCGCGGCCCGTTCTCGGCGACCCGGTAACGGATTTCATGACCTCGACCTATCTGACGGACGACAGCTGCTGCTCGATCATCGAGACCTATCCGTTACGCGCCGGCTACGGCCTGCTCGACGGCACCGAGGTCTTCGAAGAGGGCTATGAATACGCGCTTGCGTTCATCATCGAAGCGGCGCCCGGCTACTATATCGCGGACGACTGCATCGCAACCGTCGAGGGCGAAACGGATCTGATCGGCAGCGGCACATTCAAGATGTCCCCGACAAAAATGAGAGTGACCATCGGCCCGATGGAGCCGAAGGCCGCGATCACCGAGATCCGCCTCAACGGTTTTGTCAATCCGACGCCCGGGCAGACCGTTGCGGATTATCTCGCCGGCATAACCCTCCCTGCGGACGCGGAATACACGCTGTTCCGCATCCAGGCGCTGGAACAGGGCAACAGCACGGCAATGCAGGACACGGATGCTTTTGTCGAAGGTCATGAATATTATTTCGTCGCCTATCTGATGGCGAATGAGGAAACGCACCTCTTCTCCGGCAATGCGGAGATTCTGCTCGACGGCAGCACGAATCTGCTGCAGCTCGGCTTCGTGTTCACGCAGCGCAGCACGGCATACATCACCACCAAGCCCATCACCTGCGGGTCGACGGTCACGCTCGCGGGCGACGTCAACTGCGACGGCAAGGTCGACGCCACCGACGCGCTGCTTGCGATGCGTTATTCGATGAACCTCGCGGTCGTCGATGAGCAGGGCATCGCCAACGGCGATATAAACGGCGACGGCAAGCTCAACGCGACCGACGCGATCGCGATCATGCGAATGGCGATGGCCGGCTGAGGCAAACGGCCTTCCGGCCCGAATGAATACCAAGCCGAATCCGGGGAAAGCGATCTCCCCGGATTTTTTATTAAGATTTGCGTATTTCGGCTTGAACGAAGCAGTTAACTCTGATATAATAATTGTGTATATTTTTGAATCACAGCACTTGCAGGGAGGTCTGAAAATGAAAAAACTTTTATCTTTGCTTATCGCGGCGCTTATGGTGCTTTCCATCCTTCCGATGGGCGCCGTTTCGTTCGCGGAAAAGGTTCCCGAGCCTGCCGAAACTGTGGAAAACGCCGAAGTCCCCGCTCCGGAGCCGGAGCAGACCGGGATCCGCCGCGCCGGGAGCATCGAACCCGCCGCTCTCGGCGACGTCGTGTTCGATTTCGAGGCCACTCCAGGCGAAGACGGCTTCTATTTCTGGGACGCCGACGGCGACGGTGAGAATTGGCTCTATGATTTCGACATGGGCACATGGTACGGCTGCCACGACGGTAACGGCGCGATGAGCTCCATTTCATGGGATGAATACGACGGCGCTTTCGATCCCGACAACTGGATGATCACCCCGCCGCTCCATATCACCGGCAGCTCCATGCTGGACTTCTGGCTCCGTGCCGGCGACGACCGTTATACCGGCGACAAGGTGGAGGTCCTTGCCTCGCTTGACGGCGGAGAAAGCTGGGAGCACATCACGAACGTGTATGCCGAGGAGGATTGGGATCTCATCGGTGCCGATATTGCCGATTGGGAGGGCTCTTCCGTTATCCTCGCCTTCCGTCACTGGGACAGCTATAACGTCTCCGGCGTCAACCTCGACGATATCACGATCAGCGACGCGGAGCTTGCGTCAAGCGCGATCAGCAAGGTCAACGCCCTGGATTTCAGCGTTCCCGAATTCGGCGATTTTGCATCCGATCTGCTGCCCCATGCCTCGCCCACGGTCCCGTATGAGATCAGCAACGTATACTGGATCGCAAACTACGGCGGAAGCGACCACATCATGGACAGCTCCGATCAGTTCAACAGGACCGACGCGACCTACAGGCTGCACATCGAATACACTCCGGTGAGTTACTACTACACCTTCTCTACCGGCTGTGTGGCGAGGTTCAACGGAGTGAATCAATACGTCGGCTCGATCTCGAGGCAGACACGAAAGGTCACGGTCGAATCCTCTGTCTTCACCGTTGCCCCCGGCACCGCGATCGACGAGGTCAGCATCCAGGGCTTCTCCGTGCCGCAGCTCAATGCGACGGCGGCGGATTACCTCGACCGCAGCGTTCCCTCCGGCGCGCATTACCATATCGTCAATATCGCCGGTATGGACGACACGACAGGCCAACAGCTGACCGCTTCCTCGGTCTTTGCCGGAGGCCACTACTATTCGATCAACGTATATATCGAAGCGGATGAAGGCTATTATTTCTCCGAAGACTGCGTGTATCTCTTCAATTATCAGATAACCGATGTCGATTCCGGCGTTTCCGGCCGCGATAGCTACACCACGGCGCTCGTCGCTTCGAAATCGACGCAGGCAATGTATCCGCTCAGCTACATCAATCTTAATATAGCGTCCTTCCCACCGATCGTCGGTGAAACGGCAGTCAACGGGCCGGAAGCCGTAACGGTCGGCTATCCGTATTACGAAGTGATTGAATTCCAGTGGTACGACGCCGAGACCTATGAACCGTTCAGCGGTACCTTCCAGGCAGGACACGAATACTACTGCTACTGTCAGGTCGCGCCGGTCAGCGATTACTACTTCTTTGTGCCGGACGCCGAGGCCGCGATCTTCGGCGACGACGACCTTGTCGACGGCGGCACGGCGCGCGTCGAAGCGGACTACCGGAGCGCGAAGATCTACTCGGTCGACATGACTCCCGTTGACGAGGACCATATCATCTATTACGCAAGCGTCAACGGCGTCATTCCACCCATGGTCGGCGGAACCGTCGATGAGTTTTACGGCAGTTATTACGTTCCGGATACCGAGCCCTACGAGATCGTTGCCTGCAACGCAGCCGAAGTGCTCGAATCGGACTACGATTATCTCCAATACGGCTGCGTTTATGAAGCCGGCCATCAGTACATCTTCTCGTTCAATCTGCAGCCGAAGGAAGGCTACATTTTCTCGCCCGACTGCGTTCTGAGGATCAACGGTCAAGGCTTATTGGTCGACTATGAAGTCAGCAACTCGAACGATCCGTACTTTGCCTACATCACCACACCGACCCTTGAGGCGCTCACCCCGATCCATACCGTATTCCTCGAAGACTTCACCATTCCGATCATGATCGGCGATAATGCCGAGGAATGCCTGAATATGTTCAGCTACGACAGCCGTATCGAGATCTATCACAGCACTTGGATCGACGCCGACACCAATCAATACTTCACCGGCGATTTCGAGGAGGGCGGATCCTATTACTGCGGCTGCGCAATGAGGGCCGCCGATGGCTACTGCTTCGCCCCGGACTGCGTTTTCTACATCAACAACACGGACACTTACGTCGGAGGGTCCTTCGTTGAAGGCGACCTGCGCACGGCGCAGGCGTTCACCATCCCCCTGGAGCCCGCGGACGACAGCAAGCTGATCCACAGCATCGACCTTATCGAGTTTGCGTACCCCATCGTCGGCGAGACGGCCGAGAACTACCTGACGACGGTCCAGGCGGTTTCGTCGGCTCATTACTACGTTGACAGGATCGAAGGCGGCGAGCTGAGCGCCGGTCTTATGGGTTATGACGACGTTTTCGAGGCCGGGCATGAATACTATCTCACCGTTCACGTCGTTACTGATTACGGCTACTATATTGCGGACGACTGCACATTCTGGCTTGAAGGCACCAACGCCTACGTGGATACCGAAGGCACCTACAAAGCAGGTCCGAACTCCGCATGGATCGGCATCGGTCCCTGCCCCGCAAAGCAGCTTATCACGGAGCTGGCGATCTACGCAGATATTGCGCCTGTGGCAGGAGAAAGCGCGGAGGACCATCTTTCCTACTACGTTGACGGCAACGCCCACTGCTCTTACACATGCTGGGTCGACTTTTCAAATCCCGGCGGCGACGTGCTGAATTTCAGCGGCACGTTTGCCGAAGGGAGCGATTATTACCGCCACTTTGCGATCAGCGCGGATGACGGCTATATGTTCGCGGATGAGCTCACGGTCACCGTCGCCGGTGTGCCGGCAGGCTACGAGGTCTCGACCGTCGGCATGATGATCCAGGTCGATTCCGTCGTGTACACCTCACTGCCCGCGATCGGCGAGATCGATCTTGAAGGCGTCAAGCTGCCGCAGCCCGGTCAGACCGTCGCCGAATACAAGGCGCAGCTCGGAGTGCCGAGCGGCGCGGACTACACGATCGCTTTCATCGGCATCATGCATTCCGGCACAATTGCGTACCTTCCTGACGATTACGTGTTCGTAAGCGGCGAAAGCTACGCCGTCTACGCCTACTTCAATCCGGTCAACGGACGTATGTTCACCGAGAGCAATCAGCTGAACTTCCTTGTCAACGGACAGGGCTATATGGTGGAGAACGGCTCCCTGATCGAGGATGACCGCACGACCGCAATGTGCTATACGAAAGAACTCGTGTGCGTTGATGAAGACCATACCATTCACACGATCAACGTCAAAGGGTTCCTTCCGCCGATGATCGGGCATACGGTCGATGAATTTTTCAGCGGCTGTTATATTGCCGACGGCCAGCACTACTACATCGGCGCGATCTCCGCTGCCGACGTTACCGATCCGGAGGATCCGCAGTACATCTCCTTCGGCTATGCCTATGAAGCCGGGTATGAATACGAGTACGCGTTCACACTCCAGCCGGATGAAGGCTACTACTTCGCGCCGGACTGCGAATTCTGGTTCGATTGGGACGGCACGTACGTCAATTACACCCGTTCCAACGCCTCCGATCCGCAGGCCGCTTACCTCTGCACTATCCCGCTTTCAGCCCTCACCCCGATCACGTTCGTCAGCCTCGACGGCTTCACGATCCCGCCGATGATCGGCGAAAATGCGGAGGACTGCCTCGGCATCAGCATCTACTACAGCAACGGTGACTGCGAGATCATAGATGAAACGTGGATCGATACCGATTATGATAACTTCACCGGAACCTTCACAGCCTACGATGAATACCAGTGCGCTGTCACGCTGCTCGTGGACGACGGCTTCTGCTTCGACCCGAACTGCACCGTTCTTGTCAACGGCAGTCAGTACTATCTCGACAATGCCTACGTATCGGCCTCCTGTTACGTCATGTATGTATACACCGTCTTCCTCGAGGCGGCGGATGACAGCAATTTCATCCACTCGATCGATCTCAGCGGCCTCGTATGGCCGGTTATCGGCGATCCCGTCACGGATTTCATAACCTGTCTCGAGCCCGAATCCGGCGCGCACTACACTATCGCGAGCCGCACCGGCGGTGAATCCGGCTCCCGTCCCTTCGAAGGCGACGAGTACTTCGAAGCGGGTCACAGCTATATTCTCTCCGTTTCGGTGCAGGCGGATCCCGGCTGGTATATTGCCGACGACTGCACCTTCTACGTCGACGGCTTGGATGTGTATCTCGACCCGGACGGCACCTATAAGGTCAGCGAAGGCTTTGCGCAGGTCATGATCGGGCCGCTCGAAGCGAAGGCTGCGATCACCGAAGTGCGTATCACCGGCTATAACCCCCCGGTCGCAGGCGATTCGTCGTCGTCCCATATGGTCTCGATCCATATTCAGGAGGACGCCGGCTATGAACTCCTTGACTGCGCATGGTTCGTTACCGATCCGGATACCATGGAATGGGAGCGTTTCAACGGCCGCTTCGAAGCCGGCCCCTACTACCATATGGGCTTTGCTCTCGGCAGCGAGGACGGCTATATCTTCACGAACGATACCGTCGTTTATATCAACGATCAGCAAGTCGATTTCACCCTTCAGGGCTCCGGCACCTCGCTGCAGACCTCGACCGAACCGGTGTTCGCGCTCGATGCGCTGATGGAGATCAACATTCTCAACGTTCGTGCTCCGATCGCGGGCGAGACCCTTTACGATTATCTTATCGGCCTTGAACTGCCCGAAGGCGCAGCCTACGATTTCAACGGCTGTGCGATGCGCAACCTCTCCACAGGTTCCCAGATGGGGCTTAACGACGTATTCGAAGCGGGCGTTCAGTACAGCCTCACCGTCCGCGTCATGGCGACCGGCGATAATCTGATCTCTAACGGCGCAACTCTTCTGATCAACGGCAGCGCCGAGCTTGTCGATTATAGCCAAAGCGGCGTTTACGGAGACAACCTGAGGGCGTTGATCGTTTCGAACGCGCTGCTCTGCGAGGAGCCTGCCGGTCTTCCCGGCGACGTCAACTGCGACGGCAAAGTCGACGCCACCGACGCGCTGCTCGCGATGCGCTATTCGATGAACCTTGCCGAGGTCACGCCCGAAGGCGTCCGCAACGGCGACATGAACGGCGACGGCAGGCTCAATGCGACCGACGCGATCGCGATCATGAGGCTGGCAATGGCCGGCTGAGGCTAAAGGCATAAAGCGATCCCGGGGAGGAAGCCCTCCCCGGGATCTTTTGTATTCTCATTTGTTTTTCAAAGCATTCCCTGTTCTCAGCCTCTTCCGCCTATCATCACGCCGCCGATCCAGCTTCCGTCCTCCTGACGGGTGACCCGGCCGAAGCCGTGCAAAAGCAGCCAGCCGCTGAATTCCTCACCGTACGGATTGCCGTAAAAGCCAATGACGGAGCATGCGTTTTCAAACAGGATATCTGCAGCCAACGGGTCTGCCGAACGCACCGCGAACAGCATTTCGTAATCGCCCTCAAGATACTCCGTTCTTTTGCACCCGAGAGGCCGGACCTCGATAAAGTGCAGCGGTGAATCCTCCGGGAAGCTTAGATAAATCTCCGTAAGCTTCTGCTGGAAACACTGCCCGACAGCGTCAAGATATTCGTCGCCATCCGTCGCCGTGCAGCCCGAGGCGGCGATCTCATCCGGCGTCAGTATGACCTCAAATGCATCTGTCTCGCCTTTCCAACGGTCGATTTCGCGGTCGCTGCGCCAGGCGCCGTAATCGGGATCGTTCACGCGAACGGAGATTGTCTCGAGACCGAAGTTCCGGCCGTCGTTTGATCTTAACCGAACCGTCAGGTAAACGGGAACGCTGCTGCCGCTGTTTTCGATCGGGAAGCTGACGATCGCACCGCTTAACCGGGATGAAGGATCGTTCGGATCCGAAGGTCTGCGCACGACTTCCGCTTCTTCTGTCCGGCAGCGCAGCTGATGGATCTCCGCGAAGCGCTCTCCATATGTCCATGCCGTTTCGATGAGGCATTCATCCTTAGGCGGCTCAGGAGTGGGGGCTTCGGTCGGCTCAGGCGTTGGCATCGGTTCCGCGGTTGCCTGCGCTTGCTGACCGTCCGGCGCGGGCGTTTCGGTTTCCTGTCCGTTTCCAGCACAGGCGCAGACAGAAAGCAGCAGGATAAGAGCAAACAGAGTGCAGATTGAAAAAAGAGACCTTTTAGAATGCTTGCTGAGAATTATCATTATTATACCTCCCTAAATACTTAACTTGGGTTATTACCTGCATCTGAGGAAGATGCGACTCTTATGTAAAACGTGTATGGGGTAGAAACACCGTCAGCAGATACTACTACGCGCCAAAGTCCTGTTTGATTGAATAGAATTTGCCCGTTCATAAATGTACTGCAATTATTATGAGTAAAAGTATAACTGGGTGTACTTGAATCGGTCTTATATACCTTTATTGTCATTGTTGACACTTGATTTTTAGCATAAGCGATAATTGTATCAGTTGTTCCTATGACCATTGTTGGTTTTAGTCCAGCATAAAGATAGTTTCCACCTCCAGGGTTGCCTTTTACCAAATAATCTGGCATCACAACGAATAAAGAATACTTTGGATCGGAAAAATGCTCCGGCACTCCATACTTTGCTGATAATCGTACATTTTTAAAGCATCTGTTATATGCTGTGAAATAAGCCCTCCCCGGGATCTTTCTTTATTCATGCTGCTTTTCAGTAGCCCCAGTCGACGAGCGTCCAAGGCCCGTCTCCGGTTTTGATAAGGATCCATGTCCAATCCGGATAAACCGCATTCCTTCCGAGCGAATCATCCGGGCAGTCCGGGCCGGTCATGAAGGTCGAAGTCAGGTAGATGAGCTGATCCGCGTCCGCATAAGGGCTGTACGGCTTATTGGCATTCACAATTGCGTCCCCCGCATAGCCGATCTCGACGAGAGTGCAGCCGAAAAAGTGTTCGTGGAAGTATTCCTTAACGATCCCGATCGCTTCGGCGATATCCTCCTGCTTAACGGCTGAGGATTCGCCCGGCAATATCCGGACATTATCGGTATTACCCATCGAAGCAGGTGCGCTGTGGGCGGTGAAATGGTATTCGCCGGTGATGCTGCCGAGCCCCGCAAAGGGCATCAAATGCAGGGATTCCTCCACCACTGCACCGTCTGCATCGGTCCAGCCGGTATAATAGAAGCCCTCCGCCGGTTTATGGACCAGGAAAATGCAGCCCGCTTCGCCGTTATCCGGGCGAAGGAGCAGCCCGACCTGCTCTCCGCCGTATTCCGTGTCCGCCGTCAGAGTGAAATCGAGGGCCGTGCCTTCATAATCGCAGGGCAGCACGGTAAGCTTTATTCTTGTACCGGCGCAGACGTCAACCACAGCGCCCCGGGAGAGAGTCAGGTCGATATCGCCGTTGATCACCGTCAGGTTTTGGATAAGTCTTTCAAGCTTCGGGCAGTCCCGAACCGTCAGGCCATAGAGGACAACGCCGTTGAGCTCGACCCGTTGGAGCGAATCGAAGCCGCCAAGCTCGAGCGTCCCTTCGAGCTCAAAGAACCATGCGCCGCCCGTGCGGCTGAACGAAAGCTGCATCGAGGTCAGCTTCCCCGTTGCCGGATCCCATGAAAGCTCGGAACCCGGCTGCTTATCCTGCGAAACGGTGTCCCACGTCGCCGGATCATCCGGATCGTAGTCGGCGAAAAGCTTTTCGCCGTTCGTGCAGCCGTATGTGTCGCGGAGCTCGAAGAAGGCGCGCAGAGCCTCCGCGTCGCGGCTGTCGTAAGCGATCTGCTGCGGCTCCGGCGTCGGTTCGGCGGGCGGCTCCGCTGTCGGTATGCCCAACTGCGCTTCCTGCTTATCCGACGCAGGAGTTTCGGCTTGCTTCCCCGTAAAGGTGCAGCATACAGCGAACGCGGCGGCGAGCAGCACGGCGGCGATGGCGAACCATTTCGCTTTCGGTTTGACCGTTATCATTTTTATCCTTTGCTGTATGCTTTTTTTGCTGCCGGTCATCGTCGTCGCCATAGCAAAAGAATCGGTTCTTCCCGCGCAGGTCATGGCGATCAGCGTTTGGCCGTAATCGGCGCGTTCCTTTTCGCCGAGGGTTCGGATCGTCGATTCATCGCAGGCGAGCTCGCTGTCCCGGCGCGAAAGCACGGCGGCAAGCCAAACGAGCGGATCGAACCAATGGATTGCGATGCAGACGCCGCGCAGCAGCGAGAAGACATGGTCGCCGTGGCGGAAATGGACGGTTTCATGCGCGAGCGCATGGCGGAGCATCACGGGATCGTCCGCAATCGCCTGCGTGACATAGATCGCCGGGCGGAGCAGCCCGAAAAGGCAAGGCGCATCGATCGCGCCGGTTATGTAAACCGGAAGGCTGCAGCCCGGGGCTTCGAGCCTTCTGCGGCTTCTCTTGAGCAGGAGCGCAAGGCGGATATTCACGGCGAGGAAGAACAGCCCGACCGCGGCGGCGCCGGTGATCCAGACCGCGGCACGGAGCTTTTTGGCGTCCGGGCCGTTCTTATTCGAGCTGTTCGTCGTGCCGGGCACGAGCGGAGCGGCGCTTTCCGCAGATTCCGTCTGCACCGGCTTTGCGCTTTCCGGCACGGCGGGCACGGCCGTCTGCGGAGCTTCGGTTTTCTGCGAAGGTGAAGGGGAAAGCTCGTTCGTCGGTTTTTCCGTTAACGGATGCTGCGTAACGCTGCCGATCGGCGCAGCGGAGGTCAAATGCGTGCTTTCCGCCGCGGGCGGCTCGGTGATATGCTCCGCGGACGCTTTCCTTTCCTCCTGCCGCGGCATGAGGTTCTGCACGCTGACGGGGCTCGAACCGATGCTGAACGGAACGAGCAGGCGAACGAGCACCAGCGCCCAGAGCGCATAGCGGAGGCGCATATTCAGCTTATTGCCGAATACCGCCCGGATCGCGAGCACTGCAAGGATCAGCACCGCCGAGGAAATGATCCATTGGATGACGCCGTTCATTCCTTTTCCTCCATTTCCCGAAGGAGGGCGTACAGTTCGCCGATCTCCTCCTTCGAAAGTTTCTGCCGCTTCGTCATCGAGCTCACGAGCAAACTGAGGCTCCCGTTATACACACGGCCAATGAAGCTTTCCGTTTCCGCAAGCGCGGCTTCCTCCCGCGCGATGAGCGGACGATATTCGAGCACGACCTCCCCCTCCTCGGAAGCGACTGCCTTCTTCGCTTCGAGCCGCCGCAGGAAGGTCAGCGTCGTGCTGCGGCCCCAGCCGGTCTTCCCGGCGAGCTCGTTAACAAGCTGCCGACCCGTTTTCGGCGCTTTCTCCCAAAGGCATTCCATGACCTGCCATTCGGCTTCGGTTAGATCGATCGTTTTTCCGTTCATAAAGGCACCCCCATATTTCCAACTGCCGAAATAACGCTGTTTGCATCTGTAAACAGTATAACAGGTCTGTTTGCGTTTGTCAACAGTTTTTTTCAGGGCTGTTTGCAGGATCCCCGACCGTCCTCCTGCCAAGCAAAAAGACCCGGCCGAAGCCGGGTCAAATTCAGGCTTTATTCAGTTCGCTGCTCGGATCAATACTCGAAGAAGCCCTTGCCGAGGTCACGCCGGAGGGCGTCCGCAACGGCGACATTAACGGCGACGGCAGGCTCAATGCGACCGACGCGATCACGATCATGAGGCTGGCAATGGCCGG
The DNA here is from genome assembly GCA_002309375.1 of Christensenella sp. UBA1214. Lineage (GTDB taxonomy): Bacteria > Bacillota > Clostridia > Christensenellales > CAG-138 > PeH17. Next base: position 24,222 of record DBXK01000003.1, on the reverse strand, counting down.
CTGAGGCTAAAAGCATAAAGCGATCCCGGGGAGGAAGCCCTCCCCGGGATCTTTCTTTATTCATGCTGCTTTTCAGTAGCCCCAGTCGACGAGCGTCCAAGGCCCGTCTCCGGTTTTGATAAGGATCCATGTCCAATCCGGATAAACCGCATTCCTTCCGAGCGAATCATCCGGGCAGTCCGGGCCGGTCATGAAGGTCGAAGTCAGGTAGATGACCTTATCCGCGTTCGCCGCAAGGCCGTAAGGCTTCATCGCAGCGGTAAAATCATCTCCGGCATAACCGATCTCAACGAGGGTGCAGCCCCACCAATTCGCCGCGAACTCTTCTTCAACGATGCGGATCGCTTCTTCGATATCCTCTTCCGTAACGACGGCAGATTCGCCGGGTATGACGGAAACACCGAAGCTGCTGCCCGGTCCCGCGATCATGCTGTGCGCCGAATATCGGTACTCTCCGCGAATGGCGTCCATGCCCATAAACGGCATAAATATCGGATAATCCCAGCAATGCTCGCCTTCCGAATCTGTCCAGCCGGTGTAATAGCGGCCGACCGACGGTTCATGAATAAGGGTCAGGCAGCCGCCCTGCCCGTCATCCGGATGGAGATCCAAACCGATGCAATCATACGGTGCATCGATCACATCCATATAAAGAGTGAAATCGAGCTCCGTCCCCTCATAATCGCATGGCAGTACAGCAAGGCGCAGGGTCCTGTCAGTGAGAACGTTCACCTTAGCGCCGCCGGCAAGGGTGATGTCGATATCGCCTTGCACGACCGACGCAGTCTGTAAAAGCCCGGTGAGCGCCGGGCAATCCCGAACAGTCAGCGCGCTCAGATCGATATATGTGACCGAAACAGATCGAAGAGAATCGAAGCCGGAAAGCTCAAGCGTCCCGGCAAGGATCGCTCTGCTTCTTTCTCTGTTTGCAAGATCGAGCGAAATCAGCTTCCCGCTCACGGGATCCCAGGAAAGCCCCGAGACCTCCGGGAGATTACCCTGAACGGAAAACCAGCTTTCGGGATCATCGGGATCATAATCGGTAAAGACCTTATCGCCGTTGCGGACGCCGTCTTCATCCGTATTTTCGAAGAATGCGCGAAGGACGCCGAGATCGTGCCCGTCGTAAACGCCGCCGATATCCGGCGAACCGGTCGGCGCGGCTGTTGCTTCCGTTTCATTGCCGGAATCACCGTGCTGATCTTCCGAACCGTTTTTCTCCGAGCAGGCGATCGGGATAAGCAGCAGTAATACCGCAAGCAGCAGAACAAATACCTTTTTCAAACCGTATTCCCTTCCCGGAGGCGAATTGAGCAGCCTGCCTCCCGTCCTTATAGTAAACCTCCGAAATGTGTTTGTCAACACCGCTTCTTGGCGCACGCAAAAGACCCGGCCGAAGCCGGGTCAAAAACAAGCTTTATTCAGTTCGCTGCTCGGATCAATACTCGAAGAAGCCCTTGCCGGTCTTCCTGCCGAGCTGACCGGCGCGGACCATCTTGCGGAGCAGGCAGCTTGCGCGGTACTTGCTGTCGTGGGTCTCGTTATAGAGCGTATCCATGATCGCGAGGCAGACGTCGAGGCCGATCAGGTCGCCGAGAGCGAGGGGGCCCATCGGATGATTGGCGCCGAGCTTCATCGCGTTGTCGACGTCCGCGGGAGTGGCGATGCCGTTCTGGACGATCTCGCAGGCCTCGTTGATCATCGGGATCAGCAGGCGGTTGACGACGAAGCCGGGAGCTTCGGCGACTTCGACGGGCTCCTTGCCGATGGCGACGGTGAGCTCGCGGATCGCGGCGAAGGTCTCGTCGGAGGTGTGCATACCGCGGATCAGCTCAACGAGCTTCATAACGGTCGCGGGGTTGAAGAAGTGCATGCCGATGAACTTATCGGGGCGGCTCGTTGCGGAAGCGATCTCGGTGATGGAGATGGAGCTCGTGTTGGTCGCGAAGATCGTGGTCTCCGGGCAGATGCCTTCGAGGGTCCTGAAGAGGATCTTCTTGAGATCCATGTTCTCGACGATCGCCTCAATCACGAGATCGGCATCCTTCGCATCGTCATAGGTGTTGGTGAAGGTGATGCCCGCGATGATCGCGTCGGCCTTTTCCTTCTCCATCTTGCCGCGCTCAACGCGCTTGTTGAGGCTCTTTGCGAGCTTCGCCGAAGCACGGCCGGTGCTTTCGGGGGTGCGGCCGAAAAGATGGACGTTATAACCGAAGGTGGAGAATACCTGGGCGATGTCGAGGCCCATGGTACCGGTTCCGATAACAAAGATGTTTTTCATGATTTTACCCTTTCTGCTTTTGATATTTCTTCGGGCGGGAGCCCATTTTTATTTGCCCTTGAAGGGAGATTTCTCGGTCTTCTCGACGAAGGCGGTCATCGCCATGCGCTGATCCTCCGTTTCGAAGCAGTCGCCGAAGAGGCGGGATTCCTCCTCGAGATCCTCGGGGAGCTTATCGAGATAACGGATGCGCATCGCCTTCTTCGCGTTACGGACGGCGATGGGCGCGTTCGCGGCGATCATGGAGGCGATCGCCATGGCCTCGTCCATCAGCTGCTCCGGCGGGACGACCTTCGTCACAAGGCCGATCTCCAGCGCTTTTTCGGCGTTGATGATCTTTCCGGTCAGGATCAGGCCGATCGCGTGAGCACGGTTGACGGTGCGCATGAGCCTCTGAGTGCCGCCGAAGCCCGGGGTGATGCCGAGGCCGACTTCCGGCTGGCCGAATTTCGCCTTTTCGCTCGCGATGCGGATATCGGCGCAGAGCGCAAGCTCGCAGCCGCCGCCGAGAGCAAAGCCGTTGACCGCGGCGATGACGGGGATCTCGAGATTCTCGATCGCGCAGAAAGCGCGGTGGCCGCGCCTGCCGAATTCAAGGCCTTCCTCTTTGGTAAGATCCTTCATCTCCGCAATATCCGCGCCGGCGACGAACGCCTTCCCCGCGCCGGTGATGATCAGGCAGCGGAGCTCTTCGTCCTTCGCGATGTTCTGCGCGGTTTCGTAGATCTCGTTGAGCGTTTCGGTGTTGAGCGCGTTCAGCGCCTTGGGCCGATCGATCGTCATTATGCCGATATGGCCGCGTTTTTCGAAATTGATCAAGGTTGACCTCCTTTGCACGCGGCCCGAAAGCAGGCCGCATAAGCATATTCCAACAGATACATTATACTCCCCCGAGGCCCGCAAGGAAAATATATTTTGTGTATTTTGTCGCTGTTTTTCGTTTTTCGTCAAGCTTGATACATTTGAAAAAACCTGTTATAATATAAAGGTTAAATCCTCATACGAAAGGAAAACGAAAATGCATTACACCTACCGCACCAACGGCACCTGCTCCCAGCTCATCGATTTCGATATCGAGGACGGGAAGCTCCACAACATCGTCTACACCGGCGGCTGCAACGGCAACCTCAAGGCCATCGGCAGCCTGCTCGAAGGCGCGGACGTCGATTTCGCGCTCGAAAGGCTCTCCGGCATCACCTGCGGCTGGAAGGACACCTCCTGCGGCGATCAGCTCGCAAGGGCGATCCGCAAGGCGATCGCGGAATAAAGAATGCCGATCACCAGCACGAAAAACGAAACTGTCAAGCTGCTGCGTTCGCTGAAGGACCGCGCCGCGCGGCGTGAGACGGGGCTGCACCTCATCGAGGGCGAGCGCCTCGTCTTCGATGCGCTCGAAAGCGGCGCCGAAGCCGAGTACATCCTCGCCGAAGAAGGTTCTTCGGCCGAAGCCGCCCTTTGGGGAAACGGCATGCGCTTCCTCTCCGTCAGCCGCGCCGTGCTCGAAGCGGTCTCCGACACGAAAACGCCGCAGGGCGTCGCCGCCGCCGTCAGGACGCCGCAGCTCACCCCGCCGGAAAACGGCGAATATCCCGCGGGGCTGACCGTCGCTCTCGACCGGCTGCAGGACCCCGGCAACCTCGGAACGATCATCCGCACGGCGGACGCGATGGGCGTTTCATCGATCCTGCTCTCGCCGGGCTGCACCGACCCGTTTTCGCCGAAAGCGCTGCGCGCCGCGATGGGCAGCACCTATCACCTTCCGCTCTTCGAAGCGTCTCTCACGGAGGAACTGCCGAAGCTCAGATCCGCCGGGCGAACGCTGATCTGCGCTCATCTTCACGGGAGCGAAGAGCTGCCCGCGATCGGCAAAAACTGCGTGCTCGTGATCGGCAACGAAGGAAACGGCGCATCGGACGAAGTCGCCGCGCTGTGCGAGCTCTATCGCCTGCCGATGCCCGGCCGCGCGGAGAGCCTCAACGCCTCCGTCGCCGCGTCGATACTTATTTACGAATTCTCGAAGCGCCTGCGCGGGGAGATTTGAGCCTAATTCCGGCATTTTCCGCGCCGCGGCGCATAACAATAATTGAAGTCCAATGGGGGAAACCAAAATGAACAAGAAGACCATCCTGCTCACCGGCGGCGGTTCCGCCGGCCACGTCACGCCGAACATCGCCCTTCTTCCCGCGCTGCGGAAGGAAGGCTATACGATCCATTACATCGGAACGGCGGACGGCATTGAAAAGAACCTCATCGCCGAGCAGAAGGACGTTATCTATCACGAGATCCAGGCCGGCAAATTCCGCCGCTACTTCTCGCTCAAGAACCTTTCCGACCCCTTCCGCGTCAACAGGGGCGTTACCCAGGCAAAGAAGATCATCAAGGAGATCAAGCCCGACGTCGTTTTTTCGAAGGGCGGCTTCGTGAGCGTCCCCGTCGTTATGGCGGCAAAGAAAAAATGCCCCGTCATCTGCCACGAGAGCGACTATACCCCCGGCCTCGCGAACAAGATCGCGTCCCGCTATGCCGACACCGTCTGCGTGACCTTTGAGGACACCCTCAAATACACCGGCAAAAAGCACGCCGTGCATACCGGAACGCCGATCCGCAGCGAGCTTTTCGAGGGCAAACGCGAAAAAGGCCTTGAGTTCACGGGCTTTTCCGGCAGCAAGCCAATCATCCTCGTGATGGGCGGCAGCCTCGGCGCGCAGGCGCTGAACGACGGCATCCGCGCGGCGCTCCCGACGCTCGGGAAGAAATACGACGTCATCCACCTCTGCGGCAAGGGCAAGCTCGACGAAAGCATCGATTCACCCGCCTACCGCCAGTATGAATACATCAGTGCGGAGCTGCCGGATCTTATGGCAGCGACGGACCTCGTCGTCAGCCGCAGCGGCGCGAACGCCGTGTTCGAGTTTCTCGCCCTCGCAAAGCCCGCTCTGTTCATCCCCCTTCCCCTCGAAGCGAGCCGCGGCGACCAGATCCTCAATGCGGATTACGTCTGCAAAAAAGGCTACGCGATGCAGATGGAGCAGAAGGACGTGACGCCCGAAACGCTCGAAGCGAAGATCAACGAGCTTTATGAGCACCGCACCGAATTCATCGAGAAGATGCGCAAGGATCCCTCCGCCAACGGCACGGCGAAGATCATCGAGCTCATCAACGCCGCCGCAAAAAACGGCAAGCCCTCGAAAAAAGCCGAAAAATAATCAATGATCACGCTTTTATCAAAGCTTTTCATAAAGAACCGGACCGATTACGGCGACCACAAAGTGCGCAGCGCATACGGCGTGCTCTGCGGCGCCGTCGGCATCATGCTCAACATCCTGCTTTTTGCCGGGAAACTGATCGCGGGGAGCATCAGCCGCTCCGTCGCCGTCACGGCGGACGCGTTCAACAACCTTTCGGATGCGGGCAGCTCGATCATCTCGATGCTCGGCTTCAAGCTCGCCTCCCAGAAACCGGATAAGGAGCATCCCTTCGGCCACGGCCGGTTCGAATACATCGCGGGACTGCTTGTTTCAGCCGCGATTATTCTGATGGGCTTTGAGCTGCTGAAATCCTCGATCGAAAAGATCATCGAGCCGAAGGCAGTCGAATTTTCCGTCCTCACCGTTGTGCTGCTTGCTGTTTTCATCGCGGTGAAGGTCTATATGTTCATCTATAACAGAAGGATCGGGAAACGGATCAACTCCCCCACCCTCCACGCGACCGCGGTCGATTCCCTTTCGGACAGCATCGCGACCTCCGTCGTGCTCGTTTCCGCGCTCGTCTCGAGGTTCACCGGCCTTGCCGTCGACGGTTGGTGCGGCGCCCTCGTTTCCGTCTTCGTGCTCTATTCCGGAGTCAGGTCGATGCGCTCGACCATCGCGCCGCTGCTCGGCCAGAAGCCGGATCCCGAATTCGTTGAGCGGATCGAGAATATCGTCACCTCCTTCGACGGGATCAGCGGCATTCATGACCTCGTGATCCATGATTACGGCCCCGGCAGGCGGATGATCTCCCTCCATGCCGAAGTCCCGATGACGGAATCGGACAATGTTTTCGAGGCGCATGATATCATCGACAACGCCGAACGCAGGCTCCGCGCCGAGCTCGGCTGCGATGTTACGATCCATCTCGATCCCGTTGCGCTGAATGACGAACGGGCACAGCATTTGAAGGAAGAGATGACCGCAGCGCTCGAAAAGATCGACCCGGCGCTGATGCTTCACGATTTCCGCATCGTCCCCGGCCCGACGCACACCAACATGATCTTCGACGTCGTCGTGCCATTCGATTTCCGGCTTTCCCCCGAGCAGGTCAAAAAGGAGATCGACAAAGCCGCCGAAAGGATCGAGGGCGGACAATACTACGCCGTCGTGACGATCGACCGGCCTTTCGTTTAAGCCTGCATTATATTTGCGTAAAGTCTGTAAAAACGCCTGCTGTCATGTTATAATAAGATGACGTGATGCGGGCGTTTTTCGTTCGCGGAAGAAGAAATAACTGCTGAAAGAGGTATTCACATGGATTACGCAAAGGAAAGTCTCCGCCTGCACGGCGAATGGAAGGGCAAGATCGAAGTCGTTTCCACCGTTCCGACAAACAACCGCGAGGATCTTTCCCTCGCCTATACCCCCGGCGTTGCGCAGCCCTGTTTGGAGATCCAGAAGGATGTCGACAAGAGCTATGAGCTGACCCGCCGCCATAATCTCTGCCTGATCGTCACCGACGGCACGGCGGTGCTAGGCCTCGGCGACATCGGTCCGGAAGCCGCGATGCCCGTTATGGAGGGCAAATGCGTCCTTTTCAAGAATTTCGGCAACGTGGACGCCTTCCCGCTCTGCCTCAAAACCAAGGATGTGGACGAGATCGTCCGC
>DBXK01000003.1:8156-17009 GCA_002309375.1 Christensenella sp. UBA1214 | reverse complement strand
GACGATCAGCACGGCACCGCCGTCATCACCCTCGCGGGCCTCACGAACGCCCTGCGCCTCGTCGGCAAGAAGATGGACGAAGTACGCATCGTCATCAACGGCGCCGGCGCCGCGAGCATCTCCATCGCGCGGCTGCTCCTTTCCCGCGGCGTCCGTCATATCACGCTCTGCGACCGCACAGGCATCATCTACGCCGGCCGCGAAAAGGGCATGAACCCCGTCAAGGAGGAGATGGCGAAGGTCACCAACCTCGAAAAGAAGCAGGGCAGCCTCGCCGACGCGCTCGTCGGCGCGGATGTGTTCATCGGCGTTTCCGCCCCGAACACCGTTTCCGTCGATATGGTGAAAACCATGGCGAAGGACGCGATCGTTTTCGCCTGCGCGAACCCGACGCCGGAGATCTTCCCCGACGACGCGAAGGCCGGCGGCGCGCGCGTCATCGCGACCGGCAGGAGCGATTATCCGAACCAGATCAACAACGTTCTCGCCTTCCCCGGCATCTTCCGCGGCGCGTTCGATGTTCGTGCAAGGGATATCAACGACGAGATGAAGATCGCCGCGGCGGAAGCGCTCGCGAGTCTTATCTCGGACGAGGAGCTTTCTGAGGATTACATCATCCCCCAGGCCTTCGATAAGCGCGTCGGCCCCGCTGTCGCAAAGGCCGTTGCCGAAGCCGCAAGGAAGAGCGGCGTTGCAAGGCTCTGATCCGTTTTCCCGGTTTTGGCCGCAAAATGTTCCGTAAACTGTCATACAATTTAACAGTGCTCCTGCTTGCCGCGCTGCTCATGGCGTCCTTCGCCTGTTCAGCGCCTTCCGAGCAGGAGGTCGAGATCATCCCGCCCTCCGTAACGCCGTCCGCCTGCCCGGAAACGGCCGTCCCGGAGATCACTTCGGCGCCGACGCCGGAGCCCACGCCCGAGCCCACGCCGGAACCGACGCCCGAGCCGTTCCGCTATATCGAGGTAACTTCCTCCGATTACGATATCGGCGGGTTCGTGCTCGTCAATTACGCTCATGAATACATCCACGTCGATCAGATCGAGCGAAGCGTCGTTCCGCTGCACGGCAATACGAGCGCGAAGCTGCTTCTGACGAACAACGAGCACGCTCTCGACCGCAGCGCGATGGAGGCGCTCGACCGTTTTGCCGCGGGCTTTTATGCGCAGACCGGCGGCGACCGCCTGTTTGTGACGAGCTCCTTCCGCACTCTCGCCTATCAGCAGCGGGTCTATGATGATTACGTCAAAAAACACGGCGAGGAGATGGCGAAGCTCTATGTTGCCGATCCCGGCTTCAGCGAACACCATACCGGCCTTGCCGTCGATCTTTCGACGATGAGCAAGGGCGGCGAACGCGTCGCGCTCATCAATCACGAAGCTTTCGGTTGGGCAAAGCGGCACTGCGCCGATTACGGTTTCATCCTCCGCTACCCCGTCGGCAGCGAGGAGATCACCCACGTTGCCTACGAGCCCTGGCATTTCCGCTATCTCGGGATCCCGGTCGCAAAAGCCGTCAGCGCGCTCGGGATGACCTATGAAGAATTCGTCGAGCATATCCGGCAGTATTCCGCCGAAAACGGGATGCTCCTTTTGACCGAAGGCGAAGGCGGCGAAGCGAATATCGACGTCGTTTATCCGGATTCGATCCCGGAGCGCTGCTGCCTCGTTTATTTCGTTCCGAAGTCGGATGGCGAGACCACCAGCATCCCCGTTCCGAACTGCATCCCGCAGAGCGCGAAGGTCGATATCGGCGGCGATAACGAGCAGGGCTTCATCATCGTGATCTCGATCGGCGGCGCTTTTGCCGAAAACGATTGATCTTCATAAAAATCCCGGTCAATAAATGAAAAAAGGCCGAACAAGAACCGAAATATTCGAAAGCCTGCCGGTAAAGCGGGCAGTGTTGCTGCAGATCCTTCCCGCCATCGCGAGCCAGATGGTGTCGTTGCTTTATTCCCTTGCGGACACCTTCTTCGTCGGCAGGCTGAACGACCCGGATCAGACGGCGGCCGTGACCGTCGCAGGGGCGGTCTTTTTGCTTTTGACCGCGCTCAGCAATCTTTTCGGCATCGGCGGCGCGAGCCTTATCGCGCGAAAGCTCGGGCTGAAGAAAGCGGACGAAGCGAAGCAGGTCTCGAGCTTCTGCTTTTACTGCGGTCTTATTTCGGCCGCGGTTTTCGGACTCCTCGTCGGCGTCCTCTCCGGCCCGATCCTCCGCCTTCTCGGCGCAAAGGAAGCTTCCTTTGATTATGCGAAGGGCTACCTCTTCTATTCCGTCGTGCTCGGCGCCGTGCCGACGGTGCTGACGACGCTGATGGCGAACCTCACCCGCGCGGAGGGCTCCTCCGTCGGTGCGAGCATCGGCGTCACGGTCGGCTGCGTCGTCAACATCATTCTCGACCCGATCTTCGTTCTGCCCTTCGGCCTCAATATGGGCGCTGCAGGCGCCGGCGCGGCGACGGCGCTTTCGAACTGCATCGGTCTCGGCTATTTCCTCATCTATCTTCGAAAGAATCGCGGGAAGACCGCAAATTCCGTCGATCCCCGCCTGCTCCGTTATGGCGGCAGACATGCCGCGCAAGTGCTGAAGATCGGCCTTCCCTCCGCGCTGCAGTATATGCTGACCGTCGTTGCGGTCTCGGCGCAGCTCCGCTTCGTTTCGAAATACGGCAGCGCCGCCGTTGCCGCCGTCGGCATCACGAAAAAGCTCGATCAGCTGCCGCTGTTCTTCTCCATCGGCGTTGCGAACGGCCTGCTGCCCCTCGTCGGTTACAATTACGCCGCCGGGAATTACGAGCGCACGGAGCGCTGTTTCCGCTTCGGCGTGATGATCTCGCTCGGCTTCGCGCTTTTCTGTGTGCTCGTCTATGAGCTCTTTGCGCCGCAGCTGACCCGCATCTTCATCGACGACGCCGTGACGGTCGATTACGCCGCATCCTTCCTGCGGAGGATGGTCATCGCGATGCCGTTCATGAGCGTCTGCTATCCGCTGATCACGAAATTCCAGGCGATGGGCAAGGCGAAGGAATCGCTGACGGTCTCCATCCTCCGAAAAGGCGTGCTCGACATCCCGCTCTATTTCGTGATGGACGCCGTGAAGCCGCTCTACGGCTGTATGTGGGTCCAGCCGATCGTCGATACGATCTCGCTGACCGCCGCCGTGATACTGAACCGCAGGATCGTCAAAAATGATAAACAAAAGCTCGCCGCCCAATGACGGCGCAAAATGCAGATATCGGGTCTTATTCCCGCAAAAACCCAGGAGAAACCAATGAAAACGATCACGATCATACCGCTCGGAACGCCCGAAGCGATCACCGAAGCCGCAAAAAACGCCACCCTCTGCGACAGGCTGTTCCTGCAGACGGCGGAGCATCCCGTTCCCGAATACTGGCTCAATAACAAGCTTTTCCGAACGGAGCCGATCCCTCTCGACGAATACTATAACGGCAGCTTCGATTTCGAGGAGCTGAACGAGCGGATCTCCGACCGCCTTGTCGGCGCTTTCGCGGAACCCGGCGTTGAAAGCGTCGGTTTCGCCGTGCTCGGCCGCGGCGCCGGAACCGATCTCATGGAAAAGCTCCTCGCAAAATGCGAAAAAGCCGGTATTTGCGTGCGTATTCTGCCCTCCGCGGGCTTTGCGCAGGCCGCGCTCGCCGCGATGTTCACAAGCGGCGTTAAGTATTTTTCGGATTACGATCTCCGCTCGGCGCAGTCGCTCCGCATCTGCGGAACGGATCTGCCGCTCGTGATCGAGGAGGTCGACACGCTCCTTCGCGCCGGTGAGGTCAAGCTTGCGCTCACGGAATACTATCCCGACGAATTCCCCGTACATATCGCAAGGATGGATGAAAACTGCAGCTACTTCGTCCGCACCCTGCCGCTCTTCGAGCTCGACCGTCCCGAAAACGAAGGGCTTTTCTTCGCTGACACGGTGCTCGCCGTTCCCGCCTGCACCCTCACCGAAAGAAGCCGCCACGGCTTCGACGGGCTGATGGAGGTCATGCGCCGCCTGCGTGCGCCCGGCGGCTGTCCCTGGGACGCCGAGCAGACGCACAAGAGCCTCCGCTCCTCGCTGATCGAGGAGAGCTATGAGGTGCTCGACGCGCTCGACCGTGAGGATATGTCCGCGCTCGAGGAGGAGCTCGGCGATCTGCTGCTCCAGATCGTCTTCCATGCGATCATCGAGGAGGAACGCCGCGAATTCACGATGCGGGACGTCACCACCGGCATCGTCAACAAGCTCATCTACCGCCATCCCCATGTTTTCGGCAACGTCCATGTGAGCGGCGCCGACGACGTACTCGTGAACTGGGAGAACCTCAAGCAGAAGGAAAAGCATCAGCAGACCGTCGCCGACGCTATGCGCGCCGTGCCCGCCGCCTTCCCCGCGCTGATGCGCAGCTATAAGATCCAGAAAAAGGCCGCGCATGTCGGCTTCGACTGGCCGGACGCCGCGACCGCGCTGCCGAAGGTTTCGGAGGAAGCGGATGAAGTCCGTCTCGCGATGCTCGAAGGAGACAAGGATCATATCGCGGAGGAGATCGGCGACCTGCTCTTTGCCTGCGTAAACGTCGCACGGCTTCTGAAAGTCGACCCGGAGCTCGCCCTCGGCGCCGCTTCGGATAAATTCATGCGCCGCTTCGTCGCGATGGAACAGCTGATCCTTTCGGATGGCAAGTCCCTTTCCGATATGTGTCTCGATGAAATGGATGAGTACTGGGACCGCATCAAAAAAAGTGAATAAAAATCCAAAAAATCCTTAAAATATATTAAAAAACTCTTGTGTTTTCGGTCTCATACTGCTAAAATAGACAAGGTCGCATGAGACATCCAGCCGGGCTTTCCCGGTCAGACGCACAAAGGCCCCCCAAGCGGCCGAGCGTGCAAATATAAAACCAAGAAATAACATTATGGAGGAAATTACCATGAATAAGGCTCAGCTTATCAGTGCCCTTGTCAACACCGCAAAGCTTTCCCGTCGTGATGCCGATATCGCTGTCAACAGCGTTTTCGATATCATCATCGATCAGCTCCGTCAGGGCGAAAAGGTCCAGATCGTCGGCTTCGGTTGCTTCGACGTCCGCGAGCGTCCCGCCCGCAAAGGCCGCAACCCCATGACCGGTGAGGCTATCGACATTGAAGCCACCCGTTCCATCGCTTTCAAGCCCGGCAAGACCCTGAAGGACGCTATGGAGCAGAAATAATTCCAAAATTCGATCCGATTGATCCGCTTTCAGCCCGAAGGCGGGTCATTTTTATCCCGCACACCGTCGAATATTGATCATCTTATGTCAAACCGGTGATTTTTCGGCGTATACGGCGGAAAAAGGCGGATATATTTTAAAAACATCTTGATTTCTCATGATTTCGTGATAGAATAATGTTGCTGTGGGGTTCAGCGGCCAGCGGGCTTTTTCAAGCGCCCGCAGTCCGGCCGGGAAGACCGCGCGCATAACCATTATTAGGAGGTAACAACAATGGCTTATCGTATTACTGATGCTTGCATCGCATGCGGCGCATGCGCAGCTGAATGTCCCATGGAAGCAATCGCAGAGGGCGACGGCAAGTTCGAGATCGATCCCGAAAAGTGCGTCGGCTGCGGCGCTTGCGCAGGTGTTTGCCCCGTCGGTGCTCCCGAAGAGGCGTAATCACTTTCCCAACGAACGACAAAAGAATGCGGAACGGCTCCGGCCGCTCCGCGTTTTTTTATACTTATCGGCAGCAAAGCATATATCCTTCTATACGGCCGTTTTTCGGCATTTCGGTATTGATTTCCTCATGATTCTGTATTATAATAGCTCCGTGTTTTGGCTGAGCCAAACGAATATTCAGGAGGAAGAAAAAATGAAAAGATTCATTGCAATTGCACTCACAGTTCTGATGATCGCCTCGCTCTGCAGCGTTTTTGCAGCCTGCAGCAGCAACAGCGATTTCAAGGTCGGCGTCATCCTCATCGGCGACGAGAATGAAGGCTACACCCAGGCCCATATGGACGGCATCAAGGAAGCCGCGAAGACCTGCGGTCTCAAGGATGATCAGATCATCTGGAAGAAGAACATCAAAGAGGACGAGAGCTGCCTCGAAGCCGCAAACGACCTCGTTAACCAGGGCTGCTCGATCATCTTCGCGAACTCTTTCGGCCATGAAGACTACATGATCCAGGCCGCCAAAGAGCACCCCGAAGTGACCTTCTGCCATGCGACCGGCCAGAATGCTGCCAAGCAGACCGATCTCAAGAACATTTTCAACTACTTCACCGGCATCTATGAAGCCCGCTATGTCTCCGGCGTCGTTGCCGGCATGAAGCTCAAGCAGCTCATGGACGAGGGCAAGGTCACCGATCCCCATATCGGCTACGTCGGTGCGTTCCCCTATGCTGAAGTTGTTTCCGGCTACACCGCCTTCTTCCTCGGCATCCAGTCCATCGTTCCCGAAGCTTACATGGATGTTCAGTACACCGGTTCCTGGTTCGATATCGCCGCCGAGAAGGCCGCCGCTGAGTTCCTGATGGCCCGCGGCTGCGTCATCATCGGTCAGCATGCCGACTCCACCGGCGCACCGACCGCTGTCCAGGCCGCTCATGACGAGGGCAAGGAAGTTTACAGCGTCGGCTACAATGTCGATATGCTCAACGTCGCTCCCGACGCCGCGCTGACCTCCGCGACCAACAACTGGGGCGCTTACTACACCTACGCGATCAAGACCGCTATCGACGGCAAAGAGATGCAGCAGGATTGGTGCAAGGGTTATATCGATAACGCCGTTGCTATCACCGAGCTCGGCAAGAGCTGCGCTCCCGGCACCCAGGAAGCTGTTGACGCAGTCATCGCGAAGATCAAGAGCGGCGAGCTCCATATTTTCGACTGCAATGTCTTCACCGTTGGCGGCGAGCATCTCACCAGCTATGACCACAGCTTCGGCTTCGACGGCCTCGAGCTGATCTGGGACGGCTACTTCCACGAGTCCGAGAAGATCTCCGCGCCTCTGTTCGACATCCGCATCGACGGCATCACCGAGCTGAACGCAGACCAGATCTGATCAAATCGAATCCAAAGGCCCGTGCTTTCCGGCGCGGGTCTTTTCGTTTTCAAAAAAGCGTGGTAAAATAAGGGCATAACCTCAAGCCGGAGGGAAACGGAAATGCGAATCATCGAGGATCTTCATACCCATACTTATTACAGCCACGGCAAGGGCAGCCCGCGGGAGAACGTGCTGCGCGCCGCCGAGCTCGGGCTTTCGGCCGTCGCCGTTTCGGAGCACGCCGGCGGGAACCTTTTCTATGGCGTACGCGGGAAGAAGCTCGGCAGGCTGAATTCGGAGCTCCGCGCGCTGAAGAAGGAATTCGAGGGAAAGATCCTCGTTAAGAACGGCCTCGAATGCAACGTCACGGGCTTCGGGAAGAGCGATATCCCGAAGGACCGCAGCGCCTACGATGTGATCATCCTCGGCTACCACAAGGGCGTCGCCTATACGAACCGCTTCGCCTGGCATATCTTCCGCGAAAGCTTCGGCGGGAAAAGCACGCCCCGCCGCAATGCGGAATCGATCATGGCGGCCGCCGAAGCGGGAAAGGCGGATATCATCTCCCATCCCGGGCTGTATCTCGCCGTCGATATCGCCTATATGGCGGACTGCTGCCGACAGCTCGGGATCCTGCTCGAGATCAATTCCGCAAGCCTCTCCATGTCCGTTCAGGATATCCGGACCGCGCGCGAACACGGCGCGAAGTTCATCATCGGCAGCGACGCGCATACGCCGGAGCGGGTCGGTGATTTCGCAGCCGCGCTGGAGAGAGCAAGGGAAGCGGATGTTCTTTCGGATGTTGTGAACATCGAGCTTTGACCGCGTTGCGCTTTCTTTCAAAATATACCGTAAAATGCTTGATTTTCTTTGAAAATGGGTAAAACAGCACTTTACTTTTCCATATGGATGAGTTATAATTAGTTGTTGTATTGTGTGGATTTTTCGGGATCCGCCGATACCGCCGGAGAAGAGGCCGCTTCCAACGGAGGCACAGCGCTCCTTCCGGCGCCGGTTCCCCCGGTTTTCCGGGAGCGCCGCTCCGCTTTCTTCGTTTTGCGATAACTCCGCCGCATCACGCAGAATCCGGGATTACATCAAATTATTTGGAGGAAAATAAAATGGAAAAAGAACTTAAGAACGAGATCATCGCCAAGTACGCTCTCCACGAGGGCGACACCGGTTCCCCCGAGGTCCAGATCGCGCTGCTTTCCGAGCGCATCGCTCACCTCACCGAGCACCTCAAGACCCACCAGAAGGACAATCACTCCCGTCGCGGTCTTCTGAAGATGGTCGGTAAGCGCCGCGGCCTGCTCAACTACCTCAAAGAGGTCGATATCGAGCGTTACCGTGCGATCATCGCTTCCCTCGGCATCAGGAAGTAATTCTGCCAAAGTTGAAAGGCGGGGATGGAGTACCCGCCTTTCTTTTCGGGAGAGCTTTCCGCCGAAGGAAAACCCCATCATCCGTTCAGGGAACGGATTTTCCCGTTCAAAGAAGTCGGAACGGCTAAATCTGTTCCCTGACAGCGCGGCAAAGTGCTTTTTATAAAAAGCCCGCCGCATCCCGACCACCGATAGTTATTGAAAGGATAAAAATATAATGCAAAAGAATTTCACTCTCGACCTCGCAGGCCGTACTATCACCGTTGAAACCGGTAAGTACGCCGAGCAGGCGGGCGGCGCGATCCTGATCCGCTGCGGCTACACCGCCCTGCTCGTTTGCGCAACGGTCGCAAAGCAGGCGCGCGACGGCGCCGATTTTCTCCCCCTCAGCTGCGATTATGAGGAAAAAATGTACGCTGCCGGCAAGATCCCCGGCGGTTTCATCA
>DBXK01000003.1:7822-8079 GCA_002309375.1 Christensenella sp. UBA1214 | reverse complement strand
AAGGGCTTCTATAACGACGTTCAGGTCGTTGCGACCGCGATGAGCGTTGAAAACGACGTTCAGCCCGACATCCTTGCGATGAACGGCGCGTCCATTGCCCTCTCCATCAGCGAAGCTCCGTTTGCCGGCCCCATCGGCGCGGTTTCCGTTGGCCTCGTTGACGGCGAATACATCATCAACCCCGATTCCGAGCAGCGTGCGAAGAGCCGCCTGCACCTCACCGTCGCCGGCACGAAGGACGCCGTCATGATGGTCGA
>DBXK01000003.1:7369-7799 GCA_002309375.1 Christensenella sp. UBA1214 | reverse complement strand
TCGACGCGATCCTCTTCGGCCACGAGTCCATCAAGAAGATCGTCGCTTGGATCAGCGAGATCCAGGCCGAGATCGGCAAGGAAAAGATCGTTCCGGAGATCCACACTCCCGACGAAGAGCTGAAGAACAAGGTCTGCGAATTCGCCCGCGAGAAGGTCGAATGGCAGCTCGATACCTTCGACCGCTATGAGCGCGAAGAGCGCACCGCGCAGGTCAAGGCCGAGACCATCGCTCATTTCGCAGAGGAGTATCCGGATTCCGCCGCCGATATCGACGCGATCCTCTACAACCTCATGAAGGAGATCCTCCGCGACAAGATCATCAACCGCGGCATCCGTCCTGACGGCCGTACCCATACGCAGATCCGCCCCATCTGGAGCGAGGTCGGCATCCTTCCCCGCACCCACGGTTCCGCCGTCTTCACCCGCGG
>DBXK01000003.1:0-7214 GCA_002309375.1 Christensenella sp. UBA1214 | reverse complement strand
GAGCGCGCGCTGCTGCCCGTCATCCCGAACGAGAATGATTTCCCCTATGCGATCCGCCTCGTTTCCGAAGTCGTTTCCAGCAACGGTTCGACCTCCCAGGCTTCGATCTGCGGCAGCACCCTCGCCCTCATGGACGCGGGCGTCCCGATCAAGGCTCCCGTCGCAGGCTGCGCAATGGGCCTCATCAAGGACGACAACACCGGCAACATCGCCATCCTGACCGATATCCAGGGCCTTGAGGACTTCATGGGCGACATGGACTTCAAGGTCGCAGGTACCCGCGAAGGCATCACCGCGATCCAGATGGACATCAAGATCAAGGGCATCGACGAGCAGATCCTCACCCGCGCCCTCGAGCAGGCCCGCCAGGGCAGGCTGTTCATCCTCGACCGCATGGCCGAGACCATCGCCGAACCGCGCGCCGAGCTCTCCCCCTTCGCACCGCGCATCATGCAGTTCACGATCAATCCCGATAAGATCCGCGAAGTCATCGGCAGCGGCGGCAAGACCATCAACGGCATCATTGCGGAGACCGGCGTAAAGATCGACATCGAAGACGACGGCCGCGTATTCATCGCAAGCACCGACGCCGCGGCAGCCGACAAAGCGAAGCAGATGATCGACAACATCGTCCGCGATATCGAAGTCGGCGACGTCATCCTCGGCAAGGTCGTCAACATCCTCCCCATCGGCGCGCAGGTCGAGCTGAAGCCCGGCAAGAAGGGCCTTGTGCATATCTCAAAGCTCGCCAACCACCGCGTTGAGAAGGTCGAGGACGTTGTCTCCCTCGGCGACGAGATCCTTGTCCGCGTTATCGAGATCAAGCCCGACGGCAAGATCGACCTCACCCGCAAGGGCCTTATCCCCGGCGATAAATAAGCTTTGATCTAAAGGAAAACCGAAAGGACCGCTTCCAAACGGAAACGGTCCTTTGTTGTATCTTGGATCAAATCTGTCAATTATACTTGATTATGAAGTGGATCGCGACTCCCGCCGCGGCAAGCAGGGCGAGGATGATCATGAAGATCAGCACCGGGGACGGGAGCTTGTCGTCAACGGGCTGCGCGGGCGCCGCCGTCGGCTCCGCAGTCGATTCCGCGGGCTCCGTCGGTTCGGCCGTCGGTTCGGCAGTCGGCGCCTGGGTCACCGGCGCGGCGGTTTTGGCGGGCTCCGTCGGCTCCGGCGTCTCCGCAGGCTCGGTCGGCTCCGCAGTCGGTTCCGCCGTCGGCTCGGGCGTGGGCTCGTCCGCTCCGCCGGAAAGGGCCGTATGCTCATAGAAATCCTTCTTTACCGTATCATCGCCGACCGCGCTGCGCCAAAGGCCGAATTTCCTCGGGGAATAGGTCGTGAGCTGCGTTGAAAGCGTCACGCCGCCCGCTTCGCCGCCGAACAGCCATTTATAATACGTCGTTTCCTTTTGGGAAGCATGGCATTTCATCGCTTCCTGCGAAACGGCGAACGCGGTCTGTCCGCCGAATTTTTCGAGCGGGACGTCGCTTTCGAAATCGATCCCGTTCTGCTCAAGAAGGTGAATATAGACCTTTTTGACTTCCCATGTCCCGTATTTATTTGCGGAGGAAGGGAATTTCGTGCTGTCCGGCGCGGCTTCCACGGCGTCGCGCATCGCGTGGGAAGCGAGCATATGCGCACCGTGGCCGTATTCGCCGTTTTCATCATGGGTGATCACGATCTGCGGCTTGAATTTGCGGAGAAGCTCCGTTTCATATTCTACGATGCTTGCGTACGTCACGCCCGGGACTTCATGGCCGATGCCCTCGAGCGCCTCCGCTTCGCTCCTTGTGAAATAGGTATCCGGATAAGGGCTGATCACAGGATACCTCGTGACGCCGCTCGTCCAAAGCGCGTTGAGCATTTCGCGCGTGCGGGATTGGGTATTCCAGTGGTTCGTGAAAAGGCAGACCTGCACCTCCGCGCCGCGGTTCACGGCGTCCGGAAGCACTCCCGCGAAGAAGAGGCTCTCATCCCCGGCATGGCAGACGTTCAGAAGGACGTCGCACTCGCCCTTCGCCGGGCGCCAGGTCTGAACGAACGAAGGCAGTTTATCGCCCTTCGAAAGGATGCTGATCTCCGAAATATAAAATTTCCCCGGAAAGCTCATAGAGAACATGCGCACCTCTCCGCTGAAGGAGACGTACTCGTTGATGAATCCGTTTTGGCCGCATTTCTGTTCGCCGCCGTCGTTGAAATTGACATTCCATGCCGTGGGCTGCTTTCCGAAGCGGATATAGACGCCGCCGACGGCTTCCGGCGCGGCAATGCTGATGACCTTGTTATCCATTTCGACGGCGCTGAACTCGCTCTTGTCCGTCAGCTTCGGATCCGCCGCTTTGCCGCCGACCTTAATGGCGCAGTCCGCTGTTATGTCGCGCGCCGTCGTTTGGCCCGCCGCTCCGCTCGGTACGAAGCAGAACGCACACGCCGTTAAAATTATTGTAAAAAGAAGGGCAAAAAACCTTTTCATTTGCTGTTGCTTCCTCTCAGCCGCCGGGCTGACGTCCGGCGGATCTCTGTTGACAGTTTATCACATTTTCGCCCATAAAACAACAGCATTTTCGCTTTGCCGCCGAAGGAAGGAAGGTAAATTCGCAATTGACCGCACAATCAAAATGTGGTATGATTCATATGTTAAAAGCTCCGGCTCCCGGTTCTGCCTTCCGGTGCACCGGGCCGAGGGATCGAAGCAAATACACTTTGGAGGAATTGTTCATGCTTAAAAAGAGTCCCTATTTCGGCACCAAGACCGAAAAGAATCTCTGGGAAGCCTTCGCCGGCGAATCCCAGGCCCGCAACAAGTATACCTATTATGCCTCCGTCGCGAAGAAGGCCGGTTATGAGCAGATCGCGGCGCTGTTCCTTGCCACCGCAGAGAATGAGAAAGAGCATGCGAAGCTCTGGTTCAAGGCGCTCGGCGAGCTCGGCACCACCGAGGAGAACCTCAAGGCCGCCGCAGCGGGCGAGAATTTCGAATGGACCGATATGTATGAGCGTATGGCCCGCGAAGCCGAAGAAGAGGGCTTCAAGGACCTCGCGAAGCAGTTCCGCGGCGTTGCTGCGATCGAGAAAGCGCACGAAGAGCGCTATCGCAAGCTGCTGAAGAACATCGAAACCAAAGAAGTTTTCGCAAAAGCCGGCATCCAGATCTGGGAATGCCGCAATTGCGGCCATATCGTCGTCGGTACCAAAGCGCCGGAGACCTGCCCCGTCTGCAACCATCCGCAAAGCTATTTCGAGATCCGCAAGGAAAACTACTGAGCACAAAGCCCGAAGGAAAACCTTCGGGCTTTTGATTGCCTCAAAAAGCCATAGATCAAAAGGAGGTTACCGTGTATTGCAGCAACTGCGGCAAGCAATTGCCGGATGAATCCGCATTCTGCCCTTTTTGCGGAGCTTCGCTCAACAGTCCAACCTCTGCGCCGGCTTCTTCGCCGGATACGGAGCCGATCGCAGCGCCCGCGCCTGAAGCCGAGCCTGCCGGCGAAGCATCCGCCGCCGTAACTGAGCCCGCCGGAAAAAAGTGGAGCAGGAAGCCGATCATTCTCACGATCATCGCACTTCTGCTCGTTGGCTTGATCGCAGCCGGGCTTGTTTACTGGTTCGGCGGTGCGAAGCGCAAAGCGGTCGAAGCGGTCAAGATCGATTTCAAAGTCTACAGCACCCCTGTGAGCGCCGAGGAGTATTGTTCCTTCTATCCGAAGGAATTCCTTGAACAGTCCGCAAAGGAAAGCGGGATGACGTTTGAAGATGCGATGGAGTCTTTGGAGAATGATCTTCAACAAACTTATGAATATGCGCAGAAGAACGGAGACGCCGAAAAATACAAGATCTATTCCGTAGACGTGAAATCCGTTGAAAATCTGCCCTCCGATAAGCTTGAAAGCCTCCGTTCCACGGCAGTTTTCAAAATCGACGAAGCAAAAGTCGTTACAGTAAAAGTGCATGCCCTGATCGACGGGCGTGATCAAACGATCGATAATCTGGAAGTCAATGTGATCCGCTGCGGTTTGAAATGGTACATCAATCCCTATGCAGGGATCCACGAAGCCCACGAAGAAGAAACTCCTCACGAAAACCATGGTGATTGAGACCGGGGAAGCATGAACGGATTAAACGAAAACCGGGTCCGAAAGAATCGGGCCCGGTTTGATTTATCTTGATTCATTTGCGCTTCATGATCTCCTCGACGATGCTCTCAAGATGCATCCCGCGGGAAGCCTTGATAAGAAGCACGTCGCCGGCTTTGAGGAAGCGCTGCAGCTCATCGGCGGCGCTTTCCATTGAAACGCGGTGAACGGTCTTCATTCCCGCATCTTCGGCGCCCTTTGCGATCTCCGCTCCGAGCTCGCCGACTGTGAACAGCGCTTCGAGGTTTTCGGCGCAGTATTCGCCGAGCGCGCGGTGCAGCTCCGCAGTTTTTTCGCCGAGCTCCAGCATATCGCCGAGCAGCGCAACGCGCCTTCCGCCCTTCAGCGAAGCGATCGCGGCGCGCATGGAATCCGGCCCGGCGTTATAGCAGTCGTCCACGAGCGTGATGCCGCCGAGCTTCTCGACGCGGCCGCGGTGACCGACGGGCGAATAGCTCTCGATGCCGGCCTTGACCTGTTCCGCCGAAAGGCCGAGCTCCAGAGCGACGGTCGCTGCGGTGATCGCGTTGAGGACCATATGCGCGCCGACCGCCGGCATCGAGATCGGGATCGTTTTTTCTTTATAAACAAGAGTGAAATCGGTGCGCTCGAGGCCGATCTGGTCGACATTCTCCGCATGGACCGAATAGCATTCGTCGGTTCCGAAATAGATCGCCGGAAGGACGGTATGCAGCCCGCGGAGCTTATCGTCCGCGCCGTTTAAAAAGAGCTTCGCGCCGGGCTTCATATGGGGGATCAGCTCGGTCTTCGCGCGGAGCACGCCGTCGCGGTCGACCAGGTTCTCGAGGTGCATATTCCCGATATTCGTATAAACGGCATAATCGGGCTTAGCGACGCGGCCGAGGCGGTCCATCTCGCCGAAATGGCTGATGCCGAGCTCCAGCACGGCAAGCTCATGATAGGGCTCGAGGCGGAAAAGCATCTGCGGAAGGCCGAATTCGTTGTTGAAATTGCCCTCCGTGCTCAGCACCTCGAATTTTTCATCGAGCACACAGGAGAGCATCTGCCTTGTGCTCGTCTTTCCGACGCTTCCGACGACGGCGATGACCTTCACACCGCTCTTTTCGCGGATATAGGCGGCAATGCCCTGCATCGCGGCAAGGCTGCTTTCAACGCGGATATGCGGGAAAGGCAGATCCTTTTCGCTGATCGCCGCGACCGCGCCGCAGTCGATCGCCTTTTCAACGTAATCATGGCCGTCGACCCTTTCACCCTTTATGGCGACGAAAAGGAAGCCGGGTTCCGCCTTCCGGCTGTCGAGAGTGATGCCGCGGATCACGGCCTCTTCCCCGCCGGGGATCGTTTCACCGTTCACGAGGATTCCGCCCGATGCGGCGATCGCTTCTTTCAGCGTCAGTTCGATCATTCTTCGCTCCTTAATTGCGTTCGATCTTCATGCTCTCCGCAATGATCGTTTCGAGCAGTCCGATAAAGCTCATGCCGGCAGCTGCCGCTTCCTGCGGGAGCAGGCTTGTCGGGGTCATGCCGGGATAGGTATTGGCTTCGAGGGCGTAAGCGCCTGTCTCGTCGACCATGAAATCGACGCGGGAATATGCGGCGAGGCCGAGCGCTTTGAATACGGCCATCGCATTCTTCGCCATCTCCGATGCAAGGTGAGGACTGATCTGCGCAGGGCAGATCTCAAGCGTTGCGCCGGGCTGGTACTTGTTTTTATAATCGTAGAAGCCTTCCTTGGGAATGATCTCGATCGCGGGAAGGACCTTGTCGCCGACGATACCGACGGAGAACTCCCTGCCCTTGATGTATTTTTCAACGATAATGACGTCCTCGAATTCGGCGGCTTCCTCAAGCGCATCGCGGAATTCCGCTTCGTTATGCGCGATCGAGACGCCGACGCTCGAGCCGAGGCTCGCGGGCTTCACAACGCAGGGATAGCCGAGCCAGGCGCATTTTTTAATGGCTTCATCGACGGATTCGCCGTGGAGTATCGCCTCCTCCGGCGTCGGGATATCATGGGCATGGAAGACCATTTTGGAAAGGCTCTTGTTCATCGCGAGCAGGCAGCCCTGTGCGCCGGAGCCGGTATAACGGATGTTCAGAAGGTCGAACGTCGCCTGCAGCTTCCCGTTTTCGCCCTCGTCGCCGTGCAGCGCGTTGAAAACGATATCCGCCGCCTGGCAGATCGCAAGCACGTTTTTGCCGAAAAAGCCCTCCGGGCGGTCGAAATACTTTCTTACATCCGGCGCAGTTGAGCTGACCTTATGAGCGGGGATCGGAAGCATTTTCTCGAACGCCTCTTCGGGAGTGCAGTCGAGCTCGATGCCTTCGCAGGCGTCGATATAAACAACTTTATGGCCTGCGGCGCGCAGCTCCGTTGCGACCTTTGTTCCCGTGGAAAGGGATACGTCTCGTTCCTTGCTTCTTCCGCCGCAGATAACAGCAATTTTCATAAATAGATTCTCCTGTTTATTTATGACAGACTTTTAAGAGCCCGCATTAACACATTTTAGATTATAGCATAAATCGAGGATTTTGCAACAAATATCGCAAAACTCAAGATGTATTATATTCGGCTTTTCGGGAAAACTGAACTCATACGGCGTCTTTGCCGCAATATAACAGCAAAGGAGATAAAAACCATGTCCAAGGAAAAGATCGGCTGCCAGACAATCGGCTGCCGNNCGTCACGAGCTGCCGCTATAACGACGGCGGAAACTACTGCGAGCTTTCGCGCATCAGCGTTGAACCCTGCATGAATAAGCCCTGCTCCGGCAAGCCCGAGGATGAAAGCCTCTGCGCAAGCTACAGCAGCAGGGAGTAAAAAACTTTATCGCATAGGCAAAAGGAACCGCCCCGAGGGGCGGCTCCTTTGTTTTGATCGGTTGATCGGTTTAACTTTACGGAATTACTCCATATCGTTGAGCTTCTTGTAGTAATCGTACTTATCCTTGGCTTCCTGCTCGGCGCGTACGAAGAGCTCGCTTGCAACCTCCGGGAACTGCTGCTTCAGAGCGGCATAGCGGTTCTCGCCGAGGATGAAGTCGGTGTAGCTTGCAGTCGCGGGCTTGCTGTCGAGGGTGAAGGGGTTCT
>DBXK01000037.1:869-58193 GCA_002309375.1 Christensenella sp. UBA1214 | reverse complement strand
GGGATCGACGGTTTCCGCTTTGACGCCGCCAAGCACGTGGAGACATCCAGCGACCCGGATTATCCCAGCGATTTCTGGGAAAACACCGTTGAAAAGGCTAAGAAATATTATCAGGAGAAGACCGGAAAGAACCTGTATGTGTACGGGGAAATCCTGAACGTGCCTTCAGGCCGCAGCCTCTCGAATTATACGCAGTACATGCGCATCACAGACGACGGATACGCGGCGCAGTTTAAGAACGCATTTGCGTCAAAGGATCCGCAGAAAATCCTGAATGCGGCGCTGAAGACAGATGACGCGTCCCAGCTGATCGCCTGGGTGGAGAGCCATGACGAATACGTTGTCACAAACACGCATTATTCCGACGTCCGCGTTGCGAAATACTGGTCGGTGATCGCCGCGAAGAAGGGCCTCGGAGGGCTCTATCTGGCGCGTCCGACCGATGAACTCAGCGTGGGGCAGATCGGCTCCTACGCATTTGAAAGCGAATATGTCGCGGTGAGCAACCGCTTCCATAACAGGTTCTTCGATGCGGAATCCTATGAATCCGTTGACGGGACCTGCTACATCAACGAAAAGATCAAACCCGGCGATCAGGGAGCCCTCATATTGAACGTGGGCGACGTGGAAGCCGGCAAAACCGTCGAGGTCGCGCTCCCGCACCTTGAGGACGGCAATTATTATGACTCGCTGACGGGCAGAAAAATCGTGGTCGCAGATCACACTGCCCATGTGCAGTTCGAAGAGAACGGGCTTGCGGTGCTCACCCGCTCGAAGGATCTGCACCCGCAGATCGAGGTTTCGGAGAGGGACTGCACCTTCCTGGGCGATAAAACGATCGTTCTCGAAACGAAGAACTGCGAGGAAAGCTGGTATTATTTCAACGGCGAAGCCTCGAACAAGCACGTCTTCACGGACCGTGCCGAAGTTGCTCTCGCCGATAATGTTAAGGACGGCAAGGTCGATCTGACCGTCGTTGTCCGCAGCGGAAAGAACACTTTTGAACAAACATTTACCTATTCGAGGGCAGAGCTTATGGAAGGCGGATTCAATCTGATCAATCTCGATCAGCGGTATCTGAACGGCGAATACGAGCTTTATATCTGGAGCTGGAGCCCGGGCAGGTGGAGCCAGGATTACGAGATCCGCGACGGCGTTATGATCGTGGATACCACCGGACTGGACGGCTTCCTGCTCGCCGTATTCGAAAAAGGGTATCAGGTGACCGATTTCAACAACTGGGATCCCAACGTGCTCAAGCAGAGCATCGACTTCAAGGGCGATATCCTGAAGCAGGGGTTCATCGACATGACAGGATTTTAACGGAGGCCCGTAATGAAAACGAAGAGATGGTTCTCGGTATTATTGGCGCTCCTGCTTGCTGCATCGCTGCTCCTTCCCGGTTGCGGCGGCAAAGAGCAGGAAGCAGCGGAGGATGAAGGCCCGGACGACAAGCCGGTAGAGCTGGTGCCGGCGGGCGACGTGATCGGCAAATACGCAAAGGATGAGGTCGACCATGCATCACGCCCGAATGCACCGACGAAATTCATTCGTCTGCATTATCGCCGCACCGATGATTTCAAAAATGATCGGAGCTGCTATGAGCCCTGGAACGTTTGGGCCTGGGATATGACCAACGGCGGCAATGGCGCTGCATATGAATTCACCGGCTACGACGATTACGGCGTCTATGCCGATCTCGACCTCGAGCTGATCTCCGGAGGAAAGGAGATCACGAAGCTCGGCTTCATCATCCGCACGGATACCTGGTCGAAGGATCCGGATGGCGACCGCTCGATCGATATCGAGGCGGAAACGCCCGACGGCATCCAGAACGTCTATGTCCGGACCACCGAATCGACGGTATTCTATACTCAGGAAAGCGCACTCGCTTCGGTCGTCAGCTATGCGATGCTGCGCGATGAAAAGACGATCAGCGTTTATTTCAAGCCGATCTCCGAAGAGTTCAAGCCGTATCGCCCGCGCTTCACAGTCGAAGTCGACGGGGAAGCCTATACCGATTTTGAACTCGGGGAATACGATACGACGCTCAAGAAGGTCGAGCTCCTCCTCAAGGGGGACGGGATCGACCTTTGCAGCGCGGTGAAGGTCAGCTATCGCTTCGATCCTTCATGGATCAATCAGGTCGAACTGATGATGACAAATTATTACGATACAGCCGAATTCAACGAAAAATACGCATATGACGGGGACGATCTCGGCGTGACCTTTGACAACGAAGAGAACCCCACCGCAACGACCTTCAAGGTCTGGGCGCCGACGAGCTCGAAGATGGAGCTCCGCATTTACGATTCCGGCGATCCCGAGGCGGAGAAGGATCCCGTTCAGACCTATGAGATGGAACGGGCCGAAAAAGGCGTCTTCTCATATACTGTTCCCGCCGATCTCGACGGAAAGTACTACACCTACGTCGTTACCAATTCGAAGGGCACCAATGAGGTCGTCGATCCCTATGCAAAGAGCGCGGGCGTCAACGGCCGCCGCGGCATGGTGGTCAATTTCACAAGGCTGAACAAGCGCATTGACGGCTGGGCGGAGGATACGCGTCCGTTCAGCGGCCGTCCCGTCGACGCGGTGATCTATGAAGCGCATGTCAGGGATATGACGATCAGCGAAACGAGCGGCCTGCCCGAGAACATCCGCGGCAAGTTCCTCGGCCTTGCGCAGGATGCTGCTTACACAAAGGACGGCGTGACCGTCACGACGGGCCTTTCGCATATGCGCGAGCTCGGCATCACGCATGTTCAGCTTCAGCCGTTCTATGATTATTCCTCCGTTGACGAGCGCACTTCGGGCAATACGATGTCCGCCGAGAACTACAACTGGGGTTATGATCCGCAGAATTACAATGTGCTCGAGGGCAGCTATTCGACCGATCCGTACGACGGCTTCTGCCGCATCATCGAATTCAAACGGATGGTGATGGCGATGCATCGGGCGGGCATTTCCATCAACATGGACGTCGTTTACAACCATACGAGCAGCTCCGAAAACTCCAATTTGAACCTGCTCGTTCCGTATTACTACTACCGCACGAAGGCGAGCGGCGCATTCTATAACGGCTCCGGCTGCGGCAACGAGGTTGCCTCCGAAAGATACATGGTCAACAAATTCATCCGCGAATCCTGCAGATTCTGGATCGACGAATACCATCTTTCGGGCTTCCGTTTCGACCTTATGGGCTTGATCGACAATCAGACCATGATTGATATCTACAAGGACTGCAGCGCGGTCTATCCCTCGATCATGATCTA
This sequence comes from Christensenella sp. UBA1214, assembly GCA_002309375.1. GTDB lineage: Bacteria > Bacillota > Clostridia > Christensenellales > CAG-138 > PeH17. The sequence goes on along the minus strand of DBXK01000037.1, from coordinate 54,918 downwards.
CGGCGAGCCCTGGGCCGGCGGCACGACGAAGCTCAAGAGCGGCACGAGCGACACAAAGCTTTCCGAGCAGATGACCGTTCAGGAATCGCTTGCGCAGGATTATTTCTCCGGCAGCGGCGTTCTCGTAGGAGCCTTCAATGACGTGATCCGCAACGCGGTCCGCGGCGACAACGGCCCCGGCACAGGCTATGTTCAGGGCCTTTCGGCGGATGCATCCGTCATCGCCATGTGCATTTCGGGCGTATTCTCCGAGGGAACGATCAAAACCCAGAACATCGACCCGAACCTTGTGCTCAATTATGTTTCCTGCCATGACAACTACACCCTCTACGATCAGCTGATCCAGACCATGAACGAGGATCGTCTCTTCGGCGCGTATACGCAGGCGGATGCGATCGTTTTCCTTGCGCAGGGCGTGCCGTTCATCCAGGAGGGCGAGGAGTTCATGCGCAGCAAGCTCGATGAAACGACGGGCAAATACTCCGGCAATTCCTATAACGTCGGCGATTTCATCAACGTCATGGATTATTCGCTGAAGATCGAGCATCGGGATGTTTTCGAAAAGACGAAGGAGCTGATCGCCTTCAGAAGGAGCACCGCGGAATTCCGCCTCGGAACAAGGCAGGAGATCGGCGAAAAGCTCGCGGATGTCGTATTCGACAAGGGAAATATCAGCTACAGCGTCGGCGATTACCTTGTGCTGCATTCGATCACCGGCGAGACCGTTGAACTGGACGGCAGCTGGGAGATCGTCTATTCGAATGTTCGCGATGTTTACGGGCCCGTTTCCGGCTCGATCGGCGTTGGCGTTAACGAGTCCGTCGTGCTGAAGAAGGTGAGCTGAGTTGCTGAGGCATGGGGAAATCAGCACCGAGATCGACAGGAAGCCCTTCCTGTTCACCCTGATCGCAGCGACGGTAAGCACTGCCGTAGCAGTCCTGCTCTTTGTTCTCGGCAAGGGCAATGTGCTTGCGGTCTTCTCCGGCATCCTTGTTGCCGTCGTCGCCGCAGTTTCGCTGTTCATCCTTTTCGTGATGCTGACGGACTATGCTTATATCGACGGAGGAGTGTTGCACACGCGCTATCTGTTCCGAAAGGAAAGCATCCCCCTTTCGGGGATCGGGAAGGTGACCTGCAGGGAAAAGGTCTATTATGTCTTCAACCGGCAGGGAAATGTTGCGGCAACTATAAACGGAGTGCTTACGGGGATCGACAGGATCCTCTATGCAATGGAAAACAACGGTGTGTGCTTCGAGTGAGGCCATGCTGTAAAAATAAAAAGACAACAATAATTCAAAATGGAGGTAGAAAATGGCAAATCTGAAGCTTTCCCATATCTATAAGGTATATGATAATGGGCACAAAGCGGTGAACGATTTTTCCATCGATATTGCAGACCGTGAATTCATTGTTTTCGTCGGACCGTCCGGATGCGGTAAATCTACCACGCTTCGAATGATCGCCGGATTGGAAACGATCACCGCGGGCGACCTGCTTATCGGGGATACGCTGGTGAATGACATGGAACCGAAGGATCGCGATATCGCGATGGTGTTCCAAAGCTACGCTCTGTATCCGCACATGACAGTGTATGAGAACATGGCATTCGGTTTGAGGAATCGCAAGATGCCCGAAGCGGAGATCAAGGAGCGCGTCCTCAAAGCGGCGAAGATCCTCGACATCGAGGATTATCTCGACCGCAAGCCGAAAGCGATGTCCGGCGGCCAGAGGCAGCGTGTCGCGCTGGGCCGCGCACTCGTTCGGGATCCGAAGGTATTCCTTCTCGACGAGCCGCTCTCCAACCTCGACGCGAAGCTGCGAGCAGCCATGCGTACCGAGATCACCGCGCTGCATAAGAGCCTCAACACAACGTTTATCTATGTTACCCATGACCAGGTCGAAGCAATGACCATGGGCACCAGGATCGTCGTTATGAAGCTCGGCTATGTGCAGCAGATCGATACACCGATGAACCTTTACAACGAACCTTACAACAAATTCGTTGCAGGCTTCATCGGAACACCGCAGATGAACTTCTTCGACGTCACGCTGAAGAGGGATCATGAAACCGTAACCGTAATGTTCGCGAACGGCGACGAAGTCAAAGTGCCGTACGAGAACGTTTCGAAGATCCAGAGCCGCTATCTGAACGGCGATGTGCCGGTCATCTTCGGCATCCGTCCGGAGCATATCCGCGTCGGCAAAGAAGGCCCCGGCCTGAAGTTCGTCGTAACAAATGTTGAGAGGCTCGGTAATGAATCCATCGTATACGGCAAGCTCGGCGATCATCTCGGCGAGTTCACCATGAAGGATGAGGGCAACGGCATCGTTGCAAAGGTCATTGACCGCAGCGATATCGAAGTCGGCGACATCGTTTACGCGGAGCCGGATCCCGATAAGGTCCACTTCTTCGATGCGGATACCGAAGTCACGCTGATGGACAAGATCCCGCCCTTCAACTCCGTCGAAGTTCAGACGGACGGCATCAGGATGAACCTGCTCGGAAACAACGTCGCTCTTCCGGAAGCTTTCGGCAGCGCGATCGACGGCGCCGACAGCTTCGAACTCAACATTCCTCCCCGTGCGATCGTGCCCGGTAATGATTTCGCACTCAGGGTCGCCCGCATCGAGAAAGTGGACAACAAGCGCTTGGCATATCTGCAGAACGGCGAGAGCTATCTGTTTGCACTTGTCGGCGAGGAAGTTCATGAGGGCGACGTCTACAAGTTCGCTCTTGAAAACGAAAAGCTGGATCTGAGCGTGAACGGCACCGAGGTCCTCAAAGCCATTGAAGACGAGGTCAGCCTGCTCGGCACCTTCTCCAAGCGGGAAGTCAGGGAGAACCACGAGCGCGTGCTGCATTTCTTCTACAACATCGGCGATTATGTCCTCGAGGCAGCGCCGGAACAGGGCTATAAGATCAACGCGATCGACGGCGACAACTGCTATAAATACACCTATCGCTTTGTAACCGACCGCAATGCAGTCCGTCTGGCGAATGAGGATGAGCCCGGTTTGGACTGCAACGTCATCGGATACTGCAATTACGGCAATATCAGCTTTGCAAAGGTCGAAGCGGGCGGGCAGGAATTCCTGATCAAGGTGGATCAGCTGTTCTATGCCGATAAGGTCAGGGTCGCGATAGACAGCAGCGACGTCTCCGTCTATTCGACCAGGATCGACATGAAGATCTGCTGAGATGAAAGTAGAAGCACAAGGCAGATCAGTCGAGATCGAACCGAATTCCAAGCCGTACCTCATGAAGCGTCTGATCGCCGACGGCTTTGACACGATACTCATCTTCGGGCTGTTCCTGCTTTTCCTGTTCGTTACCATGCGCAGTTCGCTTGCCGGCACCTATAACTGGCATTTCGGACGCTACACAGCGATCGAAGAGGAAACAAAAGCCGCCTGCGGCGGTGACGCGGCCGCGATCACCGAAGCGCTGAACGCCAACAGCGAGTACATCAACGAACGGTTTGCGGCAAACCTGCACGGCTACCTTCTGAAGGGGCTTGCGGGAATGCTCGCGATGATCCCCGTCCTGCTCGCGGCGCCGCTTCTGAATAAAAACCGCGCAACGCCCGGGAAGCTCATGACAGGGCTGATGCCTTTCCATGACAGAAGGCAGCGCAAGGCTCTTTGGTATCAGATCTTCTTAAGGTTCCTGTTCGTCTTTTTGATAGACGGTCTCCTTCTTTTCTTGGTCACCGGGATATGGACCTTCGTCTTTGTGCCGGTGCTGAGGCTGATCGAGATCCTGCTCAGCAGGAAGGATAAAACGATCTTGGACATGATGACCTGCATTACGGTCATAGAGAAACTGTCATACAGTGGTATTGAATAATAGGAGGAAATCAAAATGAAAAAACTGTTTGCTATTCTATTGGCTGTGCTTATGACAGCCACGATGTTCGTCGGCTGCGGCGGCAGCAGCGGAAACGAAGGCGAGACCGGCGAAAAGGATGACGGCGTTATCCGCATTTGGGTCGGCGAAGAATCCGCAGATTTTTATCAGAAGAAATGCGATGAATACACGGCCGCCCATCCGGAGTTCGGCTATAAGATCGAGGTAAAGGGCATGGATACCGGCTCTGTCGCCGGCACCATCACCCAGGACCCCACCGCGGCGGCGGATATCTTCACCGTTGCGCATGACAACATCGGCAAGCTCGCCGCCACCCAGTGCGCAAAGCCGATCACGGATGAAACGCTGATCGCACAGGTCCTCGCGGACAACCCGGAATCGTTCCAGAAGGTCATCTATTCCAACACTAACGGACAGACCTATCTCTACGGCGTGCCGTATATTTCCCAGGCGCTGCTTCTTTACTACAATAAGTCCATGGTGACCGAGGAGCAGGCAAAGAGCTTTGAAGGCCTCAGGGAAGCCGCACAGGCCGCAGGGACCAAGGCGATCACCGTCACCGGCGACGACGGCTTCAACATGTCCTTCGCACTGCTCGCACGTAAGGTCAGCGACCACAGCACAACTGTGAAGATCTATGAAGGCGCGGATCCCGCTGCCGGCGGCTCCAAGGGCGAATGCAACTGCCAGGGCGACGATACCGTTGCGGTCTATCGCTGGCTGCAGACCTATGCAGCCGATCCGAACGGCTTCAAATGGCCCTCTTCCGACGGTTGGGACGCCGACCTCGACAAGAATAACCTCGGCGCTCTCGCTGTTATCGGCGGCGCATGGCATTACAACACCGCAAAGGCAGCTCTCGGCGAAACGAACCTCGGCATTACGCTGATCCCGACTTTCGAGCTGACTCCGGAATCCGTTGAGGGTCTCTCCTCCGTTTCAGCCGGCGACGTTTTCCGCGGCGGATCGTTTGCGGACTGCAAGTGCTTCATGATCAACGCATACTCCGCAGGCAGCAAATATGCAAAGGAGCAGGAGCTGCTGATGTACCTGTCCGGCAAAGAGGTCCAGAACGCTTCTTACCTCGAGTGCATGAACGTTCCCGCATATGTCGGCGCTGCGGACTTCATCAAGCAGTGCTTTGAAGAGGGAAAGGTCACCGAAAGCCAGTACAACCTCGCTGCAACGCAGGTAAGCATGGCGGAGTGGGGCATCCCGCAGCCGTTCGTCACCGGTACGCTGAACACCTACTACTACTCCAAGAACGCTCCCGCGGTACTCCGCGCGATCATTGACCAGACTGCTTACCCGACCACAGGCGATATCCTCGTTCAGGATACAACGAGCCTTGAGGGCGTCCGCAAGGCGCTGTACCTGGTCGAATATCTCTGGATGCACGGCGTTGCGCCGAAGGAGTTCCCGGCTTCCTTACCGGATAAAGCTTAATGAGAGGAACTGAAATCGATTATTAAACTCAACATGGGGGGATAATAATGGCTTCCAAATCAAAAGCGGATCCAAATAAGAAACCGAAAGGCAGAGGGTTCTTCGGCTCGATCGGAAAGTTCTTCTCTGATTTTGTGAAGAGGTTTGCGGACGGATCGATCGGAACGAAGCTTTCGCATTTCATATTCGGAGCCGGCAATTTCTATCATAAACAGTATGTAAAAGGCGCGCTCTTCCTCCTTCTGCAGATCGCGATCCTTGCGTTTATGATCCTGTGTCCGACCATCAACGGAACGCCCTACGGTTACAAGGCGCTGGCTAATCTAACGCTGAAGAACGTTACCGAGGGCGGACAGTTCGATCCCGTGTCCGGTAAATTTGCCGAGTTCAGCTCCAATTGTCAGCTGATGGTCCTGTTCGGTTTCGTGACCATAGCAGTGATCATTATCTACTTCATCATTTGGAATAAGAACATCGAGTCTTCCTACAAAGCGGATATGGACAGGAAGGTCGGCAAAAAGCCGTCCACTATCGGAGAGGATGTCAAGACGCTCTTCGACCAGAAATTCCATATCACGATGCTGACGCCGACCTGCATTGCGGCGCTCGTGTTCACGGTGCTGCCGACGGTCTTCATGATCGCGCTGGCGTTCACCTCTTATAATGACCCGGATATGAACGCCGCCGGCACGAAGCTGTTCGGATGGAACGGGATCGAGAACTTCAAGTCGGTGTTCACCGGCGAGGGTTCCCTCGGCGTTGAGATCAAGAACAGATTCCTGCCTGTCCTCGGATGGACGTTCATCTGGGCAATATTCGCAACGCTGACCTGCTATTTCGGCGGCATCATACTGGCTCTTTTGATCAACAAGAAAGGGCTGAAGGGCAAGAAGATCTTCCGTACCATATTCATCCTCACGATCGCGGTGCCGCAGTTCATTTCACTGCTTGCGGTCCGCAACCTGCTCGGTGAATACGGCCCGATCAACTCGCTCCTTCAGAATCTAGGGTGGATCAAGGAACCGATTGGCTTCCTGGGCCAGAACCCGGGCGACAGCGAGGTGCTGGCCAAGATAATGGTAATCATCGTGAACATGTGGGTCGGCATACCGTATACCATGCTCATGACTTCCGGCATACTGATGAACATTCCCACGGATCTGTACGAGGCCGCCCGCGTCGACGGCGCGTCCACAACGAAGATGTTCTTCAAGATCACTCTTCCGTACGTTGTCTTCATCACGACGCCGTATCTGATTTCAAGCTTTGTCGGGAATCTGAATTCGTTCAACACGATATTCCTGCTGACAGGAGGCAGCCCGACATATCCCGGTTATGCTGCCGGCGGAACGGACTTGCTCGTCACATGGCTGTATAAGGTAACGATCGAACAAGGCGCATATAACACCGGCGCCGTGATCGGTATCTTCACCTTCCTGATCACAGCTACGATCACGCTGGTCACATATCGCCGGAGCAAAGCCTACAATGAGGAGGATACGTTCCAATGAGCAATAACCTTCGTCCGATGAAAATCAAAAGCCAGTCCAGAAACAGGAGGGTCAGCCTCGGCGTTACTTACACCATCCTGATAGTGCTGAGCATCATCTGGCTTGTTCCTCTGATCTGGATCGTTCTTTCCGCATTCCGCTGCGAGTACCACGCGGACGGCACTTTTATCGGCCGTGTTACCAGCAACTTTTTCCCGAAACAGTTCGGCCTGAAGAATTTCACCGACTTGTTCACGGCGAATTATTGCGGCGTGCCCAATGCATTCCCGAGATGGATGCTGAACACGCTGATCGTTGCCGCAGCCGACTGCGTGATCTCCACCTTCCTCGTGCTGTCAGTGGCATACTGCATGTCCAAGCTTAAGTTCAAGCTCCGCAAGCCCTTTATGAACGTGGCGATGATAATCGGCCTGTTCCCGAGCTTCATGAGCATGATCGCGATCTACTTCCTGCTCAAATCCATCGGCCTGTCCGGTAACACGGAGAATCCGGCGCTTTCATTGGTCGGCTTGATCTTTGCGTACAGCGCCGGCGCCGGCCTCGGATTCCAGGTCGCAAAGGGCTTCTTCGACGTCATTCCGAATGCGCTCGTTGAATCCGCAAAGCTGGACGGCTGCACGAATTTCAAGATCTTCCGGAAGATCATCCTTCCGCTTGCAAAGCCGATCATCATTTATCAGGCGCTGATGAGCTTCACCGGCCCCTGGATGGACTTCATCTTCGCAAGGGTCATCATTGGCGCGAAGAACCCGGAATACTGGACCGTTTCAGTTGGCCTGTATTCGCTCCTGTTCGGCAGCTCGTTCTCGGACGCCAACCTGTTCACGCAGTTCGCCGCGGGGTGCGTGATCGTTGCGATCCCGATCGTAACGCTCTTCATGTTCCTGCAGAAGTACTACGTTGAAGGCGTTACCGCAGGCGCGGTCAAGGGCTGATCGGCCAAACGCATGGCGCCGGCTTTGGCGCCGCAATCATCAGGCAATGCGGATCCGGCGCTTTTCGGCGTCGGGTCCGTTCTTTTTGATTAGGTTGAATAAAAAACGATTGTACTTATTGCCGGAGTATGCTAAAATATACTCATCAGCATCGAAGGAGGTCATCATCGATGAAAAATACCGGAAAAACGTTAAAAATCGCCGGCATTGCCGCACTGATCATCGGCGTGCTCGGCGCGATCGCATTCGTGATACTCGCCCTGAAGCGGCATTCCCTGACTTTCGGAGTCATCGCGGGCGGATGTGTATCGGCGGGAGCGCTCCTTATGATCATGTTCTTAGGCCTTGCGCGGATCGCGGAGGGTAACGAGCAGATCGCTTCAAGCCTCAGGCAGGTCGCGGAAGCTGCAAAGAAGAATGCGGAAATACCGCAGGAGCCGCTGACAAGATCGGGCTTCAGCCGCTCGGACTGCCCGATGCCGGGCCGCGAAGGGATGCCCGTTTATGACCCGATCGATTTCGTCAAGGGGACATGCCAATCCTGCAACAAGGAGCTTGCTTTCCCCGAATCCACCATCGACGGGATCGAGGACCTGCGCTGCCCCTTCTGCAGAGCAAGGCTCGATAAGAAGAACTTCAAAAAGGACTGAAAAACAAATTAAAAAACAGCGGCTTGCGATCGGCGCAGGCCGCTGTTTTTGTTTAGGGGGGAATCAGAGTTCAATGAGCTCCATCGCGGCGCGGAGGATCATCACGGCGTCCGCAACGGCCACGCTGCCGCTGAAGTCGACGTCGCCGATGAAGGCCTGCTCCTCGCTGAGCGGGGCAATGCCCATCGCATCGCGCAGGGCGAGCAGAGCATCCCCGACTTCAACGCCGCCGGTACCGTCGATATCGCCGAGAACGTACTGCTCATAGCAGGGGAAGGCGATGGTCTGAACGTATACGCAGCCGTCGAAATACTGATGCGGCATTACGAAATCGACGTATTCCGAGTGCCCGTTGATATAGAAAACACAGTCTTCCGCGAAATAATAGCCTTCGCCTGCGGCGAGCATGCAGCCCTCGCTGTATTCATGGTCGATCACGAACGGCGTCTGTTCATCGAACATATCGTGGCCTTCGGTATTGTCGTGCCAGTAGGAATAGACGTGGTTGTAAATGCCGAAAACCGCCTCGTCCGTGAAGAGCGGATGTGCGAATTCCGGCGTGGAGCCTGCGACGGCGGGACGGAAGCCCTTGATATAGACTTCGTGGATCGGGATCGGCTCGTCCGCGGGCTCGGGCTGCGTTTCGGCGAGAAGCGCGGCGGGCAGAGCGGCGATCAAAAGAACGCTGAGCAGTAATGCGATGATCTTTTTCATGCTTTTTCTCCTTTTCGGCTTGGTTGCTGCGGCAGCGGCGCCGCCGTTTAAAACATTATAACACAGAAACGCATAAAAAGCTTTATTTTTTTGATTTTTCTTTCCGGCGGCGGATCAGAGCGCTTCGAATACGAATTCGGTCGCTTCGAAGAACCGCCCGCCTTTTCTGAGGAGCGCGGAGGGGAACTCCGGCCTGTTCGGGCTGTCCGGCAGGTGCTGGGTCTCAAAGCAGATCCCTCCGAAGCGCGGATGCTTCCTGTGCCCGGCGGAAGCTGCGGCGTCAGCGTCGAGGAAACCGGCGGTATAGACGTGGACGGTCGGCTGCGTCGTGCGGCAGAGCAGGCGGATCCCCGACTCTTCGGAATAAAGCTCGGCCGCGTTTTTCATTCCGCCGCCTTCTTGAAGGATAAAGCTTGTGTCGAGGCCACGGGGAAGGGCGGAGAATGCGGAGGAGACCGGCCTTGCTTCGGTGAAATCGTATGCCGTGCCCTGAACGGGCAGGATCCGCCCGGTCGGGATCAGCGCGGCGTCCGTTTCGGCGTATTTATCCGAAAAAAGCTTCAGCCTGTGGCCGAGCACGGTGCCGCCGCCATTCAGATTGAAATAGGAATGGTTGGTGAAATTGACGGGCGTATCCGCGTCCGCCTCCGCATTGTATTCAAGGCGAAGGACGTTCCCGATAACGGAGACTTTCAGCGAAAAACGCAGCTCGCCCGGGAAGCCCTCGTCGCCGTCGGGGCTGACAAGGCGAAATACGAGACCGTTTTCGAGCTTTTCCGTTTCGAAGAATCGCTTCGAAAATTCGCCGTGAAGATGGTTCTCGCCGTCGTTCGCAATAAGACGGAAGCATTTCCCTCCGAGGTTAAACGAAGCGCCGCCGATCCGCCCGGCATAGCGCCCGACCGCTGCGCCGAGGAAGCAGCTTCCCGCCGCGTACCCTTCAGCATTCTCATAGCCGAGTACGACGCTGCGAGGGTTCCCGTGCCGATCCCGGAGGGTGATATCCGTGATCGCCGCGCCGAAATCGGTGACGGAGACCGAAAGGCAGGGGGAATCGAGGCGGAAAAGCCGCGCCTCCCGACTGCCGACGAAACCGAAACTCTTTTCACATATTTCTTCCATACCCCGATTATAGCACCGCAGGGGAACGCGGGCAAGCAAAAAAGCGGGAGCCGAAGCCCCCGCTTGTTTCAGTGCATTTTGTCAGACCGCTTTTTCGTTGATCACGCCGATGATGAACGCTTCCGCGGAATCCAGCGACGGTTTTTCGCCAAGCATGGTTTTGTCATAGATCTCGGTGTCGTAAAGGAAACGGCTGCCGTCGTCGATGAAAAGCGTGCCGCCGGATCTCTGATAGTGACAGTCGGCAAGGTCGCGGTAGTAGAAACGGTAATTGAGTACCGTATCGTCGGCGTCGCAGAGGTGGACAAAGATATTGACATTATCATCCTCTGTGCATTCGTGGGCAAGCATTATGATCTCGACGCCGGGTGCGAGCAGGTTCCAGTAGTGGCTGGCGCTGCCCGGTGCGCCGATGGGCGGTTCGAAGGTCCAGCCGCTGTAAATACCGCCGAAGATCAAAACGGTGGTTTCGCTGCCGGGCTCGAGGCTGCCCTTATAGCATTCCTTAACGCGAAGTGTGACGACCGAAACAACCTTGCAGGCATCCTCACCGCGATACTCGTCTGTCCCGGCGAAGACAAGGTTATAGAACTCGACCTTTGTTACCGTGCCGCGGAAAACGGAAAGCTCCGGATCGTTCAAAACATCCTGCGGCGTCGGTGCGGTCCACGGGTCGTCGCCGTGTGAAGCCTCGGAGATCGCGCCGGGGCAAACCTTGATCTCTTCGCCGTGCTCGATGTAGATCTCGTTCAGTTCCTCGCCCGTGGACGCGGCGCCGATGGGGATAGCCCGCATCGGTATAACAACAGCTTCTTTATCCGGCTCTGCCGTGATCTCCGGCGCGGGTTCTTCGGTGTTTTCGATGACTGCGGGTTCGGGCTTATCGGCTTCCGCCTGAGTGAGCCCGGGCTTATTTCCGGCCGCTTTGGGCAGGAAGGTCAGCGTCAGCACGACGGCCGCGGCGGCCGCGAGCGCTGCGGCGGATGCGATCCAAATGCGGACGGTACTGCGCTTTTTTGCGCCGGCCGGTGCGGCTTCAAGGATCATTTCGCCGCCGATATCCGAAAGCGCGGCGGCGGGATCAATGCGTTTTTCTGTGTTATTCATATAAACAATCCCTCCTTTTCAAGATAGTTCATGAGTTTGTTTCGCGTTCTGAAAAGCGAGCTTTTGACCTTGCTGCGGCTGACGCCGAGCTCCGATGCGATCTCCGCGACCGTGCGGAAATACCAGTAGCGCTGCAGGAAAATGATGCGGCTTTCCTCGCCCAGCCCGGAAAGAAAGCGGTCCAGCGCTTCCCTGAGGGCAAGGCTTTCGGCAATATCGCTGCTCTTCGCCGGGATGCAGCCCCCGAGCTCGTCGAGCGCCGCCTCCGTTTCGCCTCCGCCGCGCTTCTTTGCGCGCCTCGCCTCGTAAGCGTTCAGCGCGATCGAGCGGGTGAGCTTCCCGAAATAGGCGGCGGGCAGCTCGGGCTCCATCGGCGGGATCGTCTGCCAGGCGCGAAGCAGCGCGTCGTTCACGCATTCCTCCGCCGCGGCTTCATCCCGCAGGATGTTGAAGGCGATCGAGCGGAGATAATTCCCGTATTTCCGGGAAACCTCGGCAAGCGCCGCCTCGTCGCGCTTTAAAAAGAGCGCGATGATTTTTTCGTCCTCCAATGCGCCGCCTCCTTTCTTCGATCCTCGGTCAACCGATCTTCTCTGCCAATAAACACAGAAAACGCAGTGCCCGGGTTGCGGACAGCAACAATATATAATAAAACGGAAAAAATGGCAAGCGGGCAATGAAGGCGCCGGTTTCCTTCGGAGCCTGCCGGACAGGGCTGGGGAGGTTCTTGCGAAGTTTCGCGGTGATTGTTGAATCCATTGCGCGGATATGTTAAAATATACGAAGCGGCAGCGCCGCAAACCCGCCGCGGAGGTGAGAAAAATGAAAAGAAAAAGGGATATCGAGATGCGGGCGGTCTACGCCGGGCCGGAATTCTTCGCGAAAAAAGCGAGGGAAAAGCGGAACGGCGGGGAATACCCGAACAATTATCTTGAGGATGATACCGATACCGAGATCAACGACGTTTACGGAGGCCCCGGCATGATGGGCGAGCTCGGGGAGGACGATACCCCAATCGAAGCGGTCTATGCGGGTCCTGAACCGGAGCCGGAGCCGCCGATGGGGAAGGTCTATGCCGGCCCGGGCCCCGTCTGGTCCCGGCCGGAGGATAAAAAGCCGGAGCGTGATGACGGCCCGATGATGAAGGGGGTCTATGCCTGCCCCGCGCCGCCGGTGAAGGCGGAAAACGACGGACCGCGGCGTCCGTCGATGATGCTCGTGTATGCCGGACCCGTTATTCGCCCGGGGATGGATCCCGGCGCAGCGAAACCGATGCAGCCGATCGCGCCGGGCGCGAAGCGCTTCTGCCCTGTCTGCGGAACGCCGGCGGACGAAAGGGCTAATTTCTGCATGGAATGCGGCGCAAGACTGCCGAAGGAAGGTCCGGTCGGCGATAAGCCGAAGCTCCGTCCGGATCCTTCAAAGGACAATTTACTGATCTGATCATGGAATTCAAGCTTCGCTCCTGCGTTTGGGAGATCACGCTCGCCTGCTGCTTTAACTGCAAATACTGCGGTTCGCGCGCGGGCAAGGCAAGGGAAAACGAGCTCACGACGGAGGAATGCCTCTCCGCCGCGGATCAGCTCGCCGATCTCGGCTGCCGCCGCGTCTCTTTGATCGGCGGCGAGGTCTTCATGCGGCCCGATTGGGACAGGATCGTCGCCCGGCTGACCGGCCGCGGCGTCGCCGTCGCGATCATCACGAACGGATTCCTGTTCAGACCCGAACATATAGAAAAGCTTAAAAAACTCGATATCGAATCCGTCGCCGTTTCGCTGGACGGCACGGAGGAGGTCCACGACAAATACCGCCAAACGGGCAGCTTCCGCCGCGCGATGAACGCGATCGCGACGCTTCTCGAAAACGGAATCCCCGCAACGGTCATCACGACGCTGAACGGCGAAAACGCCCTGCTGCTTGAGGCTATGTATGCGATCCTCGAAAAAAGCGGGATCGCCGCATGGCAGCTGCAGGCCTGCTCGCCGATGGGCAACGCCTCGAACGGCGGGATCGACTTCCGCTTCGATCCGCGGAAGGTCATCGCCTTCGTCGAAAAGCACGCCGACGCGCCGTTCGCCGTCGGCATTGCGGACAACATCGGCTATTATACGGAGGGCGAGGGGAGCCTCCGCGGGAACAGGAGCGGAAAGGCCGTCTTCACCGGCTGCCGCGCCGGGCTGACATCGGTCGGCATCGACAGCGTCGGCAATATCCGCGGCTGCGAATCGATGTACGACGAGCGCTTCAACGAGGGAAACCTGCGCGAAAGGAGCCTCCGCGAGATCTGGGAGGATCCCGGGGCTTTTGCCTATAACCGTCAGTTCAAAAAGGAGATGCTGACCGGCAAATGCGCCGACTGCCCGATGGGGAAATTCTGCGCCGGCGGCTGCCGTTCCTTNNTGCCTGCCGTTCCTATAATTATTTCGTTCACGGCAGGCTTTACGAAGCGCCGTTCTGCGCAAGAAATTACGGAGAGGATGCGGAAAGATGACGAGCGCACAGATCATTACGGGAATAACCTATTTTATCGTCGCATCCGGGATGGTCACGATCGGCATCTCGCAATTCACGGCGAAGAATCCGGTGACATTCTATTCCGGCGAGAAGGCGCTGCCTGCGGAAAAACTGACTTCCGTTGAGGGCTGGAACCGCAGCCACGGGCGGATGTGGATGATCTACGGCCTCTGCGTCCTTCTTTCCGCACTGCCGTTTATGTTCTCGGACGGCACGGCCGCGCTGATCGCGCTCTGCGGCGGAGTGGTGCTGCCCCTGCCGTTCATGATCCTGTATCATCACCGTTTGCTGAAAAAATACCTGAAACCGGAAGAAGACGAAATCGATAGCCGGACGCCGTGAATGTAATATTTATAATGAAAGCTCTTTGGAGGTAAATACGATATGAAGAAACTGCTTTGCACCGTTCTCGCCCTGCTGATGGCGGCGGCGATCTTCCTGTCGACGGCGGCGCTGGCGAAGACGGTTCCCGCAAAGGACGCCGTCGAGCTGCGCATCACGCCCGATCATTCGGACGGCGTGACCCTCGATTACGACGAGGAGGCGTTCGCGCTTTCCGTCGTTGAGGAATACGGCATGTACCGCATCGCCGAGAACCGCACGCTCACCCTTAGCGCGAGCTTCGGCGAGGGCTGGACCTACAGCGCGGATTATTCGAATTTCTTCCGCGCTCATTCGAACCGTGTGAGCGTTACGAACGGCGCGAACGGCGCGAAAGTGTTCACCTTCAACGCCGTTGCGGGCGATTACCTGATGAAGGATGAAGCGCTGACAGTCGGCATCTACGCTTCCGCCGCGCAGCTCCCGCAGTTCCGGATCACGACCGAGGTGCCGTTCTCGCAGATCGGCAAGGAGGAATACGTCGCGGCGAGCTTCGAGCTCATCCTCGGCACGAAGCAGTACGAAAGCGGAAATTACGAGGGCACCGGCTCCATCAAGGGCCGCGGCAACACCTCCTGGGGCCAGCCGAAGAAGCCCTATTCGATCAAGCTCGATTCGAAGAAATCCCTTCTGGACATTCCGAAAACGAAGAAATACGCGATCATTCCGAGCTATTCCGATCCTTCGCTGATCCGCAACTACCTGACCTATAAATCGAACCTCATGCTCGACGGCATCGGCTACGTTCCGAAATGCGAATTCGTGGAGGTCTATCTGAACGGCAGCTATAACGGCATCTACCTGCTCGTTGAGCGCGTTTCGATCGAATCGAACAAGATAAATATCGAAGAAGCGAATGCGGACGAGCTCACCGGCGGCTACCTGATCGAAAAGGACATCGACGGCAAGATCGACTACGCGAACGACCAGTGGTTCAACTGCCCCTATTGGGCAAACCAGAACAAGGACTATTTCGTTCTCAAGGAACCCGAACCGGACGACGCGGCGCTGAAGCAGCAGATGCT
Organism: Christensenella sp. UBA1214; assembly: GCA_002309375.1. GTDB lineage: Bacteria > Bacillota > Clostridia > Christensenellales > CAG-138 > PeH17. Next base: position 39,645 of record DBXK01000037.1, on the reverse strand, counting down.
TTCTTACCTTGAGAACTATATGCAGCAGGTCCATAATTCGATCATGGGCACGAGCGGCGAACCATATACGAAGTACGTCGATACGGCATCATGGATCGATTTCATCATCGTGCAGGAGCTTGCGAAGAACATCGACGGCAACCTCAAGACGAGCTGCTATATGTATAAGCAGGCGCAGGACGACCACCTTTACATGACGGCGCCCTGGGATTTCGACCTCGCCTACGGCAATCCGGAAACGACCTGGAACAACGCCGACTATCAGCACAACGATTATTACGACTGCCCGGACGCGCAGAGCCCGGCGGATTTCATGGCGATCAACAGCTCCTGCCCGTGGTTCGACCATCTCTATGACGATCATGAGGAATTCCGCGCGGCATTGATGGAAAAATACGCCGATTACCGCAGCACAATGATCCCCTTCATGCTTCGCACGATGGACAGCCAAGGCGCCTACCTTTCCGAGGCGGCGGTCCGCAACGATAATATGTGGGGCAAGGATTTCAACGCGGGCAACACGGCGCTCCGCAGCTGGCTGACCAACCGCATCGCATGGTTGGACAGCCGGTGGCTCCCCGCGAGCGAACCGATCGACCTCAACTTCGCGCTCAATACCGCAGGCGGCAGCCTTGAGTTCACGACTTCGCAGCATAGCTTCACCGGCACCGTGATCGACGGACGCATCGCGGGCGCCAGCGGAAACGCCGGTGTTGACAGCTCAACTTCGAGCGTTACGTTGATCCTCGACATGCGTGCGGGCGAGACGCTGAGCTTCGATTACAAGGTCTCGAGCGAGCAAAATTACGATAAATTCTCCTTCACCGTCAACGGCAGCAAGAAGTTCGATAGATCCGGCGAGATCGACTGGCAGAATTACACCTTCACGGCGGAGACGGACGGCAGCTACACCTTCGTTTGGAAATATGATAAGGATTACAGCGTCTCCTCCGGCAGCGACTGCGCATGGCTCGACGAAGTGATCTATTCCGGCGGCAGCGGTCCGGATATCCTCCCCGGCGATGCGGACGGCAGCGGCACGGTGAATGTAACCGATGCGCTGATGGTGCTCCGATATTCGATGGGCATCATCTCCGAGCTGCCCTGCCCCGAGAATGCGGAAATGGACGGCAACGGCACGATCAACGTCACCGACGCGCTGATCATCCTCCGCATGGCGATGGGAGTCGAATAAAACGCCGGATCGGCGCATAAAAAACGATAATTAACAGAAAGCCGAGGCGCTTGAACTGCCCCGGCTTTCGGTTTGTATTCAGTCAATAATGCATTTTATCAGAGCATATCGGTTATACTGCCGCCCAGCGAAAAATGTTCGAAAAACCAGTCGGGCAGATGCTGAGTGCTGCCTGCTCCGGGCTTCGCCCATTCCCAGACAGAAACGACGTAACCGTCATAAACGAAGTTATAGTCGATCTTGTTGCTGCTTTCGTTGAGTTTCTGTTCCAGCACAGTCGCCCAAACCTTTCTTCCGCCGGCCAGCTCGAGCTCTTGCCCGGTTACGTTTGTATATCCGGGCCCATACTGCTCCTTCGGCGTGTCCTCGGTCGGATAAAGCGGCGCAAGGATTTTCGCGATATCGGAATAAGTCTCGCTGCCGTTCAGTTCAAGACCGTCGGCGACAGACAGAGGCGTCAGCACGACCATGACTCTATCTTCGCCGCATTCGATAAAGTACATCACGCAGGGCAGATTGAATTTTTCATATGAAAAAACAGCAATCGAGTATTCCGGCTTTCCCAACTGGGCGGGTTCTCCGTCAATAAGCGGCAGAGGGAGGGTCAGCTCGCCCGATTCAAGGCCGTTGATAAAAGTATTATAGGAGGGACCTAAAGCTTCCATGCCTCCCGAGTGGTGCCATGTATGCAATCTGTCATAACCGATAGAATCTTTGTCCAGGAAGGCGGCGGCGAGTTCGGTATAAGAAGAAAAGTCCCAAGAGAGATAACCCGGCGGGCACTCAAGCAGCATATCGCCCGAAGGCGCATCGGTTCCCGCAGGCTCCGTTTCGGAAACGGTTTCGTAAGGCGTGGTCTGCGGCGCTTCCGTGGCTTCGGGGAGCTGCGTCGGAACGGTTGCTTCGCCGGCGGGCGCTTTGGCGCAAGCGCCGGATACGCACGCGAGCAGTATCATTGCCGCAATAAAGATGAAGAGACTTTTTTTCATTTCGGCATTCCTCCTTTTGATACCATTCAATGAGTGTTCAACAAGCAAGTTTATATTTTGAAACGGAAATGCCGATAAACGAAATGCTTTTTGAGATCCGATTTTATCATGTTCCGTTCCTTATATTTAATTATGTCATGAAACTGTTCCGCTGTCAACAAAGCAAATGTTAAAAATTTGTTAAAAATTCGGCCGTAACAAACAAAAAACAGGTCCGGACACCCGGACCCGCTTTGTTTGTGACAAGAAAATTATTTGATTTCGATCTCTGCGCCGGCGTCGGTGAAGACCTTTGCGAGCTTCTCGGCGTCTTCCTTGGAGATGCCCTCCTTGAGGGTGGTGGGAGCGGCTTCGACCGCGTCCTTGGCTTCCTTGAGGCCGAGGCCCAGCTCAGCGCGGACGACCTTGATGACGTTCAGCTTGTTGGCGCCGAAGCTCTTGAGAACGACGTCGAACTCGGTCTTCTCTTCAACTTCTTCTGCGGCGGCGGCAGCGGGGCCGGCGACTGCAACAGCGGTGGCGGCGGCGGAAACGCCGAACTCCTCTTCAACAGCGTGAACGAGGTCTGCGAGCTCAAGAACGGTAAGGGACTTGATATAATCGATAAATTCCTGCTTATTCATTTTGTTTTCCTCCGAAATATTTTTTGTTTGAAAGCGGGATGCTGCTTACTCGGCAGCGGGGGTCTCGGCATTGCTGCCGAGCTTCTTGGCGAGCTGGTCGAGAGCGATCGCGAGGCCGGTGATGGGGCTCATCATGCTGCCCAGCATACGGGCGATGAGAACTTCACGGGGAGGCAGATCGGCGAGAGCGTCGATGCCGGCGGGATCGGTGACTGCACCGTCCACAAGGCCGCCCTTAACGGCGCACTTCTTGACCTTCTTGACGAAATCCTTCAGGACCTTTGCGGGTGCGACAGGATCATCATAACCGAACGCGAAAGCGGACGGCCCCTTGAGCATCTCATGGACCTTCTCGTCCACGCCGAGCTCACGGCAGGCCCTTTCGACCATGGAGTTCTTGAGCACAACGTACTCAACGCCGTTCTTGCGCATTTCGTTGCGCAGATTGGTGTCCTCCTCAACGGTCAGACCGCGGTAGTCGAACATGACTACGGACTTGGCCTTCTTCAGACGATCGCTGATCTCCTGAACGTGCTGCTCCTTCATTGCAATAATGGAAGCATTTGCCATTTGGAATATTTTCCTCCTTGTCACAGTTTCAAACAAATATCCCCCGGCAGTTGGACGATCCATAGCACAGGGGAGAGGAAACGAGATAACGCCCGAAGGCGGGATTTTCGTTTTTGCTTCACCTCGGCGGGATATTGAGCTTTCGCTTCCGCAAAAGCACCTGCTGTCTATGGCGGATATTCATTTGCCGGAACATTATACCTGCGAAAGCACGCTTTGTCAACAGCTTTTTTGCCGTAAATGCAATATATTTCGGCGCTGCCGCCCCGCCATCGGTTCTCTCGTGCGTTTTTCGCGCAGGGATTTGACATCAAAAAAACTAATGGTATAATTATTCAGAATGAACGTCAGCAACCATTTAAACATTTCAAAGGAGGCAATGTAATGCGACCTATCCGCTGCATCGGCATACTTTTCGCAATTATTGCAGTCATCCTGCTAGTCGCTGCCTGTGGCCGGCGCGATACAGCAGATCCGATCGAAAGTGTGGATCCAACGGATTGTTTTCAGTCTACTGAACAGACATACGAACCGACGGCGACATTGGCACCGATGGTCGAGCCATCTCCCGTGCCACCCGCTGATCCCGCGCTTAGCTATACTATCATGGTCTATATGGTCGGCTCCGACCTCGAATCCCGCTCCGGCGCGGCGACACTGGACCTTGAGGAGATTGCGGAAAGCGGCTTCGATACCGAAGTGAACAGGCTCTTTGTTTACGCCGGCGGAACGGAGTTTTGGCACAGCGAATTTGCGTCAGCGGATAAGGATACTCTGCTCAGGTTCACGTCCGACGGATTTGAAACGGCGGAGGAACTCCCAAAACGCTCCATGGGCGAGGCAGAAACGCTTGCCGAATTTATAAATTACTGCGTTGAGGAGAGTTTAACGGAGCATTATGCACTGATCCTTTGGGATCACGGCAGGGGGCCAGTCATGGGCTTTGGGAAGGATACCGGCTTCAGCGGCGATGCTTTGACCCTTGCGGAGATTCGCTCTGCACTTCAAAAAACGCCCTTCAGCGGAGGGAGGAAACTCGACTGGGTCGGGCTTGATGCTTGCCTGATGGCCTCTGCGGAGCTTGCGTGCGTTCTTTCCGATCATGCGGATTACCTCGTTGCTTCGCAGGAGACCGAGCCGTACTTCGGCTGGGAATATGCCTTCCTCGGCCGCGTCGGCCGATGCGGAACTGAGGAGCTGCTCGGCAGTATTGCGGAAGGATACCTTGGCGCTTGCACCGATTACTATGAGCGGAAGGGCTACAAGGGCGGCGAAGCGACTCTTTCCGTGCTTGATCTTTCCTGCGCGGGCAGGCTGCACGACGCTATCGAAGCGCTGTTCGCCGCGGCGGAAGGTAACGTCGATACGGATTACAATCAACTTGCTATACAGCGCGTCAATACCCGTGCGCTCGGGCGAACATCCACCGGTTCTGAATTCGATCTTGTGGATCTTCGGGATATGGCCGAAAGGCTGAAGCCCGATTACCGCGCGGAGGCGGCCGAACTGATAGATGCGATCTCAGAGATGGTCGTCGTCAACCGAACGAATACGGAGCTGCTGTGCGGGCTTTCGATCTATTATCCGTTCTACAACAAATCACTTTATAAGAACAGCTGGGCAGACGAATACCGGGAGCTGGATGTTTTCGATGAATACCTCGGTTATCTTGAACGCTACGCGGCTCGCTGGCTCTCCGCCGAAACGCCGGAGGAGTATGCGGAGAGCTTAACGATCACAAGGGACGGAAATCTGTTCTCACTGCAGCTCACGCCTGAGCAGCAGGCCTGCTTTGCGTCGGCCAGATACTATATTTTGGAGAGCAACGGCGGGGACGAATACCATATGATCTACATGAGCGGCAACGTTTCGAACGACGACGGCCTGCTCTCGGCCCGTTACGACGGGAAGGTCATCTGCTGTGCGGACAGATACGGCAAGATCAGCATCGCGCCGGCGGTCCAGCGTGAAACGGTCGCCGATAAAACATACTACATATTGCCTGTCGCACTCTCGAACAGAACCGATTACGGTTACGGCTTTGTGCCGGCGGATTACGAAGAGAAGACCGGATACGCGCAGTATCGGCTCGTTCTGGATAATACCACGAACAAGATCACGATCGGCTCGCTGGATTATTCCGACGGCGGAAGCTCCGTTACGGACGGCAAGCCCGGCGAAGTCGATACTTCCGAATGGACGATCATCCAGCTCTTCGAGCTCTTCCGCAGCATTGTCCGGCGGTACGACAACGGAACGGTCCGCCCCCTCTCCGACTGGTCTCCGAGCAGCATAATCACCTGGCGGGAGATGAACCTCGCCAACGGGCCGGAGTTCTGTTCGGTCCCGCTGCCGATCGGCGAATACTCCATCGTCTTTGAGATCACGGATACCTGCGGCAACAAATACTGCTCCGAGCTGCTGCGGTTCGAATCCGCCGGCGAGCACTTTGTGCCCGAAAACGTAGTCCCCGAGCCGGAGCCGCTGACGGTGAATTGGAGCGAGGGGAGCCAAATGACGCTTTTTGAGCAGGACGGCGTCTGCGTTAAAGGCGTTATAGAGAATGACCGTTATGGCGAGCTCCGCATAAGTCTGATCTATCGGAACGATACCGACCGCGACCTGCGCTTCGACGGTTACGACCTGACGGTGAACGATATTGCCACCGGGTACGGCCTCCCGGATGAAACGGTTTTGGCGCATTCCTCCGTCACCACCGATTCTCTCTACTTCGGCACGGCGGAAGAGCTCGGCCTTGTCGACAGCGTCGAAACGGTCGGCTTCGCACTGCAGGTCACCGACTGCCGCACATACGGGACCGTTGTGAACCGGCAGAGGATAACGATCGAATTCGAAAACGACGTCTATACGCCCGAGTTCAGACCCATCCGTGACGATTTTTTGCCGTACTGCGGCGCATTTTCCGAGGACAGGCTGCTGTTTGAAAACGAGTATATGCGCGTGACGCTCGTAAAGTTCGGCGCCGAGGGCACGATCGGCGTGAACCCCGTTATCTATTACTGCGTGGAGAACCTTTCGGAGGATAAATACTGCATGGCGGTGCTGAACGGCGTTGCCCTGAACGGAGTCACCGTTTACAGCAACTTGGCCTTTGCGGAGGATCACGTTGCGCCGGGCATGAGGGCATATTTCCGGAAGTCGACGCTGTATCCTCAATATTGCGAGATGCTCGAAGGCGTGACCGACGTACGGCTGCTCTTCACCTTCGAAGTCTGCGAGCGTTTCGATCGTCAGGGGCAGGTGCGGACCGTTTCCTCCGAACGGAAATGGATGAGCCTTCCGCTCTCCCAAAGCGCTTCCGCGCCGACGGAGCTGCCGCCCGGAGCGACGCGGCTCTATTCGAAGGACGGGCTGTATCTTTCCTTCTGGGGCGAGGGCCAGCCGGAGCCCTTCTCCGCATCGTCCTATAATCAGCGGGTGTATATCGTCATCGAAAACAACACCGGCATGGATCTGGGCTTCCGGATAACGGACATTGCGCTCGACGGCGTGACCGATCCGGCGCAGTATTCGGGCTACTGGTACGGTGTTTCCATCAGCAACGGGGAAGTCGGCGACAGGCAGATGAGCCTTGCGACGATCTTCATTGACTATAAGGACGGTCACGGGGAAGCTACCCTCTATAAAACCCTCAGCTTCCGGCTGATAGTGATGAATTTCGACAAAACTGCCGAGCTCTGGCGTTCGGAAGAACTTATCACCGTCCCTGCTTCGTGAGATAAATAGCGGTATTTATCGATAAACGAAAGGAACCCACATGAAGGACAAAGCTCTCCGCCGGGCAGCGGAGAGCTTTTGCTTATTTTCCGGCTACGGATCCGTAAGAACCGCCTCGCGGGCGCAAAAAAGGGCGGCCGAAGCCGCCCGGATGAGCAGAGATCAGAGCATATGACCGGCGATGCTCGTGTACTTCGGCTCAATGACGTAATTCCCCTTTGAATCGATGACGCCGAGCTTATCGCCGACCTTAACGATCACGTAGCCGTCGTCGAAGAAGGAGCTGTAAACCAAATCGAATTCGGGAGAGATCACGTATTTGCCGGTTTTATCGATGAATCCATATTTGCCGGTCGCCGGATCGCAGACGGCGGCAAGGCCGTTTTTCGCGAACTTAAGCGCACCTTTGAACTGCGGTCGGATCGCGATATTGCCGCGGCTGTCGATATAGCCCCATTTGGTGCCGTCTTTATAAGCAGCAAGCCCGTTGTCGGAATAGCCGCGAATCAGCTTGTCGGATTCAAAAACAACTCTTCCGTTTGCATCTATGATACCTCTGCCTCCTTTAAGACTAACGAGCGCATGCCCGTTCGAAGTAAAGGCTTCCACGGAAGAATACTGCGCCGGGATGACCTCATTGCCCTTTTCGTCGAGATAGCCCCATTTCATCGTCGAGGTGTCCTGAAACGCGAGGCGGCCGTTTTGGAAAAGGGCGTCTTTGACAGTCGGCCTGGGGCGTCCGCCGGTCAGCATCAGATACTCATAATAGCCGACAGAGGCATAGACGGGCTCGACGAGCGTTCTGCCCTTGGAATCGACGACGCCGAAACGGCTGTCCTTCATAATGACCGAATAACCGTCGTCATAAAAGCCGTAGACTTCGAATTCATCCGAAAGCTCGAAAACCTTTTTTCCGTTATCATTGAAGAAATACTGCGTATCGCCCTTGACGGCCCGGATAAGCCCGGCGTTGGGGTAGATGCGGAGGTCTTCATATTCGCAAGGCAGCACGGTTTTTCCCTTTGAGTCCATAACGCCGTATAGTCCGCTGCTGTAGCGAAACGCAAGCCCGTTCTTCTGAAAGGACCCGCCGGCTTCGCCGCTTTCGAGCCGGATCACGGTCTCGCCGTTTCTGTTAAGGTACAGATACGTCCTGCCATCGATAACGCAGGCGAGCCCGTTGTCGGAGAAAGGATAAGTCCGGGTGTATTCAAACGGGACGATGCATTTGCCGCTGCTGTCGACAATGCCCCATTTGCCGTTCTTTTCGGCACAGACAGCCGCCGTGCCGTTTGAAGGCTCCAACAAAGTCGGAGAGACGTCGCTTGTCTGAAAAACGACCTCGCCTTTTTCGTTGACGAGAAGATACGGCTTGTCGAGGCTGCTGTCTTCGGCCCAAATCATTCCGCCCTTGAACAGCGGGTTCTCCGGCTTCTTCTTTTTCGAGCAGCCCAATGGCGTCAGAACGATGAACAACAGCGCCAAAAACGCTGCGGCGATACGCTTTTTCATATCGGTCATATCCTCCGGATCAAAGATTGGAAGCGCGGAACGCTTCATAAAAGGGACCGTGTTCATCCTAACATAACACGCCGCATCAGTCAACAAAACGGGCGGCAAAGGCCGTGCGCTTAATATAATATGAACAACTTTTTTCTGTATTAACTATTGACACTTCGGGTGTTTCATTTTATACTATAATGGATTGGGAATCCCCTTTCGGCGGGTCGAAACGTCTGCCCGTCCGTCCGTTTCCGCGGGCGGAACTACCGGCTGATCACCGGCGGACAAGGCGGCCGGGGCGGTCCGAAGGAAGGAAATTGCACCAACGAAACCTTATAAGGAGGAAAAAACATGAAGAAATCATTCAAAGGCTTCGTCGCTCTTCTGCTTGCCGTCATGATGGTTCTCCCCGCTTTCGCGACCGCGACCGCTGAGACCGTCAAAGAGCTGCAGGTTGAGACCGGCGCTAATCCCGAAGCCCGCGAAGCCGTTTCCGGTTCCTTCAAATCGATGAAAGAGGGCGTCGCTTCCGCGAACACCACCCCCATCGATCTGTCCGGTATCAGGAACGGCAGGACCTTCAAGGCAGCAGAAGCTGAGGCCGCTCCGGCCCGTCAGCCGAGCGACATCGTGACCATCATGGTCGAGCTCGAAGCTGCCCCCGCCGCTGATGTTGTCAGCAACCTGCGCAATGCAGGCGACTATCGCAGGCAGCTCCTCGACGCGCAGAACACTGCCGTCGCCAAGCTGACCCGTGAGCTCGGCGTCAACATCGAAGTCACCAACAACTATACCGTTCTCTTCAACGGTTTCGCATTCGACGGCGAATATCGCCTCGTTGCGGAGATCGAAGCAATGGACGGTATGCACGCTTTCGTCTCCCCCGTTTGGGAGAGCCCGGATCTGTTCAACACCACCACCCAGGTCGGTGCGGTTGAAGCTTGGGATCTCGGCTACACCGGCGCCGGCTACGCAGTAGCGATCATCGACACCGGCTGCAAAGTCGACCACCCCGCTTTCTCCGTTGATCCCGAAGGCGTTGTTGCTTTCACTCAGGACGATATCGCCAACGTTATCGCAAGCGGCGAGCTCAGCGCTCACGGCGCACAGCTCACCGTCAACAACGTTTACTACAGCGGCAAGATCCCCTTCAAGTGGAACTATCAGGGCAGCAATGCGAACGTAGCCCATGCCAGCAGCGACCACGGCACCCATGTTGCCGGTATCGCGGCAGGTAACGGCGGCGAGATCCGCGGTGTTGCTCCCGACGCTCAGATCTGCGTCATGCAGGTATTCAATCCCACCGGCGGCGCAAGCTGGAACAACATCCTCCCCGCTCTTGAGGACTGTGCTGTTCTCGGCGTAGCGGCGGCGAACCTGTCCCTCGGTTCCCCCGGCGGCCAGGAGACCCCCTGGGATAACTCCTTCAACCAGACCCTCCAGCGCTGCGTCAACGCGGGCGTCAACCTCGCGATGGCAGCAGGCAACGACTACGATACTTCCTTCAACAACGCATGGGGCGGCAACTACGGCACTCCCAGCAGCTGGTCCTATTCCGGCTATGCGCTCGCTTCCAACCCCGATAACGGTATCGTCGGTTCTCCCTCCACCTGGCCCGCAGGTATGTCCGTTGCCGCTGTTCAGAACAGCAAGGCTTCCGGCCTCTACTTCATGGTCAATGACGAGAACTACGGTTACAGCGAGAACGACCAGAACATGGTCAAGTTCGCTGACGCTCTCGGCGGCCAGACCGTTGAATACGTTATGGTTCCCGGCTACGGCGCTCCCGAAGATTACGAGGGCATCGACGTGACCGGCAAGGTCGCTGTTGTTTCCCGCGGTGACATCACCTTCATCGAAAAGGGCTACAACGCTCAGGATGCAGGCGCAGCCGCTTGTATGGTCTACAACAACACCACCGGCACTCTGAACATGGTCCCCTTCGGAACCCTTGACCCCGACAACAACCTGATCCACGACGGCAATGAGGGCCGCATCCCCCATATCTGCGTTTCTCAGGACGTCGGCGCTGTTCTTGCGGCAGCCGAAGAAAAGGTCATGTACGTTGCCAACGAAGCCGGCATCTATGACGCCATCGGCGGCAATATGACCACCAGCTTCTCCAGCCGCGGTCTGACCGCGACCATGGGTATGAAGCCCGAGATCACCGCTCCCGGCGGTTCCATCTATTCCGCGACCGACCCGTCCATTTCCGGCACTCTGTACGCGGCTTGGGACGGCACCTCCATGGCGACCCCGCACATCTGCGGCGGTATGGCGATCGTTTCCGAATATGTTGACATCAACTTCCCGAACCTCAGCAATGCCGAGCGCAAGAACATCGTTGATGCCATCATCATGAGCACTGCGACCCAGGTCTACAGCAACAGCGGCGACTACGCTCCCGTTCATGAGCAGGGCGCCGGCGAGATGGACCTCGCAAAGGCAGTCACCACCAAGGCTTACCTCACCGCTGAAGGCACCGAGGGCAACCGCCCGAAGCTCGAGCTCGGCGACGATCCCGAGAAGACCGGCGAATTCACGATGACCTTCACCGTTCATAACTTCGGCACCGAGGAGCAGGTTTACACCGTTGTTCCGTCCGTCCTTCTGAACGACCTCACCGCGATCGCATACCTCGGCGAAGACCTCGTTATCGTCTACTCCGGCGACACCTGGAACATCGCAGGCGAAGAGGGCTATGTCCTCGGCGACGCGAACCACAGCGGCACCATCACCATTGCCGACGCTATCCTCGTTCTCCGTGAGGCGATGGGTCTCGTCACCCTCAACGCTCCCACCGACGTTGACGGCGACGGCCAGGTAACCGTTACCGATGCTATCATCGTTGCCCGTATCGCGATGGGTCTCATGGATCCCATCGTTGTCGGCGATCCCGGCTATGTCTACTTTGACAAGCCCGATTCCGTGACCGTTCCCGCCGGCGGCACCGCAGACGTCACCCTCAGCGCCGCTCTCAACGACGAGATCATGGAATACATCGACACCTACTACACTTCCGGCGCGCTGCTCGAAGGCTTCGTCCAGCTCGTTCCCGAGAATGAAGAGGACGTCACCCTGAGCATCCCGTTCATCCGCTACTATGGCGACTGGAACTATCCGACCACCATCGACCGCGGCTACTACTACGAGGATCTCCAGTGGAATTCCAGCAACTACCCCAACACCATCGGTTACAAGAAGGGCAGCAGCATCTACGGCCTCGGCATCAACCCCTATGTTGAAACCGAAGACCTCAGCTACTACCTCCCCGAGCGCAACGCGATCTCCCCGAACGGCGACGGCCTGATGGATACCGTCAACCTCGCTTACACCGGTCTGCTCCGCAACTCCTTCGTCCGCTACGTTGTCTGCGACAAGGACGGCAATGAGCTCGACGTTCTCAGCGACCTCGACTTCATGCGCAAGGGCTACTGGGCCGACGATCACCGCACTCAGCTCGGTGTGACCGAGGGTATGTTCCCCTCCGGCGTCAACTTCAGCCAGTACGGTGAGGATGTCATCATCCGCATCGAAGCTAAGCTCGATAACGACGGCCGCCACACCACCAACGCTTTCACCGTTGAGGCGAGCGAAGGCTGGTGCTGGGATACCCCCGTCCATATCGACACCGAAGCTCCGACCGTTGCGAACTTCGCAAAGAGCGGCAATAACTTCACCTTCGACGTAACCGACGATCAGTTCGTTGCATACGTTGCGACCTACACCGTTGATGGCGAAGCTCTCGGCGAGCTGCTCGGCGAGATGGGTCTCTTCGAGACAGAAAAGGGAGCGACCACCGCGATCGAACTCCCCGGCGCGAACGAAGCATACGTTGTTGTTGCTGACTACGCGATGAATGAGCAGGTCTACATCTGGAACGGCACCGAGCTCGTTCCGGTCGAAGGCGTCCAGCCCCCGGCACCTGTCACCATCCCCGACCTTGACCTCTACGCTTACGGCAAGAACCTCAACACCCAGACCTGGATCAGGTTCTCCACCACCAACCTTGAGAGCCTCTACTACGGCGGCGGCATCCAGAGCGATGACGGCGACTACACCGCAGCTACCTTCACCGGCACCTACGTTTACGCTGTGACCGCAAACAAGGAGCTCGTCAGGTATGATGCTTCCGACATCACCGGCTGGACCAACAAGACCACGATCGGCACCCTCAACGTAGGCTACGTCGTAAACGAGATGGCTTACAACCGTGCGACCGGCAAGCTCTACATTGTCGACGGCCTCGCGGAGGTCCAGGAAGTCAACGTCGACACCGCGGCTCTGACCCCCGTTGGTGATTGCGAATACGGTATTGCCGCTATGGACTTCGATCCGAACGGCAACTGCTACATCGTTGACGCATACGGCGAGTTCTGCACCTTCGATATCGCGACCTGCCAGCCCACCGCCCTCATCGGCGACGGCTACGGCTTCACTCCTCTTTCCGGTCAGAACTTCTTCGTACAGTGCGGCAGCATTGCGGAAGGCGTGTTCTTCTGGTTTGCGGCTGACGGCAACGCTCAGTACTATTCCGATATGCACCTGCTCGCGATCGACGTCAACAGCGGTGAGTTCATCGACATGGGCGCTGTCTACGGCGGTCTGTACTGCCTCGGCATGTTCGCCTACTACTTCGTACCCCCGGCATCCTCGATCAATCCCACCGATTTCTACGATAACTTCGAGAACGGCTTCAACTGGGATACCATCGACGCGGACGGCGACGGCAACGAGTGGGCAGCCGAGTACTTCGATCAGGGCCTCTATCAGGATGGCCCCAAGTGTGCGGTCAGCTATTCCTACACCCAGGCCGACGGCGTGCTCCATCCCGATAACTGGATGATCAGCCCCGAGTTTGAGGTCGGTGCGAACAGCTACCTCTCCTTCTTCACCGCTTCTGCCAACCCGGCGACCGGTGATATCTCCGAGCACTATCAGGTCATCATCATCCCGCAGGGCGAGACTCCCGATAACGGCGTCGTTCTTGATGATATCATCATGGACACCAACGCTCTGACCGAGCATCTGTATGACCTCAGCGCTTTCGCCGGCCAGACCGTCAGCGTCTGCCTGCGCCACTATGATTGCTTCGACCAGTACACCCTCATCGTCGATTCCGTCGGCGTAGGTCCCCTCAAGTAATCATAACCGATCCTTCGGGATCAACAAACAACAGAAACGAGCGGGCGGTTCGCCGTCCGCTCGTTCCTTATATTAGTGAATAGTGAATAATGAATAATGAATAGTGGAGGTGGATTTTCCGTGGACGGAAAATCTTTTATTTAATACCATAATATCCGCCGCTGCATATAGGATCCGGCCTGAAACAAAACGGCGCTGTTTATACTACAACCCTTTTCCTTTTTGGCGTTCTTTGGCGCCTGCCGGAGCCTTCCGTCGAAGGCGGGCGAAACCTCCGGGAAACGGCAAAATGAGTGCTTCTTCACGCCCCCGCTTCGACACTGCGGCGGGACAAGCCGTGGTAGTATTGCGGAAGAAAAACGGAGGGGGAGTGCGCCGAAAGGAGAAGAAAATGGAGACGCTGCAGCGCTTCGCACGCACAACAAAACGGTTTGCCGGGGAATTCATCGCGTCCGGAACGGCCGAAAGGCTGCTGATCCCGTTCGCGGCGGGTCTGATCTTCGGAAGCTTCGGCCTTGACGGCCTTACGGGCTTCGGCCGCCTCGGGGGATTCATCCTTCCCGCCTTCGGCCTCGCGTTCCTCTGCGCGCTCTGGTGCGCCGGCCTCGAGCCGGCGATCCTCCCCGCGGCGCTCGGTTCGGCTGCGGGGAGCCTGCTTGCGGGCATGTACGCCGGCGCGGTCGGGATCGCCGCCTTTGCCGCGGCCGCGCTTTTTCTGAAAAACAACGGGCGCGTGATCCGCATTTACCGCTTCGCGCTGCTGCTCGGAACGATGCTCGTGATGCTTCCCGCCGGGATCCTCATGGGAGCCTGGGAAAAGCTCACGCCGACGGACGTCACGGTGCATATCGCCGGCTGCTCGCTGACGCTGCTTGCCGCAGCGATCGAAACGCGCGCGCTTTCGGCGGTCTCGTCCATCCGCGGCGGAAGGGCATTGAGCGATGAACAGACCGTCGCCGCCGCATTCCTCGCCGGAGCCGCCGCGCTTGCGCTGAACCGCTTCCGCCCGATCGGGATAAACCTCGGCTCCGCGCTTGCCGCTTCGGCCTGCCTGCTTGCCGCCGATTCGAAGGGCGCCGCCGCCGTTGCCGCCGCCGCGATCATCGCCGCGATGCGCGTGCTCGGCGCTTCGGGGAATATGCTATATATCGCCGTGCTCTGCTGCTGCACCCTCACTGCGAGCCTCTTCCGCTTCCTCGGCAAATGGGGCTCCGCGGCGGGCTTTTCCGTTCCGGCGATCCTGTTTTTCGCGTTGATCCCGGGCGGAGGTTCGCTCGGCGTCGGAGAGATCCTGATCGCCGACGCGGCGCTGATGCTGATCGGTATCCCGGGCGGCGAAAAAAACGCGCCTCTCCCGCTGCAGCAGGGGGAGAGGGAGCTTGAAAAGAACAGGCTCCTCTATCAGAATTACAAGCTCACCGTGCTTTCGGATGTTCTCGGCCGCATTGCGGAGCTCTTTCCGCGGGAGGGCGATCCTGCGGAGGCATACATCCGGAGCCAGCTTTCGGGAACGGCGCAGAGCCTCTCCCGCCTCACCGAAAATCCGCGGATCGGCGATGCATCCCGCCCGCGCTTCGGCGTCCGCTTCGGCTCCGTCTGCCGCGCGAAGGAGGGGGAGGAGATCCCCGGCGACAGCAGACTGATCCGCGATTTCGACGGACTGTTTCTCGCCGTGATCAGCGACGGCATGGGCAGCGGCAGCACCGCCGCGCGCGAGAGCAGTCAGGCCGTGCAGCTGCTTGCGGATCTTGTGACCTGCGGCTTCCGCCTTGAGGAAGCGGCGGACTGCGTGAACCGGCTGCTTCTGCTGCGCGAAGGGGGCGAGATGTATGCAACGCTCGACGCGCTGCTCTTCGACCCGGTGAAGGGGAGGCTGCATTCCGTGAAGCACGGCGCGCCGCCGAGTTATTTGCTGCGGCGCGGGGAAGTGCGCGAGCTGTATGCCGAAGCGCTGCCCGTCGGCATCGTGCCGGGCGCGCAGGCGGCGGTCTCCGGAACGCAGCTCAAGCGCGGCGACGCCGTGATCATGCTCAGCGACGGCGCGGCGGAAGCCCTCGGGGAGAACCTGCGCAGAGCGATCGCGGAGACCGTCGGCGAGAACGAGCCGGAGATCGCGGCGAAGCTGCTCGTTGAGCTCGCGGCCGAAGCGGGCGGGCGGGACGATATGACCGTCATCGTCGCGCAAACGGAGCGATTCGACGATTAACGCACGGATTGATTAAAACGCAAATATTTGTTATAATAGTCGCATGAGCAGACGAGTGGGATTCCGCTTCAGGCGGCGCAGACGCAATTCGGGCAGAAGGTTCAACTTCACCCTCAAGGGCAGGCAGGGGAAACCCTACCGGATCGCCCTTTATTGCGTTGGAGGCGTGTTGGCGCTGATCGCCGCATTCGTCTTCCTCCGTCCGAAAAACCAGCTCATGAGCACCGCCGAAATGCAGCGCATCGTCGACCGCGGCGTGCTCGTCGTCGGCGTGCGGGACGATACCCCCGGCTTCTCGCTGGACGGCAGGGGCCTCGAGATCGAGCTTGCGGAGCGGTTTGCGGCCTATCTGCTTCCGGATACGGAGAGCGGATCGGCGGCGAAGCTCGTTGTCGTTTCGGGCCAGACCGCCGCGACGAAGCTCCAGGACGGCAGTATCGACGCCGCGATCGCGCTGATGCAGAAAGGCGCGAGCTCGAAGTATGCCTATTCCTATGCCTATTTTACCGACGTCTGCATCGTTGCGGTGCTGCCGGGGAATGAAGCTCTGCCGCTCGATCAGATCACGATCGGTTATGTTCAGAATACAGCCGGCGCGAACGTGCTGAACAGCTATATCGACGAGCATGAAACGAAGGTGAGGCGCTCACTGATCGACAGGATCCGCGGTGTAACGCCGGAACTGCCGGCGGATGCGGTCACCTTCACCAAGCAAGCATACGCCTCCTATCCGGATCTGCTGATCGCTCTCAGGGAAGGCCGGGTCGACGGCGCCGTTCTGACCGGGGTTTATGCGAAGCGCTATGGCGAAGAGTTCGAATTTTCCGTGCATAATACCGAGCTCGGGAAGGTCGAATACGCGATCGCGTCCTCCGCAGACGAGCCGGCGATCGCGCAGCTTGCGGACGTATTCATCTATGATCTCAAGCAGAACGGCGAGCTCGATACGCTCCTTCGGAAATACGGCCTCGAAGGACTGAACAGGCCTTGAGCTTCCGCATAAAAACGAACAAAACCGCGGTTTATGCCGCAGGGACAAAAGAGGCGCAATAGCGCCTTTTTTCGCTGTTGCGCGTTTTTGATCCCGCTGGTATACTTTGCTTTGAAGAAAAACGCCGCCGGGAAAAAGCGGGAGAGGAGGAGCGATGGCGCTGCTTGATTTTCTGAAGGAAAGAAGGACGGAGGACGGCCGAAGCCTCGAGGAGCTGCCGGTGGATTCCGTATTCCCGAATCCCGCGCAGCCGAGGAAGGTCTTCGACGAGGAGAGCATCGCGGAGCTCGCCCGCTCGATCGAGCAGGTCGGCCTGATCCAGCCGATCGTTGTGCGCCGAAACGGACCCGTTTACGAGCTGATCTCCGGCGAAAGGCGGCTGCGTGCGGTCAAAAAGCTCGGGCGTGCGAAGATCCTCTGCATCGTCGAAAAGGGCAAGGAGGACACGGACAGCGCGCTGATGGCCGTGGTCGAAAACCTCCAGCGGGAGGATCTCGGCTTTTTCGAGGAAGCGGAGTGCTACCGCCAACTGATCGGCGAATTCGGCCTCACGCAGGAGGAGCTTTCGGGCCGCATCGGCAAGAGCCAGAGCTTCGTCGCGAACAAGCTGCGCCTCCTAAAACTCGGCGAAGATGAGCGGACGCTGATCCAAACCGGCGGCCTCAGCGAGCGGCACGCGCGGGCGCTTTTAAAGCTCGACGATGCGGAAGAGCGGCTCGCCGTCATCAAAAAGGCGGCGGGGGACAGGCTCAGCGTTCAGCAAACGGAAAACCTCGTTGAAAAAACGCTTTCGGGCGGCGCGCGCGGCGGAAAACCGAGACCGGTCGTGATCCGCCTCGTGAAGGATTACCGCGTTTTCATGAATACCGTCAACAAGGCCTGCGACCAGCTGCGCTCCGGCGGCGTGGGCGTCGAAACAGAGCAGCGGGACAGATCCGACGGAGTGGATATCGTGATCCGCATCACGAACCCTAAGACGGAGAAACAGGATGCATAAAAACATGGAAGCGGCGCCGCGCCGCTTCTGTTTTTTTCGCAAATACTTGACAATACAAACTATATTTTTTATAATGAATGTGTATAACCATTCCTATATTGCAATGGTTTCCGTTCCGTTCGGGCTTCCGGCGGGCGGGGAAGAAAAGACACCGGATTTCGAAAGGAGATTTATACAATGGGTCTTATTTCAGCATTAGTCGGCGCCGCAGGCGGCGTTCTGGCCGATCAGTGGAAAGAGTTCTTCTACTGCGAAGCTATGCCAACCAACGTTCTTGTAAGGAAGGCAACGAAGGTCATCTCCAAGCGTTCCTCCAACACCAAGGGCAATGAAAACGTCATTTCGAACGGTTCGAAGATCGACGTTGCGGACGGTCAGTGCATGATGATCATCGAGGACGGCAAGATCGCGGAGGTCTGCGCGGTTCCCGGTGAATACATCTACGACCAGTCTTCCGAGCCCAGCATCTTCTACGGCGGCCTCGGCAAGGGCATTCTCGATCTGTTCAAGCAGATCGGCAAGCGTTTCACCTTCGGCGGCGATCCCGGCAAAGACCAGAGGGTCTATTATTTCAACATCAAGGAGATCATCGACAATAAGTTCGGCACGGCGAATCCCGTTCCCTTCCGCGTTGTCGATTCGAAGATCAATCTCGACCTCGACGTTTCGATCCGCTGCTCCGGCGTTTATTCCTATAAGATGACCAACCCGCTGCTGTTCTATACGAACGTCTGCGGCAACGTTGCGAAGGAATACACCCGCGACATGATCGATCAGCAGCTCAAGACCGAGTTCATCAGCGCTCTGCAGCCCGCCCTCGGCAAGCTCTCCGCGCTCGAGCTCCGTCCCAATGAGATCGTGACCCACAACACCGACCTCGAGAACGCGATGAACGACGTCCTCTCCGAAAAGTGGGGCGAGCTCCGCGGCATCCAGGTCGTTTCCGTCGCTCTCGGTTCCGTCACCCTCCCCGAGGAGGATCAGGAACTGATCAAGAAGGCGCAGCGCGCGGCGATGCTGATGAACCCCACCTACGCGGCGGCAACCGTTACCGCTGCTCAGGCGGACGCCATGGTCGCTGCGGCGAACAACGACGGCGGCGCGATGGCCGGCTTCATGGGCATGGGCATGGCGATGAACGCAGGCGGCAATGCTGCGAACCTCTATGCGATGGGTCAGCAGCAGCCCGCACCTGCACCGGCGCCTGCTCCGGCACCGGCTCCCGCTCCCGCGAACGGCTGGACCTGCGAATGCGGAACCGTTGCGAACGGCAACTTCTGCCCGAACTGCGGCGCGAAGAAGCCCGAGGAGAAGCCGAGCTGGACCTGCGAATGCGGCAGCGTCAACACCGGCAACTTCTGCCCGAACTGCGGCGCAAGGAAGCCGGAGGTCAAGACCACCTGGACCTGCAGCTGCGGCGCGGTGAACGAAGGCAATTTCTGCCCGAACTGCGGCAATAAGAGGCAGTAAACTTAAGGCCGCGGCTTCGCGGCTCCCCCTGAAAGGGAAAACGCGGACGGCAATGGCTGAAAAAACCGAACAGCCATTGCCGCCGCTTGAATACCGCCCCAAAAGGGCGGCAAAGGAGGAGTGAAGTTCATTGGCAGGACTGATAGAATATAAATGCCCGTGCTGCGGAGGTGCGATCTCCTTCGACAGCTCGCTGCAGAAAATGAAATGCCCGTACTGCGACACGGAGTTCGAAATGGAAACCCTGCAGTCGTACGATGCGGAGCTCAACAACCAAAAGCCCGACGAACTGAACTGGAATGCCGCCGGCGCCGGCACCGAATGGCAGCCCGGCGAAACCGACGGGATGCGTGTTTACGTCTGCAAATCCTGCGGCGGCGAGATCGTCGGCGACGCGAACATGGCGGCGACCTCCTGCCCGTTCTGCGGCAACCCCGTCGTCATTGCAGGCAATTTCTCGGGAATGCTGAAGCCGGATCTCGTTATTCCCTTCAAGCTCGATAAGGAAGCGGCGAAGAATAGCTTCATGCAGCACCTCGAGGGCAAGCGCCTGCTGCCGAAGGTCTTCAAGGACGAGAACCATATCGACGAGATCAAGGGCATCTACGTTCCCTTCTGGGTCTTCGATGCGGATGCGGACGCCGATATGCGCTACAGGGCGACCCGCGTGCGCGCCTGGCGCGACCGGGATTATCAATACACCGAAACGAGTTATTATTCCGTCACAAGGGCCGGTTCCCTCGGCTTTGCGGCGGTGCCCGTCGACGGCTCCGTCAAGATGGCGGATGACCTGATGGAATCGATCGAGCCCTTCGATATTTCGGAGGCGGTGGATTTCCAAACGGCCTATCTTGCGGGTTACCTCGCAGATAAATACGACGTCACTGCGGAGGACAGCATCGAGCGTGCGAATCAGCGCATCAAGCAGAGCACCGAGCAGGCGTTCGCTTCGACCGTCACCGGCTATGCGAGCGTGGTCCCGGAGGCGAGCAGCATCCGCCTCACGAACGCGACGACGAAATATGCGCTCTATCCGGTTTGGCTGCTGAACACCACCTGGGAGGGCAAGCAGTATACCTTTGCGATGAACGGCCAGACCGGCAAATTCGTCGGCGACCTTCCGGTCGACAACAAGGCGAAGCGCAAGTGGTTCTGGCTCCTTGCGGCGATCGGCGCGGCGATCACTTTCGGCATCGGCGCCCTGATCGCGCTGCTGTAAAGGAGGAAAAGCATGAAGATATTCAATAAAAAACGGGCGCTTGTCCTGGTTGCCGTATTGCTTTTCGCCCTTATTATGGCGCTGCCGATGCTTGCGATGGCAACGAACGGCGATTCCCGCGTGGAGGATGCTGCGGGCTTCTTTACGGAGAGCGAAAGGCAGAATCTCGAAAAGAAGCTTAACGATGTCAGCGGCAAACACGGCTGCGACGTTGTTGTTTTCACCTGCGACAGCATCGGAATGCGGGAAGCGAGGGACTATGCTCTCGACCATTTCTTCGATGTCGGCAGGTATTCTTCGAACGGCTTGATCATGCTGATCACCCGTGATCGCGATTATGCATTCTGCGCCTCCAGCGGGATGTGCGAATACGCGATGACCGACGACGCATATGACCTCCTCGAGGACGTTGTCGTGGATGAGCTGCGGGACAACAACTATTATGAAGCCTGCATGAAGTTTGCAGACAACTGCGATGAATTCATGACGGCATATGAAAGCGGCGAACCTTATAAAAAGCCCGAAGAGCCGAAGGACGTCGGAGGCATGCTCGGCGTCGCGGGAGTTGCGGCAGCCGGCGTCGGCGCGGCAACAGGCGCGATCGGGACCGGAAGCATGAAGAGCAAGCTGAAAACCGTGCATCAGAAGGCAACCGCTACGGATTACGTCAAGCGCGGCAGCCTGAACGTTATGGCGGCGAATGAAATGTATCTCTATTCGAACGTCATAAGAACGGCGATCCCGAGGGACGAGGGCCGTTCCGGCGGCGGGAGCTACAGCCACGGCTTCACCTCCTCTTCCGGCCACAGCGGTTCCGGCGTAAGCGGAAAATTCTAATGAACACAAATAAAAAAGCGGAGCGAAAAGCTCCGCTTTTTTATGCCTTATCTTATTGACAGATCAAAGCTCGATCAGCTCATACTCCAAACTGCCGTAGCCGAGCTCCGCCGCCGCTTCGACGGTATGGGCGCCGTGACGGGATTCGACGCGCTCGATGAAATGCGCCTGACCGGGGTCATCCTTCGCGGCATAAACGAGATCGAGCGCCGCACGGTCGATCGCGACCGGGTCGAGGGAGGCGAGGATGCCGATATCCTTCATGCAGGGATCCTCCGCGACCTCGCAGCAGTCGCAGTCCACGGAAAGGTTCTTCATCACGTTGATGAACGCGATGCGGCCCTCGAAATGGCGAACGACTGTCGAAGCCGCGTCCGCCATCGCCTCGAGGAAGCGATCCTGCTCCGCGTGGAGCTTCCAGCATTCGATATTATCGGGGGAAACGCCGCCGGAATGGATCAGCGCCTTGCCCTCGCGGGATGCGCAGCCGATCGAAAGCTGCTTCAGCGCGCCGCCGAAACCGCCCATCGGATGACCCTTGAAATGCGCGAGCACGAGCATGGAATCATAGTTGACGATGTTCTTGCCGACCCGATTCTCCTTCAAAACCTTGCCGTTTTCGACGGGCCAGACGAGATCCGGACCCTCTGCGTCCATGAGGTCCACGGTGAAGGCCTTGCTCCAGCCGTGCTCCTCGATCAAAGCGAGATGCTCCTCGGTATAGTCGCGAACGCCGCCGTACGCCTTGCCGTAGGCGGTGTTGCACTCGACGACCGTGCCGTTAACTTCGTCGATCATCGGCTTCCAGAATTCAGGAGTGAGGAAATTTTGATTGCCCTTTTCGCCGGAATGCAGCTTCACGGCGACCTTGCCCGGCAGCTCAACGCCGAGCGCATGATACATTTCGACCACCTTTTCCGGAGTCAGTTCCCTTGAAAAATAAACCTTCGGCTTCATATAAGCACCGTCCTTTCGCTTCGATCATATCAAAAACCCGTTGGAGTGTCAACGGGTTTTTATGCGCTGAAAAGAAAAATCAAAGCCCGAGCCGCATCTCAACGTGCGGTATGCCGTCCTCGAGGAAGACGCCGGATGTGACGGCAAAGCCCGCTTTTTCGTAAAAGCCGATCGCATATTCCTGCGCTTCGATATAGATCTCCCTTGCTCCGAGGCGGCGGCATTCTTCGACCGCGGCGAGCAGAATGCGCATCCCGAGCCCGCGGCCGCGTTCGGCCGAAACGATCCGCCCGATGCGGAAGACGCCGGGCTCGTCCGGCTTTTCATGCACGCGGGCGCAGGCGGCGCAGGAGCCGTCCGCACGCCGGAGAAAGAGCTGCACAGCGCCTTCGTCGAGCCCGTCGAGATCCTGATAGACGCAGTTCTGCTCCACGACGAAGACCGCGCTCCTTAGGCGCAGGATCTCATAGAGCTCCTTTGCGGTGAGCTCCGAAAAGCGTTTGATCTGCAGTTCGTATCCGTTCATAGCTTCCTCTTTAATTTGCGTTTTGATTATAATAAGCGAAATACCGGGAAAAATCAAGCGAAAGCATATAAAGAAATACATTGAAAACCGAACATTCCAATGATAAAATGTAACTGCGGCAAGGTTTGATATGATATCTGCTGCGGAAAGGAAGGATCGGATGAAGAAAGGCGTTTTGTTTGCAGAAGTATTGCTTTTGCTTCTTTTTGCTTCCGTTTCCTGCGTGAAAACGCCGGCGTCCGATCACGGCGCGTCGGCATCGCAGCCGACTCAGAAGCCTTATTCAGCCGGAATGACCTATCATGAGGTCTATGATCCGGAAACGGATTTCGACAATCGTTTCGGGCGCACCTTTGTGAGCCTTATCGAAACGGATGAGACTTATTATTTCCATCCGACTCACAGCGGGTATGAGTACTACTGCGACAAGCTCTCCGGAGAGTCGGGAGTGCTTTGCGGAAAACCGGAATGCGTCCATGACAAAGCTGCGGATAATGCGGAGTGCGGCGGCTTTACAAACGGGACGGCGGCGAACACGGTCAACCTTTATGAAGGAAAGCTTTATTATATAGGAGATGCGCCGCCGGACGAGCGCGGAAACCGTGCAGCGATCTATAGGATGAATGCTGACGGAACAGAGCATGAAAGGCTCTTTTGGCTTCACTGCGATCCGGCGTATATCCCGCAAAGGCTCGACTGCCACAGAGGAAAGCTGTACGGATGGAACTGCACGGAAACGGTGACGGACGGCGTTCCGGAGCAGCTTTGGAGCGTTTCCTGTTTCGATATCGAAACGGGAGATTTCAAGCTTATATGCGAGGGAAGAGGCTACAGCACCGTTATGCCGACGCTCTTCTATTTCGGCAAATACGTCTATATATGCGCATCATGGGGGCTCCATTCCGAAACCGGAGGGGACGCTGATGCTCAAGCATGGATCGGAACTAATATTCGTATTTATCGCTGGGACATTGATGAAGAGGTGCTGGAGACCGTGGCGGAAGACGTCGTTGGCAGCAGGATCGGCCCAATGCCTTCGATATGGGTCGAAACAGAGGACCGCATATATATTGTTCCGAAGATCGCATTTGCTTTGGATGGCGAAAACACCGAAACAACGGTTTACACGGTAAATGACGGCGGGATCGAAAAGTTATTTGACTTCGACGGAAGGACCGGCAATTTGGACGTCCTTGACGGCGGCGTGATCCTTTATGATTTTGACCGGGAAAGACAAACGATACCGGTTTTGATCAAGGATTTCAGCGGGGAAACAGTCTGTCAGGACGAATGGGATATGCGCTTTATCGGTTCGCTTGCGCCGAATGCATCGTTCTGCTCTTTTTATGCGGTGATGGGGGATACTCAAACGCTGTATTGCTCGATGCTGCTGAATTCGAACGGCAAACGGGGCGGATCGAACTGCCTGATACGCTGCCGCATGACGAACGAAAAACCCGAACTAACGGTAATGTTCGTGACAGAGAACAGCTGATTTAACGGAAGAAACAATGTCGCCGACAGGAGCCGCGCCCGAATAAACAAAAGCCGGAGGGGGTCGACCTCCGGCTTTGCTTATCCGGGTTCAGCCCTTCATATGCACGTCGAGCTGCGGGAACGGGATCTCGACGCCTGCTTCGTTCAAAGCATTGCGGCCCTTCTCGGTCAGCGCAAAGCGGAGGCGCCAGTAGTCCTCCTGCCTGCACCAGATGCGGAGGAGGCAGTTGAGGCTGCTGTCAGCACATTCGTCGAGCAGCACCTGCGGCGCGGGCTCGGAGAGGATACCTTCGTCACCGATAGTGACGGAGAGAAGGGCGGCGCGCACGGCGGCAAGATCGCTGCCGTAGCTGACACCGAATTTGATATCGAGCCGGCGCGTGCCCTCGCGGGTGAAGTTGACGATCGCGGTGTTGGTGAGGCTCGAGTTCGGAAGGGAAACATGCTTGTTGTCCGCGGTGATCAGCTCGGTATAGAAAAGACCGACCGCGCGGACGGTGCCTTCGACCTCGCCGACTTTGATGTACTCCCCGGCGCGGACCTGCTTGTTGAGAAGCAGCACGACGCCGCCGACGAAGTTGCTGAGCGCGCCCTGCAGAGCGAGGCTGACGGCGACGCCGGCGGAGGCGAGCAGCGTAACGAAGGAGGAGAGAGGAATGCCCATCACGCCGATCGCGGCGAGGATCACGGCGGAATAGAGCACGATCCGGAACAGCGCGCCGACGAAGCTTTTGACCGTCGGCTCCGCCTTTTTCAGCGGATTCCGCTTCAGCACGAGCTTGATGAGCAGGCGCACGAGGATCATTCCGACGACGAGCACAGCGACGCCGGCGAGTAGCTTGAGCCCGCTTTCTTCGAGTTTTTTCAGCAATTCCTTGAAATCCATGGTTTATCCTTTCGGTTTGCGGCAAGCGCGGGAGGGATCCCCGCGCAGGGTGTTCAATATTCGACAGAGACTGTTTTCATGTATCGCGCAAGGGCGAATTCGCCGTCGTGCGGGCTGCCGCAGTAATTTCGGCTCATCCGTCTGCCGCTTGTGATGCGCACTGCGCCGGTCTTGAAAAACAGCTCCTCGAGTTCCGGCCGATCGGCATCCGGGCAGATGAGCGCAACGGTTTGCAGAAGGTTTTTGTATCCGCAAAGCCGATCGAGGATCTCTCCGCGCGGCAGAGGCCGAACGAAGCAATTCCTGAACATGTACGAAGGGGCGAGCCGATTGTCGCGGTAAGCGATAACGCTGCAGCCTCTCCGGCGGAAGATGTGCTTTTCATCGGAAGAAGCCTCAAGCTCCTCGGTATAAAGCTCAAGCGTTTTCTGCGCTTCGACCGCCGTGCCGCCCGCTGAGGGCATGGTGAGGGAAACCTCCTGAAGGATATCGGCAAAACGCTCCGCAAAGCGGCAGACTTCGCCGAAATCATCGGCGTCGACATAGATCCCCTGGCAGGAGCTGCAGTAGAGCTGCTCCGTGTCGCAGATGTTGAAAGCAACGCCGCGGAGCGCTTCTTCGTCCGCCTCGCCGGAAACATAGGCGAAGCTCAGCTTATGGCCCCATTCGATGATGCGTGTATCGGGCGAAGCAAGGCGCCGCACGGCGCGTATCGCTTCATCCCCGCCCCAAACGACGACGGCGTCCGAAACGGCGGCCATCTTTTCCATCGAAGCGGTATCCGAGGAGGGAAAATCGAAAACGCAGACATAGTGCCTCAGCTTCGGTTCGAGCTCGATCAGCCGTCCGAGGATCGCGGCGGAGAGGCCTCCGTCGCCGGTCGGGAGCTTGAGAATGCTGATGTTTCCCGTGAGCAGGCCTTCGATCACACTGTAAACGGGCAGCGCGTCCACATTTCCGGCGGCAATATGCATGATCACTCCGAGAGGCAGCCGCTTTTGCTTTATGGGCCCGGTCTCGCCGAAGGGTACGAAGGGCGCCGGATCGCCGCCGAGCTCGCGCCGGATGCGCTCTTCGAGGTATTCCCGGCTCGTCGCGGTGCGGGCATATTCAAGCTCATACAGCGCTTTTTCGCGGGAAAGCCCCATGCCTTCGAGCAGGGGAAGCTCGGAATCCGGGGAAAGACTTTTTGAAAAAGCATCGAGTGCGGCTATGACCTCTTCCCGGAGGAGGGGCGGTTGCCGCCTTGAAACGGCGATGAGCCCGCCGAGCTCTTCAAGACGGGCAAGCGCTTCATCATTATCGAGGAATTCACCGAAAACAAGGTTCATTTGTTTTCCCTCCCGAGGATCTCCGCAGCCTGAGCAGTGCAGGTTTTGATGCCGCTGACGCCCGCGCGGCCGATCAGGTCGAAATACGGCGTTTCGAGCCCGCAGCCGCATTCCGCATTGCTGTGCACAGCGAGGTCGTCCGTGATGACGCTCGTAAGCGGCATGGACGAAACGAGCGGAGTGACGAAGCTCAAAAGCCCGATCTGACCGTCCGGAACAGGCTCAAGCGTTTTTGTATCGCGGATGATGACGCGGCTGTAAAGCGGGACATGAAAATGCCCGTTTTTGCATTTGACATAAGCGAGCGGGTGCTCGACGGCGCTGTAGAATTCGAAGCAGCGTTCCCGCTCGATGCCGAGCGTTTCACGGATCAGAGCGAAGAATTCTTCCCTGTCGATCTCTTCGCCTGCGAATTGCTTCCAACCGCCGCCGAGGAGGATCATTGAGCGCTTTTTGAGCCGCAGGGAGATCCCGTTTTCGCGAAGCGTCTTCGCAAGGAAATACATATAAGCCGGGAATCCGACGAAACGCACGGGGAAGGGGCTCTTTGCATAGGACAGCAGCGCTTTTTTAATGCCTTCAACATTGACCTCATAGCCGGAGCCGGTATCGCGCAAAGCGTATTCGCGGTGGAGCGCAGGGGCGAACTTCGTTGTTCCGTATGCGGTCTTGACGGCGCCCATATCGGTATGCTTGCTCGGCTCATAGCCGAGAACGATGTAATTGACCGGGATCGGCGAGATGATGCGGTAATAGGAGAAAAAGCGGAACATCATCATTATTCCGTAAAAAAGGGATGAACGGTCGAACCCGACGACGCTCATCGAGCCTTTTGTTCCCGAAGAGGTTGCTTTGACGGCGAGCTTTTTCTCCGGCACGGAAAAAAGGCGGTTGCGCTTGAGGTAGAGCGTCGGGATGACGGGGATCTTCGCAAGATCCGCTTCGGAAGCGATATCGTCGGGCGAAAAGCCGCAGTTTTCGAGTATGCGGGCATACTCGCTGCAGCCGTCCCGATTCGAAGCGATATTGCGCCGCACCGCCTCAAGGAACAGCGGCGCAGTTTTGCCGATCCGGTAAGGATTCCGCTTCAAAAACAGCTTTCTGCGAAGATCCATTCAGCTTCTTGCTCCTTTCCGCAGGAATTTATTGCGGTAAAAGATGAACACGAGCACCGTTGCGACGCACCAGCCGATCGGCCAGGCGATCCAGATGCCTGTGCTGCCGAGCGGTGTTTCTGAAAGCACGATCGCGAGCACGACGCGGAGCAGAAGATCCGTGAAGGTGCCGATCATGAAATAGCGCATCATTCCCGCGCCGCGCAGTACGCCGTCGCCGACCATCTTCAGCGGGATCACGAAATAGAACGGCGCAAGGATGCGCAGGAGCGTTATACCCGTCGAAAGCGCAGTCTCGCTCGGCGACTCCATGAAAAGGCGGAGGAAGAACTCGCCGAAGAAGAAATAGAGCGATGCGAACGGGATCGCTAGCAGCCAGAGCATCCGCACGCCCGCGTTGAAGCCCGCCGGGAGGCGTTCGCGCTTGCCGGCGCCGAGATTCTGCGCGGTATAGTTGGAGATGCCCTGGCAGCAGGTCGAGAACGAGGTTATTACGAGGTTGTTGAGCTTGATCGCCGCCGCGTAGCCCGCGATCGTGCCCTCGCCAAAGCCGTTGATCACGCGCTGGATGATGATGTTGCCGATCGAAACGAAGCTTTGCTGGATCGTTGACGGCACGGCGACATAGACGATGTTTTTCAGCAGTTCAAAGGAAAAAACGCGGACCTCTTCCTTCGGCGCCGGGATCCCTTTCAGCCTTTTGAAAACGAAAGTCACCGCGAGAAGGCAGCTCACGCCCTGGCAGAGGAAGGTCGCCCACGCGACGCCCGGAACGCCCATCTTGAAGACCTTCACGAAAAGGATGTCGACGAATACGTTCGCGGTCGAGCTTGCGGCGAGGAAGATGAACGGCGTTTTCGAATCGCCGAGGGCGGAGAAGATGCCGTTGCTGATATTATAAAAGAACATGAACGGCAGGCTGAGGATATAGATATCGAGATACGCCGCGGAATCCGAAAGGATATGCTCCGGCGTGTCGATAAGGCGGAGCACAGCCCTGCCGAAAACGAGGCCGAGCGTCATCAGCACGGCGAGCAGGCAGGCGGTCGAGATGAACGCGGTATGGACGGCTGTGCGCAGATTGCCGTATTCCTTCGCGCCGAAAAGGCGGGAAACGACGACGGAGCAGCCGATGTTGCAGCCGAAAGCGAACGCGATGAAGATCAGCGTCACCTCGTAGCTGTTGCCGACGGCGGCAAGCGCGCTTTCGCCGATCAGCTTCCCCGCGATCAGGCTGTCCGCGATATTATAAAGCTGTTGAAAAATCACGCTCGCGAAGAGCGGAAGGCAGAACCCCCATAAAACCGCGGAGGGCTTGCCGACGGTCAGATCCCTGTTCATACTTTAATAAACGGCCCGGACGGAGCCGCCCCTTCAGCGGTAGTTTATCATAAAAACGGGAAGGATGCAACGCATTGCGGCCATTGAAAAAGAACGGCTTTGATGGTAAAATACAATAAATAGATATGCGGCGGAGGGGAAAATGAAGCTGGCGCTGATACAAATGAAGGTCACGGCCGATCTTGCGGCGAATCTTGCGCATGCGGAAGCGCTTGCGAAAAGCGCGGCCGAGGCGGACGTGATCATGCTGCCCGAAATGTTCTGCTGCCCGTATCAGAACAGGGAGTTCGTAAAAAACGCGCAGCGCGAGGGCGGAAGCATCACCGAAACGCTTTCGAAAATCGCGCGGGAGACCGGCGCGTATCTGATCGGCGGCAGCATGCCCGAGCGGGACGGGGAGAGGCTCTATAACACATGCTTCTGCTATGATCCCGAGGGAAACCGCATCGCGAAGCACAGGAAGGTACATCTTTTCGACGTCGATATCGAGGGCGGGCAAAAATACCAAGAATCACGCACCTTTTCACCCGGGGAGGATATGACCTTTTTCGATACGCCGTTCGGCAGGTTCGGCGTCATCATCTGCTTCGATATCCGCTTCCCGGCGTTCATTCGCGAGCTGCCGGGGATCGACTTCCTCGCCGTTCCCGCCGCGTTCAATATGACGACCGGCCCGCTGCATTGGGAGCTCCTGTTCCGCGCCCGCGCCGTGGATGAGCAGATCTTCACCTTCGGCTGCGCGCCGGCGAGGGATGATGGCGCGCGCTACGTTTCCTATGGCAATTCGATCGCCGTCGATCCCTGGGGAAAGGTGCTTGCCCGCGCCGGAGCGGAGGAAACGGTGCTGACGGTCGAAGCCGATCCATCGCTTGTCCGCAGCATCCGCAGGCAGATACCGGTCGGGAAACAGAATCACTGAATTTTTACATATTTTTTACAGGAGGATCATAAAATGCTTGAAACAGGCATGAAAGCGCCCGATTTTATTCTCAGCGACGGGGAAGGGAAGGAAGTTCGCCTTTCCGATTTCCTCGGCAAAAAGGTCGTGCTCTATTTTTACCCGAAGGACAGCACCCCCGGCTGCACCCGCCAGGCCTGCGCCTTCGCGGGAGCGTACGAAGCGTTCAAACAAAAGAACATCGCCGTGATCGGCGTCAGCAAGGATTCCGTCGCTTCCCATAAGAAGTTCGCGGAGAAGTATAATCTGCCGTTCATCCTGCTTTCCGACCCGGAGAGGCAGGCGATCGAGGCCTACGGCGTTTGGCAGGAGAAGAAGAACTACGGCAAGGTCAGCATGGGCGTCGTCCGCACGACGTTTATAATCGACGAAAACGGCCTGATCGAAAAGGTCATGGAGAAGGTCAAGCCGGATACCAACGCGGCGGAGATACTCGCATATCTCGGCTGAAGTACAGAAAACGAAAGGGAAACCATGTTTTACGACGTAATAATCATCGGCGCAGGCCCGGGCGGCATCTATTCGGCGTATGAGCTTAAAAAGCTCGCGCCGGAGCTCAGCGTCGCCGTGTTTGAGGCCGGCAACACGCTCGAAAAGCGCCGCTGCCCGATCGACGGGGAGAGAATCAAGAGCTGCATAAAGTGCAAAACCTGCTCGATCATGAGCGGCTTCGGCGGCGCAGGCGCGTTTTCGGACGGCAAATACAATATCACCAACGATTTCGGCGGAACGCTGCATGAATACATCGGCAAGAAAAAAGCGCTCGAGCTGATGCGCTATGTGGACGAGATCAATCTCCGCTACGGCGGCGAGGGCACGAAGCTCTATTCGACTTCGGGCAGCAAATTCAAAAAGCTCTGCATGCAGAACGATCTGCACCTTCTCGAAGCTTCCGTGCGCCATCTCGGCACCGACATCAACTATACAGTGCTCGAAAACCTCTATGCGGAGCTGCGGGAAAGCGTTGAATTCCATTTCAACAGCCCCGTCGATTCGATCAAGGTCGAGAAGGGCGGCTTCGAGGTCAGCTCATGCGGCGTCGGCTACAACTGCAGCCGCTGCATCGTTTCCGTAGGCAGGAGCGGCAGCAAATGGATGGAGCGCGTCTGCCGCGAGATCGGCATCGGCACCCGCTCCAACCGCGTCGATATCGGCGTGCGCGTCGAGCTGCCGAGCGAGGTGTTCTCGCACCTCACGGATGAGCTTTATGAAAGCAAGATCATGTACCGCACTGAGAAATACGGCGACCTCGTCCGCACGTTCTGCATGAATCCGAAGGGCGTCGTCGTGAACGAAAACACGAATGGCATCGTGACCGTCAACGGCCACAGCTACGAGGACCCCGCGAAGCACACGCAGAACACGAATTTCGCCCTGCTCGTCAGCAAGCATTTTTCGGAGCCCTTCAAGGACAGCAACGGCTATGGCGAAAGCATCGCCCGCCTTTCCAATATGCTCGGCGGCGGCGTCATGGTCCAGCGCTTCGGCGACCTGATCCGCGGCCAGCGCAGCACCGATAAGCGCATCGCCGAAAGCTTTACCGTGCCGACTCTCGCGGCGACGCCGGGCGACCTCAGCCTCGTGCTCCCCAAGCGCATCCTCGACGGCATCNNATGATCTACGCCCTCGACAAGATCGCTCCGGGCACAGCGAACGACGATACGCTCCTTTACGGCGTGGAGGTCAAGTTCTATAATATGGAGACCGAAGTCAACGAGCACCTCGAAACGAAGTACGACGGGCTCTATATAATCGGCGACGGCAGCGGCATCACGCATTCCCTTTCCCACGCATCTGCGAGCGGCGTTTTCGTGGCGAGGGAGATCGCGGGAAAGGTCAAATAAACAACCGGGATATCGAACGGTTGAAGGGTCCCCAATAAGGGTGGAAATTCTTTAGGAAAATGAGAAAAGAAAAGCGGAGGCACCGTGATCGGCGGCGCCTCCGTTTTTGATTGGGAACCGGCAGGAAACTGCACCGGAAAAACAAGGGGAGGGCTTGACCGGCCTCCCGCCGGGGGATCAGTATTGCTTGGACCGCTTGATCGCGTCCCACATTCTGCATTCATGCTTATAACCGTCGCGGGTGCCGGCATAGCGCTCGGCGCGGGTGCGGTGATAAACGATGTCGTTCTTTGCCTTGTAACGCGCATAGGCTTTGCGCTTGTTCTCCATTGCTTCGGCATATGCGCGGCGGCGCTCTTCAATGACCCTAGGACTTTCCGGCTTCGGCATGATCCAGTTTTCGAGCGCGCGGGCGGCCATGCCCTGACTGCGGGGAGTATGGGTGTCGCTCCAGCGCTTTTCCCTGATCATGAGACGGATTATCAAACGGAATACGAAGTAACCGCCTGCAGTGAGCAAGAAACTTCCCGCGAATGCTGCGAGTTTATTATCGGCATGGGTCATATCAATAATCGCTGCCAATAACGCTGCGGCAAAGTATAAGGTAGTAAACAGCTTTTTTAAGATCCTTTTCATTTTTTCGCCCTCCCTTGGCTTGTTGGCCTTATTATAACAGCGCGCCGCAAAGGACCGTAAAAACGCTTTTACCGGGGCGGGGAAAGCGAAAAAACAAGGATCGCGGTAATAAAAAAGCAAGGCCATTCAAAGTAATGGCCTTGCCGTGTTTAAAGGATCGGTTCGCGGCTTTGATCAGTCCAGTATCCTTCCGTCCCTCGAGATCGTTACGACCTGCCAGGGGATGAATTTGCCGCTCGCCTTCAGGGCGTTCTCGGCGGCGCGCTGCAGACCGCCGCAGCAGGGGACCTCCATACGGACGATGGTGACGGACTTGATATCGTTGTCGCGGATGATGGCGGTCAGCTTTTCGCTGTAATCGACCGCGTCGAGCTTCGGGCAGCCGATGATCGTCACCTTGCCGCGCATGAAATCCTCGTGCATGTTCGCATAGGCGTAGGCGGTGCAGTCGGCGGCGATCAGGAGCTTCGCGCCTTCAAAGAACGGCGCTTGCGTCGGCACGAGCTTGATCTGGCAGGGCCACTGGGCAAGGCGGGACGCCGCTCTTGTCGCTGCGGGAGCGTCATCGTCGTGCCTGAACTGCATCAGAGCGGAGCCAGGGCAGCCGGGGTGGGGCGTGTGCGGCTTTTCGGCCTCAGTTGCCTTCGCTTCCTTCGCCTTTTTGACGGCGGCTTCATCATATTCGGGAGCCTCGCGCTCCTCGAAGCTGATCGCTCCGGCGGGGCAAGCGGGCAGGCAGTCGCCGAAGCCGTCACAGAAGTTTTCGCGCACGAGCTTCGCCTTGCCGTCCACCATCTCGATCGCGCCTTCGTGGCAGGCATCCGCGCAAAGGCCGCAGCCGGTGCATTTCTCTTCGTCAATGTGGATAATCTTGCGGATCATATCATTCATCCTCCTTCTCGATCTTGAATACGTTCATAACGTCGCTGTCGGGGCAGCAGAACAGCACTTCGCCGTTCTTCGCCTTCGGGGGTTCGCCGCCGTAGCGGAGTATGTCCACGTACGGGAACGCAACGTGCGCCGCCATCGGGCAGAGCCTGCCGCGCTCGGTGTCGAAATCGAAACTGTCTCCGACCCGGTGTCCCCTGTGGCAGGGGCATTCGCCGCGTCTTTCGACGAGGGTTATCTTGATTTTCGGTTTCATGATCGGCCTCCTCTTGCTTTTTCGGTTTGATTATAGTATCATCCGGGAAGAAAGTCTGTTGTATTTACAACGAAAGCGAGCTTTTTATGAAAGAGTACGTGGATATTTTAAAAAAATCGAAGCTTTTCGCGAACGTCGGCGAGGACGAAATCGTCGGTATGCTCGCCTGCCTTGATGCGAGGGAAAAGCATTATAAAGAGGGCGAATTCGTGTTCCGCCAAGGTGACAGGGTGGAGAGCGTTTCCGTGCTCGTCCGCGGCGCGCTGCTCGTGCAGGCGGACGATTACTGGGGCAACCGCAGCATCATCACCTCGGTCGGAGTGGGCGAGCTGTTCGCCCAGGCGTATCTCGCGGGCGAGGCGATCATGAACGACGTCGTCGCGGCGGCGGGTTCGACCGTCATTTTCTTCGACGCAAAAAGGGTTCTGACGACCTGCTCCTCCGCGTGTCCGTTCCACAATCAAGTAATCCGCAACCTGTTTTTCGCCCTGTCGGAGACGAACCTGCGCCTCGTCACGAAGCTCGGGCATATCCAGAAGCGCACGACGCGCGAGAAGCTGATGAGCTACCTTTCGCTGATGTCGAAGAAGACGGGGAGCAATTCCTTCACGATCCCGTTCAACCGGCAGGAGCTTGCGGATTTCC
Source organism: Christensenella sp. UBA1214 (assembly GCA_002309375.1). Lineage (GTDB taxonomy): Bacteria > Bacillota > Clostridia > Christensenellales > CAG-138 > PeH17. Next base: position 5,282 of record DBXK01000037.1, on the reverse strand, counting down.
TTTCCGTCGACCGCAGCGCGATGAGCGCGGAGCTCTGCAAAATGCGCGATGAAGGCCTGCTTCGCTTTAACAAAAGCTCCTTCACATTAACGTGAAGGAGCTTTCCGTTCAGCAGATCAGGAGTGTTCCGAATAAATATAAGCATTGTTTCAAACGCTTTCCGTGCCTGGGCGGATCGGCGTCGCCAATGGCGATGAACGCGGCCGGATAATCCTTACAGCCATTGGAAATCACAGGTGCGTTTTCTGTTTCTGCTTCTTTCAGCCATTATCCCTACGGGCATGTATTTGTCCAGGTATTCTTCCACGGCTTCCATCCAGAGCTTCGACACGGCGCTGTCGTTCTGCATACCGTGGCCGGAGTGCTCGAGAATGAAGTATTTGTAGTCAACTTTATTTTCCTTGAGGGCTGCTTCAAGACGCTTTGACGCGAGGAACGGCTGCACGACTCATTTTACCGGATCATGCTTCCTCCCAGGCGCGAATCGGATGCCCTTACCGATTACCGCGAGAAGTTCTATGCCCACGGGCTCTACGGCCTGCTTGACGAGTGGGTGAAGCGTGACTTTGCGGAATCTCCGGATGAAATGGCGAGGATCATCCATAAGATCGTCGACAAATAAGCGGGGTAACGCCGCGCGGTGAACAGCGCAGGCCATTTTCGTTTACTCAAATCAGTACAAACGCAAAAGAATTTGCACATATTTATATAAAAATTGATCGTTTTTGCTTGACTTTGCTCACGGATTGGTATATTATACTATCAAGGAGTAAGGTTATGCTTGCACAGGAACGATATCAGATCATACTTGAACAACTCGGAGCGGAGGGCACGGCGACCGTCGGGCAGCTCAGCGCGCTGCTCGGGGCTTCCGAAGCGACGGTCCGGCGCGATCTCAACGTACTCGCGAAGGAGGGCAAGCTCAACAAGGTTTTCGGCGGCGCAACCTCGATCCGTCAGCTGGGCCTTGTGGAGGAGCACGTTACCAAGCGCGAAACGCTGATGTTCGAAGAAAAGGACCGCATAGCTGCCTACGCCGCGTCGATGATCCGGGACGACGATTTCGTTTTCATCGATTCGGGCACTACCACGGCGTGCATGATCCCACATCTGCGCAACATGAAGGCGACCTACGTGACCAACGGTGTGGCGCATGCGTTCAGATTGCTGCGCGCAGGCTTCACGGTGTACCTCATCGGCGGCAGGCTTCGTTCGGCGACGGAAGCGGTTGTCGGGGCGGAAGCCATGCACGGCCTGCTCAAATACAATTTCACAAAAGCGTTCATGGGCACAAACGGCATCTCGCAGGAAAAGGGATTCACCACTCCGGACGTGGAGGAGGCGAACATCAAGCAGTGCGCGATCGAGAGGAGCTTCGTTTCATTCGTGCTTGCGGACCATACCAAATTCAACCGGGCGTTCCCCGTGACATTTTCGCGGCTGGATGCCTGCTGTATTCTGACCGATCGCATGCCCAGGGGCAAATTCGGTGAGAAAACGATCATTAAGGAGGTGGATCAATGATCTACACGGTAACTCTCAATCCATCTATCGACTACGTTGTCCACATCGATAAGCTCGTGAGCGGCATAACCAACCGCACTTCCTCAGAGGAATATTATTTCGGTGGAAAGGGCATCAACGTGTCCCACGTGCTCGCGGAGCTGGAGCTCGACAACACCGCGCTCGGCTTCGTGGCCGGCTTCACGGGGGAGGCCATCGAAAAGGGTACGAAGCACCCCCGTATCACCACCGACTTTATCCACCTCAAGGAAGGCGTATCCCGTATCAACGTCAAGATCAAATCCGACGAGGAGACAGAGATCAACGGCCAGGGCCCGCATATCGATGACGAGGCGCTCGCCGCGTTCATGGCCAAGACCGATGGCATCGCGGACGGCGACACGCTGATCCTCTCCGGCAGCATCCCGAAGACCATGCCCGACGACGTGTACGAACGGATCCTCGAAAGGCTGAAGGACAGGAAAGTGCGCATCGTCGTAGACGCCACGAAGAAGCTGCTCGTCAATTCCCTCAAATACCGCCCGTTCCTGATAAAGCCGAACAGGCAGGAGATCTCCGAGATCTTCGGCGTTGAGGTAAATGACGAGGAGACAACGCTTTTTTACGCGCGCAAGCTGCAGGAGATGGGCGCGAGGAACGTGCTCGTTTCGCTCGGCGGCGACGGTGCAATGCTGCTCGATGAAAACGGCGGCGTGCACCGCGAAGGCATCGTCAAGGGCAAGGTGCTCAACACCGTCGGCTCCGGCGATTCGATGGTGGCCGGCTTCGTCGCAGGTTACATACTCAAACGCGACTATGCCTATGCGCTGCGCCTCGGCAGCGCCTGCGGCAACGCCACGGCTTTCCTCCCGGGCCTCGCCACGAGGGAAAAGATCGAAGAACTGCTGAAACTGTTTGAAAACCATTAAAGGAGGCAAATATGCGAATCACGGACCTACTCAAAAAGGAGGGCATAAGAATCGGCGCCGCTCCGGCCGATAAGGCCGAAGCCATAGAACAGCTGATTGCTCTTCACGACGCCTGCGGCAATCTTATCGACACTGCCGCTTACAGGGAGGGTATCCTCGCGCGCGAGGATATGGGTACCACAGCCATCGGCATGGAGATCGCGATCCCCCACGCGAAGAGCGCGGCCGTCAAAGCTCCTGCGCTGTCGGCGATGACAGTCCCCGCCGGTGTGGATTACGGTTCTCCGGACGGCCTGCCGGCCAAGCTCCTGTTCATGATCGCCGCGACCACAGACGGCGACGTGCATATGGAAGTGCTCGCCCGCATGATGCAGCTCTTGATGGATATGGACTTCACCGAGAAGCTGAAGAATGCCGGTTCTCCCGAGGAGTTCCTCGCGCTGATCGATGCGAAGGAAACCGAAAAGTTCCCCGATGAAGTCAAGGCCGCACCCGCAAAGCCCGAGAAGAAGGGCTACCGTGTGCTTGCCGTCACCGCCTGCCCAACCGGCATCGCTCATACTTATATGGCAGCCGAAGCGCTCGCCAAAGCCGGAGAAAAGCTGGGCATACCGATCAAGATCGAGACCAATGGCTCGGGCGGCGTCAAAAACCAGCTCACTGCCGAGGAGATCGCGAACTGTGACGGCATAATCATCGCGGCGGACAAGAGCGTCGACACCGCGCGCTTCGACGGGAAACCCGTCTGGTCCACCAAGGTCGCCGACGGCATCCATAAGCCCGAAGAGCTCATCAACAGGATAATGAACGGCGAAGCGCCTGTGTTTAAGGCGGATAAGAAGGCGGAGAACACTGCGGCTGTTGGCAGCGAGAGCTTCGGAAGAAGACTCTATAAGCACCTTATGAACGGCGTATCGCATATGCTTCCCTTTGTCGTTGCGGGCGGTATTTTCATCGCGATCGCGTTCCTGATCGATGCCGCGTGCGGCGTTGAGATGAACGGAGACTTCGGCACCGTTACCCCCGTCGCCGCGTGGTTCAAGGCCATGGGCGGCTATGCATTCAACTTCATGCTGCCGATACTTGCCGGCTTTATCGCCATGTCGATAGCCGATCGGCCGGGCTTCCTCGTCGGCGTAGTAGGCGGCTTCCTCGCCTCCAACGGCGCGACTTTTGCCGATCCGTTCGCTGCAGCTACCATACCCTCCGGCTTCCTCGGCGCTCTGCTCGCCGGCTTCCTCGCAGGCTGGCTGCTGAAACTCTTTGAAAGGCTCTGCGACAGACTGCCCAGAGCGATCGAAGGTCTCAAGCCCGTGCTTATCTACCCCCTTGCCGGTCTCGGTATCGTCGCCGTCATGATGTGCGCCGTCAACCCGATCATGGGCGTCATCAACAACGCGCTCTCCGACGGTCTGCTCTGGCTCAATGAGCATAATCTCGGCGTCGTTCTCGGCTGCATCCTCGGCGCAATGATGTCCATCGATATGGGCGGCCCGCTCAATAAGGCGGCCTACGTCTTCGGTACCGGCATGCTCGCCGCCGCAACGACGGAGGGCTATCAGGTCATGGCTTCCGTCATGATCGGCGGCATGGTGCCCCCGCTTGCGATCGCGCTGTCGACCATTTTCTTCAAGAATCGCTGGAATGCCGATGAGCGAAAGAACGGCGTCGTCAACATCGTAATGGGTCTATCCTTCATCACCGAAGGCGCGATCCCTTATGCGGCGGCGTACCCGCTGAAGGTCATACCCTCCTGTGCGATCGGTTCCGCTGTCGCGGGCGGCCTTTCCTGGCTGTTCAACTGCACGCTGATGGCGCCTCACGGCGGCATCTTCGTTGTGCCCACTATCGGCAAACCCCTGCTCTACCTGCTCGCGCTTGCGATCGGCGCCGTCGTCGGCATGCTCATGCTCGCCATCCTCAAGCGCCCCATCAAAGAAGATAAATAAAAGCCCGACTAAATCTATAAATATAAAGGAGA